>CAZDMQ010000046.1:0-27783 GCA_964506685.1 uncultured Hyphomonadaceae bacterium | reverse complement strand
CAGGAGATGTCGGTGACGTGCAGGAGGCCGTCGAGGCCACCGAGGTCGACGAAGGGCGAGGCGCTCGGGATTGGTGACGAAGAGATCGTCGCCGACGAGCTGGCAGCGCTCGCCGATCCGCTCGGTGAGCGTGGCCCAGCCTTCCCAGTCATCCTCGGCCATGCCGTCCTCGATGGAGATGATCGGGAACCGGTCGACGAGGTCTTCCAGATATTTCGCCATGCCCTCGCCATCGAGCGTCTTGCCCTCACCGGCGAGGACATATTTGCCGTCCCTGAAGAATTCCGTCGAGGCGGCATCCAGCGCAAGTGCGACGTCCTCGCCCGGCGTGTAGCCGGCTGTCTCGATGGCCTTCATGATGAAGCCGATGGCCTCGTCGGTCGAAGACAGCCCGGGTGCAAAGCCGCCTTCATCGCCGACATTCGTATTGTGTCCGGCCTCGACCAGTTGCTTCTTCAGCGCATGGAAGACTTCCGCGCCGGTGCGCACCGCATCGGCCAAGCTCGGCGCGGCGACGGGCATGATCATGAATTCCTGGATGTCGATGGGATTGTCGGCATGCGCCCCGCCATTGATGATGTTCATCATCGGGGTCGGCAGGATGCGGGCATTGACCCCGCCGACATAGCGGTAGAGCGGCAGGCCGGTGGATTCGGCTGCTGCCTTCGCGACCGCAAGCGAAACGCCGAGCATGGCATTGGCGCCAAGGCGGGACTTGTTGTCGGTCCCGTCAATCTCGATCATCAGCTCGTCGACCATGCGCTGTTCGGTGGCATCGAGGCCTTCGAGCGCCTGGAATATCTCGCCATTCACCGCTTCGACGGCGGTCTCGACGCCCTTGCCATTGTAGCGGTCCGGCTCGCCATCGCGCAGCTCATGGGCCTCATACGCGCCCGTCGAGGCCCCTGACGGCACGGCGGCGCGGCCCGTGGCGCCATCCTCGAGGGTGACATCCACCTCGACCGTGGGATTGCCCCGGCTGTCGAGAATTTCGCGGGCGAAGATATCAGCGATTTCGGTCATGGGCGCGCCTCATGCTGCGATTGCAATGAGGCCAGCGCATAGGGCGATTGGCCGGCGGCTGCAAGCATGGTCAGCGCGGCACCGGCCAGCCCCTGCGCCGCCTTCGTCCTGCTGCCCTTGTCCTGCCGCCTTCGTCCTGCCCGGGCGACAGCGCCCCCCCCGCTCCCCGGGGGTCCGCCGCGGACTAGTCGTCCCGCGGCTCGAGGATCTGGCGACCGCGATACATCCCGCTCTTCAGGTCGATATGATGGGGGCGACGCAGTTCGCCGGAATCGGCGTCCTCGATATAGGTGCTCGCCGCCAGACGGTCATGCGACCGGCGCATGCCGCGGCGCGACTTGGTGATCTTGCTCTTGGGAACAGCCATGGTTCTTGTCCGCACGTCTTGAGGGCACGAGGCAGGTTGCGCCCGTGAAACCGAAGCGAGGGCAATACAGGCCGAACCGGCGAATGGCAAGGGCCCGGCATGGATAAAGGCGGGATCACACCAGCCGGCTCTGCTTCACCGCAGCGGCGATGAAACTCGCGAACAGGGGGTGGGGATCGAAAGGGCGCGACTTCAGCTCGGGATGGTATTGCACGCCGATGAACCAGGGATGGTCCGGGATCTCCATGATCTCGGGCAGGCGGCCGTCGGGCGACAGGCCCGAAAAGCGGACCCCGGCGGCCTCGAGCTTCGGGATATAGCCGACATTCACCTCGTAGCGATGGCGGTGCCGCTCGGAAATCTCGGGCGCGCCATAGATCCCGGCCACCCGCGAGCCCTCCGCAAGCAGGGCGGGATAGGCGCCAAGCCGCATCGTTCCGCCCTTGTCGTCGCTGGCCGAGCGCACCTCCCGGGTATTGCCGCGCGTCCACTCCGCCATCAGCCCCACGAGCGGATCGTCCACCGCCTCGAATTCCGAGGTCGCCGCATCGGCGATCCCGGCAAGGTTGCGCGCCGCCTCGATCACGGCGAGCTGCATGCCGTAGCAGATGCCGAAGCACGGCACGGCCTTCTCGCGGGCGAACCGCGCCGCACGCATCTTGCCCCGCGCACCGCGCTCGCCGAAACCGCCGGGCAGGATCACCCCATGCACGCCGTCGAGAATATCCAGCGGCTGCGCCTCGTCGTCGAACTGTTCGGAATCGATGAGCCGGATCTCCACCTTCACCCGGTTGGCCAGCCCGCCATGGTCGAGCGCTTCCATCACCGACTTGTAGGCGTCGGGCACGTCGGTGTACTTGCCGACCAGTCCGATGCAGACCGCGCCGTCGGGATTGTGGATCGTCTCGGCAATCGCCTCCCAGCGGGCGAGGTCGGGCGGCGGCGCCTCGCCGATGCGGAAATGATACAGCACTTCGGCATCGAGCCCTTCGCCGTGATAGGCCTTTGGCACATCGTAGATATGGCCGACATCGCGCGCCTCGATGACGCTTTCACGGCGGACATTGCAGAAGCTCGCAATCTTCCTTTTCTCGGTCTCCGGGATCGGCCGGTCGCAGCGGCACAGCAGGATGTCGGGCTGGATCCCGATCGAGCGCAACTCCTTGACCGAGTGCTGGGTCGGCTTGGTCTTCATTTCCCCGGCCGCCGGGATGTAGGGCAACAGGGTGAGATGGATGAACACCGCGCGTTCGCGGCCTAGCTCCTGTCCCAGCTGGCGGATCGCCTCGAAGAAGGGCAGGCCCTCGATATCGCCGACCGTGCCGCCGATCTCGCACAGCACGAAGTCGACCCCTTCGCCGGGATCGGACAGGACGAAGGCCTTGATGGCATCGGTCACATGCGGGATCACCTGGATGGTGGCGCCGAGATAGTCCCCGCGCCGCTCCTTCTGCAGGATATCCCGGTAGATCTGGCCCGTGGTGACATTGTCGGACTTCTTCGCCGACACCCCGGTGAAGCGCTCGTAGTGGCCAAGGTCGAGGTCGGTTTCCGCGCCATCATCGGTGACGAAGACCTCGCCGTGCTGGCGCGGACTCATCGTGCCGGGATCGACATTGAGGTACGGGTCGAGCTTGCGCAGGCGCACACCATAGCCGCGAGCCTGGAGCAGCGCGCCGAGCGCTGCCGACGCGATTCCCTTTCCGAGAGAGGACACCACGCCGCCGGTGATGAAGATGTAGCGGATCATGGGAGTCGGCTCGTAACTGATTCGACGGACCCGCGCATCGGAAGTCTCTGCCGGGCGCACAGACGCCGCACCCACGCGCGCTGCAAGGCGAAAGCGCGCCTAGCCGGGGCCATTGCCCGCATCGGCCGGTTCGTCGGCAAACGGATCGACCTCTCCGGGCTCCGCTTCCGGTGCCGCATCCGACGCATCGGGCCCGGCGCCTGCCCCAGTACCTGGCCCCGATGCATCCCCCGGGGTCCCGTCATCGGCCAAAGGATCGCCCAGCAGGTCGGTGTCGGGATCGAGCGCATCCATCAGGGCGGGCGCCTCGCCGGACGGCGCCACCGCCCGTTCCACCGCTGACCGCTCCGGATTGCGCGCCGCCAGTGTCGTCAGCACGAGGCTTGTGAGGAAGAACATACCGCCGAGAATCATCGTGGTCCGCACCAGCGCACTGGCAGCCCCGCGCCCCGAGAACATGCTGCCGCCGCCCCCGCCGCCCATGCCGAGCGCGCCCCCTTCGGAGCGCTGCAGCAGCACCGCCACGGTCATGGCGATACAGGCGAGGATGTGAACGGCGAGAATGACGTTTTCCATGCACAATGTTCCGTGGGGCGGCCTTGCCGGCTCGCGATCCGATGCCGGCGTAAAATCCAGTCGAGTTCCCTAGGCGCAAAATCCGGTGACGCCAACCCCGCCGGCCCCCACGATGTCGGTGGCACCGGCCTGCGGTTCAAGCCGCCGCTGCAGCAAATATCGCAAGCAGGTCATCGGCTTTCAGGCTTGCTCCTCCGATCAGCCCGCCATTGACATGCTCGACGGCAAGGATCCCGGCCGCATTGCCCGGCTTCATCGATCCGCCATAGAGAATCGCAATCGCGGCGCCGGCCTGCGGGCCGAACCGGGTCAGCAGGGCGTTGCGGATCAGCCCGTGCACCTCGCCGATCTGCTCGGGGCTCGCCGACCGGCCGGTCCCGATCGCCCAGACCGGTTCATAGGCGACGATCACTGGCACGCTGACAGCGGTGCCCGGGACCGAGCCCTCGAGCTGGCGCGTGACGACATCGAGGGTCTGGCCGGCATCCCGCTCGGCCAGCGTTTCGCCAACACAGATGATGGGGGTCAGCCCCGCCGCGATCGCCGCCTGTGCCTGTTGCATGACGGTCTCATCGGTTTCGCCATGGTCGGCGCGCCGCTCCGAATGACCGACGATGACATGGCTCGCGCCGGCATCGGCCAGCATCGCCGCAGACACATCGCCCGTGTGGGCGCCCGACTTCTTGTGGTGACAGGTCTGTCCGCCCACCATCAGCCGCGTGCCCCTGACCCGCTCGGCCATGGCCGCAACCAGCGTCGCGGGCGGGCAGATCAGGCAGTCGGCGTCCCGGTGCGCGGCATCGAGCCCGTCCGCGACCCGCCAGGCCTCCTCCAGGGCCGCACCAAGCCCGTTCATTTTCCAGTTCCCGGCAATCAGTGTGCGTGCCATGGCACCGCGGCTCCTTGCAAGTCGGTTTCCGCTCGCCTAGCAAGCAAGGCGCGCACGAACAAGTCGCACGCATCCCACCTCGTCGCCAAGGACGCCATCGCCATGCTGACCCTGATGCGAAACCTGCTCCGGTCGAAATTTTCCGGTGTGCTCTTCCTTCTGATCATCGTCTCCATGGCCGTCTGGGGCACGACCGACATCTTTGCGCCGCGCGCGGGCGGGTCGATCATCACCGCCGGCGACCGGTCGCTGACCGTGCGTGACATCGACCGCACACTCGAATTCTTCCTCTCGCGCCAGCGCAATGAAGGCGGCACGGTCCTGACGCGGGAACAGGCCGTCGAGCAGGGCGTCGTCGACCAGCTGTTTGCCGTCGAAGCCTCACGCACCGCCAATCTCGGCTATGCGGCCCGGATCGGCGCGGTCGCCACCGATGCCGCCGTCCTCGAGGACATACGCGAAACCGAAGCCTTCCAGAGCGAAGTGACCGGTGCGTTCGACCTCGACACATATCGCGTCGCCCTGAACCGGGCCAACCTGACCCCGACCCTTTACGAGAACGACATCAAGGATGCGCGGACACTGAGCTATATCGGCGGTGCGGTGACGGTCGCCCTCGCCCCGCCCGACACCCTCGCCCGCATCCGCGCGTTCCAGCTCGCCGAAACCCGGGACGTCGCATGGTTCACGGTATCGGCCGACACGATCGGCCCCGTGGACCCGCCGGACGAGGCGGCACTGACCGCCTTCCACGAGGAGAACAAGGCCACTTTCCGCGTGCCGGAACTGCGCCATGCCGAGGTGATCAGCCTGTCGCCGCAGGATTTCATCCACCGTGTCGAGGTCCCGGAAGAGGACCTGCGCGCATTCTACGAGGGCATGAAGGCGCAGCGCTTCTCGGGGCCCGAGCGGCGCACCTTCACTGAAGCCGTCGCCGCCAGCGAGGCCGACGCCCGCATCCTGTTCGGCAAGCTCGCCGGCGGTGCCACGCTGTCAGAATCCACGGACCGGGAGCTCGTCAGCCTGAATGAACGCTCCGCGCTGCGCAGCGATGTGGCGATCGAGGCACTGGCCGAGGGTCTTTTTACCCCCACCGCGCGCGCGGGCAAAGTGGTCGGTCCGGTCGAGCGCGACGGCCTGTGGATCGTCGCCCGGGTCAATTCCATCATCCCCGGCGAAGCGGTGCCCTTCGAGACGGCCCGCCCGGTGATCTTCGAAGAGCTCGCCGCGACCGAGGCCGAGGGTCTCTATTACGACGCGCTCAACCAGCTGCAGACGCTGATCGGTGCCGGCCTGCCCGTGCAGGAGATCGCCGACACGCTCGGTGTCCCGGTCCTGCGGCGCCTGCCAGTCTCCGAGACCGGCCGGACCCTGGACGGCATGCCCTATATCGGTCTCACCGATGCGCAGGCGTTCGTTTCTGCACTCTTCAACACGCCGGAAGGCTTCGTGACCAACCCGGTCGATTATCGCGATAATACGACGCTGGTCGGAGAAGTGACGCGGATCGAGCCCGCCTACACCCCGGCGCTTGACGAGATACGCGACACCGTGGTGGCGCAGTACATGCAGCAGTCCACCCGCGAAGCGGTTCAGGCCTTTGCCGATTCGCTGGCCGCGCGGGTGGAACAGGGCGAGGTCAGCTTTGCCGAGGCAGCGGATGCGGCCGGCCAGCCGCTCACCCAGCCCGGCCGGGCCATCTCCCGCGCCAATTACGATGTCGGCCTGCCGCAATCGGCGCTGCAGCCGGTCTTCTCTGCCAACGAGGGCGACGTGGTCATCGCGCCGGGTCCGGAGCCCGGCCAGGTCACCCTGGTCAATATCAGGACCATCACCCCGCCCACTGACGAGGAAATCGACGTGCTTATCAATGCCGAACGTCCGCGCCTGGCCAATGCCCTGGCCGGCGACCTCCGCGCGGCCCTCGACGGCGAAGTGCGTGAGGCCGTCGGTTTCAAGGCCAACACCGCCGCCTTCGAGGCCTACAAGGCCAGCATCCTGACACCGCAATGACCCGGGCGAAACCTTCTCGAAAGGGCACACCCGCTGCGCCGAAAGCGGCGACTGCGCCGAAACCGCCCGCGGCATCCGAACCGCCGGTACCGGCCACGCCGGCGCGCCTCATCGTCCGCCGCCGCATCGGCGACATCGAGACCCCGGTCGGCGCCGCGCTGAAGCTCGGTCCCACCGAGCCGGGCACCTTCCTGTTCGAATCGATCCATGGCGGCGAGCGGCTCGGCCGGTACTCCTTTGTCGGCCTGAAACCGCTGCGCTGGTTCCGCGTCGCCAATGGCATGGCCGAGACCGGCCAGGCCATGGACTTCTCCGACGCCGCCCCAGCCGACGCAGACCCGGCCGGCAGCGCGCCCATCGAGGCGCTGCGCCAGTTCGCAGCCTCCGCCCGGGCCGAGACCGATGAGGACCTGCCGCCCATGGCATCGGGCGCCTTCGGCTATGTCGGCTATGACATGATCGCCCATTTCGAGCCGGTCGACATCCGGGCAGAGGACGCGCTGGGAGTGCCCGAGGCCCTGCTTATCGTGCCCGCGCTGGTGATCATCTTCGACCATCTCTACCAGGAACTCCTGCTGGTTGCCCGCGTCGAGGACGGCGACACCGCCGCCGCCGAGGCCGCCCTCGACCAGCTGGAAGCCACGCTTGCCGGACCCGCCCCGCTGGCCCCCGATGGCGCCGCGCCCGATGATGCGCTCGACTTCACCTCGAACACCACCGAGGCCCGCTATTTCGAGATCGTCGAACAGGCCCGGACCTTCATCAAGGCCGGCGACATCTTCCAGGTGGTGCCCAGCCAGCGCATCACCGCGCCCTTCCCCCGCCAGTCCATCTCCATGTACCGGGCCCTGCGCGGGCTCAACCCCAGCGCCTTCATGTTCCACATGGCACTCGGACCGCTGACCCTGGTCGGCTCCAGCCCGGAGATCCTCGTCCGGGTCCGCAACGGCCGCGTCGCCATCCGCCCGATTGCCGGCACCCGGCCCCGCTCCGGCGATCCCGACGAGGACGCGCGCCGCGCCGAGGACCTGCTCGCCGACGAGAAGGAGTGCGCCGAACACCTCATGCTGCTCGACCTTGGCCGCAATGATGTCGGCCGGGTCGCCGCCTGGGGCTCGGTGACCGTGACCGAGCAGTTCATCGTCGAGCGCTATTCCCACGTCATGCATATCGTCTCCCATGTCGAGGGTGACCTGCGCGAGGGCCTCGATGCGGTCGACGCGCTGTTTGCCGGCTTTCCCGCGGGCACCGTCTCGGGTGCGCCGAAGATCCGGGCCATGCAGATCATCGATACGCTGGAGGAGAGCCGGCGCGGGGTCTATGGCGGCGCGATCGGCTATTTCGGCTGGAATGGCGATCTCGACACCTGCATCGCGCTGCGCACCGCCGTGCTCAAGGATGGCAAGGTCCATATCCAGGCCGGTGGCGGGGTGGTGCTCGATAGCGACCCGCAATACGAGTATGACGAGACGGTGCACAAGGCCAATGCCCTCATGCGCGCAGCCCAGCGCGCTGCCAAGTTCGAGTTCGACCAATGACGCCGCAGATCCTCGTCATCGATAATTATGACAGTTTCACCTGGAACCTCGTCCACTACCTGCACGATATCGGCGCCGACACAGAGGTCGTGCGCAATGACCAGCTAAGCTGCGAGGCGGCGCTCGCCCAGGGTGCCGACGGCGTCCTGCTCTCGCCTGGGCCGTGCAGCCCGACCGAGGCGGGCATCTGCATGGAGCTGGTCCGGAAGGCACCGGCGGACCTGCCGATCCTCGGCGTCTGCCTCGGCCACCAGGCGATCGGCCAGGCGCTGGGCGGCACCGTGGTCACCGCACGGGAAATCCGCCACGGCAAGATCTCCACCATCCGCCATACCGGGAACGGCCTGTTCCGCGACCTGCCCGAGAGTTTCGACGTGGTGCGCTATCACTCGCTCTCGGTGCTCTCCTCGGACCTGCCGCAATCGCTGCGCATCGATGCAACCACGCCCGACGGCGACGTGATGGCCGTCCGGCACGTCTCCCGGCCGGTCCATGGCGTCCAGTTCCACCCCGAATCCATTGCCACCGAACATGGTCACGCCCTGCTCGAAGCCTGGCTGGAAACGGCCGCGGACTGAACCCGGCAACCGAGGCTGGCGTCGGGGCCGAGTGAAGGCCGCGGCCCGGGCCGTTCCCCCCGTGCCCGAACGCCCCATTGGGGGCACGGGGGGACGGCTGGCGGCCTGTCCCGTGCCGCAGGGGACGAAAGCCACGTCGGAGCAACCGAACAGGCTCCTGAAGCGCTTCCTGGCGAAGTGGACACCAGTTCGCCGTCCGGAAGCGCGTCAAGACAAGGACTTGAAGCGGCGCGCCGAGTCCAACTGAGTGCGCGCCGCCCTAATGCCGACCGGCACGGCGGCGGGCGCGGCGGCGGCGGGCTTCCAGCACGCGATAGGGCGGATGCACCCTTGCTGGCGGGCCCCGCCGGACGACCGGGGTCTGGATGCCCGGCGCCTTCCGGCTCTCCATGGGCTGGCGGTCGAGGACCTTGAGGACCTCGCCCGCAGCCCTGGCGATTGCGAAGGGAACGGTGCGTGTGAAGAAGCTGTTGTGCGAACGGAACATGGGGGCTCTCCCTGGTGCTGGTCGCAGCCTGCCGGCAGCGGGATTGCCCACCGGCGCCTGCGACATGTCAGGGATACGTCCTCGCCCCACGGGCGACTGTGCTGGCTATCACACGCCCGAAATAACCTGCCATGCCGCGCCGCGAAGACCGCGCTGCACTGGTCCAGCCAGCGGCGTCAGCCGACCGTTTCCCACTCGCCCGACGTCGCCTGGCAGAGCTTGAACTCCTCGGTCAGGGGCGCGTCACCGCGGATGGAGTAGGTTTCCGACACGGTGCGGCAGGGCTGGCCGTCCGCGGTCTGCGATTGCGAGACCAGGGTGAACTCGCCCGAACTTCCGGTCTCGGCCGATTTCCAGGTGCGCGAGGTGGCGTCGCCCTCGACCACCTCGGCCAGCGCGACGGCCCGCGGCGCCTCGTCCTCGGGCTTGAGGCGGCGGGCAATGACCACGCCGGCTGCTGCCCCGCCAACGGCGGCCAGCGCGCAGGTGGTGTTATTGCCGTCGAGTGCCTTGCAGGCGAGATAGCCGCCGGCCGCCCCCAGGGCGCCGCCGAGAATGTCACGATTTTGGACCCCGCCGGTGGTACCTTCGAGCGTGCTGGATTCGCAACCCGCGAGGACCGTGGCCCCGGCGGCGACTGCGGCGAGAAGGGTTCTGAAGTGTTTCATGTCTCTCCCCTGAGCATTGAATTATGCAACCACAAGGCCTTGTCGGCGCCGCTTTGTCAATCTGCCAGCGACGAGCCACCCGCCCCGCCGGTCGCTACCCCGGCGATCCAGCGCGCAATGCCGAGGCCACCGGCCGCAGAGCGCGCATTTGCCCGCCATCCTGCGCGCGGGACCGCCCGTCCCCTGTCGGAAAACACCAAATCCATCCGCCCCCTGCCGGGCCCATGCTAATCTTCCCCCATGTCCGAGCGGCCCCTGACCCTGAGCGAGCATACGCTGCGCCGTTTCCTGCGCTGGATGCTGGCGCTCGAGGCCCTGTGCGCGCCCTGGCTCGGGGCGGCACTTTTGCCCTATGCGGTCCGCCGGCACCTGTTCCGGGAGCTGCGCAACATGGAGCGCGTCGCCCGCCGGCTCGCCTGGCTGATGGCGCTGGACCTCGACCTGCCGCCGGCCCGGCGAACGGCCCCGCGAACCCGGACAACGACCGCCCGGCCCGAACCGGCGCCCACAACTGCCCGCACGCCCCGCGCTGCCACGCTCGGTCTCACCGAGCCGCTGCCCCAATGGCCCCTGCCGGACGCGCGCCCTGATACCGCGCCGCTCGCGTCCGCACATCCCGGCGCCCACGTCCCCGCTGGCCATTTCGCCCACAGGCTCGGCGCGCTGCAGGCCTTCGCCGCCGATCCCGGCCGGCTCGCCCGCCGCCTCGCCCTCTGGCACCACCGCCGCCTCACCGGCCGCCGCAGCGGACGACCATTCCCGGTGCCGATGCGCGATCCGCCGCGCGCCAGCGACCTCCCCCAACTCACCGATGTTCTCGGCTACCTCCAGCTCCACTGCCGCGGCGACCCCGACGCAGCGTGACCCAACGTTAACCCTGAAACACGCCAGCGCGGCCAAATTCCCTGAGCCAGCGACCGCGCCCCCATGCGCCGGAATTCGCGCCGGCACCCCTCCGGTGCGAAGCGACACCGCCCGATCAGACCGGGGCCGGTCATGATCGGGACCGATCCGCCAGCAGGCGGCCATGGCCATTTCGCCCCGCATGCGGGAAAAGGCTGGAAATCGCGGGAGAGTTTCCGTATCTGCAGTGAGGTGACGGAGTGTAGCGCAGTCTGGTAGCGCATCTGGTTTGGGACCAGAGGGTCGGGAGTTCGAATCTCTCCACTCCGACCATTGATTTCAGGGTGCCGCGCGGGCGTGCCGCAAGGGGGGCCGGCGCGTTTTGTCGGTGCTTTGCGCGGTTCACCCGTCCGGGGGCTGCCGGGCGCAGGGAACGAGAGACGAAGGACACACCTCGCATGGACGCACGCATCTACAAGCCCGCCCGTTCACAGATGCAGGCAGGCCGCGGCAAGACCCGCCACTGGGTTCTCGAGTACCTCGACGGTGGCAAGCGGTCGGTCGATCCGCTGATGGGCTGGACGAGCATTGACGACACCCGCTCGCAGGTGCGGCTGAATTTCGAGACCCGGGAACAGGCCATCGCCCATGCCCGGCGGGAAGGGCTGAGCTTTACCGTGGAGGAGCCGCGCGAGCCCCGGCGCCTGGTGAAATCCTATGCGGAGAATTTCAGTGCCGACCGGAAGCAACCCTGGACCCATTGACCGGCTGGCCGCCAGCCGCCAGCCACTGGCCTTCCGAACTGGCTGCGGCCGGGCGACATGTCCGCCGATGCCGGCCCCTTAGCTCAACTGGATAGAGCACCGGACTTCTAATCCGACGGTTGCAGGTTCGAGTCCTGCAGGGGTCGCCAAAAGCGTGAAGAAACAGCGTGTTGCGGCACACGGGGCCCGGCAGGACCGGCGGGGTTCTGAAAGAGGTCGTCAGGTCCCCCGTCCCCGCCCCGACGCGACGGTCTTCAGCCGGGGGCGCGTGCCGGGCGCTGGCGTTCCGGACAGGCGGAAGCGCGAGGCCATGGCCTTCAGGTTCTGCCAGTCTTCGCGGGTGTCCAGCTCGCACCAGTCATGGCCCTCGATGGAGCATGTGCCCACGCTGCCGGCCCCGGATTTCGCAAGGGCGTCGATGGCCTTGAGAAACCACGCCGCGATGCCGTCCTGTGTGCGCATCATCTGCTCGAGCTTGTGGCGGAACAGCTCTGCGCCCGGGGCCTGGAAGCGCAGCAGCCCGATCGACTCCGCACTTGTCAAGTCAGGGGTGAGTCGCTTGCCGATGGCCGTCAGCCGGTCACCCTCGAGGGAGACTTTCATGTCATCATCATCATAGGCCGGCTTGCGGTCGATCGTCACCGAGATCGGCCAGCCGTCATGGGCCATGACCCGCCGGACCAGGGGCAGGGTGACGAGCGTATCCCCGTTCATCAGAAGGAAATCGCCCGTCATGTCTTCCCGCGCCATCCAGCAGCTCGCGAGATTGTCGGCGACCTGAAAGAACGGATTGAACAGCGTCGAGACACGCATCCGGCCGCGCCAGGTCGCGATCGCGTCCTCGACCAGCTGCGGCATGAAACCGGTCACGACCCTGGCATCGTCCACGCCGGCCCGGTCGAGCACGTCGAGCTGGTGATGCAGCACGCTCCTGCCGTCGAACTCGAGCAGGCATTTCGGCCGGCTCTCTGTCAGTGGCAGCAGGCGGGACCCGCGCCCCGCGCTCAGGATGATGGCTTTCAAGTGGAGACTCCTTTTCACGGATGTTTCAGGCTGACCTGCGGGTTTCGGGGCAAGGGGGGAACGTCGTCGAGGTCGGCGGTTTCGAGACCGTGCCGGCCTGCCGCGCGGCGCAGTTGGGCCGAGGGATTGGCTGCAACGCCTCTGTCGGCGAACAGCAGCAGGCCGAGGTCGGAGACGTCGTCGCTGTAGACGGTCACGGGGCGGGAGATCTGGCCGCGCGCGAGGGCCTCCGCAACCCGGCGGAGCTTCTCCGGGCCATGGCAATTGCGGCCGGCGACCCGGTGCGATGCACGGCCCGGTTGCGACCAGTCGGTGCGGGTGCAGATGACGCCATCAAGGCCCAGCGCTTCGGCGATGGGCGCGGCGATGAAGTCACTGGCTGCGGTGGCGAGATAGATCCGCGCTCCAGCCGCGCGATGCTGCCCGATCGTGCTGCGCGCCCCACGTCGGAGCCCGGCGCGGATTTCATCGGCCGCAAAGGCCTTGCCTCCGGCTTCGATCGCCGCACGATCCGCCCAGGACAGGGTGGCGAGGAAACGGTTCTTGATCCCGGTCCGGTCCAGCAGCCGGGCCTTGTGCGCCAGTGCGCAGGTGGCGAGCCAGGGCAGGCTGAGCCAGAAGCCCGCGCGGTGCCGGTTCATGCGGAGGACGAACCGCAACCAGGTTGGCTGGCGCGTCAGCGTGCGGTCGAGATCGAAGACCACGGTGCCGGTCATCCGCCCTGGCCCTCCAGCCACGAGGTGACAGGCCGGCGGCTGGCCAGGGCCTGCATGACCCGAACGCCGTGAAAGACCAGGCAGGCAACCGTCCAGCCGGCAATGATGAGGAAGCCGGTCCCCGGGGCACCTGCGGCAACGGCGAGGGTGAAGATGAGGAGGTTCGGGTTCCGCCGCGCCGTGATCGTGCGCATGAAGGAATCGACCGGCCGCCAGACATGGATATGGAAGCCGAACCGGCGCAGGAAGATCGCCTCCTCGAGCCGATTGAGGACATAGCCGGCAAGGATCATCGCGAGGCTCCAGCCGAGGACCGGAACCGGGAGACCAGCGCCCTGGCCAAGCAGTCCCTGATGCATCGCCCAGTACCAGAAAGGGGGATGGATGAGGTCGATGCCGTGATCATAGACATTGCCCCATCTGGAGTGGGTCATGGTGGTGCGCGCGAGCTTGCCATCGACCGTGTCGAGGAACGTCATCGCCCAGCCGGCGAGAATGGCCGGCCACCAGGCCCCGATCCAGAACAGCCAGAAGGCGAGAAGGACCAGTCCCAGGCTGAACGTCGTGACCATGTTCGGTGTCAGGCCCATGGCTGCAGCCCAGCGGGTGGCGTGCAGGGCGGGCCGGGGCCAGGCATATTTCGTCACGAGGTCTGTCACGCCCTTGTAGGCGCCCCGGAACTGGCGACGCTCGACGGCTCCCGGCGCTGTGGTGAAAAGGGACAGGGCGTAGGGTGGCTCGGACTTGCGCAGGGCGATGTCGTAATCGGGGGCAAGCTCGCTCGTGCCGACGGGCTCGAGTCCCAGTTCGGACAGGCGTGCCGCATCGGCCGGCTTGCTCACCAGGGCCGCCGCCTGCCCGGCATCGGCGGAGCCTCCATCCGCCAGGTGGATCGCCGCGACCCGTTTCAGGCCGGTGGCCGCCTCGTCGACGACCAGCGCGACGCCGCTGCGCCGCAGGAGACCGGACTGGACCGCCGGCGAGAGGATCCAGTCGGTCCCGACCAGGATGCCGGCGTCCGGTGCGATCCGGCCTGCCCCGGCCTTGGCCCAGGCCCGGCCCTGCCATTCGGCGAGATCGAGGCCCCAGATCTTTCCGGGGACATCGCCGACCAGAGTGACGTTGGGTTTGCTTGCGCTCATGGGAGGGACTTGCCTGTCGGGTTGATTTCAATCAGCGTGAGGGGATGGCTGCAGGTGCGAAGGAGCGGGACATGACCGGTCGGATGAATGCGACCTTCGCGAAATTCGGAGGCCCCGCGACGCAGGTCGCCCGATATGACCACTGGTGTGTTCTCGCCCGACCGAAACAGGTGACCCTCGGCGCACTGGTCCTGCTGTCCAGCAGCGAGCACGAGCGTTTCAGCGACCTGCCACCCGAGGCGTTCACCGAACTCGCCGGGGTAACGGCGGATATCGAAACCGCCCTCGCCAGCTTCGTCTCGCCGGAAAAGCTGAACTACCTGATGCTGATGATGGTTGATCCGCACGTCCATTTTCATGTCATCCCGCGCTATTCCAGTCCGCGCACATTCGAGGGCACCGGGTTTGCCGATGCCGGCTGGCCCGGCCCGCCGGATCTCAACTCCGGTGTTGGAGACGCCGGACTGGTGGCGCGTGTGCGGGACGCGCTGTCGGGGGGCTGGCCGGACCGGCGATGAAGGCTGTGGCGGGCGAGGATCATGACGAGTCCGAAGCCCAGGGCTTCGCCCGCCACTGCGGCCCAGCCGAGGCTTTCGAGGCCCAGCGGTCCGGCAAGGACGGGCAGGCACAGGAGGAACAGCCCGATACCGCAAAGCCGGGACATGAGGGCCAGCGATGGGCGCTTGAAGGCGTAGAGAATGGGGTGGAAGGGCATCGCAGCGGCCACCAGCGTCGCGGCCAGCAGGAGTAGCAGGACCAGCGGGCCCGCGCCGCCATAGGCCGGCCCGAGCAGGCTGGACAGGAGATCGGCGCCGGAAAGGGCAAGCCCCATGGCCAGTGCGAGGCCCATCGTCACCAGTGCGATGCTGGACCGGCTGGCGAGCCGTGCGACCCGGTCTTTCTCGCCGTTGTTCAGCAGGCGCGCAATCTCGGGATGGACGACCCGGTCAAACTGCCTGACAGCGCGCGCGAAAAGATCGGCAACCTGCCGCGACACCCTGTAGATCGCTGCGGCACCGGGACCGAACAGCGCGCCGGCCAACAGGGTCGGCAGGTGCTCACTCGCCGTCCGGACCGTGGCGTCGAGATTGGAGAAGACCGCGAAATTCCAGATACCGGGCATGGGTGACCCAAGGCCGTCCTGCAGCCGGAAGAGGCCGGCGAGCTGGCCCCGCCTGGCCAGTTCCGTCAGCGCGAGGACGGGCAGGGTGAGATAGGACAGCAGGGCGGCCGCGAACCAGACGAGGATGAACCCGCCAAGCCCGGTCCCCAGCCAGACGCAGGCAAGCACGCCGGCAAGGCGGCCAAGCGGCATTACCAGTGTGTGCGCGCTAAGCAGGTCGAACCTGTCGCACAGGCGAAGGAATCCCGTGGAAGCCGAAGTCTGGTTGAAGATGATCAGGGCGCAATAGCCGAGCGCCGCCAGTCGGTAGCCTTCGGGCAGGCCGATGGCGGTATAGGCAACTGGCAGCAGCGCCACGGCGAGGATGGCGGCAAGGCTTGCGCCCAGCCCGTCCAGCCCGAGGGTGACGCGCAGCAGGCGGTGCAGTCCCGGCCAGTCGTTGCGGCTCAGCGGATCGACGCCGAAATTCACCACAATCTGCCAGGAATTGAAGCTCGCAAGGCCGGAAAACGTGGCCGCATAGGCGTGCAGCAGCAGCAGGCCGCCGAACTCTGCCGGCGGCAGCGTCTTGCCGAGTATGACCAGCACCACCAGGCCGATCAGGGCACCGGCGGACTTGCCGCCGAACAGCAGCCCCGTATTGCGGGCAATCCTGCCCGTCAGACTTCCCGGTTCAGCCATGCTGCGCCCGATGGTCATTCGCTTTGGTGACCTGCGCTTCGGATGGCTCTGCCATGATCGCGCGAACGAGGCTGAGATCGCCGGGCTTGTCGACATCGATGGCTGCAGCGGCCTCGGCAAGCAGGACCGGCCGGATGGTGCAGCCAAGCCGTCGCGAGACGATACCGAAGACCTGGTCGAGGCTGACGCCGGGCCGCAGGAGGGCGAGCGCATTCAGCAGGCCGAAGCGCCTGGCAAGGCGCAGCGGATGTTTCCGGTCGGCTTCGGCTTGGGCCCAGAACGCGATGGCGCCTTTTGCCAGAGACGATGTGACCAGGAACAGGTTGCAGCCCGACACGCGCCTTCCGCCGACGGGGAAATAGGTGCGCCGGACATCCGGGTATTCGGCCTCGATCGTCTCTTTCGTAGCAAGGCCGACCGCGAGATCGGCGTTCGAATCGAGGGCCGCGGTCACGAAAGCGGTGATGATCGACGGGGTCAGCAGCGGATGGTCGCTGGTTGTCACAAGCAGGGGGTAACGGCCGACAGCCTCGAGACCGGCAAGTGCGGACGCGGCCGGTCCGGCGCAGGCGGGCAGGTGCTCGAGAGATCCCACACCGTGGCCGGTCGCCAGGCGTGCGCGGGCGGCGGGCTTCGCACCGGCAATCCGGATCGGCCGGGCGAGCCCGCTGCAGCCAAGCGCGGCCAGCACATGATCCAGCATGGACTGGCCTGCGACCGGTATGTCAGCCTTGCTGTCAACGCCTTCCGCCACGAGCCACGGGTCGCGACCCGGCCGTTCGCCGGCAAGCACCAGTGCCGAAATGTGTGAAAAATCTCCGCTCATGACACGTCGAGATCCCGCTCGTAGATCCGGTAGGTCTTGTAGCGCTCGCACCGGTTGAGCCGCGTCATGCCGATCATGTCCTCATTGGTCTCGAGGATCCAGGACAGCTCGATCTCGCGAACGCCGCGGCGATGCTGGGCGGCAATGGCGGCGTCCGAAGCGGCTGCGAAGGCGGCCATGCCGCGGCGCATCTTGTGATGGCTGCGCCGCATGCCGGCCAGCGGGATCCGCGCCGAACGCGTGCCCTGCAGTTTCAGCCGATAGAGAAGGGAGAGCCAGCCAAACGGCAGCAGCCGGCCGTCCAGCCCCGCCGCGGCCTCATTGAGGTTGGGCAGGATGAGTGTGAACGCCATCGGGACACCATCGACGGAACCGATCCAGACGCCATCGTCTCGCAACAGCGGTCGCAACGCACTGGCGAGGTGGCGGATCTGCGTTGCATCGAACGGGATGAACCCCCAGTTGTCCGCCCAGGCATCGTTGAAGATGTCGAGAACCAGCCCGACCTCGTCCTCGAAGTCGGCCCGACGGATCGGGCGTATGGAGATGCCGGGGTCGTCCCGTGCCGCCTGCACGAGCCGGTTGGTCAGGGCATGGCGTTCATAGGTGTCGCCGAGCCGGCACAGGAAGGCATGCATGTCCATGGCCTTGGTAAAACCCAGCCGTTCGAGGCTCCGGGCATAGTCCGGCCGTCCGTGGCCCATCATAACCATGGGCGGCGTCTCAAAGCCGTCCACCAGGAGCCCGCATTCCTCGTTGACGCTGAAATTGAACGGACCAGCCATCCGCTGCATCCCGCGCTGGCGCAGCCAGTCGGCGGCCGCCTCGACCAGGGCGGCGACGAGGCCGGCGTCCGGTTCGAGCGTATCGAGCAGGCCGAAATGGCCGCACTGCGGATCGTGCCGTTCCAGGTGCGCCGGATTGACAATCGCCGCGATCCTGCCGACCGGCACGCCGCCGCGCCTTGCCAGGAAGAGGGCGTGGTCGATCGATTGCAGGCCCGGATTGGCTGTCGCGTCAAGCTGCGCCTTGCGTTCGAAGCGCAGGGGCGCGCGCCAGTTCGGCAGGTGCCGGTAAGCCCGGTAGGGCAGGCTGGCAAAGTCCGCCCGGCCAGCCCGGCTGCGGACGAGGTCCACCGCGACAGGGCGGGCTCTGGCATCGCGGGTCCGGTGTTCGAGCAGGGTGGCACTGTTCATCGCTGCAACTCCAGCACGATGGTTTCGCCGCCGGGGCCGACCCGAAAGGCCGCGTCCTCGAACTTCGGGAACCCGAACGGGAGCCGGTCCATGTTCGAAAGCGCAAAGGGCTCTGCCGGCATGCGGTTCCATTTCTGGTCGAGGTCGCGGTCGCCGTCGGTGTCCTGATAGGCCGCCAGCGCGTAGTCGCCGGGATGGGGGATGTCGAAACAGACGACCTGGGGCGGATCTCCCGCCGGGACCCGTATCCTGTGCACCCTCGAGGCCTTCCTGAGGAAATCGCGCTGGCTCGGCCTGTAGAGCTCGACCGTGAGAATCCCGACCGGCGTCACGCCGTTTACCTCCACCCTGACCTGCAGAGCGGACTCTCCACAGGCTGCGCCCCGCTCATGCGGGCGGATATCAAGTTGCAGCTCGGACATCGCGACAGGGACGAAAAGAGAGTTCGCGAGGGTCAAAAGTGCGATGAAACGAATACTGATGCCGATCTCCCTGTTTCACATTTCCGTCATGAACGTAATATGTCGGCAAAAGCTGCTAAAGGAAACCGTCCGTATTGCACGTTTCCGTGACGAGGGGTCGGCGCAGCGGCGGATGAGCGGAGCCAGTCGAACGCATGACAAGACCCGTTGGTCTCATTGATGGTTATCTCTTCCGGGAGTGCGCGAAGCTGTTTGCCGCGCTGTGCGGCCTGGTGCTCGCGATCCTCCTGATCGAGCGCCTGATCCGGGTCGTCGACCTCGTCGCGAATGCGGAAGATGGTGGGATCACGTCGTTCAGGATGATTGTCGACCTGATCCCCCATTACTTGCAGCTGGCGATGTCGGCTGCCCTGTTTCTCGGCATGATCATCGCGGTCGACCGGCTGAGCCGGTCGGGCGAGCTGGTGACGATGCTGGCGGCCGGCCTGTCCCTGCGGCGCCTGTCGCGTCCGTTCTTCCTGCTGGCCATGCTGGTGGCGCTGGCCAGCATCATCACGACCGGCTTCCTGCAGCCGATTGGGCGCTATGATTACCGCCAGACCGTCAACCGGATACAGAACCAGTCCTTCAAGGCCTCCTTCCAGGAGGGGCGTTTTGTGACGGTCGGGGATGTCACCGTGTGGACCGAGGCCCGGGATTATGCCGGCCGCAAGCTCGGTGAGACCTTCATTCTCGAAACGCGGACCGATGGCAGCGAGCGCTTCATCTCAGCACCGTCGGGGGAGGTTCTGGCGACCGGTGAGAACGCCTATGCGCTGGTGCTGGAGACCGGTCGGGGGGGTGTGCTTGCGGCCCCGGACGCGCGGGCCGGGCCGGGCCGGCAGTCCCTGTTCTTCGACCGCCTTGTCCAGCGCATGCAACCGGGAACCGCCGATTTCCGGGTCAGGGGAAAGGACGAGCGTGAACTGATGTTGCCGGAACTGGCCGACGCCTCGGCCTTTCCCGAGGTGATGCAGGCGGCAGCTTCAGCAGCGTTTCACGATCAGCTTGGCCGTGCGGTCCTCATCCTGGTCCTGCCGCTGCTGGCCCTGCCGCTGGGGATGAATATCGGTCGGATGCCGAAGGCGGGTGGGGTCATCCTTGGCGTCGTCATTCTCCTGGTAATCCAGAAGGCACTCGAATACGGGCTGCAGGCTGCTGCCTCGGGCGCCATTCCCGGCTGGGCCGGCGCCTGGCCGGTGGTCGCCCTCACCGGGGGGCTGTCGGCGATCCTGTTCTCCCGAGCCGCCGGGGAATCGCTGTTCAGGCTGCGGCGTCACGTGGCGGATCGTCCGCACCTTCTCGGTCCGGCAGCGGGGAGACACGCAATATGAGACGTTTGCGGGTCTATCTCTCGGTGCTGTTCCTCCAGCGTTTTGTCATCATCGCCCTCGCCGTGACCGCCCTGGTCAGCCTGCTCGACTCGCTCGGCAGCAGCGAGTTGTTGCCCGCCGAGGCCCCCGCCGCCGACCGTGCATATTTCGCGTTTCTCCGCCTGCCGATCATCTTCGACAGCCTGTTCGTGATCATCCTCTTCCTATCGATCCTCGTCACCTATCTGTCGCTGATCCGCCGCAACGAGATCGTGGTCCTCCTCGCGGCCGGAGTGTCTGTCTTCGCCCAGATCCGGGTACTTGCGCCCTGTCTGGTGGTGGTGGGCATGGCCGGCGCCATTGTGGTGTCGCTCACCAGCCCGCCGGCGGCCCGCATGCTGACAGACTGGCTCGGCCCAGAGGCCCTGGTGGCCGAGAGCTCCGGGGACAGCGCTGTCTGGCTGTCCGAGCCGGAACGGCTGGTCCGGATCGGAAGTGTATCGGACGAGGGTCTTGAGGACCTCACATTCTTCTCGCGCGCGCCCAAAGGCTACATAACCGCGGTCAGCCATGCCGAGACTGCGACCCACCAGAGCGGAGGGTGGGCCCTCGACAACAGCCGTCTCCTCTATCAGGGGGATGACAAGCAGGGCCCCTTGCAAAGCTGGCAGACACGGCAGACCCCGGAAAGCCTCTTCAAGCTCCAGGTTTATCCGCGTTTCCTCTCGCTTGCCGAACTCGCCCAGCTCTACGCGTTGAGGGGGTCGGGCAGCCGTCCGTCGAGCGCTTACCTGGTCTGGATGATCGATCGCCTCAGCCTGCCAGTCGTGGCCCTGGGGCTGCTGATCCTGGTTGCCCCGCTGATGCAGGGGGCCGGACGCGAGGTCACGGGGGAACTTGCCGCCCTGGCCGCCCTCGGTCTCGGCTTTGCCTACTTCATCACTGATGGCGTGTTCACGACCCTTGCGGAGTCCGGCGTGCTGAACGGCTGGACCGGCGCGCTCGGCCCGCTGGCCGCGCTTTACATCGCCGGGACCTGGCTCGTGCTCGGGGCGGAGAGCGCGTACTGATGGGAAAAGTCGCGCTGATCGCCAATGCCCGCAGCCATCGCGTCGCCCGCAAGGGAGCCCGGCTTGAGGCCGTCGCCGGGCGATGCCCGGACCTGCCGCTGGTCTGGTTCGAGGACACTAGAGGGTTTACCGAAGCGGTCTGCCGGCTGCTTGAAACCGGTCACGACACCTTCCTCGTCGAAGGTGGAGATGGCACGGTGCTGGCCACGCTGACGGCCTGTCACAACCACGCCGCCGACGCCTTCTCCAGGTTGCGCTTTGCCCTGTTGCCCGGTGGCAGCACCAACCTGGCCTTCACCCAGCTCGGCATCATCAATCCCACGGTGGACCGCGTCACGGCGCTGGTCTCATCGCTCCGGGCTTCGCAGGCCATGCAGGAACGGACAAGGCGCCAGCCGGTGCTGCTGGTCGAACGGGCCGGCACCGACAATCACCAGGCCGGCTTCCTGCTGTCCACGGGAGCGCTTGCACTCGGCATGGAGCATGTCCAGCGCCACCTGTTCGGACCCGGCCGCAGGGGCGCAGCGGCGGTGGCGGCGGCGTTGCTTCGACTGGGCGCGCGCCCGCGTCACTATCGCGCTGCGGATGGTGCGCCCCTGCTACGGCCGACGAATCTCGAACTGAAGCGTCCGCAAGGGGAGGTCGAGAGCGGGCCGCATGCCTTCACTCTGGTGTCGGTGCTCAATTCCCTGTCCCTCGGGATCCGGCCGTTCTGGGGGACGGGGACGGGCGCGATCGGCTGCACCTATGCCCCCTGGCCGCCCGCCAGCCTGCGCTGCGCCATCCTGCGCAGCCTCGCCGGGCTCGACCGGGCACCGCTGGAGCGGCAGGGCTACCGGAGCTTCAGGGCCGATCAGCTCGTCATGACGGTTCGCGGACTGGTGATGCTGGACGGGGAATTGCTCGGCTCGGGGGCCGGGCGGTCACTCCGGATCATGGCAAGCGAACCGGTGAGGTTCATCCGATGATCGATCCGGACGTCCGCCTGCGTCTGATCCGGCAGATCAGGGCCGAGCAGCGGCCCTTGCCGCCGCCAGCCCGGCGCATGGCCGAGGCCATCGGCCAGCGCCACGGCGCCACCGTACGGGCCTTTCTGTATTATGGCTCATCCTGGCGGGAAGCCGACACGTCCGGCAGGATGCTGGACTTCTACGTCCTCGTCGACCAGTACCGGGATGTTCACGGGTTCGGGCCGAAATGGCTGGCGAGCCTGCTTGTTCCGCCCAGCGTGCACTATCTTGAACTGCCATTGCCGGACGGGACGAAACTCCGCTGCAAGTACGCCATCATGAGCGAGCGCGCGTTCCATCGCAGGACCCGCGGCGGCGCCTTCGAGTCCATGCTCTGGGGACGCTTTGCGCAGCCGGTCCTGATCGAGGCGGACACACCTGAACGGTTTGACGACCTTGTCGAAACGCTCGCCCTTGCCTGTCATCACCTCGCCCATGAGACACTGCCGCTCTTGCGCGCCGGGGCCGGCCTGGATGAACTCTGGGTCCGTGCGCTGCATGAGAGCTATCGCACCGAGCTTCGTCCCGAGCGGACAACGGCGCGGGCCCGCGAACTCGTGGCGCGCTACAGCGAACGCTATGGCGCCCTGACGCGGGCGATCTTCGGCGAGACGCCGGAGGCGCGCCGTGCCTGGCTGGACGGGATCAGTCCGACGCAGCGGCAGCTCTGCCGGATACGCTGGGGGCTGCGGCGCGGCCTCGGCAAGCTGATGGCGGGCGTTCGGGTGGTCAAGGCCGCCTTCACTTTCGACGCTGGGCTCGACTACATTGTGGAGAAGATCGAGAGCCATGCCAGCGTTCGCATCGATGTGACCGATGACGAACGGCGTCACCCGCTCCGCCATGCGCCGTTCCTGGCGTGGAAGATCCTGCGCGCCGGGGCGCTGCGCTGAACACTGCCAGTGCGCCCCCGCAACGGCCGGTCCGGCCTGTCATCTCAGCTTCGTGAACGCCTCGATGATCACGTCGATATCGGCCTCGGTGTGTGCGGCCGACACGCTCAGGCGCAGCAGGGACATGGCGTGGGGCGTGGCTGGCGGAATGGCAAGATTGACGTAGATGCCGGCCTGCAGGAGCTGGTTCCACTGTCGGACGGCGGTGTCCTGGTCGGGCCGCGCAATGGCGATCACCGGCCCCGGGGCCGAGACCGGTTCGAAGCCGGCGCGGCTCAGGCCTGCGTGCAAGTGCCCGGCGCGGGCCCAGAGCGACTCCCGGCGCCAGGGATCGGCACTGATCTGGTCAAGCGCGGCCCAGGCGGCTGCGAGGTTCGAAGGCGATCCTGATGCCGTGAACAGGTAGGGGCGACTGACCAGCCGGATCAGCTCGAAGTCCACGTGCCGCGAGACGCAGAATCCGCCAATAGAGGCAAAGCTCTTGGAGAAGGTGCCGGACAGGAAGTCCACCTTGTCGAGCACGCCCTGTGCCGCCGCCAGTCCCCTGCCGCGCTCGCCGTAGCATCCGACGGAATGGGCCTCGTCGACATAGAGGAAGGCGTGGTGACGGTGGGCGACGTCGATGAATTCATCAAGCGGTGCAACATCGCCCAGCATGGAGTAGAGCCCCTCGACGACGACCAGCCGCGCGCCGTCATCGGGCAGCCTGGACAGCCGGCGTTCGAGGTCGCGCGGGCTGTTGTGCCGAAAGCGGATGGTTGCCGCTTCGCTCAGCCGGCAGGCGTCATAGATGCAGGCATGGCTGTCGGCATCGATGAGCAGGTGGTCGCCCTTGCCGGTCAGCGCGCTGATTGCCGCCAGGTTGGCCTGGTAGCCGGTGGTGAAGATGATCGCCGAGGGCTTGTCGAAATAGTCGGCAAGGGCCTGCTCGAGCCCGGCATGCAGGCCGTAGGTGCCATTGGCGAGACGGCTGCCCGTGGTGGCCGTGCCGTAGTCGTCGAGCGCCGATTTCGCCGCCTCGATGCAGGGCTCGGAGAAGGTCAGGCCAAGATAGTTGTTGGTCCCGGCAAGCAGGATGTCGCGCGTGCCAACGCGGGCGCGGGTGGCCGAGAGGATCTCGTCGAAACGAAACCCGAAGGGTTGCACGCCCTCTGCCAGAACGGCCGCCTGGCGCTCGGCCAGGGCTTCGAACTTGCTGAAGATCGACTGGGTATTGACCTGTTCCTCAAACATTCAGTTGCTGCTCCACGGCGCTCGCCAGTTCGCCAATGGTCTCGATCTCCGAGGTGACCTCGATTGGCAGGCTGATATCGTAGTAGTCCTCAAGTTCCATAATGACATCAAGCACCTCAACTGAATCGATCTCGACATCGGAGCCGATTGCAAGGTCTTCGGTGATGACCAGGTCCGGCGGCAGGAAAGGCGCCATGGCTTGCCGGATGCGTTGCACGATCTGCTTCCTGTCGGTCTGGGGTCTTTTCCTGCTCTCGTCCATTCTACAGCCTTCGGTCCTGTGATTTCGCCAGTCGTCCGCCCAGCGAGGCCGGGCTTCGCCCTGCGGGCGCCTGCAGGCAGCGCGACAGGGTTTCAGACAGTGGGGTCGGCGCCGGGATGACATCGGCGGCATGCCAGTCCGGCTGCAGCAGCTCCGCCGCCTTTCCCGATGACAGGAAGACCGGACGGCGGACCAGCGCGGCGAGCCCGTCGGCCGACGCGCCCAGCGTCCGGACCAGGCGCGGGGAAATGGGAATGCAGCGCACCCGGCGTCCCGTGGCGGTTTCGGCGGCGCGGGCGACGTCGGTCCAGCCGATATCCTGACCGCTGCAGGGCGAAAGCAGCAGGGGCAGCGCGCCGGTCGCCGGTGTGGGCAGTTCACTGGCGAAGCGGGCGAAGTCGTCGACATCGATCCAGGAGAAGGTCGGATGGGGCTTGCCGCCCGGAACCGGCAGCCAGCCCCGACGCAGCAGGGCCATGACGTCGCGGGTCGCCCGGTCGCCCGGCCCAAGCACGGCTGGCGGGCGCAGGATCACCACCTGCATGTCGCCGTGAAGCTCTTGCAGTGCCCGTTCCGCGAGGGCCTTGGACAAGGCATAGGGAGAAACGTCCGGCCGGCTCGCGGCCAGCGAGGAGACGAAGACGAAGCGGCGCACGCCTGCGCGCCGGGCTGCCGCGCCGAGCATCGCCGTGGCCTCGGTGTTGGCGGCATGAAAGGCGTCTCGGCCGCGCGCGGCGGTCCGTCCGGCGAGGTGGAACACGGTGTCGACACCTGTGACCAGCGCCGCGATGGCTTCGGGTGAGGTCAGGTCGCCGCGGATCCACTCGACCCTGCGCGCGGCGGGCAGTGACCGCCCCGGTCGGGGGCGGGCGAGGGCCTTCAGATCGTGACCGCCGCCTGCCAGTCGCCGCAGCAGTCCCGATCCGACAAAGCCCGTCGCGCCGGTGATCGCGTACCTCGCCATGATACCGGCTTCAGGCCCCGGCTCTTGCGGTTTGCAGCTCGCGGCTGAGGAACAGGGACCGGGCGGATGAGCGGCTGAGTTTCCCCGAACTCGTGACCGGCAGGGCGCGCGGCGCCAGCAGGTGGACCTCGACTGGTGCGCCCGTTGCGAGGCGCGCCGCCTGGGCGATATCGCGGCGCAGCGTCTCGCGCATGTCCGGATCGCGATCCCGGCATTCGGCGAGCAGGACGATGCGGTTGTCACGGGAGGGCTCGCCGGCATCGATCACGACGCACCGTTCGACCTGCCCTTCGGCAGACTCCTGGACAGCCCATTCGATGTCCTGGGGCCAGATGTTGCGCCCGTTGAAGAGGAT
The DNA here is from genome assembly GCA_964506685.1 of uncultured Hyphomonadaceae bacterium. GTDB lineage: Bacteria > Pseudomonadota > Alphaproteobacteria > Caulobacterales > Hyphomonadaceae > UBA5336. Next base: position 2,019 of record CAZDMQ010000046.1, on the reverse strand, counting down.
CAGGTCCTTGCGGCGACCGGTGATCACGAGCTGGCCGTCGAGCCAGTAGCCGAGATCGCCGGTGTCGAGCCAGCCGGCCGGGTCGGTCAGCGGGACCAGCCCGGCGCTGGCCTCGTAGTATCCCGCTGCGATGCCAGGGCCGCGGACCTCGACCTGTCCGATCTGCCGGTCGGCACGGATGCACCGGCCGGCCTTGCTCAGCCGGACCTCGCTGCCCGGAACCGGGCGACCGCAGAGAACCAAGGTGCGCACGTCCTTCTGGCTGGACTGCCGGCTGGCCGGCCGCACGGTCTCGTCGAACCTCAGGGCGCGGGCGTCGACCGTATCGGTCCGGCAGCCCTGGTCGAGCGGGGCGAATGAGACCGCGAGGGTGGCCTCGGCAAGGCCGTAGCTCGCAAGGAAGGCGGAAGCGCTGAACCCGGCCGGTCGGAACCTTTCGGCAAAGCTCGCCAGGACGCTGGCGCGCACCATGTCCCCGCCAATGCTGGCCACGCGCCAGCTGGACAGGTCAACGGGTTCGCCTCGATAGCGTCGCGCGCTGAGCTCGTATCCGAAGCTCGGACTGTAGGAGAGGGTCGCCCCCGTCCGGCTGATCAGCTTCAGCCAGGAGACGGGACGGCGTGCGAATTCGGATGTTGGCAGGTAGTCGACCGGCATCTGCGACAGCATTGGTGCGATCAGGAAGCCGACCAGGCCCATGTCGTGATAGAAGGGCAGCCACGAGACCGCGTGGTCATCGGCCCGGACCTGCAGGCCGTGCTGCGTGATCGCCTGGCAATTGGCGGCGACGCTCGACTGCGTGGCGAGGATGCCCTTCGGCGCCGAGGTGCTGCCGGAGGAAAACTGCAGGTAGCAGGGATCCCCCGGTCCCCAGGGCCGGAGGTGGGCGTCCGGCTGGCCGTGCCAGTCGGCGGCGTCCATGGGGTACAGGCAACCGGTCTCCACCAGCGCCTCCTCGTAGACCGGGCGGAGATGGGCGGGCACGAGGATGGCGCCGAGCGAGGCTGCTTCCCGGATGCGCCTGAGTTGTGCCGCGAAGGCTGCGCGTCCGCCAAGGGTCGGCGGCAGGCCGAGCGGGGCTGGTACGAGACCGGCATACTGACAGGCCATGAACGCGATGACGAAATCGGGCGAGGTCTCGGCGACCAGTCCGATGTGCGTCCCCCGCTCGAAGGCGGCGCCGAGATGGCGGGCAAAGGCGCGGGCCTTCAGGCGCAGGGTGCGGTAAGAGAGTTGGACGGCTGGGTCCCGGGAAGCGGAGTTGAAGCCGAGGCTGGAAGGGCCGAGGGCAGCATAGTCCAGGGCCTCTGCAAGGGTTGCGAAATCGGCCCGTCTGAGCGGGGGATGCCTGTCTGAAAATGCCAGCCCATCCATGACCTCACACCCTCCAATACTTGTCACATTTCGTACACAATGGTCGGTTTACTGACCATGTGACACAAAAATGTCAAACATGCCGGTGGCTTTGGCCAATCAAAGAATGGTGACCTGTCGTGACGGTGGAACGCCGGCCGACAAGGCCATGGCGCGTCGTGTGAGCCCGAGACGGGCAAGAGGCAAGGGGAAGGGGCGACGGGCGAAGGGCGAGGGGCGCGGCTCCGGATTGGTCCCGGGCCGGACCTGTCATGGTTGGTTTGCAGGAGGAAGGCGGGGGGAAGGCTTTCCCTTGTTGCCGGACCTGGCAGCGGGGCCCTTGGTCCTCCGGTTCCGTTCTTGTCGCTACTTGCCCTGCTCTTCCGGTTCCTCGCGGAAGGGTTCGCTGCCGTGCGGTTCGGCGCCGCGGGGGTCGGGGTGGATGAGGATGTCGGCGGCGGGGAATTCGCTGAGGATGGCGCGCTCGGCCGCGACCATTCTCGAATGCGCCTCCACCAGTGAAATGCCGCGCGGCATGTCGGCATGGAACTGGATGTGGATATAGGGTCCCGACGCGCGTGTGCGGAGCTGGTGCACGTCGCTGAGCCCGCCAGTGGAGAGGGCGAGCGTGCGGATGCGCGCGCGCGCTTCGCCGGGCAATTCGTG
>CAZDMQ010000045.1:0-28767 GCA_964506685.1 uncultured Hyphomonadaceae bacterium | reverse complement strand
TTAGCCGGTGAAGACGCCGACCCGGGAACCGTTGCCAGATCCATTGCCAGCCGCATTTCAGAGGGGACTTTGGTTCTCGCCCCTCATGCCGCCTCTGGCCGCACGCGTCGGGTCCGGTCTATTTCTTCGAGAGGCTTTCGAGCTGTTTCTGCATTTCGGCCATCTGCGCCTGCATGCGGTTCAGCAGGGCTTCGGCGTCGGCGGTGGATGTGGCACCCGTGGTGTCGCCACCGGCTTCGTCGCTGTCATGGTATCCGTTCATCGTGCCCTGGCAGGCCTGGCCTTCGCTGCCGTCGTCAAGCGTGGCATCACGCGGCTGCAGGGCCGGATTGAACGCCCGGAGCGTGTTCTCGAAGATCGCCATGTTGCGGCGGGCCTGGTCCTCGAACATGGCCATGGGCGTGGCGCCGCCCATCATCGAGCGGATCCGCTCCTGGCTCTCGGCGAAGGAATTCATGGACATGTCCAGCCAAGCCGGCAGGAAACTCGGCGCTCCGGCTCCGTAATAGCCGATGAGTTGGCGCAGGAAGTTCAGCGGCAGTGCGCCTTCACCCTTGGTCTCGTTCTCGTAGATGATCTGGGTCAGCACCGCGCGGGTCAGGTCCTCCCCGGTCTTGGCATCGCGCACTTCGAAATCGGCGTTGCTCTTCACGAGATCGGAAAGATGATCCAGCGTGACATAGGAAGAGGTCGACGTATCGTAGAGTCTGCGATTAGCATACTTCTTGATGATGATCGGACCGTCTTGTTTCTGTTTCTTCGCCATGGATGACCTTTTTCGCAGGATGGAATCCCCGGTGAGGTCATGTTGCGGTGCAATGCACTGACAATCAAGGGGGTGGCCGAAATGTGTAGAGTGAATTCCCGTAAGCTTTCATTAAGAGAGTCCGGGGACTGGCTGAAGACTTATCCTGAGGGAGGAATGAAATGGGCAGAGTGGCACTGGTGACCGGTGGGACAAGGGGTATCGGGCGGGCGATCTCCGCGACCCTGAAAGCCAAGGGGCATGTGGTTGCGGCCAATTATGGCGGCAATGACGAGGCGGCCCGGGCATTCGAGGCGGAGACCGGCATCCGGACGTTCAAGTTCAATGTCGGCGATTATGACGATACCGGCGAAGGCCTTGCCAGGATCGCGGACGAACTCGGCCCGGTCGATGTCCTCGTCAACAATGCCGGAATCACCCGCGACGCCCCCTTCCACAAGATGACCAAGGCGCAGTGGGACGAGGTCATCAATGTCGATCTCGACAGCGCCTTCAACTGCACCCACCAGGTGTGGGGCGGCATGCGCGAGCGCGGCTTCGGCCGGGTCATCAACATCTCCTCCATCAATGGCCAGAAGGGCCAGTTCACCCAGGCCAACTATTCGGCGGCGAAGGCAGGCCTGATCGGCTTCACCCGGGCGCTCGCCTATGAGGGCGCAAAGAAGGGGATCACGTCGAACTGCGTGGCGCCGGGCTACATCGACACCGAGATGTTGCAGGCGATGAAGCCCGAAGTCCTCGATGGCATCATTGCCGGCATTCCCACCGGCCGGCTTGGCAAGGCCGAGGAAATTGCCTCCATGGTCGCTTACCTGGCCAGTGACGAGGCGGCTTTCATCAATGGTGCAACCATGACGGTGAACGGGGCGCAGTACATCGCCAGCTAATGTGACTCCGGCGCAAACGGGGCACGTTTGCAAACGGAGGGTTGCGTGAAAACAAGGCCCTGATGCAACGGTCTGAAGCGAAAAGAGACCGGCGCGTCAGGGCGAGGTTCTGCCCGTATACCGGGGGCGTCCGGTTCGCGGTCGCCACGCCCCCTTCCCTGTCGCCCAAATCCCCTATTGCCCTGGCCGTCCGGGGCCCCTGTCGCCAATGGGCCACAGTCGGGGAGAAAATCCGCTTCATGACGCCCTTGCAGTCTGTTCGTTACGCAAGCGTCACGAGACTTCGCTACTGAGCAGCGTGTAGAAAATGGCCGCCGAGGGTCCCGTGCTCAGGATTCTTGTGCTCGAGGGTCTGTCGTTCAGGGTTCTGGCGCTCTGGATCGTGGCGCCTGGGACCTTGACGCTTCGGACCCTGGCGCCTGGATCCTGGCGGCCTGCGAAAGGGCGCCGCTGATGACCCGCAGGCAGGCGGTCCTGGCGGCAATGGGTTTTAGGGGCAGAACACCTCTACCGGGGGGAAGTTCCGGGCCGAATGCCCGGGGCTTTCTTCTTTCCGGAGTGGAGGCGGGACGCCCTTGTCCGACCGGCGACGGGCCGGTGTTTCGGGCGCGTTCAGCCGAGTACCGCGTCGGCGACGAAGGGATTGGTCCGCCGCTCGTCGCCGAACGTGCTCATGGGGCCGTGCCCGGGCACGAACCGCATGTCCGGGCCCAGCGGCCAGAGTTTCTGCGTGATGGAATCGATGAGCTGCTGGTGATTGCCGCGCGGAAAATCGGTGCGCCCCACCGATCCCTTGAAGAGGACATCACCGACAAAGGCGAGCTGGCCCGGCTGGTTGTAGATCACGACATGGCCCGGCGTATGACCGGGGGTATGCACCACCCCGAAGCTCGCCGTGCCGAGCGTCAGGCTGTCACCGTCATGGAGATAGCGGTCCGGCTGCACGTTCCGGCCATCGGCGATCCCGAACCGGGCGCCCTGGGCCTCGATGTCATCGAGCAGCCACTGGTCGTCCGGATGCGGGCCGATGATCTCGGCGCCGGTGCGTTCCTTCACCTGGGTGGCAGCCCCGGCATGGTCGAGATGGCCATGGGTCAGCCAGATCTCGCCGATGGTCACGCCGAAATGCTCGACAGCGCCCATCAGCTTGTCGATGTCCCCGCCCGGATCGACGAAGATCCCCTGCTTCGTCTCCCGGTCCCAGACCAGGGAGGTGTTCTGCTGCAGCGGCGTCACCGGGATGATCCGGATCTCGAGTTTCGGTTCGGCGGGTGTCTGGCTCTGTGCAGTCATGGGTCCTTGTATCGCGGCGGGCGGCGTGTGCAAACGCTTCATTGTGGTAGCGCAACGGGTCTTCCACTCGCCCCGGCGGCGGGGTAACACACTTCTGACGGGAGAAGGAGACATCCCATGCGCGGCATGCTGGGCGGACGGTTCGGGATCATCATCATCGCCCTAGTCGGGCTCGCCTTCTACTGGTTCTCCAACCAGAAGGAGGTGCCGTTCACCGGTCGCAAGCAGTTCAACACCATGAGCATCGAGGATTCGGTCCGCCTCGGGGCGCAGTCCTATGTCCAGATCCTGCAGCAGGAACAGGGCAACGTTCTGTGCCGGAGCAATGCCCGCGCCTGTCAGGAGGGGGACCGGGAACTGCTCGCCACCGTGCAGGAAATCGGTGACCGGCTGGTCGCCGCAGCCGTCCGCTATGAACAGGAGCTGCTCAATGCGGGCTATGAGTTCACCCCCGTCGCCGACAAATTCGAGTGGACCTACAATGTCGTGGTCTCCGACCAGCCCAATGCCTTCTGCCTGCCGGGCGGCTATGTCGCTGTGTATACCGGCATCCTCGACGTGACCGGCAATGCCGATGGCCGGGTCGACCTCAGCGATATTGACGATGTCGACAAGCTGGCCGTCGTGATGGGCCACGAGATCGGGCACGCCCTCGCCCACCACGGCGCCGAGCGAATGAGCCAGGCCAAGATCGCCCAGTTCGGACAGATCGCCGTGGGCCTCGGCCTGGGCGACATGTCCGGGCAACAGCAGCAGATGGTCATGGGTGCGCTCGGCATGGCCACGATGGGCGGGCTCAACGCCTTCTCCCGGGCGCACGAGACCGAGGCGGACAAGATCGGCCTCGAACTTCTCGCCCGTGCCTGTTACGACCCGCGCGAGGCGCCGGAACTGTGGGAACGGATGGGCCAGCTGGGAGGGCAGAAGCCGCCGCCATGGCTGTCCACGCACCCGGCCAGCGAGGAGCGGGCGGAGAACTTCCGGCAATGGATGCCCGATGCGGTGGCCCTGTTCGAACGCCGCTGCGGGACCCTGCGCTAGAGCCCTCTCATCCGAATTTGAGTCGGCTGATGGCCTGCCCCGTCCGCGCTGGACAGCGTCGCAATCCTCCCGACGTGCGCGCATGCCGGTCCGGGCTACTCCTGTCCCTGACCCAACATTCCAGCGCGCAGGCGGTTCGAATTCGGATCAAAGGGCCTCTAGGCCCTGTTCAAATTCGCTAGCGGAATCCCGCGACGAGGTCGCCGCTGGCGATCAGGGTGTCGATGTATGCCCGGTCATGGCTGGGCACGATGATGAGGTCCGGCTCGGCCTCTGCGAGGTCATGCAGCGCGCGGAGCTGGCGTTTCACCGCCGACCGGTCCTCATTCGGGTCGAATACCACGAATTGCGTGAGCACGGGCCGGGTGGTGAGATCGACCAGGTTCGACATGGCCCAGACGACATCGCCGATCAGCAGGACTTCGCGGCCATCCTGCAGGCGGATAAAGATCAGCTGGCTGCCGGGCGAATGCCCAGCCGCCGGGATGACGACGACGCCGGGCGCGATTTCCTGCACGCCGCCATCAAGTTTCGGGTCGAGCGTGCGGTAGAGCGGCGGCATCGGACCGGTGACGAAGCCGGGAAGGGCCGCGATCTGCGCCGCGTTCAGCCACAGGCGCGGCGCCAGCGTATTGGGGTCGGGATGGCGCGCGATCGCCATGATGTGGTCGACATGCTCATGCGTCATCAGGACCTGCTCGGCTTCGAGCATGGCAAAGACGAGCTGGCTGTAGGCGTCCGGGTCGAACCCTGCGGCAGCGTCATCCTGGCGCATGGCGTCGGCGGTGCTGGCATCGACGGCGCCACCGATGACGATCGTCCGGTCCGGCATGACGATCTGGATGGCATTGAAGGACATGGCGACCGTGCCGTGAAACGCGCCAGCCTGGACCGCGAAGGCGGGGACTGCGTCATGGCCGATCTCGAGCCAGCGGATCTCGCTGGCCAGGGTGTCCACAGGATCATCGGCTGACAGGGCGCGCCACTCGGCAATGTCGAAGGTGCCCGGCGCGGCCTCGGGCGCGGCGGAATCGGAGATGAACAGCCACCACCACGCCACGAACACCAGCCCGAGCAGGACCATCACGGTGGGAAACACACGTCCGCGCATCGGGGGCTCCTTTCGTCCTTGTACCGGACCATGCGCGCCGGCGCCTATCAATCCCTTTCTGCGCCTGGTGCGCTGTTGCTGTTTCCGTCGTTCGTCCGGTCTGCTGTTTCGTCCGCCGTTTGGTCCTCTGGCCCGGGCGGGAAGGGCCGCGTTGTCCAACGCCAGTCGCCATAGCGCCACGGTGCCCACCAGCGGGCGCCCTGCGGCAGTGGCGGCACCGGGTCGAAACCGTCGGAGCCGAAAGGGTGGCAGCGCAGCAGCCGGGCCAGCGTCATCCAGGCCCCGGCCCAGGCGCCATGGGCGGAAAAGGCCCCGGCAGCATATTCGCTGCAGGTCGGCAGGTGTCGGCACCGCGCGCCGAATGCGAAAAAGACGCGGCTAAGGGTCTGCTTGTAGACGAAGAGGAGAAAACCGGCGATCCTGCCATGGCGAGATGACGGATTTGGCCTAGTCATGGCCCGCTGCATCCCCATATGACGTGGAGGAGGAGTCGTATCGACATTGGCCAATCAAGAGGACAGTCTCCATCCCATGCTGATCGCGGATCGCGACGTGCGCCAGGCACTCGGTTTCCTCAAGCGCTGGCATCGCATCGGCCTGATCCTCGCCGCCCTGTTCGCCTTCATACCGGCGCTGCTGGCCGTGCGCTATGGTGGTCGCTCCGATACGCTCAAGTCGATGACCGAGGGCCTTGCCGATTTCGTGCCCTTCGTGAACACGCCCGGGGAGGTGCAGGCAACCCTTTTCGTCTTCGGGGCCGTCGTCTTGCTGCTCATCACCGGCGTGGGCGCGGGCATGGCCAGCGATATCGTGCGCGCCCGCCTGCTGGCCCGTCTCAACAGGCATGAAGAGCCGGCCGCGCTTGCAGCGGCGATCAAGGACCATCTCAAGCAACGTACCCGGCGCATGGCAAAGCAGTATCGCTTCTTTCCGAACTTCGCCGAGGCGGGAAAGCTGCAGCCCCATGGCGTCTATGTCGGCATCGGCACTGTGGTGCCGTATCTCACGCTGCTTATCGTCTTCGCCCTGTATTTCAGGTGGTAGGGACCGCAGCGGCGGGCTCCTGCCCTTCCCGACCGGTGATTTCGTCAATGGCATCCACCGCGGCGCGAAAGGCCAGCAAGGTCGATGTGTGGCGCGGTGGATAGTCGGCCACGCCGGCCAGATGGCGGAGTTCGGCAAACCGGCCCTCGGGCGGCGGGCCATTCTCCCGGAGCATGGCCGCGAGCGCTGCATGGGCCGCGCGGATCTCCTCGACCGACGCCCCGACGGCGTTGCCCGCAAAGATCGATGTCGCGGCCTGGCCGAGTGCGCAGGCCTTCGGATCGACCGCAATCGCTTCGACATGGGTGCGGGCGGGGTTCAGTTTCAGGTCGAGCGTGATCGTCGACCCGCAGATCCGCGACACCCTGTCCACGCGCGCGTCCGGTGCATCCAGCTGGCCGAGATGGGGAATTTCGGCGGCGAGTTCGAGGACCCGGTTATGATAGAGATCAGCGCTCATGAATCCTAGATCGGGCTGCCGAGGCCGGAGATCAAGCCACTTGCCATGATCAGCCGACCGACGCGCAGCAGGATGAGAACACCGCCCAGCAGGGCAGTGAAGGCAATGAGGATCACCAACCCGTCCCGGGCGGTCAGTCCGAGGCCGAGCAGCAGGATTGCGAGGTTCGGCAGGATCGTGCCGAACACGATCAGGCCGAGGGGAAACTGGATGATCGCGGCGGCCATGCAGGCAATGCCGACAAGCTGGGCCATCGGCGGATCCGTCAGGCGTGTCAGGCGCGGCGCCACGAGGCGATCCACCATATGGGTGTAGGGCCGGGCTGCCTCGATGGCGCGTATCAGGTGCTTCCGCGCAAATGAGGTCTCCAGCAGCCGGCGCGGCACCCATGGATAATCCCGTCCGATCGCGATCTGGACGGCGATGACCAGGATCACCGCCGCCATCAGCCAGTTGATCCCGGGCAGGTAGCTCACCGGGCTCAGCGCAATGAAGGCGAGCAGGAACAGCAGGGGACCATAGCTGCGCCGGCCGACGGCGTTGAGCAGGTCGCCCACGCTCACCTTCTCGCCGCCGGTTCCGTCTGCGAGGCTGTCCAGCAGGGAGGAAAGATCATGGACATCGGACATGCCCTGTCCGTAGGGCGGTTGGCGGGCTTTTGGAAGGTCTGCGCGCGACCGGCGGGCGTCAGCAGGGGCGGTCGCCGTTGACGGTGGCGCGGCGCATGTGCCGGCGGTGGCCGTGATAATCATTGAGGGCGTAGTGCCAGCAGCAGCGATTGTCCCAGAAGGCCACGCTTCCCTCGCGCCAGCGCAGCCGGCAGGTAAAGCGTTCCTCGCGTGAATGGTTGAACAGGAAGTCGAGCAGGGGCCGGCTTTCGCGCTTCGTCATGCCGGCAAAGCGCAGGGTGAAGGCCGGATTGACATACAGTCCCTTGCGACCGGTCTCGGGATGGGTCCGGACCACCGGGTGCTCATATTCCGGCGCGGCATCGACCACGGTCGTCTGCATCGACTGGCGATCCTTCGCCGAATAGCCCTCGGTGCCGTATTCGCGGGCAGCGGAATGGATCGCCCGGAGCCCGCCCAGCATCGCCTTCATGCCATCGGACAGCGCCTCGTAAGCGGCGGTCTGGCTGGCAAACAGCGTGTCCCCGCCAAAGGGCGGGACCTCCACCGCATACAGCACACTGCCCAGTGCGGGCTCTTCGAGGAAGGACATGTCGGAATGCCAGCCGCCGCCGAAATTGGTCCGCTCGTCGGGCTCCTTGATGATTTCGAGGAGTTCCGGGTGCCCGTCCATGCCCTTGACATAGGGGTGGATGTTCAGCGTGCCGAAGCGGCGGGCAAAGGCCTTCTGGCGCTCCGGCGAGAGGTTGTGCTGGTCGCGGAAGACGATCACCTGATGGTCGAGAAACGCGCGGTGGATGGCGTCGAAGGCCGCATTGGACAGGTCCTGGCGGAGGTCGACGCCGTGGATCTCCGCGCCGAGGGCGCCGGCCATGGGGTCGATCGAGATGGTCTGGGTCATGAGTGTCAGTTTCCCTTGAAATCAGCGGGCCGTTTCTCCCGGAAGGCCGCGATCCCCTCCTGCTGGTCCCCGGTCAGCGAGGAGAGCAGGAACTGGTCGCGGTCCATGTAGCTGGTGGCATGGCCCAGGGCATGGGCGGCCGTATTGATCGCCTGCTTGGTCATGCGCAGCGCAATCGGTGGCAGGGCGGCATAGCGGCCGGCCAGCGCTTCGGCCGCGGCCCGTGCGCCGCCCGGTTCGGTGACCTCGTCAACAAGGCCCCAGTCGCATGCGGTGGCGGCGTCGAGCTTCTCGCCAAGCAGGGTGAATCGCTTGGCGCGGGACGGTCCGATCAGTGCGACGGTGCGCGGATTGGTCTGCCAGCTCATGTTCATGCCGAGCGGGACTTCCGGCAGCCGGAAATGGGCGTCCCGGGCGGCAATGCGATGGTCGCAGGCTAGTGCCAGAGCCACGCCGCCGCCGATGCAGAACCGCTCCACCGCGGCAATCGTCACCTGCTCGAGCCGCTCCCAGGCCGCGCACATGTCGGGCCCGGCCTTGAGCGCGTCCCGGCGCTCCAGGAGGGTCGGCTTCGGGGCGTCGGCCGGTGGCCGGTCCTTGAGGTCGAAGCCGGCGGAGAAGGCGCCGGCGCCGGCCAGCACGACGGCCGAGCTTGTTGTGTCTCTGTAGAGCCGATGGGCGAGCGCGGTGAGCTCGCCCATCACGGCGTTCGAGAGGGCGTTGAGGCCGTCGCCGCGGTCGAGCGTGACGGTCACCACCCGCCCGGTACGGCGCAGGGTGATGGCATCGCTGAACCGCCCGGTTCCGGCCTCGTCCGCCATGGTGGCGGCGCTACTTGCGCCAGACCGCCGCCATGGCCGGGTCTTCCTCGTCGCCGGTGTAGCGGGACACCTCGGCGCGGCTGACGACCATGTGGTGCACCTCGTCCGGCCCGTCGGCCAGGCGCAGCGTCCGCTGGCTGGCATACATGCGCGAGAGCGGGGTCCATTGCGACACGCCGGTGGCGCCGTGGATCTGGATCGCCTCGTCAATGATCCGGCACACCCGCTCAGGCACCATGGCCTTGACCATGGAAATCCAGACCCGGGCTTCCTTGTTGCCGAGCACGTCCATGGCCTTGGCCGCCTTCAGCACCATCAGGCGCATCGATTCGATATCGATGCGGGCGCGGGAGACCTTTTCCATGTTCCCGCCGAGCTTGAGGAGGTCGCGGCCAAAGGCCTGCCGACCCATGCCGCGAATCACCGTGAGGTCGAGCGCCCGTTCGGCCGCGCCGATGGAGCGCATGCAGTGGTGGATCCGGCCGGGGCCGAGGCGGAGCTGGGAAATCTCGAAGCCGCGTCCCTCGCCGAGCAGCATGTTCTCCTCCGGCACCCGGACATTGTCGAACACGATATGCATGTGGCCATGCGGCGCGTCATAGTCGCCGAACACCTGCATGCCGTCGAGGATCTTCACGCCGGGCGTGTCGATGGGCACGAGGATCTGGCTCTGCTGCTTGTGCGGCGGGGCGTCGGGATTGGTCTTGACCATGGTGATCATGATCTTGCAGCGCGGGTCGCCGGCGCCGGAGATGTAGAACTTCTCGCCATTGATGACCCATTCGCCATTCTCGAGCCGGGCCTCGGTGGAGACGTTCTTGGCGTCGGAGGAGGGGATCCCGGGCTCGGTCATCGCAAAGGCCGAGCGGATCTTGCCTTCCAGCAGCGGCTTCAGCCACTGTTCCTTCTGCGCCGGCGTGCCGACCCGTTCCAACACTTCCATGTTGCCGGTGTCGGGTGCCGAGCAGTTCATCGTTTCCGAAGCCAGCGGGTTCTTGCCGAGCTCGGCGGCGATATAGGCGTAATCGAGGTTCTTGAGGCCCTCACCGGTCTCGGCATCGGGCAGGAAGAAGTTCCACAGGCCTTCGGACTTCGCCTTGTCCTTGGCCTTTTCCAGCACGTCGAGCTGGCCGTCGGCATATTGCCAGATATTGTCCTTGTCCTTGCGCTCCCGGCCGAGGCGGCTGTATTCCTCATACATCGGGTCCACGGTTTCCGCGATGAAGCGCTTGACGTGCTCGTATAGCGGGCGAGCCTCCTCGGACATGGTCAGGTTGTTGAGGTCGTCCTGCGGGTTCATTGATCCTAGCGTGTCAGGCATTTTGGTTCCTCCCAGTGTGCCATGGTGTCCCGTTCGGTCTTAGTGTTACAATCGCCGACACGGCGCCAGATCACAAGGCCTGCCGCAGGGATATGGCCAAAAGGGCGCACGCCGTGCGGCGCCGGATTGACAGGTGCCATGGGTCCCCCGGTGACAGAGAGGCTTTGACCTCGCCGCACGGGCTGGGCAGTATTGTTGCATGAGTTGGGAACCGGAAAGCGACGAGATCCGCAGGCGCCGGGAACTGGCGCTTGCGCAAGGCGGCGAGGCCGCCGTGGCGCGCCAGCACGAGAAGGGCCGGCTGACCATTCGCGAACGCATTGACGCGCTCGCAGACCCCGGCAGTTTCGATGAAATCGGACGCGGTGCCGGCGCACCGGTGCGCGGTCCCGATGGTGCGCTGATCGGGTTCGAGCCGGCCAATTACGTGCTCGGCTTCGCGACCGTGAACGGCCGGCGCGTGGTGGTCGGCGGCGAGGACTTCACCATGAAGGGCGGCTCGCCCTCGCCGGCCGGGTTGCGCAAGAGCGTCTACACCGAGGATCTTGCCCTGCAATACCGCCTGCCGCTCATCCGCCTGCACGAGGGCGCGGGCGGCAGTGTCGGCGGCGCCGGCGGCGGGCCGAGCCTTCCCGCGCCGGTGTTCGCGCCCTCGCGCTTCCGGCCGGTGGCCCAGTGCCTCGCCTGCCTGCCGGTCGCGACCGCCGCGCTCGGCGCGGTTGCCGGCCTGCCGGCGGCCCGGCTGGTCTCGGCGCATTTCTCGGTGATGTCGAAACCCACCGCCCAGGTGCTGACTGCCGGGCCGGCCGTGGTCGAACGGGCCATGGGCGAGCAGGCGACCAAGGACGAACTCGGCGGCTGGAAGGTGCACACGAAGAACGGCACCGTCGACAATGCCGGCGAGGACGAAGCCGACTGCCTTGCCCAGATCCGCGCTTTCCTGGCCTACCTTCCGGACAGCGTCTGGGACCTGCCGCCCGTCCTGCCCTGTGACGATCCCGTCGACCGCGCAGAGGAGGGGCTGGTCTCGCTCGTTCCGCGTGAGCGCCGGCGCGCCTTCGACATGCGCAGGGCGATCGGCTGGATCGTTGACCAGGGCAGCTTCTTCGAGATCGGCAGGGGCTACGGCCGCAGCCAGGTCACCGGGCTTGCACGTCTCAACGGCCAGCCCGTGGGGATCTGGGCCAATGATTGTCGCCACCTTGCCGGCTCGATGACCGCGCTCGGAGCGCAGAAGGCGCGGCGCTTCATGGAACTGTGCGAGACCTTCCACCTGCCGATCGTCACCCTTGTCGACGAGCCGGGCTTCATGATCGGCTCGAAGGCCGAGCAGGAGGCGACGATCCGGCATGGCGCGAACGCAGTTCTGACAGCGGCGATGACCACCGTGCCCTGGGCGGCCGTGCAGGTCCGCAAGTCCTTCGGTGTCGCCCAGGCCGCCCATTACGGACCCGACGCCTACGTCCTCGCCTGGCCTTCGGCCGAGTCCGGTCCCCTGCCAGTGGAAGGCGGCGTGGCCGTGGCCTTCCATCGCGAGATCGCGGCGGCCGACGATCCCGATGCAAAGCGGCGGGAACTGGAGGAAAGACTGGCCGCCCGCCAGTCCCCCTTTCCGCGGGGCGAAGCCCTCGCGGTGCACGAGCTTATCGATCCGCGCGAGACCCGGCCCATGCTTTGCCGCTGGATCGACCGCATCCAGCCGCTGCTCGATCCGCTCCGCGGGCCGGGCCATTTCACGATCCGACCCTGAGGAGACCTCTGCCATGGCTTCGCCCATCGAACTGGAAACCGGCGGCACCGTCTGGAAACTGCTCGTCGGCGAGGGCGATACGGTCAAGGCCGGTGACACGCTCTTCATCATGGAAGTGATGAAGATGGAGGTGCCCTACGAGGCGCCCGGTGACGGTCAGGTAACATCGCTGGCGATTGCCGAGGGCGAGGTGCTGGAGGAAGGCCACATCGCGCTGACGATCGTGTAGAGCCCCGCAGTCCTGCCTCAGTCGGGCAGCCCGGGACGAAGCTCGCGCGAGACCCGGATACGGCTGCCGGTATCGAGGGCCTTCAGGAAGACCCGCTCCTCGCCCTCGATCATCACCGCAGTCAGCAGGCCGGTCCGGTAGGCGCCGGTGTCGAGACCGATCCGGTTGGGCCGCTCCACGACCTCCTCGGTCACCGTATGGCCATGCACGACGACGCAGCCGAGCGGGGCATCGCTGTCGAGGAACTCCTTGCGGATCCAGCGCATGTCGCGGGCGGTCTGCTGGTCGAGCGCGACGCCGGGCCGGATACCGGCATGGGCAAACAGATAGTCGCCGAACCGGATGCATTCGAGCGAGCGGCGCATCAGGTCCACATGGCTGTCGGGGATCGCCGCTGTAAGGGCATCGAACTGGACATCGGCCGGCTGGCCGCGCAGGTAGGCCGCGCTTACGCCATAGCTCTCGGCACAGTCATAGCCGCCGTGGTCGAGCCAGCCCTGCAGCAAGTGCGGCTCGCTGGTCAGTCCCCGCACCAGCATCTCCTCGTGATTGCCCATCAGCACCCGTGTCGAGGTGAACCCGGGCAGGGGATTCGCGAAGGTCTCGACAACCCGGTTCGAGTCCGGTCCGCGATCGATCAGATCGCCGAGCGAGACCAGGTGAGTCTCGCGTTTGGGGCGCTCGCTGGCATCCTTCCGGATCGCCCAGAGCAGCGCCTCAAGCAGATCGTAGCGACCGTGCACGTCCCCGATTGCATAGGCGCGCCGGCCCGGCGGCCCGGACGGGCGGGTGATCGGTTTCGGTGCCCGGGGCTTGAACATGCCGGCTGGCCTTCAGGTCACGCCGCGATCCTGCCGCGCGGCTGGCGAGGCGAGGAACAGCATTTCGCGCCCTCGGCCGCAAGCGGCTGGCTGCGCCCCGGTCCACCCGGACGGGCCGCCGCCTTACCTTCTGTGGACGAGATGTCGCAGCCGGGCGGTCAGATCAGGCCGACGAGACGGGCCAGGACGGCGATGGCCAGCCACAGCCCTGCCGAAAGGGCGAGGATGATCGCGAGACTGGAGCGCGCGCTGACCCGCGCGTGTGACGGTTGTGAGACATCGATCTCCGCCTCGAGGCGGGCGTCTGACGCAGCGGACGGTTTCATTGTTCCATTCCGGATGCTCTCTGCGCGCGAGCTTACCGCTGAGCAATTCCCGTGCCGGCGCCCGCCGCCATGAACCCTGGGGTGGCAGAAAAGGGAAAATTCATCCAGAATTGTATTTCGACTTTTCCCCCGTTTTTTGCGAATTGTCACCGGGGCGAGGTGGACCAGCTGCGCGAAACACCCCTAAGGCGAACCTGCGGGATCCGGGAAAGTCGCTGCGCGTGTGCGCGTGGTCTCGCATGTTGGCAAGGAAAACACCGCCGTTGTGCGTTGCGGGGCAGCACGAAAAGGGACGCCATGTACATCCGACAGGGGACAGTTGATTTCGGAGCCCCGACCAGGGCCGACGACATGCGCAATGCCCTGGCGCTGTTTCTCTCGCGCATGCGTACCCAGCTCGCGGGCGGGTTGCTGGCGGGAATTGTGCTGCCGGGGCTCGTCATGGCGCAGTTCCAGCTCTTCCCTTACGGCCAGCCGATCTTCGACAACTCCTATGTCGGCGCATTCTGCGCGCTGCTGATTGGCTTCATGATGTTCCGCAAGGTGACCGCGCTGCCAGGATCGAATGCGATCGTCAGTGTCGTCCCGGCCTTCGTGATGTCGTACGGGCTTGTGATCGTCCTGTTCTTCATGCTGCGGCTCGAATACAGCCGGCCGCTCTTTGTCCTCAGCTTCGGTTTCGTGACGGCGTGGTTCCTGCTGGTGCTGGTGGCCATTGCCCGGCTGCAGCGGCCGGTCATGAGCCTCGTACCCGGCGGGGCGGCCCTGCAGCTGAAGCGCATCAAGTCGGTCCGCTGGATCGAGGTGGCCACCCCGGACAAGATTGTTCCCGGCCATCCCATGCCACTCGTGGTCGATCTCAACGATCCGGGGCTCAGCCGCGACTGGGAGCGCGCCATTGCCGATGAAGCGGTGGCCGGCCGGCCGATCTTCAATGCCCGGCAGTTGAATGAATCCCTGTCTGGCCGGGTGCAGATCGAGCATCTCTCCGAAAACACCTTCGGCCACCTCTCCATCGATTCCATCTATGCGCCGGCCAAGCGCTACGTGGATGCCATGTCCGCCGCCCTGGCGCTGGTGTTCGTCGCGCCGCTGATGCTGCTCGTGGCGCTCATGATCCGCATCGACAGCCGCGGCCCGGCGATCTTTCGCCAGACCCGCATGGGCTTTCGTGGCCGCACCTTCACGGTCTACAAGTTCCGCTCCATGCGCGAGCGGCCGCCGAATGCCGATCTCGCTGCCGACATGACGCTCACTGACGACGACCGTATCACCCGCGTCGGTCGATTCATCCGCAAGACCCGGCTCGATGAACTGCCCCAGATCGTCAACATCCTGCGCGGCGAGATGAGCTGGATCGGTCCGCGGCCGGAAGCGCTCCGCCTGTCGGAATGGTACGAGTCCGAGATTCCCTTCTACCGCTACCGCCACATTGTCCGCCCCGGCATCACGGGATGGGCACAGGTCAAGCAGGGCCACGTCGTCGATGTCGAGGACGTGAAGGAAAAGCTCGAATACGACCTCTACTACATCAAGCACTTTTCCATCTGGATGGATGTGCTGATCGCGCTGAAGACCGTTCAGGTCATCATCTCGGGCCACGGCGCAAAATAGGCGCACCCGCGGACTGCCCGCGCGCTCCGGTCATCTTCACGCGCCGCCGTCTGGGCCGTGAATGCCGCCCGTTCGCTGCATGGGGGGCGGCTGCGGACGCGACCGGCCTTACGATTTGCGGCAGACCGGAACCGAGCCCGCATGGGCCAGCCCGCCGCTGCTGCGGCAAATCCCATCATGGTCGGCGAACGCGTCAAGCGTGATGTCGTTCAGCGACCGGCTGCTCGTGATGTCATAGGACTGGCTGACCGGGTATTTTGCTGCTGGCACGCCCTCCGGCATGCAGATGAATGTGCACTCGGCCGAGGGGAGGCGGCTAGCGTCGCCCTGGGATGGTTGACTGGCCGGCGCGGTGGCGGGCTGGGCCCGGGTTCCGGGGGCCGTCCCCGACGCCGTTCCCACCCCCGCCGGCGTGTTCGCCGGGACGGCCGGGCGGGTCAGCGGCGGTGCGTCCGACGCACCGCGGATCTCCGGTCGCGCACCCGCTGCCCCGGCGCCGGGACGCAGCCCGAATGCAGGCGGCTGCTCGTCGCGACCGGCGGCCACGTCATCCAGCCCGACCGTTCGCATCGGTCCATCCGCACCGCGGTCTCCGGCCCTGCGGAAGAGGTCGCGCAGGTCGGCCTGGGCATGCACGAGGCGCGGGCTTGCCGGTGTGGGATCGGCCATGATCACCGCCATGACCTGACCGTCCTGCCGGATCCGTGTGCCGAGCGCGACCAGTCCTTCGGGCATCGGCACCGCGCTGGTCGACAGGTCCAGCCCCGACCCGGTGATCCTGACTGCATGCAGGGTCCCTGCGTCGAGCCGGGTGACGGCCGCACCGTTCGGCAGCGCGATGAGATCGCCCGCCACATTGCCGGTTTTCGGCCAGTCGCTCAGCGCGGCCTGCCACTGCTCGGTGCCGCGTGGGCTGAAACGCTGGATCAGGGCGGCCTGCCCGGCTGAAACGAGATAGACACTGTCATCGAGCGCCACCGCTGCGCGCTGCGCACGATTTCCGTCGGGCAGCGCCAGCGGCACGTCGACCTGCACCGTCCCGGTCCGGTCGAGCCGGATGAAGCGCTGCTCCGCGCGCCCCCCGTCCGAAGCGATCGCGCCGGCGAGGACAAGTTCGCCCGATGGCGTGCCAGCCAGGGCATAGCTGCCGGTGACGACGCCGGGAATGGACTCGCTCCACAGCCGTCGCCCGTCGAGATCATAGGCGATGAGGCCGAGGCCGAGCCCGCGCGGCATCGGCGCGGAGATGACGAGCATGTCGCCGGTCCGGAGAAGGCTCGCCTCCTCGGAGGAAATCGTCCCGTCGGCGCCTTCAAAGCGCCCCCAGACTGGCTGGCCTTCGCGGTCGATGCGGAACAGGAAAAGGCCGTCCGCCGTCTGGCCCAGCACCGTCACATCGCCGGTGCCAGTCGGGATCGCATGGGTCAGCAACCAGGCGCCCGGCAGGATCGGCCGGATCTCGGCATCCAGCGTGCCGTCCGCATCGAGATAGGCGACCTGCATGCCGCCGCCGTCCTCAGGGGCCAGATCGCCGCGCTGCATGACAACCGCAAAGCCGCGCGAACCGGGTGCAGCGGACACGAGCAGGGAGGCGGCCGGCAGCGCCGTGACCTGAGTCAGCCACGGCCCGGTCTGCTGGTTGCCCAGCGTGGCGGTGGCCAGCGCTGCCGATGCCGCGCCGTTGCGCGCCGTGTCCGCGCCCGGGGCCTCGCCACTCAGGCTGAAGTTCAGCAGCACGGCACTGGTAATCGCAACCAGCGCGGCGCCGGCCACGACGATGGGCAGCGGCACGGGCAGGGCGTCGCTGGGGATCGCCAGCCGGCCGCTCAACCGGTCCATGAAACTTTCTTCAGGTTCCTCAAGGACGGCCTGCAGGATGCGCCCACAGGAGGTGCATTCGACAAATCCATTGTTTTCAATCATTTCGCCCAGGCAATCGGAACAGCGCATGGATCGAATCGTCCTTACTCTAAGCCCCGTCTGATCTGCATGGCCGGCATTTTCGCCCCGCAATGCACCAGACTGCCTCCAAGGAGGCCTTTACATAGCGGTTTTTTTAAGTCGCTACTGCGGCAATGGCCAGTTAACGATCGGCGAGACAGCCTTGGGGGGCGGTGCTTGAGCAACGGAGTGGCAGTGGCGGTCGAGCGGCCGAAGATCAGAGGGGACGGCGCGTGATGCCGACGGATGAACCCGAGATCCAGTTCCCGGCAGGTGGACGCCGCACGCGTCGCTCCGCCATGGGCGGACGCAAAGCGGCCTGCGAGCCCCCCGTTTACGACGAAGCGCCGGCCCGCGAGCCGGCCCATGAGCTGATGACGTCCTCTGCCGCGGCTGCAGCGCCGCACGAGGCGCTGGAATCGATGACCGAAGCCGTCTGGGGACTGCCCGAGATCGAGGCCTTCACGGTGCGCGCGGTCGAGACGGTGCTGCGCCGCCGCGGCGTCGACACCGAAGAGGTGCAACGGCCGAACATGGAAATCGCGGTACCGGCCGTCGAGGCCATGCGCTACTCACCACTGCGGGAGGAGATTGCCACGCTTATCGCCTCCTCGATGGATGCAGCAACCGCGAGTGCGGCCCATCCCGCCTTTCTGACCATCCTGCGGCAACTGACCCGCGACGAGGTGAGCATGCTGCAGGCCTTGCCGCCAAAGGGGCAATTCTTCCCGATGGCGCACGTCTACGTCACCACCACGCGGGACCAGGTGCGCATGGTGCAGCGCAATGTGGTGCCGGCCCAGCTCAACCGGGTGTGCGCACATCCCGAGCGGGTGGCCGGCTACATCGACAATCTCATCCGGCTGCAGCTCATTCACGAGCCTGAAGGGGTGCCGCTGCCCGATGCCTCGTTCTATTCCGCGCTGACCCGGGAAGAAGCCTGTCAGACCGTCCTGCGCGACCGCAACCTGCGCCGGCGGTCCCGCATCGAGAAACGGATCCTCACCATCACCGATTTCGGCGAGACCTTTCGAGAGGTCTGCCTCGGCTGATCCCGCGGCGCAGCCGGCCCTGGCGTCCCGTCTTTCCCGTCGCCCCCCGCGTCTCCGCCCCTCCCGCGCCTCCGCTCCTTCCCGCCTGCTACCGGAGCTCGACAGGCTGCCCGCGCCCGGTTGCCATCATGCCCGTTGCGATGGCTGCCGACGCGACCCGGCACCGTCCTTGCTTGTCGGAAGCGCCGGAGGGTGAGCCTCCGGCCCCCTTCGATCCTCGAACGGCAAGTGGAAGGAACACCGTGATGAAGATACTCGACAAATTCCTGGGTCGCGACGCGCCGGGCTGGGTGATCGCGAGCGAGAACCTTCCCGATTTCGGCCTGTCACGTATCGAAATGAAACTGCTCGCCACGCTGGTCGTCATCCAGGTGGCGCTGCTGGCCCTGATGCTGCTCTGATCCGGCCTCGATGGCGGCGCAGGCCGGCGCGGCTTGCAACGCTTTGTCAGGACTTCGCCGCTAGGTTTCCGGAAAAGCCCCAGCCGGAGATCTGACGCCATGTATGATGCTCGCTCGAACAGGCTCTTTGGAGATGGCAACCTGCTGTTCGGTGTTGTCACGATCCTTGTGGTCGGAGGCTGCTTTCTGGGGGCGCTTATGATCCCCGGCCTCGGCGGGAGCCCCGCGGGCGATGACACGATGGCAGCCGGCGGATCCTCGTCGGTCACAGCCGCGCTCGCCAATCCCGAAGCGCTGAACACGGCCATGGCGGACCCGGACGAGAAGCGTTTCCTCAAATCCCTGCTCGCGGTGGCCCCGGCCCGCTATGTCGCCCTGCAGCGGACATTTGCTGACACCACGCTCGATGCGGCAGGGCAGATGCAGGCCGTCCAGCAGGTGGCGTTCGAGACCATAGCCGAGAATGCAGATATCCTGACCTTTGCCAGTGCGTCGTCGCTGAACCGGCTGATCGACGGGATGACGCGGGAGTTGCGCGCGGCCGAGCAGTCGGGGACGCGGTTCTGCGCGGCAGAGACCTACGAGGATATCGCCGGCGCTCCGCAGGCGGCGGTGACCACCTGGGCCGCCGACCAGGAGATCGCCGACGAGGCTTTCTACCCGGCCGCCATCCGGATCAATGCGGACATTCTCGACCTCATCCGGCAGGCGCGGGCCAACCCGGCGCGACACGGCCTGTTCAGCCGCAGCGACGAAGCTGCGCTGCAGAAGGCCATGTTCGGTGTCATGACCGATCCGGCCGTCATGCAGGTGATGATGGCGAAGGACGATCCCGAAGCGGCGCTCGCCGGGCTGAACCTCTGTTCGGTCGGGGCCAAGGCGCTGGTTGCGTTGCGCGGCCTGCCCGACGAGACCAAGGGCCGCGCCTGGTCCGCGATGCTGAACCATCCGAAGGTCAAGCAGGCGATCCGTTCGGCCAAGCAGCGTGCTGCAAATTCATAAGGCGCTCAGCCGACCGCTGCCGGCTGGCTTCAGCGCCGGGCCCTGAAGAACTCCTGCAGCAGGGCCGCCGCCTCGGCACCATCGCCCGCCGCGTGCACAACCTCCGGTCGCCAGTGGCAGGTCGGCTGTTCGAACAGCCGTGGACCATGCCCGACCGCCCCGCCCTTGGGATCTTCGGCGGCATAGACCAGCCGGGCAATCCGCGCGAGGCTGATGGCGCCGGCGCACATCGCACAGGGCTCCAGCGTCACATACAGCACCGCCCCGGTCAGCCGGTAGTTTCCGGTCGCCCGGGCCGCAGCGCGCAGGGCCACGATCTCGGCATGGGCGGTGGGGTCGCACTGGCTGATGGGACCGTTCGCACCCTCGCCGAGCACCGTGCCCGTGGCGCCATCCACCACCACCGCCCCGACCGGCACCTCGCCGGCTGCGGCGCCTGCCCGGGCCAGCGCGAGGGCGCGGGCCATGGGACTGGCCGCAAGGGGGCGAGGCGCGCTGCTCATCGCGTGATGTCTTCACCGGTGACGAGGAAGTCGCGCATGGCGTTCATGGCCGCCTCCGATTGCACTGCGGCATGAAAGCCGCGCCGCTCGGCAATCAGTCCCTGTTGCAGAGGCTGGCCGAGCGCCGAGCGCACCAGGCGTTTGGCGAGGGCGACGCTGTTCGCCCCCTTTGCTTCGAATTCACCGGCAATCTCGAGCGCGCGGGCCAGCGCGTCGGGGGCGGTTTCGTGCACCAGCCCCATGGCCAGGGCGCCGGCAGCATCCACGACCCGGCCCCTGAGGATGAAGTCGAGCGCGGCGGCTTCCCCGATCAGGCGCGGCAGGCGCTGGGTGCCGCCGCCGCCGGGAAAGATCGAGATCCGCGTTTCGGGCAGGCCGATCTGCGTCACGCTGTCGGCCGCCACGCGAAGATCGCAGGCCAGCGCGATCTCGAAGCCCCCGCCCATGCAGGTGCCATTGATCGCGGCGATGACGGGCTTGGGCGCGTGAAAGCAGGCCTCCTGCAGGTCGACGAAGGGGCCGGTCTCGAACGCATCGGCCGTGATCGCGCCGGCGGCCACGGCCTCGCCGGCCCGGATGATCTCGCCGACATCGAAATGGCGGACAAAGACATCCCCGGTGCCGGTCAGCACAATCGCCCGGATGGCCGGATCGCTGGCCGCGGTGTTGATCGCAGCGGCGAGTTGTCCCGCGCCTTCGCCCGTCATGTAGTGGCGCGGCGGGTTGCCATAGCGGATCAGGCCTGTACTGCCTCGGGTTTCACTGCTCACTTGGGCCATGCCGGTTCCTCCATCCTTATGCTCCGAGCATGGCACCAGCAGTCGAGGAAGGCGAGGGCATTCAGGCCATGCGGATTGTTGCCGGCGCGCACAAGGGGCGGGCCATCCGGACCCCGGCAGGACGCGGCACCCGGCCGACCTCGGACCGGGCGCGTGAAGCGGTGTTCAACGTGCTCGCCCATGCCGGCTGGGCGCCGCCCCTCGAGGGCGCGCGAGTGATCGACGCCTTTGCCGGCTCGGGAGCGCTCGGGCTGGAGGCCCTGTCGCGCGGGGCGGCCTTCTGCCTGTTCATCGAGACCGATCATGCCGCGCGCGGGGTGATCCGGTCCAATATCGAGACCATGGCGCTGTTCGGCGTCACCCGGCTGCACCGCCGCTCGGCCACTGATCTGGGGCCGAAACCGGCCGGGCTGGGCGCCCCGTTTGACCTGGTCTTTCTCGATCCCCCCTATGGCCGGGGGCTTGTGCCGCCGGCCCTTGCCGGACTTGCCAGTGGCGGCTGGCTGGCGCCGGAGGCTGTGGCAGTGGTCGAAACGGCGGCTGACGAGACGCTGGACCTGCCGGGCTGGACGGTGCTGGACGGGCGCGAATACGGCGCCGCCGCCGTGCGCTTCGTGAAACCCGGCTGAAGCGCTGCTCGCCTCAGGTCAGCGACAGGAACTCCTCGCGGACGTCGACCGAGGAGGCCTTGCCGACCTTGGCGAAACAGGTCTCCAGCCAGCGCTCGCCATGGTCGCGTCCGAGGTCGCGCAGCTTCGTCAGGAAGCTCCAGCGGGTATCGTATTTCGAATCCAGCGAGAAATCGCACAGCATCTGACCGCCACGAATGGCATGGATGTTGAGGCGGCGGTACTGGCTCCGCTTCCGGTCCGCGAGCCAGTTCTCGTCGAGCAGTTTCTGGACGAAGGCGATGGCGCGCAGTTCGCTGATCAGGGCGGAGTTGAAGCTGATCTCGTTCAGCCGGTCCTGAATGGCCCCGGCCGTGCGGGGCGTGCCGCGCCGGATCAGCGGGTTGAGCAGGACCAGCAGGACATCGCCGGGCGCATCGGAATAGATCAGCGGAAAGAGGGCCGGATTGCCCATGTAGCCGCCATCCCAGTAGGGAACGCCGTCGATCTCCACGGCCCGGAAGGTCTGCGGCAGGCAGGCCGAGGCGAGCGCTGCCTCGATGGTGATGTCCTTCTCCTTGAAGATCCGCAGCCGGCCGGTCTCGACATTGGTCGCCGCAATGAAGAGGTCGACCGGCGAGGCATGGATCGCCTCGAAATCAAGGGCCGAGGCCAGCACTTCACGCAGCGGGTTGTAGTCGAAGGGGTTGAGGTCATAGGGGCTGGCGAAGCTGGTCAGGGCGCTGGCGAAGTTGAACGGGGTCAGGCTGGCAAACGGATTGAAGGCATCAAACATCGACGGCATGCCCTGCGACGAGACGGCCGCCAGCGGCGCCCCGGCGCGCGAGACCTCGCGCCACATCAGTTCGAGCGCCGCCCGCGCGCCATCGGTGCCGTCATCATGCAGGCCATTGGCCAGCGCGAGCGCGTTCATCGCCCCGGCCGAGGTGGCGGTCATGGCCCTGATCTCCAGCCGTCCGTCCTCGAGCAGGCGGTCGAGCACGCCCCAGGTAAAGGCGCCATGGGCGCCACCGCCCTGCAGCGCGAGCGATATCGGCTTGCGTTTGATCCGTCTTGCCAAAGGTGGAATGCCCTAACTGATCGCGTCATTCTTGCCCGTGCACCGGCGCACGGGTCGCTCTATCCGGTGGATCAGGAAGCGATCAACCGCATCCACCAGAGCATAATACGGGCCATCTCGCACAACCGTGAAGCAACTGGCAATGGCGCCATAGGAAAAACAGGCAAGCCCGCCCTCGGTGACGAGGATCCGGCCCTGCCGCGTCCGCTCGCCTTCCACCGAGTAGAGCGTGCGGCCCTCGCGGTCGATGCATTCGCGCCAGTCCAGGCCGGTGCCCTCGATGACGCCTGAAACGGTCACGCCCATCAGTTCGTCCTCGATTTCCTGCTTCGTCAGCGCTTCCCTCGCCGCCTCCCCGACGCCTTGGCCGGATGTCAGCAGGATCGCTGCCAGCAGCGCAAGGCCGAGCTGTCGCCGCATCTGTCGTCCCCGTTCCGCTCTCACCAAGGCGTTTCAAGGCGAAGTGGACACCGGTTCGCCGTCCGGATACGCGCGCTAACAAAACCCGGCGCGGCGCCGAGGTTCCGTTCGAGCCGGCGCCGCCCTAGGGTGGGTTATGTCACGCGCGTCCGCTCCTGCCAAACCTGTCGTGGCCATTGGGGTGGTCTGCTTACGCGAAAATAATGTTCTGCTTATCCGCCGGGCCAAACCGCCGCGCCGGGGAGACTGGTCATTGCCGGGTGGACATCTCGAATGGGGGGAGCGGGCGGCCGATGGTGCGCTGCGCGAGCTGGCCGAGGAAACCGGCGTACGGGCGCGCCTGCTCGGCCTCGTGGATGTGGTCGACGTGATCTATCCGGCCTTCCATTATGTCGTGATCGACTATGCCACCCGCTGGCTGGAGGGTGAGCCCGTGGCGGGCGATGATGCGCTGGAGGCGCGGTTCGTGCCGGTCGACGCGCTGGCGCCGTTCGACCTCACCGCCGACACGCTCGCGGTCATCGCCGCGGCCAGGGCCCGTTTTGGCGCTTGATTTCCGTTGCGGGAGCGGAGTCTATTCGGATCATAGAACAATATTTCAGGAGGAATTCACCATGGTCTACGCCCCGTTTGATCTCACCGGAAAGGTCGCGCTCGTCACAGGCGGCAATGGCGGCATAGGCCTCGGCATGGCAGAGGCCCTCGCCGCCTCGAACGCGCATGTCGCGATCTGGGGCCGCAAGCCGGACAAGAACGCGGCTGCTGCCGGGAAACTGTCCGGTCTCGGGACCGGCGAGGTGGCCGCCTGGGAGGTCGATGTCGCCGACGAGCAGGCCGTGATCGACGGCACCGCCGAGGTGCTGTCGCGCTTCGGGCGGATCGACAGCTGCTTTGCCAATGCCGGGGTCGGCTTCGGCGCGCGCTCGTTCAGCGAGATGAGCACCGAGACCTGGCGCAAGAACATGGCGATCAATCTCGAAGGGGCCTTCTGGACCATGCGCGAGAGCGTGAAGGCCATGGTCGAGCGGGCGCAGAAGGGCGACCCGGGCGGTTCGGTCATCGGCGTGGCCTCGCTGGCTGCGATCGAGGGAGCGGCCCGCAACCAGGCCTATGCGGCCACCAAGGGCGGTCTCATTTCCATGCTGAAGGCGATCGCCGTCGAGCATGCCCGTTACGGAATCCGGGCGAATGCCATCCTGCCGGGCTGGATCGCGACCGACATGACGGCGGCCGGCCAGTCCTCCGACGTGTTCCGCGACAAGGTGATTTCCCGCGTCCCGGCCCGGCGCTGGGGGGAGCCGGAAGATTTCGGCGGCGTTGCCGTCTATCTCGCCTCCGACGCCTCGTCCTTCCATTCCGGCGACACCTTCATCCTCGATGGCGGTTACGCGATCTTCTGATCCGCCAGGCGTCTACACCGGCGCCCGCCGGTCGGTTACCATCCGCTGGCTGACTGGCGGCGGCTGGCGGCTCACCATTGCTGCACGATCCGGCAGGGATGGCTGCCTGGATAGTTGCCCTTCACATCTGTCAGCGTGAAGCTTGTCGGGCCCGTCATGGTGACTTCCAGAACCGTCTCGCGGTCGTAGACATTCCGGTCGTAGAAGCGAAGAAAATAGTTCTCGCCGCTGATCGGCAGGCTGCCCATGGCCGAGCTCAGCGTGCCGTTCCAGTAGACCGTGACCCCGCCATCGGCGATCACGCCGGAAATGTCGGGATTGGCGCCGGGGCCATAGGTAAACCCATGGGTGTTGAGGGCTTCATAGGTCAGCTCGAGCGCAGCCGGCTGGCCCATCACCTGGCAACTGGCGCGGATCCCGCCGGTCTGTTGTGCCATGGCCGGAAGCAGGCCGCCAGCAACAAGCATTGCGAAGGCGGCGAGGGCAAGGGCGGCCGGGCGAAGCGGGGCGAAGATGCGGAGGGGGGATGAACAGGTCATGAGTGTCACTCTCTGATCGGGTTGGCCCCCCTGACTGTCTCATGCAGCACAGCGCGCCGTCGATCCCGCGAACGGGTGGGGCGGTAGTCTTTCGTATTGCTCCGGACCGTGGCTTCAGCTCCCTGTATCGGCGCAACGATCCGTTCGCAGACGTGCCCCGTTTGCTCCGAAGTGGCTCTGCAGCGCAGACGTGCGCGCCATTGCCTGCGGAACCAGCCTCGAATACCCTCCACGTCCAGTGCAATTTTCCGGAGTCCCGCATGAATCGCCCCTTCCTGCTCGCGGCAATCACCTTCCTCTTCACCTTCCCCGCCCCCGCGCTCGCCCAGCTCGCCATCGAGCCCGGCCAGTGGACGAACGAACTCAACGCCACGATGAGCATCGACATGAATGGACAGGCCATGGACCTGCCCGCCCAGGTACGGACGTCGTCCGAATGCGTTTCGCCCGAGGAAGCGGTGTTTGATCCCGCCTCCCTCGGCCAGGATGGGTGCACCTATTCGAACCTTCGGGAGACGGCCGGGTCCATGTCAGTGGACATGACCTGCGACCAGCAGGGCGTGAGCCTCGAAGGGACGCTCTCGGTCACGGTGGCCGACGACCGCCGCTCGCTGACCGGCGAGATGCAGATGGACGGCACCATGCCCGGCCAGGGCAGCATGCGCATGTCCGGCACGTTTACCGGCACCCGCACCGGGGCGTGCGCCGGCTGACGTCCTGCACGCTGGCACGCCAGCCGGGTTCCGGCCGACCGGCGCGCCAAATGCTCCCGGTGCGCCGGTCGTCTCCCACGCGCCTAGCCCGCTTCGGTCATGCAGAAGGCATTGAGCTTGTGGCCGTCCAGGTCGCGGAAATAGGCCGCATGGAAACCGCCACCGCGGTCGCCCGGTGCGCCCTCGTCCGTGCCGCCCTGGGCGAGCGCGATCTCGTAGAGCCGCTTCACCTGGTCCGGCCCGGACGCCGCGAACGCCACCATCACGCCATTGCCGACCGAGGGCTCGCCGCCATCAAACGGCTTGAGGATGCCGAGACCGGCCGGCCCGCCCGGTTCCCCCCAGGCGATGAAGTCCTGCTCCTCGCTGCCCATCATGCGCCCGGTGCCCATTTCAGCGGCCAGCGCATCGTAGAATTTCGCCGCCCGGGGGATGTCCCGCGAGCCGAGTGTCACATAACCGATCTTCATGATCGTCCTCCGCCTGTGTTGTTGAGAGGCGAACATATAACGAACAAAGGCGCCTGTAAACGGGCCGCGTGTGACAATCGCGTCAAGCTGCCGGGGGGCGTTGCGCAGGCCGCCCTGCGATCAGCCCGGCCGGGCGAGGCGGGTGAGGGTCTCGTGCAGCGCCTGCAGGAAGGCCGAGCGGTCCTTCGCGGTGAAGGGTGCGGCGCCGCCGGTCACCTCGCCCGAGCCGCGGAGCTGGTCCATCAGGGCGCGGGTGGCGACCTGGGCGCCGATGCCGGCGGGCGTGAACGGCTTGCCCCTGGGGTCGAGCACGCGGGCGCCGGTTTCGAGGCAGCGTTCGGCCAGCAGGATATCGGCGGTGATGACCACGGCGGCGGCATCTGCCCGTTCGGCGATCCAGTCATCGGCCACGTCCGGGCCGGCCTCCACGACCACGAGCGAGATGCCGGGCGCCTGCGGCACGCGTATGAAGCTGTTGGCGACCAGCGTCACGGGCACGCCATGCCGCGCGGCGACCTTGTAGGTCTCCTCCTTCACCGGGCAGGCATCGGCATCGATATAGATGTGCGGCATGGGTCAGGGTCCGGTGGCGATGCGGCGCAGTCCGCGTTCAGGGCATGTCCGACCATAAACCCTGGCGGGCGTCGAGGCGACGCCGGAAACCGCGCTGACGTTCCGGCCAGCGCGACAGGGCCAGCGCGGCAGGGCCGGGCCAGATAAGGACAATCAGCAGATCCATGACCGCTGTCCCGTCACGGCAGGTCCGGCGGCGGACGGGCCCGCGGAAGACACCGGGAGAGACCTGTTCCCATGACGTCCCATCGCAGCAGGGGCGCGGATCGCCGGCCGCAGGGCGCGAGGAGGGGCGCTGCGGGACGGGGCGGGGCTCGGTTGGGGCGAGAGGCGGGCCTGCAGGCCGCCTGCATACGCGCGCGCGGGCGCATGCTAGATGAGGTCCCATGGCGCACCCCTTCCGGGCGCGGCATGCGGGGGGCGCGTGGCCCTCCAACAAGGAGCCATCAAATGGCCAAGGGCGACAACAAGAAGGGCAAGGAAGCGCGCAAGCCGAAGGCCGCGCACAATGTGAAGGCCAAGACGAACGCCTCCCAGCCCTCACAGAAGCCGGGCACGGTCGGCGGGCTCGAGCATCTGGGCAACAAGCCGAAAAAATAAGGGTTAGGGGGCGGCAATGGGATTCAGGGATGTAGGGCGGGCCCGGCGCAGCGACACCCGCCATTACGGTGCCGGATGCGGCGGGTATCGGCCTGCGGCCTCAACCCGCCCTACCGATGCGAAGCACCGCGTCTAGATCTGCGGAGCGAAGCGACATTTTCTGTACCAAAGCGGGAATCGATATGATCAATAACGGCATTTATATCGCATTTTTTACTGGTAACGCAGGATCAGGCTCTGCTATGCTCGTCTTTCGAGATGGAGTGATTGCGGGCGCAGACGCCGTAGGAGCTCGTATTCAAGGCGAATACACCATTGAAGACCAACAGGTCTCGGCCAATGTTACTTTCACGTTTTTGCAAAATTCAATCTTAGCGACTTCCGGTCAGGTGGTACCTGCGGGATTCAGCTTTCCAGTTCAATTCTCTGCTCCAACTGAGGCGTTCTTAATAGACACGCTCCTTGCAAGAACGCCTCAAGGTCCGGTTAATGTGAACTTCAAATACGTCGTCGAAGCACCCTAAGACGGTGGATTTGGAAACGGATCATGAGGCTCTATCTGGGGGGTGGTGGAAGTTAGGATTTGTGTTTCCCCATTGAGAACCTTTAGTAGAGCTTCTTGGATTTGTCGTTGGTGTCCTTCGTTATCTTCCCATGCTCTAGGCGCATAGCCCGCCACAATATCGAGCTGCTCGATTGGCAGTTTTGATGATCGGGCGATAGCGTGGATAAGAAGAATGTGCAGCCTGTCGGTTTTATCATTCCATTTGCGCCAAGCATCCGGTAAATCTCTTTCTATCGTTGGATTATTGAGGTGCTCGTAAAGATCACGCCATCTTGATATTACAGCCGGATACTTGTTGAATTCCACTTCGACTAGGTTCAGGGCGCCAACATACTCGGTGTTGAGGATCGTTCTTCTGTGACGCATTAGGTCGCGGAAAATCGCCATGCGTCGATCGAAATTGCTTGATCGGCGTGCAAGAACGCTGCCCACAATAACAGCAAGGATGGGTCCGGCGATGATGGCCAGAAGGTTCACCCAAAGAAACCAGTTAGGAACTTCAGTCACCGCAATTCTCCGCACACGGCCATAGTGATTAGCAAGTTGGGTGCCAATTCTCAGCTGTCTATCTCACTCCCCCACATAAATCTCCCCGCCCTTCTCGCGGAACTCTGCGCTCTTTTCCTCCATACCGCGTTCGGCTTCGAGCTGCAGCGCTTTCTTCTCATTGTCGCTCAGCCCGGCCGCGTAGTCCCGGACCTCCTGGGTGATGGCCATGGAGCAGAATTTCGGGCCGCACATGGAGCAGAAATGCGCCACTTTATGCGCCTCTTTTGGCAGCGTCTGGTCGTGGAAATCGCGGGCGGTTTCGGGGTCGAGGGCGAGGTTGAACTGGTCCTCCCACCTGAATTCGAACCGCGCGCGGGAGAGGGCGTCGTCGCGGACCTGGGCGGCGGGGTGGCCCTTGGCGAGGTCGGCGGCATGGGCAGCGATCTTGTAAGTGATGACGCCCACCTTCACATCGTCCCGGTCGGGCAGGCCGAGATGCTCCTTGGGGGTGACATAGCAGAGCATGGCGCAGCCATACCAGCCGATCATCGCCGCGCCGATCCCGGTCACGGTGCCGCTGAACTCGATCAAGTCCTCTTTCGTCATGCTCTCTCCGG
>CAZDMQ010000044.1:0-28782 GCA_964506685.1 uncultured Hyphomonadaceae bacterium | reverse complement strand
GTCCACAGTGCCGATGGCTGGAAGGAGGTCCTCGATCCCGTCATTGCCCGGTATGCCGAGCGCGACATCATGCGGTTCTTCCGAGCCGATGCCGCCTATGCGATCCCCGCGATCTACGAGCGCCTTGAAGAGGCGGCCTACTTCTACGCCATCCGGTCGCCTGCCAACAACGACCTGCGCGAGAAGATCGCGCATCAGCTGACCCGCCCCTTGGGCGGCCATCAAAGACCAAGGTGAAGCGATTCTACGAGGACTTTGAGTATCAAGCCGCGTCCTGGGAAAAGGAGCGCCGGGTGATCGCCAAGATCAAATGGCATCCGGGCGAGCTGTTCCCGCATGTTGGCTTCATCGTCACCAACTTGCCGATGGAGCCGGATTGGGTGGTGCAGTTCTACAACCTACGCGGCACTACCGAGCAGCACGTCAAGGAAGGCAAGTATGCCTTTCACTGGACGCGGCTGTCATGCCGGAAATTCAGCGACAACGAGGTGCGGCTGCAGCTGCACGCACTGGCCCACGACCTGGCCACCTTACTGCGCTGCTTCAAACTGCCCGAGGCGATGGCCGACTGGTCGCTGATAAGCCTGCAGCTCAAGCTGATCAAGATCGGGGCCCGCGTCGTGCGCCACGGTCGCGCCATCACCTTCCAGTTTGCCGAAGTGGCCATCACCGGCCCGATGGTGCGCACCATTCTCGCCGCCATTCACCGACTGCGAGCGCCACCCTCATGTGCGTGATCGCGAGACAGACCAAAACCGAACGAAAGCGCCTGGCCAAGTCTGTCTGCTGCACTGAAAACCCCTGTGGTTACAGCAGGATGACGCCGGTTAACGGCCTGATCCGCCCAAATCGGCATGGTTGCACGACAGTCGCTGCCGTCAGGAGCACCGAACGCATAACGCGCAGGCTCGATCAGGCGACTTTCACGTCAAGCGACAGGCCATTTGGGGAATGCCGGCTAGAATGGCGCGGGCTTCTTGCCGCCTGAGGGCAGGCGCATCTCGCGATGCTGGCGACTAGTTCGGTTTTTTTGATAGAATCGCAGATCGGTGGTACGGGCAAAAGCGCGGCTTGGGGTTGTGAAGCTCCGACCAGCGTGCCGAATCAAACTTTGAACTTGGACTCTTTGTTGTGCGTTCAAGAACCAGTGCTACTGTGCCACAGATATCTGAAACACCTTGAAAGTAAGAACGGCCTTTGAATGCAAGAAGCTATCTTTCGCCTAGACACGAATGCATTTTGGATTTTGAAGGCACACTATGCCTCAAACCAAGCCGGAATACTTGATTTGGCCGATGACGCTGAGTTCAATGAAAATCACAAATTAGAGATTGTTCAACGTTCTCGGCAGGCCCTTTTGACTCCGATGGCACGTTTGGAACAGGAGGTAAGCTGGCTCCCAGAATTGAGCTCCGCACAAGCAGACGAGATTATGTCACTTCTAGAGTCCAGTAGGCCAGATGAGCTTCTCACAGCAGCCGCGTTTCTTCCCGACTTGGCAAAAGCGAATATTCTCGCGCACTTGTGCGGAGAAGTAGTAATCGACGAGACAATCCCGGAGAGATTGCTAGATTCATGGGAGGAATTCGATACGCGAGGCTTGCTTACGTTTCTAAACGAACAGCGCGCAATTGCAGGCTTTCCGGGAATTGATAAGAATCAACTAGAAGCTGCCATTAAAGAAATTTGCGTGACACATGCGCGAAGCGCAGCAATGGCCGTATGGAAATCGAAAAAACCTGGCTTACTTATGGAGGGATTGGTTGAAGCGAATATGAACAAAGCGCAGGCCAGTCAATTCCTTAGTCGCTTTGTCAGAGAATACGACAACCTGAGCGAGCCAAGGCTGACACAAATCGACAATGCAATCGACCAGCAGGTCGATATTGCTCGTCAAGGAACATCTGAACTTGAAGCGATTATGCGTGAGATCGCCGATTTACTGTTGCAATGGGATGAAGTTAACCAACCCGTTCAGGTATACGAGCAGCGTCTAGGTCACGAAGAAGGGCGATCTAAGAAAATCTACGAAAAACTCCGGTCACTATCTCTCGAACTCGCGAACGAAAGAGGTGAGTTTCGTTACGCAAAACAGTTGTCTGAAGCGCTGTTGCACACGTTTCCAGAGCTCGTGTCAGTTGCTAAGGAGCTCAAGGACGATGTGGAAATTCTGAAAAAGAATGAACAGCATAAGGTGGTGGAGCCGCTCGTTGCCGCCTGTGAGGCCGCCAAATCACAACTTCCGAAGCTGAAATCAGCATTGCAGGGCTCGGGCTTTGCGAAAGCGCGACGTGGGATTGTAAAGGATATCTTCGAAGCATTCGATACTGCCGCTAAGGCACGAGGCACTGCGGATGCTGCATTCCGCGTTGTCCGAAACCTGGCGATCTTCGTTTACAATGATCGGAATGACCCGGAAACGGCTTTCCGGTTGATTCACGGCCTGATCACTTACCATGATGTGAAGCCGTCCCAAGATATGAGCGGAAAGCTTTATGAAGAAAGATCTGTGCTCCATCAAAACTGGAAAATGGGAGAACTTGAAGACAACAAGGGGAATAAGCACGCGATGGATCAGTTAATCGATGAAATGATTATTTACGCAACGCCAGATGCCAAAGCAAAGTTGCTCGATCTCAAAAATAGAATACACAGAGGCCACAATCAAGAATTTGCGGGACGTATTGTGGGATGGTTTGGCGGGTGGGCAATCCAAATTGCAGTCGCCATAATAATTTATTTGCTATTTTCCTCATTTTCATGATAATGCAATTAAGGTGAGATTTGGAAGATGAAAGAGTATGATGAGAATTCATCCGGTTTTGATTCGGGAAAGATAGCCCAGCTTTGCGTCGAGTACTGGAAGTTAGCGAGAGCTACCGAGAAAGCTTTGGATAGCATACTAAGCAAAGACGGGATTCGCTTGGAAGCACAGTTGAAATTCTCGAAGCGTCAATTGGACGTCCTTTTGCAAGACTTAGGGCTGCGCCTGGTCGACTTCTCAGGCGAGCGTTTCCATCCTGGTTTGGCGGTATCTGTCGACAATCCAAGCGACTACGAAGAAGATGAAGCACTTGTTGTTGGTAAGACACTAGAACCCACAGTCATGTCCGACATGACTGTCATCCGGCTAGGACGCGTGATCGTTGCGCCAGTTGAGCAAGAAGAGGAATAGGCTGTGTATTTAGGTATCGATCTCGGAACATCGAACTCTGCGGTTGTTGGGCATGTCGACGGAACGCTCCGTCTTTTTAAAACAGCCGACGGCACTGATGTGCTGCCAAGTGTTATATACTTGGACAAGCGCGGACATCGATTCATCGGAAAGACTGCCTATGACCGATTGCTATCCGCGCCAAAGAATGTCGCGCATGGTTTCAAGCGCTCCATGGGAACCAAGAATCCAATTTCACTTGCTGGGGAGACTTGGACCCCGGTGGAGTGCTCGGCAGAAGTCATCAAGACATTGGTTGGTCAGGCTATGACTGAGGCCGGTTCGCAGGAAATCGAAGGCGTGGTTATTACGACACCCGCGGCGTTCAACCAGATGCAGAGCGAGGATACTCTCTCCGCAGCGCGGCTCGCAGGGTTGAAAAAGGTCAGCCTGCTGCAAGAACCCGTTGCCGCTGCTTTGGCAGCAATTTCGAGCAGTAGGCAGAAGGACGGAGTTTTCCTTGTCTATGACCTCGGTGGCGGGACATTCGACCTTGCCCTCGTAATAAGCACCGCTGGCGTTGTGAATGTTGTCGCCCACGAGGGCATCAATATGCTCGGCGGCAGAGATTTCGACAGGATTATTTTTGATAGCATTGTTCGACCATGGCTGTTACTGAATTTCAGTCTGCCAGCCAACTTTCAGGCCGACGATAGATACAAACACCTTGCCGATGTCAGCAAACACGCAGCTGAAAAAGCAAAGATTCAATTGTCCGCATCCGAAACGGCTTCTATCTTTGCCACTGAAGATGAGGTCCGTGCAACGGATGAGAACGGCGAAGAGATTTATATTTCTATCGATCTTTCGCGCGAAGAGATGTCCGACTTGCTTCGCGACCGTATCGAAGATTCAATCTCGTTATGCCGAAAGATCATCGCCGCAAATGGCTACAAAAACGAGGATATCTCAAAAATTGTCCCGATAGGCGGGCCTTCGAAAATGCCTATAATCCGGGAGATGCTGGAAGCGGAGCTGGCCATTGCCGTCGATAGCGGACTGGACCCGATGACCGCCGTTGCCATTGGCGCGGCAATATTTGCTGAAAGTCGAGAATGGGAAGGTGACAGCTCTACCCAGAAAACGTCAAAACAGCGGGAAACATTGACAGGTGATATTCGGCTTTCGTTGGACTTTAAGTCCCGCGTTTCGTCCGAAAGCACAAAAATTCGTGTGAAACCTGCTGGCGATGTTCCCAGTGGATTCGAACTTGAAATCCTTGATGAAGAGGGTTCATCTTCCGGTCGGATACCGTTGAATGGCCCGCTTAACGTTGGCGTTAGCGTTCGTAAGAATGGCAAGAACCGATACATGGTCAACGTTTTCGATCAGACCGGTAGTAAGGTTGAAAGCGCATCACGGGAAATTTGCATTACGCGAGCCGAAGCCACCGCGGTTAGCGTCCCGATGACCTACAACTTAGCCGTAAAAGTTCAGCATGGGATGGTTGGGTATGAAAGGAACAAGCTGAACATATTGGTCAAGAAGGGAACCGCACTTCCAGCGCAAGGTCGGCAAAAGTTTCGTTCTAGTAAAATGCTCCTTGGAGGGGAAGATGGCTCCATTAAAGTCGAGTTCTATGATATGGTGGATGATGTTGATAGTCCCGAACATGCCCTTCACATCGGCAACTTTCGCTTGAACAGCATCGATGAGCTAGAGCGAGGAGAGCGGATCAATCGCGGCGACGAGTTTATCATCGATTGGAAAATGAGCGACAACGGCACGCTTAGCTTTGCTGTCGAACTACCCGCGCTTAGCCGAATAATTGACGCTTCGAATCTTTATCGTCATGACGACGGCGGGATAAATTATGAAGGAGAACGGGGCGCAGAGGTCGCGGCAATAATGCTTTCCCGGGCAGAAAGCGATCTGCAAGAGCTTGAAAGTACACTGGGCCGCGATCCTGACCAATCAGGTGGCATTAGGAAACGCATCGAACTGCAGCATGCGGCGCTGTCCACTTCGGTGGATGCTGATACTCATCGTTCGGTTGCGGAGGAAGCTCGGAAACTCCGTCAGGACCTTGCTCTATTGAAGATGTCCCCTGAAAATGAAGAGCGCGTGCTTAATGCCGAGACCGCCAAGGCCGAATTGTCGTTTGAAGAACTGAGAGATAATGCACAGCCCGTCGATGCGGAACGACACGACAAGCTGCTTGTTACGACTCGTCGCTCAATTCGCGAGGGGAATTTCGATTCCGCACGAAGATCGCTGGGCGAAATGCACGGTATCAGAATGAAAGTCTTGGCGGATATCCCAGAATTCCTAATTGAGATGCTGCTACATCTTGCAAATGAGAGGCATCTGGTTGTTGACGAAGAACTTCATGATCAGCATGTCGCAGCTGGCGTAGAAGCTGCTGAATCCTGCGACGTGGATCGACTTAGATGCCTGATAGATCAGATGGTGAATAATAGGGTGTCCACTGCTGCTGACGCAACTAGCATTGTTGGACTGGCGGATCTCCTGGGTACATAGCTGAGAAGGGCCGTGAGAGGTGTCATGTGTGGACATCGGGTAATCGCGGTTAAGATGGGGGCACCACGAGGGCCACGTGCGGTCTTGAAATCGTGCTCCGGCACAAGGGCGGCGCCGGTGTGGTCCGGCTTAATCCGAATACAACCACTTCGCACATGATTGCGAAAAACCTTCAAAAACGCTTGGCGCCAGCCGGTCTATGCGGTGCTGCTTTCATTATATGATCGGCGATAACTGCGTAATCGTTCGCGAGGGTTCGACCGCAAAGGGCAGGGCTCGGCCCGCCAGTTCCTTGAAGCAATTGATTTTATGGGTAATTCCGTGCTAGAAGAAGTTGAGAAAGCGCCTAATCAGCCTTTCTACTGGGCTGCCTATACTGGCAACCCTGATCTGGACAAGGTTTACAAGAAAATGTCGGACAACTCCAAGATTGAGGGGCGTAAGAACGCAATAGCGGACTTTGACGCGACAACGGGCGGGCCGAATGGCCCGGTCACCGAAGAGAAAACGATCGATGCAGTCGTCCCGGAAAGCATGCCTGAAGCCGAGGTGACGGAAGACGTGGAGAATATTGTCGGAGAAATCAGGATACGGTTTCCCAAAGGCAAGCGAAAGGTCGGGAGGTAAATGGCGGTTTACGACTGGTCCACGACCGCTGCAGACAATGGCGACCCGGATTAGCCAATGGGTGGATGCGGATCGGGCGCGCGCAATCGCTGGGCGTCGAAAACGGACGAGTTCCTCAGGTTGGACCTGGCGAGCTTCAGGCGCGAGTGGTTCGAGAACTGGCGCGCTGGCACGTTGACCTGGTCGCGCGGAGATCATGTCGCCGGCAGTATCGGCTATCGTTTGGCGCCGGATCACATGCGGCTTGTCTATTTCAGCGGGCCAGTAGGCAGCCGGCAAAGCGTGGAAGACCGCTTCGAGCTGGCCTTCACCGATCAGCACTTGGGTGGCCAGCGCCTGTGGATCGTCTGCCCGACCTGCAAGGGGCGCTGCCGCGTGCTTTATGGCGGTCGGTATTTCAGGTGCCGCAAGTGCTATCGCGCGACCTATCCCAGCCAGTATGAGCTTTACCGCGTGCCCGGCTGGTCATCGGCGCTGCGGGTACGCAAGAAACTGGGCGGCAATCCGGGCATGGCGTATGGCTTCCCCCAGAAGCCGAAGGGCATGCACTGGCGGACATATCGGCGCTTTCAGGAAGCGGACTGGGCTGCGGAAGCTGGGCTGGCGCGGGTGTTGAGCGGGCGGTGGGGAAAACGCTAGTCGTTTACCACGATCGAATCCCGAAATATGATCGTCCAAACTAGCGAGCGGGTGGGACATGTCGCTGTTGAAACTGCTGAGCCAGTATCGGGATGGCGCAAGCAGTGCGCGCGAGCAAGGTGACTATTTCGAGCGGCTTGTTCGTGTGTGGATAGAAAACGCGCCAACTCAGGTCTCGCAGTTTTCGCGGGTCATGTCCTATGGTGACTGGGCGCGTGAACAGGGCCTGGTGCGCACGGATGCTGGAATCGACCTGGTGGCGCAGCTGGCAGATGAGCCGGACAACTGGTGTGCCATCCAGTGCAAGTTCTACGCACGCGGCCATCGTATCCAGAAACCGGACCTGGACACGTTCATTTCGGCATCGGCGCGCCGTCCTTTCACGCGTCGCCTGTTCATCGACACCACGGGAGTCGATTGGGGACGAAACGCGGTAGAGGTGTCTGAAGGTCTGGACGTGCCGATCCAGCGGATCGGCCTTCTGGACCTCGATGAATCCGGGATTGACTGGGATGCTTATTCCGAAACCGGCACAGTCACGATCACCAAGAAGACGCCGCGTCCCGATCAGCTGGAAGCGGTTCAAGCCGTGCTGGAAGGACTGAAGGAAGCTGATCGCGGCAAGCTGATCATGGCTTGCGGGACAGGTAAGACGTACACCGCTTTGCAGATAGCTCAAGATGTAGCGGGACGCGGCGGGCGCGTCCTGTTCCTGGTGCCGTCACTGGCGCTGATGAGCCAGACGATCCGCGAATGGAGCATCGACAGCACAATCGCGCTTCGTTCGTTTGCCGTATGTTCGGATGTCCAGGTGGGCGTGCGGCGCGCCAATGCCGACGACCTGGCGGACATGGATGTCAATCACCTCGAAATCCCCGCGACCACGCACGGTGGCAGGCTGGCGGCCAAGGCGAACCGGCCAGATCGCGATCGGATGACGGTGGTCTTCTCGACATATCAGTCGATCGAAGCCGTGTTCGAAGCGCAGACCGTCTTTGACCTTCCGGCATTTGACCTGATCATCTGCGACGAGGCGCATCGAACGACCGGCGCCACACTGGCGGGTGAAGACGAAAGCAATTTCGTCCGCATTCACAATGCCGATTACATCTCGGGAGCCAAACGGCTCTACATGACGGCGACGCCGCGCGTGTTCGGTGAGCAGGTTCAGCGGGCGGCTGAAGAGGGCGCGGCAACCCTCGCCAGCATGGATGATGAAGCCGTCTTCGGGAAAACCCTGTTCACCCGAAATTTCGGCTGGGCCGTGCAGAACGGACTTTTGACCGACTACAAGGTCATCGTGCTGGCGGTGGATGAAGACAGCATTGCGCGCGGTGTCCAGCGGCTGCTGGCGGACGCCAGCAATGAG
Organism: uncultured Hyphomonadaceae bacterium; assembly: GCA_964506685.1. Taxonomy (GTDB): domain Bacteria; phylum Pseudomonadota; class Alphaproteobacteria; order Caulobacterales; family Hyphomonadaceae; genus UBA5336. The sequence continues at coordinate 20,452 of CAZDMQ010000044.1, read as the reverse complement.
CTGGACCTGGACGACGCCACGCGCATGGTGGGCTGCTACAAGGCTCTCACCAAGTTCGACTTCAAGCCAGATGTGGCGACCGACACCGGCGTCATGCGCCGCGCACTCATGTTCGCCAATTCGATCAAGGCCAGCAAGCTGATCCAGAGCCAGTTCGCCGACGTCGCGAGCCAGTGGCGCGAAAGCCTGGACGAAGAGGTTGTTGCCACCATACCGGCATTGAGTTGCGAGGTGCGGCATGTTGACGGGACAATGCAGGCAAACACCAAGAACGAGCATCTTGCCTGGCTGAAGGATGATGCAGGCGAAAAGCGATGCCGCATCCTGACCAATGCCCGTTGCCTTACGGAAGGTGTGGACGTTCCGGCGCTGGATGCGATCATGTTCATGCACCCGCGCAAGAGCCAGATTGACGTGGTGCAGGCGGTGGGGCGCGTCATGCGTCGATCACCGGGCAAGAAGCTGGGATACGTCATTCTGCCCATTGGTGTTCCGGCGGGGGTCACTCCCGAACAGGCGCTGAACGATAATGAGCGCTACAAGGTGGTCTGGCAGATTCTGAACGCGCTGCGCTCACATGACGAACGCCTTGATGCGGACATCAACAAGATCGATCTGGGCGTTGCATCGGACAAGATCGAGATCGTTGCGGTATCAGACACACTGCCAAGGCGGACAGAAACAACGCCAACAAATCCCGATATCGGGCGCGGTGGAGCGAATGACGGCGATGATGACCGCGAACGCGATTCGGAGAACGCAGCCACCGATCGAGGTGATGGCTATCGGGGCAATCTCGGTTTCGAGTTCAACGAGTATTCCAAGGCGATCCTTGCGAAGATCGTCAAGAAGTGTGGAACCCGATCCTATTGGGAAGACTGGGCCAGTGACGTGGCGAAGATCGCGCAACGCCACATCACCCGGATCAGGGCGGCGGTGGAGCAAGCTGACAGTCAGGCCAAGGTCGCATTCGAGGGCTTTCTTGCCGAAATTCGCGATGATCTGAACGATGCCGTCACCGCCGAAGAAGCCATCGAAATGCTGGCGCAACACCTGATCACCCGGCCTGTCTTCGATGCGCTGTTCGAGGGTTATGCCTTTGCGGAGGAAAACCCTGTCAGCCAGGCGATGGAAGGCGTGCTTGAGGCGCTGGACGAACAGGGACTGGAAAAGGAAGCGAGGTCACTGGAGCGCTTCTACGCGAGCGTCCGCACGCGCGCGGCGGGTGTCACCAATGCCGCCGCGAAGCAGAAGATCGTGGTGGAGCTCTACGACAAGTTCTTCAAATCGGCTTTCCCGAAACTGACGCAGCGCATGGGCATCGTCTACACGCCCGTGCAGGTAGTGGATTTCATCATCCATTCGGTGGAGGAAGTGCTTCAGGAAGAGTTTGGCCAGTCGATCAGCGACGAGGGTGTGCACGTCATCGACCCGTTCACCGGGACCGGCACCTTCATCACGCGGCTTCTGCAATCCGGCCTGATCCGGCGCGAAGACATGGCACGCAAGTTCGCTCACGAAATCCACGCGAACGAGATCATCCTGCTGGCCTATTATATTGCGGCGATCAACATCGAAGCGGTCTATTATGACCTGATGGGCGAAGAGGTGGGTGTATACACACCGTTTCCCGGCATCTGCCTGACCGACACCTTCCAGATGTATGAGAAGGATGATCTGATCAGCGGCCTGCTGGCGGACAATTCGGATCGTCGGAACCGGCAGAAGACATTGCCGATCAAGGTCATTATCGGCAATCCGCCATATTCGGCAGGGCAGAAGAGCGCCAATGACGATGCGGCCAATGTCGATTATCCGGGCCTTGATGGGCGGATTGCAGAGACCTATGCAGAGCGATCGGACGCCACAAACAAGAACGCGCTTTATGACAGCTATATCCGGGCGATCCGCTGGGGTAGCGACCGGCTGAAGGATCATGGCGGCGTGCTGGCTTTCGTGACGAATGCAGGGTGGCTTGATGCCAACACAGCTGACGGATTGCGCAAATGCCTGGCTGACGAGTTCACGCGGATTGACGTGTTCCACCTTCGGGGGAACGCACGGACCCAAGGCGAGCAGCGGCGGCGCGAGGCGGGCAATACCTTTGGCGAGGGAACGCGAACGCCTGTTGCCATTTTCGTGATGACCCTCAATCCGGATCGCAGCGAGCGCGGCGCGATCCGCTTTCATGACATTGGCGACTATCTGAGCCGCGAAGACAAGCTGGCGCGCGTGGCGCGCTTCGGGAGCCTTGCGGGCATCACCGCCGCGAATGGCTGGCAGACGATCACGCCAGACGAACATGGCGACTGGCTGAACCAGCGCGATGGCAGTTTCGACGCCTTCATCGCCATGGGCGACAAGAAGACCGATCAGCCGGTGTTGTTCGAGACGTATTCGAGGGGCGTTGAAACCTACCGTGACGCTTGGGCGATCAATCCATCTTCGTTCGGACTTCGGCAGAACGTGAAGCGGCTGATCGCTACCTACGAGGACGAGCGTGCCCGCTTGGGTGTCTTGAACAAGCAATTCACGACATCGACGGAGCGAAACGCCTTTGTGAATAAGTTCGTCAATAACGATCCACGGAAGATAAGTTGGAGCCGATCACTTAAGGCCCAACTCGGCAAAGACGCTTCACTTACCTTTGACGAGGGGGCGATCAGGCGAATCGAGTATCGCCCCTTTTCGCCAGCGCTAGTCTACTTTGGAGACGACGTAGTTGATTACCGAAACCAGATGCCGCGCCTCTTTCCCGCGCCGGGTCTGGAGAACCGGGTGATCGGAGTTTCAGGTGCGAGCAATCGGGGTGAGTTCCGTGTGGTCATGGCTGACTGCATTCCGAGCCTGCATATGGCCGACATGAACGGAGCACAGTATTTCCCCCGCTACGTCTACGGACCTGTCACACCCGAAGCGACCGACACCAAAACGGGCGACCTGTTTACCGCTGCTTCGGGCGCGGCTAATGGCGACGGGCCGACATACGTTCGCCGGGACGCGATCACCGATGAAGGGCTGGGGCATTTTCAGGCGGCCTATCCGGGCGAGGCGATCAGCAAGGATGACATCTTCGATTACGTTTATGGCCTGCTGCACCATCCAACCTATCGCGAGCGCTATGCCGACAATCTGACCAAGGAATTGCCGCGCATCCCCCTGATGATTCGGGCGGAAGACCTCCGCGCGGTGGTGGGGGCGGGGCGCGCGCTGGGCCGCCTGCATGCCGATTACGACACGGTAGAGCCCTGGCCCGTGACCATCGCGGAAGGTGATCTGCGTCTTGCGAACATTCCCGATCCGGTGAGCTATTTCCGGGTGGAGAAGATGCGCTTTGCCAAGCGCACCCTGCCGAACAGCAAGAAGGTCGATGATCGGACAGCGGTGGTCTACAATCCGCGCATCACCCTGACCAACATTCCGGAAGCGGCTTGGAAGTATGTCGTCAATGGCAAGCCCGCGCTCGCCTGGGTCATGGAACGCCAGTGTGTGAAGACCGATCCGGCCAGCGGCATCGTCTCGGATGCCAACGCCTATGCAAACGAGACCGTGGGCGACCCGCGCTATCCGCTGGACCTGTTCTGCCGGGTGATCACGGTATCGATCGAGACGATGAAGATCATCGAGGGGCTGCCAGCGTTTGATATTCGGGAGGGGGAGTGATGCAGGAATTTGATGGTGCCGATTTCAGCATCGTCTATGTGGTCACAAACCCAGCGATGCCAGGACTGGTCAAAATCGGGAAGACGACACAAGCCGAAGCAGACGTTCGGCTGGGACAGCTTTTCAATACGTCTGTGCCATTCCCCTTCAAGCTGGAGTTTGCTTGCCGCGTGATAAATCCGGACGAGGTAGAGCGTGCTCTGCACGTTGCCTTCGCACCACATCGCGTGAATCCGCGACGCGAGTTCTTCGAAATAGACTCTACCCAAGCGGTTGCGATCCTGAAACTGCTGCACACCCAAGACGCGACCGAAGAGGTGTCAATCCAGATTGAAGGCGGAAACAAATCGGACTCCGCCGCAGGTGAAGCCTATTCGAGAAAGCGAAGACCCAACCTGAACTTTACGGAGATGGGGATTCCGATCGGGTCGGAGCTGTCCTTCGTGGGCATGGACGCGACAGCGACCGTCGTCGAGCCGAAGAAAGTTCGGTTTCAGGATCGAATCATGTCGCTGACCGAAGCCACACGAACCGCACTTGAGCTCGGTTACAGCGTCGCCCCAAGCCCGTATTGGACCTTCTCGGGGCGGGTACTGACTGAACTCTACAACGAGACCTACCCCCTCGAAGATTACTAAAGCGGGTATATCTGCGGGTATGATTTCGCTGGCTTTAAAAAAATCTCAATTATTTCAATGCGCTTGAAGATGCTTGTGGCTCCGCGAGTAGGACTCGAACCTACGACCGGGCGATTAACAGTCGCCTGCTCTACCAACTGAGCTATCGCGGATCACCACGAGGGTAAGCGCGCCTTCTAGCAACTCCGCAGCCGGTGTCAAAGCCCTTGTGTGGTGCGCGGCGGCTGCGGTGCAAAAAAATGGCGGACGCTTGGAAAGCGTCCGCCGAGGCGTTGGGTGATGGTGGGTGTCTCCAAAAGAAGACAGGCGCAGAATCGCCGACAAGGGTTAAAGGTAGGTTAACGGTTAATTTCCCGGCCGGTTCCGGTCAGGTTTGCTAAGCATTCTCGTTTGGCGCTGAGGGGAAAGGTCTGGAGGCCCCGCCCGGAATCGAACCGGGGTTCACGGATTTGCAATCCGCTGCGTCACCACTCCGCCACAGGGCCATGCCTTGCCTTAATGAGCATTTCCAGAGTTCGGGCCGACTTCCGCCATGTCTGTGGACCCGCTGTCGTGCCAGACGTCCGGGTGGTGGACCGGACGATGTGGCGGTGTTTAACGGTTTCGCCCCGCTCTAGCAAGCGGCCGGAGGCGGGCGGCAAAGGCCGCGGACCGGCACGCGACTCACCCTGCTGCGTCAGCGAGGTGACTTGCCGAACCGGCGCGGTGCCGATATCCGGGCCATCGATACGGGACAAGACAGACCGCCTCTGCAAGGCTGTCAATCGCTCCCACTGGAGGCCGCATGGATTTCGACACCGCTCGGCGCACAATGGTCGATGCGCAAGTTCGCCCCAATGACGTGACCGATCCCAATATTGTCAGAGCATTTCTGACGGTGCCGCGGGAGGCGTTCGTTCCGCGGAGCCGGCGAAGCGTTGCTTACTCAGAGATGGAGATCTCAACCGGTGAAAACAGGTCCCTGTGGACCCCGCGCGATACCGCCAAGCTGATTGCCGCCCTGGACCCGCAGCCACACAATTCATGCCTCGTCCTTGCCGCTGGCGCTGGCTATGAGGCGGCCCTGCTCGGTCATCTGTGCGAAACGGTCATCGCCGTCGATGAGACGACCGATACGGTCGAGAAACTGGGCGAGCGGATGGCCGAGCTTGGCATCGACCGGGTGATCGCGGTCGAGGCGCCGGTGCGCGACGGGCTGGCTGGCCAGGCGCCGTTCGACCGGATCGTGATCTGCGGCATGGTTGAACACGTGCCGGAGACGCTGACATCGCAGTTGAGCGAGGGTGGTCGGCTGGCGGCGGTCGTAGAGGTCGACGAAGCGCTCGGACGGGGGCGCGTCTACACGCGGGCTGGCGACGCTGTGGCCTTTCGCGACATGTTTGATGCCGCGCCGCCGAAGCTGCCCGATTTCAACCGGCCACGCGCCTTCGTCTTCTGAGGCCGCTTCCGAGGCCGGTCTGCAGGGCCTGCATTTGCTCGGGAGACAGGCATCGGTTCGGGCTGGAGCAGGGTGGCGGTGCATGACCCGCGCGCAGTGTTGCCGTCGCCGGATGACCAGAACGGTCGCCCGTTGGCGTTGGCCGTAATGCAGCTCGCCGACAGGGAGCTGGGGTTGCAAATCGGGCCCGTGAGGGCGTGGCGCATGCCCTCAGCCAATGCCGACGGCATAAACCCGGTTCAGTTTTCAAGCCATCGCCTCTATAGGGGGGTAGGCATGCGCCAAGGGAGAGTTTGGGAATGAGAGTAAAGTCTGGCCTTCTGGGCGCCTGTCTGGTCGGGATCCTGCCACTGGCAGCACAGGGTGAAACCCTGGCCGATGCCATGATCACCACCGAAGCGACCAATCCGCAACTCGATTCCGGCCGGGCCGATACCGATATTGCCGAGGAGGCCCTGCAGCAGGCGCGCGCAGCCGGCGGGACGCAATTGAGCGTGACCGCATCGGCGGGTGGCCAGTCCACCGATTCCAATCGGGATATACCCGCCGCGTTCGGCGGCGCAGGGTTCAATAGCGAAGCTGGCGTGGCGAATGCCGGTATCGAGGCCAGCCGGCCAATCTATACCAGCGGCCGGATATCGGCCGGCATACGGTCCGCGCGAGCAGGTATCGACGCGGCCGATCATGGCCTCGATGACTTGCGCCAGTCGATCTTCTTCGATGTTGTGGCCGCCTACATGGATGTGATCCGCGATGCCGAGGCGGTCCGGATCCGCCGGAACAATGTCGATGTTCTCGCCGAACAGTTGCGGGCCGCGCAGGACCGGTTCGAAGTCGGCGTGGTGACCCGCACAGACGTCAAGCTGTCGGAGGCGAGGCTGGAAGGCGCGCGGGCAAATGAGGCCTCGGCGCAGGCCCAGCTGGAAAACAGCCGAGCGAACTACAGCTTTCTCGTCGGCGACCGGCCGACCGACCTGACCGTACCGCCAATACTTGCTGTGCCGGCCACGCTTGAGGATGTGCTGACGGTCGTCCTGCAGGATAATCCAGCGCTCAAATCCGCAATCGCGAACGAGCGGGCTGCGACGGAGCAGGTCAAGGTCGCCAAGGCGAATGGCGGCCTGCAGGTCGATATTGTGGGCCAGGCGCAGGGACAGGAGCTCTATGTCGACGAGCGCAAGCCCGAACGCGATACCACCTTGTCGGCGCTTGCGCGGGCGCGGGTCCCGCTTTGGCAGAGCGGTCTCGTGCGCAGCCAGGTGCGTGAGGCGAAGCTGCGCCGCGAGCAGGCCAAGTTGCAGATGCAGACTGTCGAGCGGCGGGTCCGTGCGCAGACGGCTGCCGCCTGGTACGCCTATCTCTCCTCGCAGCAGGCGGTTACAGCCTCAGAGCGCCAGGTCGAGGCCGCAGAGGTTGCCTTCTCCGGTGCGCAGGATGAGCTTGCAGTCGGCACACGGACGACCCAGGACCTGCTCACGGCCGAGCAGGACCTGCTGAATGCCCGCCTGTCGCTGGTGTCGGCAGAGCGAGATACCTATGTCGCAGCAGCCCGGCTTTATCAGATCATGGGTCGCCTGACGCCGGAACTCGTTGCCACAGGCGGCAGTTGAGGACCCCTGAACGTTGGAATCCGCGGGCCTCTCGTGACAGGCCCGGACTGTCCGGTTGTGCGCGGTTGCACTGAGCAGGGCCGGATCAGCGGCTGTGTTCAGCAGGGCGGGGCACCGATGGGATCGTGCATCCCCAGTCGTGGAGGGGAATTGAACAGGAATCCCTCTTTGCATGTCATGTGAATCGCTTGATGGAAAGATGGAGAGATTGTTAACGCGCCGGGGTGTTAGATCCGGCGTCAATACAGATCGCCAGAACCCGCAGGAAGGTGCGTCATGGCCCAAGAGGCACACAATGAGCCGACGATGGAGGAGATCCTTGCATCGATCCGCAAGATCATTTCCGAGGACGATGCGCCGAAACCGGCCCGGCCCTCGCAATCGCGTGTTGAGCTCAGCCCGGACGAGATCGATGTTGTCGATGATACGTTCGCAGCCGAGGTGGACACCACGCGTGCTGGCGCGCCAAGCTTCGAAGATCTTGTCGCCGATATAAGTGGTCGTGAAACCGCTCCAGCCATCGAGCAGGCTGTCGAGGACGCGGCTGGCAATCACGACCTTGCTTCGGACGATGACGACGACGGTGTCTTCGAGACCGAGCCCTTCGAGTCCGAGGAGTTTCAAGCGGCATCGTTCGAGGACGAGACGGAACCGTCTGACGATGATTACGAGGTCAGCGGTTACGCCGAAAGCCTGCCGCCGCCGCCGTATACTGCCGAGATGCCCGAAACGGCGGGTGATCCCGGTCGGGTGAATGGCGGGGATACGTTTACGGAGGCCCTGCCGACGGAGCATGAGGAACGGGATCATCCGGCGCCGTCGACCCGTCAGCCTGACCCGATTGTCACCGGTCGCGTCGCCGACCGTAAAGAAGAGGTACAAGCAATGGCCGAACCCGCGCGATCCACCAGTCTGACCGAGGATTCCACCGCGGATGCCGCAGCCGGCGCCCTGTCGAGGCTCGTCTCGAAGCTCGATATGGGCAGCGAGCACACGCTCGAAGGTATCGTGCGCGAACTGCTTCGTCCGATGCTGAAGGAATGGCTGGACGAAAATCTCCGCGACATCGTCGAGGCCAAGGTTGAAGCCGAAGTCGAACGGATTGCGCGCCTTGCGCGATAGCCTTGCGGCGACCGAGGCAAGCCTCAGGTCACGATAGGCAGGGGTGTCACGGATTGCGACGTGTGCGCCAAGTCTGGTGACGATTGATGCCGGGCTGTGCCGGCCGCCGGATCTTCCGGAATAAGGGTGCGCCCAGGGTGGCGCGCCCTTGCATTTTTGGCTATCTCCCCGGCCATGCTTGACCCTCGATTCGACCCCGCCACAGCCGAGCCGCGCCTTTATCGACGCTGGGAACGCGAGGGCTGCTTCAAGCCCTCCATGGACCCAGGCGCCGCGCCCTATTGCATTGTCATCCCGCCGCCAAATGTGACCGGCGTGCTGCACATGGGGCACGCGCTGAACAATACGCTGCAGGACATCCTTGTCCGGTTCGCGCGGATGCAGGGGAAGAATGTCCTCTGGCAGCCGGGGACCGACCATGCCGGGATCGCGACGCAGATGGTGGTCGAGCGCCAGCTCGCCGAAGCGGGCGGCAATGAGAGCCGGGCTAGCCTCGGTCGCGAGGCCTTCATCGAGCGGGTCTGGTCCTGGCGCCATGAAAGCGGCGGGCAGATCATCAACCAACTGAAGCGTCTCGGCGCCTCCTGCGACTGGTCGCGCGAGAAGTTCACCATGGGCGCGGACGGGTCCGAGGACGACCAGATGGTCCGCGCGGTGCGGAAGGTGTTTGTCGAGCTTTACAATGAGGGCCTCATCTATCGCGACAAGCGGCTGGTGAACTGGGACCCGCACTTCGAGACCGCGATTTCCGATCTTGAGGTCGAGAACCGCGAAACGCCCGGCCATATGTGGCATTTCAGGTATCCGCTCGCGGGCGGAGAGACCTATACCTATGTCGAGAAGGATGCCGACGGGAACGTCACGCTGAGCGAGGAGCGCGACTATATCGCGATCGCCACGACGCGGCCCGAGACCATGCTCGGCGATGGCGCGGTGGCGGTGAACCCCGATGATGCACGCTATGCCCCGATTGTCGGCAAGCTCTGCGAGATCCCGGTGGGGCCGAAGGAACACCGGCGCCTGATCCCGATCATCACCGATGAGTATCCCGACCCGGATTTCGGCTCGGGCGCGGTGAAAATCACCGGCGCGCATGATTTCAACGACTACCAGGTGGCCCGGCGGAACAAAATCCCGCTCTACAATCTCATGGATACCAAGGCGCGCATGCGCAGCGACGGACTTTCGTATGAGGAGTCCGCAAAGGTTGCGGCGGAGCTGGCCGCCCACCCGGAGCGGTCATCGGACATGGATGTGAGCCATGTGAACCTCGTGCCGGATGCGTATCGCGGGCTGGATCGTTATGCGGCGCGGGAGAAGGTAATCGCGGAGATCACGGCCGAGGGACTGGCGGTGATGGTGCCTGACGAAGACGGCAATCTGGTCCCTCTGGTCGAGGACAAGACCATCATGCAGCCCTTTGGCGACCGGTCGGGCGTGGTGATCGAGCCGCTGCTGACGGACCAATGGTTCGTGGACGCCAAGACGCTCGCGGAGCCGGCGCTGGCGGCGGTGCGTGAGGGGCGGACGGCGTTCAGGCCGGAGACCTGGGCGAAGACCTATTTCAACTGGCTCGAGAATATCGAGCCCTGGTGCATCTCCCGGCAACTCTGGTGGGGACATCGGATACCGGCCTGGTATGGGCCTACTAAGGAAACGGTCGAGCGGGAGTTTGCAAACGACCCAGATCGTTTGATCGGCGAAACGTTGGTCCACAATTCGGAAGGAACACGAGAATTTTGCGCGCCGGATGAGAGTTCCGCGTTGCGGATGGCAAAGGATTACTACGGGACGGAACTTGAGGTCAGGCTTTGGAAAACCGATATGCCAGCGGCTGGCTACGGGCGTGACGCGATTTCGAAACGACCTTTTGTCAAGATCGTTCAAGATCCGGACGTCCTCGACACTTGGTTCAGCTCGGGGCTCTGGCCGTTCTCGACGCTGGGCTGGCCGGACGAGACGGCGGAACTCAGGACCTTCTATCCCGGCTCGGTGCTCGTCACCGCCTTCGACATCATCTTTTTCTGGGTCGCCCGGATGATGATGATGGGGCTGCACTTCATGAAGGAGGTGCCCTTCCGGGACGTCTACATCCACGCCCTCGTCCTCGACGAGAAGGGCCAGAAGATGAGCAAGTCCAAGGGCAATGTGATCGACCCGCTGGAGCTCATCGACGAGTATGGCGCTGACGCCATGCGCTTCACCATGGCGCGCATGGCCGGCATGGGGCGGAACATCCGGCTGTCGAAACAGGCGGTGGAAGGCAACCGGAACTTCTCGACCAAGCTATGGAACGCGGCCCGCTTCTGCCAGATGAATGAATGCCAGAACTGGGGCGGCGATCTCGACCCCAGGGCGCTCGAACAGCCGGTCAATCGCTGGATCGTGGGCGAGCTGGCGGCCAGTTTTGATGAGGCGACGGAGGCACTCGAGGCCTATCGCTTCAATGACGCGGCCGGCGCGGCCTACAAGTTCGTCTGGAACGTCTTCTGCGACTGGTATCTCGAACTCATCAAGCCGCTTCTGAATGGTGCTGATGAGGACGCCAAGGCCGAGACGCGGCGGGTCGCGGGCTGGACCCTCGACCATATCCTCAGGCTGCTGCATCCCTTCATGCCCTTCGTGACAGAGGAGTTGTGGGAGAAGCTGTCCGAGCATGGCCCGACGCGGCAAGGCTTTCTCATGCGCGAGCGCTGGCCGAGCTTTGGCAAGAGCTTTACCTCGAAGAAGGCGAGGGAAGAGATGGAATGGGTCATCGAAGCGATCTCCGAGATCCGTTCGGTGCGGTCCGACCTCGGCGTCAATGCCGGCGCCAAGGTCCCGATGGCGCTTGTCAAGGCGCGCAAGGCAACGGCAAGACGGCTGGAGCGTCACCGTGAGGTGATCGAACGCATGGCCAGGCTGGACAGTGCCCGGATCGAGACCGAGGTGCCGGCAGGTGCCATCGCCACCGTGCTCGGCGAGGATACGCTGGCACTCAGGATTGCCGACCTTATCGATGTTGGTGAGGCGAAGGCGCGGCTCGACAAGGAAATCGGGCGCCTGGAGAAGGAGCTTGCCGGACTGGAGAAAAAACTCGCGAATGAGAGTTTCATCGCCAAGGCGCCGCCTGAAGTGGTCGAGGAGAACCGCGAACGGATGGCGGAGGGGCGCGCTCGGCAGACGCGGCTGAAGGCGGCTCGTGCGGGGCTCGATGCTCTGGGTTGAGGCCCCCGCGTGACAGGCATCGCGGATCAACCTAGAGTTTATGTCCATCTTGCGAGAGGTACACTGTGGCGGACTTCCTGGACACGTTCATGACCTACGGGGCGGTACTCGCGATGCTCATCCTGCTCGCCAGTCTTCTTGTCGCGCTCGTGCGGGGCATGAAATCTGCCAATGGCCGCGCGTCACCGCCGCCGGAGCAGGCGGATATCCGCTCTGTCACCCCAACCGGGGCAGGTGAGCAAAGCCGCAACGATGCCGGAGACGACCTGCGCGGGTGAGGTCACCATGGGCGGCGCACAAAGGTGCACTTGCCTCCCCCCGGAACGCGCCCTGCGATCCCCGAAAAGCCATCGGCGGGGGAGCTTCAGGGATCGAAAAACCTGGTTACTGGATTGCGCGGGGGCCGTGCGCCCCGATGCCCGCTGGCCTTTGACGCCTGCTTGATCGGGATTACGGGCAGGGAGGGTGGGACCTTTCCGCCCATTGGACGCTCGTCCTCTGCAGCCGCCCTCCTGGAGGGGGCCATCCGTTTCCAGACATCTTCCACAAGCCGTGTTTCATGATCCATGAAAAGCCCCTGTCGCGTCGGCGCGCCACAATGCCTTCTGCCGTCCGCGAGGAAGACGTCCCCGCTGCGGCGCCAGGCGCTGGCCACCTGTTCCTTCATCAACCCGGCAACAGTATTAACCGGTTGATTTTTAAAGGCAAGACACAGCCATTGAGCGAATTCTACGTGACGGTCGCGGCTACCCTGCCGCCGTCCATTGTTACGGTACCGGCTTTGTCAGAGCGCGCCCGGCTTCTGTTCCAGTATGGCGCCTGCGGCGAGGATCGGCGCGGCGTCAAGGGATTCGGCGTCGAGGAGGCGGGCGACACGCTCGAGGGCGGCGACCAGCATGGCCTGCTCCCAGTCCGCAAGCTCATCGAACCTCTGCTCGAAGGTTTCCTGCAGAAAACCGGGAACCCGCGCGAGCGCTTCCCGACCGGCCGGGTGGATGGTCAGCCAGACCCGTCTGCGGTCCTCCTGGCAGCGCCGTCGGCTGACGAGGTTCCGCTCGGCCATCTTGTCGACGAGGCTGGTAATCGTCGCATTGCTCAGCTGTGTGGCCTTCACGATGTCGCCAACGGCAGTCTCGCCGCGCTCTTCGAGAATCTGCAGCACAAGGACCTGGGACGGGGTCAGCTTCGCAGCCTGGGCGAGCTTCCTCGTATCGGTTTCGATCCGGCGTTGGATCCGGCGGATCGATACAAGGGCATCATTCGACCTCTGGCTCATCGGAAAGCCTGCTATTCTGGGGCGAGGCCGGAGCCAAGCGCGGTTTTCAAAGGACCGAGATGAGGCTCGAATTTTCGCCAGGCGTCCAGACCACGGCTGTTGATTGGCTGGCGCACCTGTTCGGAACTCGCGGTACGAACCGCGCGTTGGGTCGCATGGAAATCGAGGCAGGCCGGCTCGAACGGGAGGCCGCAGTGATCGAGAATGCGATGAACCTGTCCTTCGAGATCGGCGACCACGTCTTCATGCTGGACCCGCAACACCTTGCCGGGCAGGACCTCGTCCCAGTGGGCCATCAGATCGACATAGGCACGGTAGTAACGACCGATTTCCTTGAGCCCGTAAGTGAATTCCTGACCTTCCGCGAACAGCTGCTTGAAGCCTGACCAGCAGCAGTCCATCGGCGCCCGTCGGGCATCGATGATCCTTGCATTGGGCAGGATCAGGTGAATGAGGCCGATATGACGGAAATTGTTCGGCATCTTGTCGGTGAAGAAGGGGGCGCCCTGGCGGTGAATTGCGGTACTGTCGATGTATTCCTCGCCAAAGGCGGCCAGCTGGTCTCGGTCCAGGGTTTCGAGTATGGCCGGATAGGCGCCGCCGCCGCTCCTGTCGCGTCCGCGGAGGCGCTGGGACAGCGACAGGATGTTCGGTAGCTCCAGCGTCCCATCGACTGCGGAATGGGAGGCAAGGATCTGTTCGACCAGCGTTGAGCCTGCGCGCGGCAGGCCGACGATGAAGATCGGATCGGGGGCCGGGTGGCCCACTCCGGCGCGCGAGGCGAAGAAGTCGGCGGTGCATGTCGCCTTCTGTGCGGCGAATTCCGCTTCCATGCCTTCGGAGGTATAGCGAGACTGGCTTCGCTTCAGGCGGTTGCCCCGCGCATAATAGGCAAAGGCCTCGTCTACGGCGCCGCGATCCTCCATTGCCTTGCCAAGTGCGAAGCACAGATGCACGCGGTCGGGCAGGGCAAGCTCGGCCAGTTCGGCCAAGCCCTGCATCTGCGCAACTTCGGCGTCGGTGAAACGGTAGGTCTTGAGATTGGCGAGCGCGTACCAGGCATCGCCCTGCTCGGGACGGGCGGCACAGGCCGTGCGGTAGGCGCGCACGGCGTCATCCTGATGCCCCCAGGTCTTGAGGGCATGGCCCCTGGAGGTCAGCGTTGCCGGATCATTCGGCAGACGCGCCAGGACCTCGTCGAAGAGTGCGAGCGCACCGGCCAGGTCGCCGGTCTGCATGCGCTCGATGGCGAGGTGCGACTGGAACAGTGGATTGTCGGGATCGCGCGCGTGCAGCGCCTCGGCCTCGGCGAGGGCTGCAGCGAATTTCTGTCGCTTGCGGAGCACCTGAATATAATCGAGCCGGAGCTGGATCGTTTCGGGTTCCAGCCTGACGGCGTGCTCAAGCAGGATCTCGGCGTCCTCGAGGATGCCCAGCCTTGTGCCGATCTCGGCGAGCAGGCGCATCCCCTCGACATGGGTCGGACGGGTCCGCAGGAAGTCCCGGCAAAGGGTTTCTGCGCGCGCGAGCTTGCCCTCGGCGAGGAGGTGGCTGGCGGTCAGCAAAGGTTTCGGCAAGGTGCGGAGACGTTCGGCCTGGGCCATGGCGGCCGCCGCGTCTTGCTGGCGACCGGATTGCTGCAGGAGGTCGCCCTGCGCCCGCCAGCTGGCTTCCAGGGCAGGATTGAGCCGACAGGCCTGCCGGTAGGCCGCCAGTGCACGGTCCGGGTCGCCCTGGTCGCGGGCCAGATGTCCGGCCTCCTGCCAGGCGCGCCCAAAGTCCGGCGCGATGGAAAGTAGCTGGTCCAGCCTCTGCCTGGCGTCTTCGAAGGCTTTCAGGTAGCGCGCGCAGGCTGCGTCCATGTAGAGCGCGTCGACATGGCTCGACCCGGCCGCGTTTGCATCAGCAGTTTGCACGTCCGCCGCAGATGGCCCTGGAGGAGCCGGCTGTGACGGGTCCTGTCCGTTGACCAGAAGCGGAGCGAGGAGCTGCCGGGCGTCTGCGAAGCGACCAGCCTTCATTGCCGCACGGGCGGCCTTGATGGTCTCGATGGCAGGGTCGGCAGTCTGTGTTGTCATGTGGCGTGGAGCAGGTTGGAGAGGGCGCCCCGGTGCCGGGACGCCCTCCTCCGATAGGGGACCGGGCTCAGAAGTCGACCCCGAAGCGCAGCCCGATGGTGCGGGGACGGGCCAGGTTAAGCCTTGAACGGTCGAAGACAAAGCTGCCGGACGTCTCGGCCGCTTCGTTGGTCAGGTTCTCCGCGAAGAGTTCAACGGTCCAGTTGTCTTTCGCAACGCCTGCGCTGAGGGCCAGAGTTGTATAGGCATCGAGCTCGATCTTGTTGATCTCGATGATGTCCGAGAAGGAGGACGAAGAGTACACCAGTTGCGGCATGACGTGTGCGTCATAGGTCGAACCGGCAACGGTCACCGGCCACTCGTAGCGCGCCCGCAGATTGCCCTGGAATTCGGGTGCGAAGGCAAGCGGCGAGCCTTCGAGGACGTCTCCCGTTGGCACCAGAACCGAGGTGATTTCGGTGTCGAGAGCCGAGAAGGCGCCTGCAAGGGTGAGCCCTTCGAGGTTGGCCGGCGCCCAGGTGAAGTCCCCTTCCACGCCCATGACTTCCGCATCGGCGGCATTGTCCGAGAAGAACAGGTTGACGATGCTGGGATCGAAGATCGTCGTCTGCAGGCCCTCGATGTCAACGAAGAAGGCACTGCCGTTGAACCGGACGGCGCCGTCGAACAGGAAGGTCTTCCAGCCAATCTCGTAATTGGTGACCTCGTCGGTATCGACCTCGAACGGCACGATGTAGCCGTCGGGGCCCTGGGCACCGCCGGGGCGGTTGAGCAGGCCGGGCCGGAAGCCTTCCGAATAGGTAGCGAAGAACAGCAGGTCGGATGTCGGCGTCCATTCCAGCGTGCCCTTCAGGATCACCCCATCGGTTGCCGCGGTGTCGGGGTTCCCGTCGGGATTGTCCGGCGCGTACTGGGCGGAGATGTTGGTTCCGAATGCCTGCGCGTCGGCGGTCTGGCCGAGATTGAAGAACGACGAGTTCGCGCTGCCCTTGAGATCGACCTCGATATCATACCAGCGCGCCCCGAGCGTGACGGCGAAGAGGTCGGGGACGACATCGAAGGTTGCCTCGCCGAACACGCCCAGCTGCTCGTCGGTGCGCAAAACGTCATTGCGGAAAATGACTCCCTCGGGGAAGGGACCAGCGTCCGAGAAATACCCCGGGGCCGCATTGCCGATCTCGCCGGTTGCGTCCGTATTCGTCAGTGGGAAGTTCGGCGCGAAGCCGATATTGCCATTGAAGCCGACAACCCGGGTTGATCCCGGATAGGTGAAGTCGTTCCGCTCGGCCAGTTCGAGATCGCTGTAGAAGCCGCCGAACGTTGCGCGCAGCCGGTGTTCGGCGGGGGTGTTGAACCGCAGCTCCTGGGTCAGGACATCTGTCTCGGAATCCGATTTCACGAACAGGTTGGGCGGCTGGCAGGTGCCGGTCGGTCCCTCGGCGCCGGGGTACGTCACCGATCCGTCGCAGATGTAGTAGGGCAGGTACTGGCCGACAAAGAGGTAGTCGGAATAATCGACCCGCTGATCGGTTTCCCGGTTCGTGAAGGCCCCTGTATACACGGCTTCAAGCGCACCGAGCTGGCCTTCGAGCGTCCAGCTGGCGTTCGTGAAACTGTCCTCCAGCTTGTCGGATTCGAACCGCTGGATTTCCCAGTCGTCATCCAGTTCGG
The DNA here is from genome assembly GCA_964506685.1 of uncultured Hyphomonadaceae bacterium. Taxonomy (GTDB): domain Bacteria; phylum Pseudomonadota; class Alphaproteobacteria; order Caulobacterales; family Hyphomonadaceae; genus UBA5336. The sequence goes on along the minus strand of CAZDMQ010000044.1, from coordinate 3,749 downwards.
GATCGGAAAAGAAGACCCCGTCGCTGTCCACGTCCTGCTGGGCGAGTCCGACAGTCAGGCGCCAGTCGGGAGTGAATTCGTAACGGCCGCTGAGGCGGTAGCCGCTGTAGTTCGTGTCATTGAAATCCTTTTCGACGATCCCGGCATTGTTGGCCTCGAGAAAGGTGACGTTGGAGACATCAGCGCCGGCCTGGAAGCCTGCCCGCTGGTCGGAGACGGGCAGGCCATTGCCGCGGACCGTGCCGGCCGGCCGGAACCGGGCCGAGTCCAGAGCGGTTCGCGTGCCCGGAACGTTGTCGATATAGCCGCCCTGGCTGTCGGAGAAGACGACGCCGCGCACCGCGAACTTGTCACCGATCGGGATGTTGATGACACCTTCGGCCTTGTTCGACATCTCGCCGCCATCGGTGAAGCTGATGCCGCCGCGCACGCCCGCCTCGAACTCGCCGATCACTGGCTTGTTCGTGATCAGCCGGACCGTGCCGGCCTGCGAACTCGCACCGAACAACGTGCCCTGGGGACCGGAAAGGACCTCGATGCGTTCGAGGTCGGCGGCATAGACATCCAGGTTGCGGCCGGGCTGGGCGAGCGGTTGTTCATCGAGATAGAACGCAACGTTGGGCGCGAGACCTGCAACGCCCGCGGTCGTCAGGTTCGGGGTCGTCGAGGCAACGCCGCGGATGTAGATCGTATTCTGGCCCGGGCCGGAGCCCCCCGCCGAAACGCTGGGGAGCTGTGCGAGGTAGTCGCCGAAGGTGTCGATATCGAGTGCGTCGAGCTCCTCCTCGCCGATGGCATTGACCGTCACCGGGATAGACTGCGCGCTTTCGGCGCGCTTTGTCGCCGTCACGGTCACGGCCTTCAGCCGGCGGACATAGGTCCCGGCCGGCTCCGGTTCGGCCTGCGCAGCCGGGTTTGCCTGCTCCTGGGCCTGAGCAGGCGCGAGCGCGCCGGTGGCGCAAAGGACAGTCGACATGGCGAGCAGCGAAGCGCCATTCATCATACGGAACATGAATTTCCCCTTGGTTGTCGGGCGAGCGCGTTGATTCAACGCGCGCCCAGAGTTCAACTCGGAACGGATCGGTCAGCCGATCACGGTGCCGGACCTATAGGATATTTAGACAATTGAAAGACCGGACGGATGTGACACGTCACCGGATGACCGGACCAGAGTGGAGAAAAGAGATAATTCACATTAAATACAGTGCTTTAATAGAGTGTTGCATTTGTGCAACGCAACTGCATGAATGCGGGTCAAGATTCGACAATTGAAATTTCAGACTGCAGAAGCAGTTTCAACGCATGTAAGAAGCGGCTGCAAGGAGCACCGATTGACCGACCATGACACCGAGACTGTCGATCATACCGAGATCGACTATGAAACAGACTACGAAGTCGGACAGGACAATGTCGAGTGGCTGGGATTCGACATCCACAATCCCGTCTTCTTTCTTTCGGCTGGCCTCGTCCTGACGTTTGTGGCCGGTTCACTTTTGATGCCGGACCTGGCCTCCACGGTGCTGCTCGGTGCCCGTGACTGGACGATCAACACATTCGACTGGTTCTACGTGATCACGGTGAATGTGACCTTCCTATTCTGCATCGGTCTGGCCGTGTCGCCATTGGGCCGGATCCGACTTGGCGGCAGGGAAGCCCGGCCGGAGTTCTCCACACTGTCCTGGCTGGCAATGTTGTTCGCAGCGGGTGTTGGCATCGGCATGGTTTTCTACGGCGCCGCAGAACCGCTCGCCTATTACACGGGCTGGTCGGGCACGCCGCTGGGTGTCGAGCCGCTCACGCCCGAGGCTGAACGTATGGCCTTCGCGGCGACAGTGTTCCACTGGGGCGTCACGCCATGGGCCATCTATGCCGTGGTCGGGCTCGCGCTGGCCTTCTTCACCTTCAACAAGGGGCTGCCGCTGACCATTCGCTCGGCGTTCTATCCGCTTCTCGGAGACAGGGTGTGGGGTTGGCCCGGGCATGTCATTGATCTGGTGGCGGTCGTCTCGACGCTGTTTGGCCTGGCCACCTCGCTGGGGCTCGGGGCGAAGCAGGCGGCCAGCGGCCTCCACTTCCTGTTCGGGATCGAGGCGAGCCTGCTGTCGCAGGTCTTGATCATCGTGCTCATCACGTCACTGGCAATCGTATCGGTGGTGCGCGGGCTGGACGGCGGCGTCAAGGTGCTCAGCAATATGAACATCGCCCTGGCCATTGGCGTGCTGGCCTTCATCATCGTGGCCGGGCCGACGCTCGCCATCGTCACCGGAATTGGCACCAGTGCGGTCGCCTATATCGCCGAGACGCCCGCACTCAGTAACTGGATCGGCCGGAACGATGGCGACTGGTTCCATGGCTGGACGATCTTCTACTGGGCGTGGTGGGTGTCGTGGTCGCCTTTCGTCGGCATGTTCATCGCGCGCGTCTCGCTCGGCCGCACGGTGCGGCAATTCCTCCTCGCCGTGATGGGCGTACCGGTGGTCGTTGTGCTGATCTGGTTTACCGCCTTCGGCGTGACAGCCATCGAGCAGGTCAAGGCAGGCGTCGGCCAGCTGCCGGCCGGGATCGACGATGTCTCGCTGGTCCTGTTCCAGATGCTGGACACCATGCCATTCGCCGGGATCATGTCGTTCGTCTGCATCATCCTCTTGCTGGTCTTCTTTGTGACTTCGTCGGACTCTGGTTCGCTGGTTATCGATTCCATCACGGCGGGTGGGAAGCTCGATGCCCCTGTTCCCCAGAGGATATTCTGGGCCAGCATGGAAGGCCTGGTGGCGATCGTGTTGCTGGTCGGTGGCGGGTCCACAGCCCTCACGACGCTTCAGGCCGGTGCAATTGCTGCGGGGCTGCCCTTCGCCGTCCTGCTGCTCGTGTGTTGCGTGAGCCTCTTGCGGGGCATGCAGGCCGAGGAGGGGTCCCAGTACGCCCTCCCGGCCAATTCCCCGGACTAGAGTATCCGTCTTTGTCAAGCGAGGCGTGGCGACCATTTCCGGTCGTCTCTTATGAGTGCGTTTGCGAGGATGATGAGCTTTCGCATGATGGCTGTGAGGGCCACCTTTGGTCCCTTCGTCCCTTCGATGCTGGCGGGTAACCGGGCCGGTCGCGGTAGGTTCCGGAGGGAATGTACTGGACACTGGCCAGAAGTGTTAAGAAGGAGTTAACATATGTGAGTGGGCAAGGTGCCCGGTCGAACGCGTTCCGGCGCGGCAGGGACAGAGTGGGGACGTATCATGGACATCAGCATTGGGCGCACTGAAGCGGAAAGCCTTGAACGCAGGGCCTACGCCGTGTTTTCCCGGGACGACCTCTCCGGCGGGCGCGGAATTGAGGTGTTCCAGACGGGCAATGCCTGGGGCGATTTCACGGGGCCCACTGGCAGCTATGACGTCACTGTCCATTATCTCGATGAAAGTGATGGTGAAGCGGCGTACGCGCTCCTGCTCAATGACAACATTGTCCACACGTGGATCGGGGATGGCGGCGGCGACGGTTTCGGGACACCGGAAACCGAAACCTTCCAGATGAACCTCGCCACCGATGACGTACTGGGCATCCGCTCGACCAAGATTGGCGGCGAGTTCGGACGGATCGACTTCATCGAAGTCGCTCCGGCGGACGGGAACGGCGGCGGGGACGCAGGCGGCAGCGGGACCGGAGGCGGCACGGTCGGCGCTGCGATCGGCGAAGGCGTCAATGAGGCTGAATTCCTGGCCCTTGGCGGGACCTATGCGACCGCGTCCAATCCAGCCGCC
>CAZDMQ010000043.1:0-29136 GCA_964506685.1 uncultured Hyphomonadaceae bacterium | reverse complement strand
GATCAAGACCGGCTCGCTGGCCCGCTCCGACCGGCTGGCCAAGTACAACCAGCTGATCCGTATCGAGGAGGAACTGGGCGGCTCGGCGGTCTATGCCGGCCGGTCGCTGATCAACGCCTGAGCCCCGCGCGCGGGGACGGCCCAGGCGGCTGGCGGGGGGAAAGGGGCGGCAGCGCGGCCGTGCGCCGTACGCTTGGCCGGCGCCGTCTCAGTCCACCATGGGGGTGTCGGATGTGGCAGGATCGGTCTCGCCGACGGCGCCGGCATGGGTGCGGTCGGTGATGCGGGACATGAACACGCCTGAGCCGACCAGCCCGCCAACGGCCGCCGCCTGCAACAACATGGCGAGGCCGAACAGCAGCGGGATCTCGATGGACTGGCTGTCCATGGAAATGAGGATGGCGAAATAGCCGCATGCGCCAAGCAGCAGGCCGATGCCAGCTCCGCCCAGGAGGTGGCGCAGGAAGCGGCGCACCAGCGGGCGTTCCTCGAGCCCCGCGCCATCAAGCAGCATCCGGAAGATCATCGCAGGCTCCCTCCTCCTGTGTGGCGTAATCAAGTCTGGCGCCGCCAAGGCCGGTGCAGTCAAGGCCGGTGCAGTCAAGGTTGGCGTGGGCACGTTTGGCGATCGCCAGTCTGGCGCGAAACCGCGTCTGCGGCAAGATGTAGCGCCGGGGGCGTGGCCGGCGACGGCCGGTCTGGTGAGGAGCGGCAGACCTCCCGGCTCGACAGGGCAGGGCGGGTCTGGCTATGCAAGAGAGCAGCGTTCGGCGATGGCCGGGACAGACACGAAGGAGCCACCAATGGGCGAGATGCGACCAGCCTACCGGATCGAGGGCGAAACCGGGGCGTGGGAACTGGTCATGGGGCTGGAAGTCCATGCGCAGGTGGCCTCGGCGTCGAAGCTCTTTTCCGGTGCGCCGACGGCGTATGGAGCCGACCCCAATACCAACGTGTCCCTGGTGGATGCAGCCATGCCGGGCATGCTGCCAGTGATCAACCGGTTCTGCGTCGAGCAGGCGATCCGCACCGGGCTGGGTCTCAAGGCGCAGATCAACACCTGGTCGCGCTTCGACCGGAAGAACTATTTCTATCCCGACCTGCCGCAGGGCTACCAGATCAGCCAGTTCGAGCATCCCATCGTTGGCGAGGGCGAGATCGAGGTGGATGTCGAGCCGGCGCATGGTGATCCGGCCTACAGCTTCACCGTGGGGATCGAACGGCTGCACCTCGAACAGGATGCCGGAAAGTCCATCCATGATATGGACCCCGATGCCACCTATGTCGATCTCAACCGGTCGGGCGTGGCACTGATGGAGATCGTCTCGCGGCCGCACATCAGGACGCCGCTGGAGGCTGCGGCCTATGTCAAGAAGCTGAAGGCGATTGTGGTGGCGCTCGGCACCTGCGATGGCGACATGGAAAAGGGTAACCTGCGGGCGGATGTGAATGTCTCGGTGTGCCGGCCGGGCGCCTATGAGCGCTTCCGCGCGACTGGCGATTTCGACCATCTCGGTACGCGATGTGAACTCAAGAATATGAACTCCTTCCGCTTCATCCAGCAGGCCATCGAATATGAGGCGCGCCGGCAGATCGACATTCTCGAAACCGGCGGCACGGTTGACCAGGAGACGCGCCTGTTCGATCCGGTGAAGGGGGAGACCCGCTCGATGCGGTCCAAGGAGGACGCGCATGACTATCGCTATTTTCCCGAGCCGGACCTCTTGCCGCTGGAACTGGATCCGGCATGGATCGAGGCGATCGGTGCGGAGCTGCCGGAACTTCCGGACCAGAAACGGGCGCGGTTCCAGCGCGACTATGGCCTGTCGCGCTATGATGCCGGGGTGCTGACGGCCGATGCCGAGCGGGCGGCGTTCTATGAGGCCGTGGCCCGGGGGCGAGACCCGAAACTCGCGGCAAACTGGGTGTCGCAGGAGCTTTTCGGCTATCTCAACCGCGAGGACATCGCGCTGGCCGACAGCCCGGTCTCGGCGGCCCGGCTGGGCGGACTGGTCGATCTCATCGCCGATGACACGATCTCGGGCAAGATCGCCAAGACGGTGTTCGAGAAGATGATCGAGACCGGCGACGCACCGGCGGATATTGTCGAGCGGGAGGGGCTGAAACAGGTCACCGATACTGGCGCCATCGAGCGGGTGGTGGACGAGATCATCGCCGCCAATCCCGAGCAGGCCGCATCGGTGAAGGAGAAGCCGAAGGCGATGGGCTGGTTCGTCGGCCAGGTGATGAAGGCGACAGGCGGCAAGGCCAATCCGGGCGCGGTGAACACGATCCTCCGCGCGAAGCTGGGTCTCGAATGAGCCTGGCTCCGTTTTCCGCACGGGAGGTCGAGAGGCTGACCCGTGCGAGCCGCCTGCTGCTCGAGGCCGAGGACCGGCTGCCCGTGCTACGGACGCTAGCCTGGGACCGTTCGCTGGCCGAGGCTTTCCTGGCGTCAGGCGAAAGCGAGTTGCCGCGGCCGGACTATCCGGTGGTGGACCCGGCCCCGGGACAGGAGCGGATCGAGGCGGCCCGCGCCCTGATCGATGGATCCAGCCCGGTGCATGACTGGCTGCGCCGCTTTGCCGATACCACCGACGTGACCGGCGCGCTGCTGCAGTCGACCGGAACGGCAGCCTTCTTCACCCTGTCCGAAGCGCTCTATGGCAGCGCCCGCACACCGCTGGCCGATGGCCATCGCAGCGCGCTGGACCTGGCGGTGCGGCTTGATGACATGCTGTCCGGGTTCGAGCCCGGCCGGTCGAAGCTGGAATCGCCGGCGCGACTGTCAGCGGCGGATATCAAGGCGGCGCTCGATGCGCAGTTGCCGCTGTATTTCGGTGAGGACGCGCCGCAGGTCAGCCTTTCAGGCAGCCTCTCGGCCAAGGCCACGGCCAGCCGCAACGGTATCCGCTTGCGCGCCGATGCGGCCTTTTCCGATCTTGATATCGACCAGCTGCTGCAGCACGAGGCGCTGATCCACATCGCAACGGGCCGCAATGGGGCCGCACAGGCGCAGTTCCCGATCCTGGCGGAAAGCCATCCCGGCAACACGAAAACGCAGGAAGGGCTCGCGGTCTTTGCCGAATTCATCTCCGGCGCCCTGGATCCACGGCGGTTTCGCCGCCTCGCGAACCGGACCATCGCCGTTGCGATGGCCGAGGACGGCGCCGACTTCATCGATCTCTACCGTTTCTTTCGTGAACGCAGCGATAGCGACGCCCCGTTCGAGGCGTTCGAGAATGCCCGGCGCGTGGTGCGCGGCGGTCGCGTCGAGGGCGGCGCGCCGTTCACCAAGGACAGCGTCTATCTCGGCGGACTGGTCGAGGTGCACAATTACCTGCGGACAGCCATCCGGGTTGGCGACGCGGTGCACATCCGCCTGCTCTTCGTCGGAAAACTGGACCTGGCCGACCTCGAGGCCATGGGCATGCTGCGCGAGGCCGGGCTCATCGACCCGCCGAAGATCGTGCCGCCCTGGATCAGCGATCTCCGGCACCTCGTCTCCTATCTCGCCTATTCGACCTTCCTCAACGAGATCGACCTGACCGATGTGTCCGCCCGCTACAGCCACCTGTTCGATGCCGGCAATGGCTTGCCTGGCGGGCCGCCACCGGATCAGTTGTAGGCCGCAAGCGCCTCGTCGATGGCCCGTTCGAGGCTCTTGAGGTTGGACACCTCCACCATGGTCGAGCAATAGGGCTGGTAGCGCAGCATCTCGCTGTCGCCGGTGCCCCAGACCGAGCGCGGCTCCGGGCAGAGCCAGAGGGTCTGCTTCGCCCGCGCGGTGGCTTCGCTGAAGAGATCCAGCCTGGGATCACCATAATTGGAGCGTCCGTCGCCGAGAATGATCAGCGTGGTGCGCCGGTCGATCTCGGCCCAGTGGCTGACCTTGAGGTCGGACAGCGCCTGGCCGTAATCGGTTGAGCCGAAGCTGATCTCCTTGATGATGCGCGCCATGGCTGCCTCGAAACCGTCCGTATCCAGCCAGTCCCCGATATCCCGCAGCCGGGCCGAAAAGGCATAGGCCGACAGGTCGGGCACGACCTCGCGAAGGCTGTGCAGCATCAGCAGGAGGAAGCGTACATAGCGCGCGACGGACCCTGAAACATCGCAGATCACAACGAATTTTGGCCGGTCTCGCCGTTTCTGGCGCCAGTGCAGCTCGAATGGGACGCCGCCCAGGCCGGCATTGGCGCGGATGGTCCGCCGGATGTCGAGTTGGCCGCGATTTCGTCGCCGCCGCCGGCGGGAATGCCGGGTGGCAAGCTTTTTCGCGAGCTTTGCGATGAGCAGGTTCATCCGCCGGAGATCGGCCATGTCGAGCGCACTGATCGCGCGTTCGGCCAGCACGTCTTCGCGGAACTGCTGGGTCTGTCCTGCGCCATATATGTCGAACTGGCGGTCGGCATGGGCACGGGCGCGCATCATCATCTCGCGCCGGATCTCCATCAGCCGCTCGGCCTCGGCGCTGGCCTCCTCGCTGCGTTCGCGCAAGCGATCCAGGAGGCGGGCTTCAAGCCGCTCAACGCCCATCTCCTTCATCATCTGCTGGGCAAAATAGCCGGTCTGGGTCGAAAAGCGGATGTCCTGGAGCCCCACGGCCCGCCCGGCCGTCTCCAGTGCCATGGCGATGGCGGCCTCATCGCCGCCCTCGGCAAGGTCAAGGAGGTCCGGTGTGGCCGGTTCTCCATTACCGCCATCATCGACTTCGGCATCGTCTTCGCCGCCGGTCTCGCTGCCCGTGCCAGGGTCCGGCCGGGTCTCGGCTTCCTCCCTGTCATCGCCTGCGGCGCCGCGGGACGGATCCGCATTGTCCAGTGGGCGGGCGGCGAAGAAGAGATCGAACAGCCGGTCATAGGTATCGATATCGGATTCAGACTTGGCCAGGACGCCACGCAGGCCGCGTTTCATCATCCAGCGATCGCCATACCCGACAACGCGCAGGGCGCGCGCCGCATCAATCGCCTCGGCCGGCGAAACGGCCACTTCCGCCGACCGCAGCGCGCGGATGAAGTCGGTCAGCGTCCGTTCGGCGCTCATGAAAGGTCCGGAAAACCGCTGGCCAGTCGCCCGGTGCCGCCGGCCGTGTCGCGCGCCTCGCGGGCGAATTTCGCAAGGCTCCGGTCGACCGCGGCAATGTCACTCTCATGCTTGAGCAGGACATTGAGCGTGCGGCGGACAAGGGTCTCGTCGAGCATGTCGGCATGCATGAGCAGCAGGGTTCGCGCCCAGTCGACGGTTTCGGCAATCGAGGGCCGCTTCTTGATGTCGGCCTCGCGTAGCGACTGCACGAAGGCGACCAGTTGATTGAGCAGGTCCGCCCCGACGCCGGGCACGCGGGCCTGTACAATGGCGCGCTCGCGTTCGGCATCGGGAAATCCGATATGCAGGTGCAGGCACCGCCGTTTCAGCGCATCGCCCAGCTCGCGGACATTGTTCGACGTCAGGATGACCAGCGGCGGCACCTCCGCCCGGATCGTGCCGATCTCGGGCACTGTGACCTGGTAGTCCGACAGGACCTCAAGCAGGAAGGCCTCGAATTCCTCGTCCGACTTGTCGATCTCGTCGATCAGCAGAACCGAGGGCCCAGCCTGCTGCATGGCTTTGAGCAGGGGCCGGGGCGCGAGGAATTCGGGCGAGAAGAAGATATCGTCGAAATCATGCAGCCGGGCTGTGATGGCCTCGATATCGGCGGCGTCGCCAAGGATGGCGTCGAGCCGTTCGCGCAACAACTGGGTATAGAGCAGCTGCTTGCCATACTGCCATTCATACAGCGCCTTGGCCTCGTCGAGGCCCTCATAGCACTGCAGCCGGGTGACCGGCACGTCGAGCCAGCGCGCAAGCGAGACGGCCAGGTCGGTCTTGCCGACCCCGGCCGGGCCCTCGATGAGAATCGGCTTGCGCAGCCGGTCGGCCAGGAAAACCATGGTGGCAATGTCGTCGGACGCGATGTAGCCGACCCCGGCCAGGCCGTCGCGGATCGCATCGGGGCCGGTCAGCGCGGCATAATGGCCGCTCGGATCTGTGGAGGTGTTCGCCATGATCCCAGCGGTATCCGCATGGGCGCGCCGGGGCAAGCCGTGCCCCTAGGGCACGTCGGGATCGTCGCCGCCGGTTTCCGGGCCGGCGAGGCGTGGGTCGAGCAGGTGGCCGGGGCGGACATTGCCGAGCGCGCGCAGCATGCTGTCCCGCAGCCCGGGGGTCTCGGCGGCCCAGGCATCGAGCCTTGCGGCCATCTGCCTGCGCTGAAGGCCATCCTGCGACCCGCACAGATCACACGGGATGATCGGGCAGCCGAGGCCTGCGCTGAGCCGGGCAAGGTCCGCTTCCGCGCTCGTGACCAGCGGACGCAGTACGTCGACATCGCCGGCATCATTGGTCAGACGCGCCGGCATGGCGGCAAGGCGTCCGCCATGGGCGAGGTTCAGCATGAAGGTAGCCAGCACGTCCTCGCGATGGTGGCCGAGCACGATGGCGCAGCAGCCCTCCTCCCGGGCGACCCGGTAGAGATGGCCCCGGCGCAGGCGTGAACAGAGCGCGCAATAGGTCTGCCCCTCGGGCACCTTCTCCATGACGATCGCGTGGGTGTTGCGGGTCTCGATGCGGTGGGCGGCGCCGAGACCGGTGAGCCAGTCCGGCAGGACATGGGCGGGAAAGCCGGGCTGGCCCTGGTCGAGATTGCAGGCCAGGAGGTCGACCTGCAACCGGCCCTGGGCGACGAGGTCGAGCAGGATGGCGAAGAGGGCATAACTGTCCTTGCCGCCGGACAGGCAGACCAGCCAGCGGGGGCGCTCACCGGGCCGGTGCGCGGCGGTCGCCCCGGCCGGCGGCGCCATGTTCCAGGCCTCGATGACGTCCATGGCCTGACGGGCGAGACGGCGCCGTAACCGCTGGAACGCGGTTGTGTCCGGCGCGCGGGCGAAGAGCGCATGGGCGGCCGCGGTGGCCTCGGTCGTTTCCGGGGGGCTCGAATGTGTCGGCATGACCGAGCCCATGGCCCGAGACGCCCCACGCTTCAAGGGGGCGCGCAGGTCAGGCGCTCAGCCGGGCCGCCGCCAGGGCCACGGGCCGGAAGCTCGTCCGGTGGGCGGGACAGGGGCCGAGCCGGTCGAGCGCGTCGCGATGCTGGAGCGTGCCATAGCCCTTGTGCGCGGCAAAGCCGTAGCCCGGAAAGCGGCTGTCGAGGCGCCTCATGCGCGCGTCGCGACCGACCTTGGCGAGAATCGAAGCTGCCGAGATGACGGGATCTGTCGCGTCGCCGCCGATGATCGCCCGGCCCGGCGCCGGCAGACCGCTCGGCACGTCCGCGCCGTCAATCAGAATACGGGAAACGGGGTGAAAGAGCGCGCAGGCGGCGCGTTTCATGGCGAGGTGGGTGGCGCGCCGGATGTTCAGCCGGTCGATCTCATCGGGTGTGGCCCAGCCGAGTGCCCAGGCCAGCGCGGCGTCCATGATCTCTCCGGCGAGCCGGTTGCGGGCCGCTTCGCTGAGCGCCTTGGAATCGGCAAGCCCGTCAATGGGCCGTTCCGGATCCAGGATCACGGCCCCGGCACAGACTGGCCCCGCCCATGGCCCGCGACCCGCTTCGTCAATTCCACACGTAAATTGCTCGATCATGTTGTGGAAATCCGTGGAGTCGCAGTCGAGCGCAAGAGCCCGCCCAGGGGAGAGAGGAAGGCGCAGGCTTGGCAACAGAGCCGGAGGCAGTAACTGTTCAGTGTGCGCCGGCGCCTTGGTGACCGCTGCCTTGGTGCCCACTGCCTTGATGTCCGTTGGCTGGGCGGGCCAGCCAGTCGGCCTCGGTCAGGGCAAGGACCAGTTCCGGATCGATATAGACATCGCCCTTGCGATCGGACGTCGACGGGTCACGCCATTTTACCGCCCAGTGCAGGTGTGGACCGGTGGTCCGGCCGGTGTTGCCGACGGCCCCCAGCCGGTCGCCGGCCGCGACGCTCTGGCCGTCAGTGACATCGACGGCGGACAGGTGCATGAACACCGAGACCAGCCCGCCGCCATGATCGAGAAAGACTGTCCCGCCTTCGTAATAAAGGTCCGGATCGGCCAGCAGCACGGTCCCCGGCGCCGGGGAGAGGACCGGCGTGCCGACGGGCGCGGCCAGGTCGTAGCCGCGATGGACCGAGACCTTCTCGCAAGGCTCACCGGTGTCAGCGCTCACCCCCACATATGTTCTTGCCGGACCAAAGGGCGAGGTCGGCCGGCCCTCGGTCGGCAGGCGAAAGCCGTGGTGCGGTGGCTCGTCCACATCGAAACGCGCGAACGCCGCCACTTTCTTCGTCCAGGATCGCCCGGCGTGTGCCTTCTGCGCATCGGTGCGCGCGTCGACCTTGTCGCATTCCAGCCCTTCGATGCGCCGCACCGGATCATTGCGCGGTGCGATCGCCAGGGACAGCGCCTGGTCGCGGCCCTGCGTCGTCTGGACCGAAATGCGAAACTCAGGCGGGGCATTCCGGGCTAGCCCGAAGAGAACCCGGCCGTGGTCCGGCACGGTCATCACGGACCCGTCGGTTTCCAGCTGCGCCCCGGGCGGTGCCCGGCATATGACCAGCCCGCCCTGTTTCAAGGCTCCGCCGCACCAAACGCCTGCCGCGATATCGCCTGTCTCCACAACCTTCACGGAAGCCGGTCCGGCCGTTTCGTGCGGTCCGGCAGCGACTACGCGGACGGCGACAAGGCACGCTATCCAAACGAGCGCGATCAGCCGAAGGGGAAGGAGGATCGCGCGCATGATCAGCCGCCGTCCCCGTAGCCCATCCGGCTCAGCGCGGCCGCCGCATCGACATAAGCTTCCTGGCGTTCGACATTCCAGTATCGCAGTGCTTCGAGCGGAATGACCTGGCCGGTGACGGCGCATTTCACGAAACTGCCAGCCGACAGAACCTCGATGTCAGCGTCGAGGTAGCGCAGGCGCGCTTCGGTCTGGCGGGGGGGCGATCGCTTCAGCATTGCCCGTCTATGTCCCATCGCTCGGTATTTGAAAAGGGGGCACAATAAAAAAAATTCGCTCTTTGTTCCTGAGAACAGGTGTGGTACATGTAAGGCGTCGCATCAACTGGCCCTTGCCATTGTCCGGGGCCGGTGAAACATGGAGGACAGATATGGCCAACACGGTGTTGCAGTTAGTCGATAAGGATTCCGGCGTGGACAAGCAGAAGGCCCTCGAAACCGCACTCGGGAACATCGAACGCGCCTTTGGCAAGGGGTCTGTCATGCGCCTGGGCGACAATCGCTCGCTCGACGTGGAGGCAATCTCGACGGGCTCGCTCGGCCTCGATATCGCCCTCGGGATCGGCGGTTTGCCGAAGGGGCGGGTCGTGGAGATCTACGGACCCGAGAGTTCAGGCAAGACGACGCTGGCGCTGCACAGCGTGGCCGAAGCGCAGCGCAATGGCGGGGTCTGCGCCTTTGTCGATGCCGAGCATGCCCTGGACCCGGTCTATGCCTCGAAGCTTGGCGTGGACCTCGACGATCTTCTCGTGTCCCAGCCCGACACGGGCGAGCAGGCGCTTGAAATTGCCGATACGCTCGTCCGGTCCGGCGCGGTGGACCTGGTGGTGATCGATTCGGTTGCCGCGCTGACCCCGCGCGCCGAGCTCGAGGGCGAAATGGGTGACAGTCTTCCCGGCCTTCAGGCCCGGCTGATGAGCCAGGCGCTTCGCAAGCTGACCGGGTCGATCTCGAAGACCAATTGCATGGTCATCTTCATCAACCAGATCCGGATGAAGATCGGGGTGATGTTCGGCAGCCCGGAAACCACGACCGGCGGGAATGCATTGAAGTTCTACGCGTCGGTTCGGCTGGACATCCGCCGGATCGGCTCGCTGAAGGACAAGGATGAGGTCATCGGCAACCAGACCCGCGTGAAGGTTGTGAAGAACAAGGTTGCTCCGCCGTTTCGTCAGGTCGAGTTCGATATTATCTATGGTGAAGGCATCTCCAAGACAGGCGAACTCATTGACCTCGGGGTCAAGGCGGAAGTCGTCGAGAAGTCGGGGTCGTGGTATTCGTATAATGGCCAGCGAATTGGCCAGGGCCGCGAAAAGACCCGCGAATTCCTGAAGGCGAATCCCGATATCTCCGCCGAGATCGAGGCGGCGATCCGGCAGAATGCCGGCCTGTTCAGCGAGGACATGCTGACGGCAGGCAATGAAGGGGATGACGGGGCTGCGGCCACCGGCTAGCCGGTCGCCGAACCGCTCGCGTGCAAGCCGGCCCCTTGGCATTGGAGCGGGCAGAACGATATGGAGAGCGGGTCCTTTGATATCTGTAGGGACGCCAGTCCAGCACAGCCAGCGAGACCACTGTTTTGACAAGCGTCAATGACCTGAGAGAAGCATTCTTGTCCTTCTTCGAGCGGGAAGGCCATGCGCGTATCGGGTCGGCGCCACTGGTGCCGCAGAACGATCCCACTCTGCTCTTCGTCAATGCTGGCATGGTGCCGTTCAAGAACGTCTTCACCGGCAAGGAACGTCCCGCCAGCCTCCGGGCGACGAGCGCCCAGAAATGTGTCCGGGCGGGCGGCAAGCACAATGATCTCGATAATGTCGGCTATACGGCGAGGCACCATACCTTCTTCGAGATGCTGGGAAATTTTTCCTTCGGGGATTATTTCAAGGACGACGCCATCGAGTTTGCCTGGTCCTTCGTGACCCGGACGATCGGGCTCGATCCGGCCCGTCTGCTGGTGACGGTGTATGTCGACGACGGGGAGGCCCGCGACCTCTGGCGAAAGATTGCCGGGCTGCCCGATGACCGGATCATCGGGATTGCCGGTTCGGACAATTTTTGGTCCATGGGGGAGACCGGTCCCTGCGGCCCTTGCTCTGAAATCTTCTTCGACCATGGGCCCGGCATACCAGGTGGCCCTCCAGGCTCTGCTGATGAGGATGGCGACCGGTTCATCGAGATCTGGAATCTGGTCTTCATGCAGTTCGACCAATCGGCCGGGGGCGAGCGGATCCCCCTGCCGAAACCGTCGATAGATACCGGGATGGGGCTCGAACGCATGGCGGCCGTGCTCCAGGGCGTGCACAATAATTACGAGATCGACCTCTTCCAGTCCCTCATCGGTGCGGCCGAGACCGTGTTTTCTGCCCGGGCTGAAGACGAGACGCTGGCCTCATTCCGGGTGATTGCCGACCATCTTCGCGCGACCTCCTTCCTGATCGCCGATGGGGTCTCACCGTCGAATGAGGGCCGGGGCTATGTCCTGCGCCGGATCATGCGGCGGGCCATGCGCCACGCGCATATGCTCGGGGCCCGCGAGCCGAGCCTGTACCGGCTGGTGCCGGCGCTGATCGGGGAGATGGGGGCGGCCTATCCGGAATTGTCGCGCGCGCGGGACACGATCGAGGCGGAGCTTTCGCAGGAGGAAACCCGCTTCCAGGCCACGCTGGGGCGCGGCCTGGCGCTGCTGAACGAGGCGACCGAATCGCTTGGAACCGGCGACACCCTGCCCGGTGAAGTCGCGTTCCGGCTGTATGATACCTATGGATTTCCCTCCGACCTGACGGCCGACATCCTCCGGGCGAGGGGGATCGGTCTTGATGAGGCGGGGTTCGAGACAGCCATGGCGCGCCAGAAATCGGAATCGCGCAAGTCCTGGAGCGGCTCCGGCGATGCGGCCGATGAGGGAGTGTGGCTGCGCCTTGTGGACGAGATCGGACCGAGTTATTTCAAGGGGTATCGGCAGCTCACGACGCGTGGCCGGTTGCGGGCAATCGTGCGGCAGGGCGAGACGGTGAAGGAAGCGGACGGGGGCGATCTCGCTCTCGTGTTCGACAAGACACCGTTCTATGCCGAGAGTGGAGGACAGGCCGGTGACCGCGGCCGGATCCGGTTTGCCAACGGGGCAGATTTCGTCGTGCATGACACCCGGAAACAGGCCGGCGGACTACATGTGCACCATGGTGAACTGGTTGGCGGAGCGATACGCAAGGGCGCGCAGGCCGAGCTCGCGGTGGACGGCGAACGAAGGCGACGCCTGATGGCCAATCATTCGGCGACCCACCTGCTGCATGCGGCGCTGCGGCGGATCCTTGGCACGCACGTGGCGCAGAAGGGATCGCTGGTCGAGGAAGACCGTCTGCGGTTCGATTTTTCCCATGGCGAGCCGGTCAGTGATGCCCAGATCGAGGCGATCGAGAGCCTCGTGAACGAGGTGGTGCGGCAGAACGAGCCGGTTGAAACATCCGTGATGTCACCCGACGCGGCCATCGAGGCGGGTGCCCTGGCGCTGTTCGGTGAGAAATACGGCGAGGAAGTCCGGGTCCTGAGCATGGGCCGGGACGTGGCCGAGCCCGAGCGAGCCTATTCGGTGGAACTGTGTGGCGGCACGCATGTGGCTCGCACCGGCGATATCGGCTTGTTCACGGTACTTGCCGAGTCCGGCGTTTCAGCCGGCGTCCGGCGGATCGAAGCGGCCACGGGCGCTGAGGCCTTCGAGTATCTCAAGGGCCGTTCGCGCCGGCTCGAGGACCTGGCCGCACAGCTCAAGGTCCCCGTGAAGGCCCTGCCCGAAAGGGTGTCCGGCCTGCTTGAAGAGCGGCGCGGGCTGGAGCGTGCGCTGGCCGAAGCGAAGAAGGCGCTCGCCATGTCCGGTGGCGGGACGGCGCCCTCGGGGCCGGAGGACATTGGTGGTGTCAAGCTGCTCGCCCGGATTGCCGAGGGGATCGGCGGCAAGGACCTGCGGGCACTGGTTGACGAGGCGAAAGCCGGGCTCGGGTCGGGGGTCGTGGTGTTTGTCGGGGTCAATGATGGCAAGGCGGCGGTGTCGGTCGGAGTGACACAGGATCTTACCGATCGCTTCTCCGCCGTCGACCTTGTCCGCTTGGCAAGCGAGGCCGTCGGCGGCAAGGGCGGCGGGGGACGTGCCGACATGGCGCAGGCCGGCGGCCCCGATGGGGACAAGGCAGAGGAGGCGATCGCGGCCGTGCGGTCCGCACTCGGCCAGTCCTGAGGCGATGGCGGTCCTGCTGCCGCCCCCCGCTGGCCGAAGTTTCGGTGCCGGCGGATGGGGCGCGGCGCGCAGGCAGGGTGCCGCGGCTGACAGGTGCGCATGATGCTTCACCCCATGAAGATTCAGGCGGCAGCGAGTTCGCCGCGACGTGACAATGCGATGACATGACAGCGCGTCCGGGTGAGCGGGTCGCCTCACGACGCCGGGGCATGGTCGGAGTGAGAGGATTCGAACCTCCGGCCCCTGCCTCCCGAAGACAGTGCTCTACCAGGCTGAGCTACACTCCGCTCCAGGGCGCGCGCCCCGGCAAGACCCGCCTTATCCTCCGACTGGGCGCAAAAGACAAGGGGATGTCGCGCCTGGCCGCGTGCAGATACGGGCCAGGTATTGCCGCGAAGACCAGCGGCGCGCACCGGCTCGCCGAACCCGCGTCCCCCCATCTGGCGCCTTCGCCGGCGCCGCGCGGGTTAGCCCGCCCCGGATGGACGGTCCCGGCGCAATGGAGGACAGGCCGCCGCCCCGGCGTCCTCGCGGGCTCCACGCGCTTCGCGCCGTGCGCGCTCCAGCCGGAGCTGGCGCTGGCGTTCGCGGAACCGGGCTTTCTGCGCGTCGCTGGTGGTGTGCCGGCAGCGCGGACAGGAGACGCCGGGCTCATAGTCGGGATGGGCGAAGGCGTCGGGCATGACCGGATACTTGCAGGCCCGGCAGAGCACCGCCTCACCCTCGCGCAGGCCATGGCCGACGGCCACCCGCTCATCGAAGACGAAGCATTCGCCGCGCCACAGGCTGTCGGTTTCAGGAATGGTTTCGAGATAGGCGAGGATGCCGCCTCGGAGATGGTAGACGGGCTCGATGCCCAGCGACCTGACAAAGCTGGTGGCCTTTTCGCATCGGATGCCGCCCGTGCAGAACATGGCGACCCGCTTCGGCGGGGCCCCGGCGATGCGGGCGCGGAACCAGTCGGGAAACTCCCGGAAGGTCAGGGTCCCGGGATTGATCGCGCCGTCGAAACTGCCGATCCCGACCTCGTAATCATTCCGCGTGTCGATCACCCAGGTGTCCGGATCGGTGATCAGCGCGTTCCACGCCTCCGGCGCGACATGGGTGCCCACCCGCACATTGGGATCGGCGTCGGCGACACCCATGCTCACGATCTCGCGTTTGAGGCGGATCCGGAAGCGGCGAAAGGGCGGGGCGCTGGCGGTGGAGAGCTTGACGTCGAGACCAGCGCAGCCGGGCAGGGCGCGGAGGACATCGAGGGCCGCGTCGATGGCCTCCGGTGGGCCGGCGATCGTGCCATTGATCCCCTCCGGGGCCAGCAGCAGCGTGCCGCAGAGGTCCAGCGGCGCCAGCGCGTCGAGCAGGCCGGCGCGGATGGCGCCCGGCGAGGCAAAGGGGACAAACCGGTAAAGGGCGGCAACGCGGAGGGTCTCGGTCATCGTCATGGCATAGGCAATTCGGGGCGTGGCGGGCAAGGGGGGAGACGGGCGGGACCGGCGCCGGCCCCGCGCTTTGCGGACGCCGCGGCCATGATGTATGGCACTGGCGACGGGGCGCGCACCGGCACGGCACGGCACGGGGGAGGAATGACAGGGATGGACACGGCACGGGCGGATCTCGATGCGCAATGGCGCCGGCAGCTCACGGAGGGCCCGGTGCCGGCGGCGACGGCCTTCCTGGGCTTCGAGCTGATCGATTTCGACAGTCTCGAAGGCTGGTGCGAGGCCCGTTTTCGGGCCACCGGCCAGATGCTCAATCCCGGCGGCGCGGTGCAGGGCGGGTTCGTGACGGCGATGCTCGATGATGTGATGAGCCTGGCCGGTTCGATCTGCCAGCCGGTCCATAGCTGGGTGCCGACGCTGCAGATGACGGTGAACTTCATCCGCCCGATGCGGCCCGGCCTTGTGCTGGCGCGCGGCGAGTTGGTCTACGGGTCGAAATCCGTGGTGCATACGGACGGCGTCCTCACTGACGAAGCGGGCAAGCTGCTGGCGCGCGGGACGGCGGCCTGCGTGCCGCGCGCGATTGCGCCCCCGGAGAGCTGAGGCGGTTTCGCGGGGCGCGGCATGTCAGAATACGGCGTGGGCGCCGCGCTCGGCCTCGGCATCTCCGGCGATGAGGGCGTCGAAATGGTCGAACAGCTTGTCCTGGCCGGTTTCCGGCGTGGCATCGGCGTCGTAGCGGCCGGCGGCCGCGTCCCAGACCAGCATGGATTCGGTGCCGTAATAGAGCCCGATCCGGGCCAGCTCGGCCTTCACCCGGAGCGGTGGCGCCACGGTGCCAAGCGCGCCGAGGCCGCCGGCGATGAGCCGCATGGCCGGCACCGGAATGGCGGCAAAGCGGGGCGGCCGTCCGAGGCGCGTGAAGAGATGTTCGCCCATGTCGCGCGGGGTGAGCGCCGGGCCGGGGCCGCCGATGGGCAGGATGGCGCCAAGGCTGGCCGGATCTGACAGCCGGTCCACGATGAAGCGGGCAAGGTCGCGGTCGCTGATCGGCTTGCAGGCGGTCAGTCGGCCGTCGCCGAAGACGAGATAGGGCTTGCCGGCCTGCACACGCGCGACCTGGCCGCTGAGCGACTTGAAGAAGGCGGTCGGGCGAATGATCGTCCAGCCGATCGGAGCGGCCATGAGTTCGGCCTCGAAGGCAAGCTTGGCGTGCTGGAAGGCGAGGCGGGGTTTCTGCACGCAGATCGCCGAGAGCTGGATGAAGCGGGGCGTGCCGGTGTCGAGGGCGGCCTGCAGGACGGACGAATGGGCGCGGTGGTCGATGGCGCGGGCCTCGGCGGGTATGCCGGTGCGCGAGGCAAGGCAGGAGATGACCGCATCGAAACGCTGACCGCGGAAGCCTTCGGTGCGGATCGAGGCGGGATCGGCGAGCGTGCCGGTGCGCCAGTCGGTGCGCCAATCGGTGCGCCAATCGGTGCGCAAGTCGGTGCCGGGCGGGCCGGTGCCGGCGGTCCGGCCGAAACAGGTGACCCGGTGGCCGTCGGCGATGAGGGTGGCGAGCACGGCGCGGCCGATGGTGCCGGTAGCGCCGAGAAGGAGGATGTCGAGTCCGGTGGCAGCGTCGGGGTCGGCGTCGGCGGGGCGGGTGTCGGCAGGATCGGGGTCGGCAGGTCGGTTCATCGGCTGAGAGTGTCCCGGATGGGCGGGCTTGCCAAGGCGGGCGAGGCGGGGCCGGGCTGCCCCCCGTCAGTCTGTCATGGCCGTGACGCGCATCCAGATGCCCTCGCGCTCGCCGACGCGGCGTTCGACGAGCAGGCGGGCGACCTGGTGGTCATCCCCGAAGGCGTTGCCGGTGAGACTGTCGAGCAGGGCCTTGGCGAGATTGTCGAGATCCATCCAGGGCGCATCGCCTGTGTATTCCATGACGATATGGACACTGTAGTCGCCCCAGCCGGGCCGCAGCGGCGTGAAATCCTTGCGGAAGAACTCCCGCAGCAGGGTCTTGTAGTATTTCGTCTGCGTGGTGAGGCCGTGGCAGCGGACCTCAAGCGCGCCCTCATCGGTGAGGCGGGCGCGCACCTTGCCCTTCGAGGTCCAGCCATCGTCCATGGCCGAGCGATAGGCGAGGGCGGGGCGGCGGACAAGCGCGCAGCGCTCTGCGCGCCGGCTCGCCGCGCCGAACCCGCCCGGGCTCAGCCGAACAGGCGTTCCTTCACCTCGCGCTTGAGGAACTTGCCGCTGGCATTGCGGGGCAGGGGCTCGTCGAGGAACCAGACATGGCGGGGCATCTTGTGTTTGGCCATGTGTTCGATGCAGTGGGCCTGCAGGCCGGCGGTATCGAGCTGCTCGCCGGGCTTGAGGACCACGGCGGTGGCGATTTCCTCGCCGAGCCGCTCATCGGGGACGCCGAAGACGGTGCATTCGGCCACTGCGGGATGGCGGTAGATCGTGGCCTCGACCTCGGCGCAGTAGACATTCTCCCCGCCGCGCAGGACCATGTCCTTCTTCCGGTCGACGATATAGAGAAAGCCGTGTTCGTCGATGCGGGCGATGTCGCCGGTATGCAGCCAGCCATCGGTGATCGTTTCGGCCGTGGCATCGGGGCGATTGATATAGCCCTTGATGACCGAGGAGCCACGGACCCAGAGCTCGCCAAGCTCTCCCTGTCGCACCTCATTGCCGTCATCATCAACGCATTTGACCTCGAAATTCGGCATGGCCGGGCCGGCACTGTCGGGCTTGTCGACGAAGAAATCGCCCGAAAGGGCGGTGATGATGCCGCAGGTCTCGGTCATGCCATAGCCGGTGGAGGGGCGGGCGGTGACGACCTTGTCCTCGATCTTCTGGACCAGGTCGGGGGGGACCTGGGCCCCGCCGCCGGACACTGCCATCAGGCTGGACGTGTCGGTGGTGGCGAAATCGGGATGGTTGATCAGCTCGCGGCCCATGACGGGGACACCGCCGATGGAGGTGACCCGTTCGCGTTCGATGATCCTGAGCGCCTCGCCGGCGTCCCAGCGATACATCAGCACGATGGTGCCGCCGGCAGCGGTGAGGGAATAGGCGCCGCAATTGTTGGCGGTGACATGGAAGAGCGGGGTGGTGAGAAGGCCGACGGGGATGGGCGGTTCGGCGGGCGGTTCAAGGCCGGTGGCCCGCTGCATGGCGAGCGCGCTGACTGCGCTGGAATAGAGCATGTTGAAGAGGTTTGCCACGCAGCCGCGATGGGTGAGCTGCGCCCCCTTGGGAAAGCCGGTGGTGCCGGAGGTGTAGAAGATGCAGGCATCGCTGTCGGGATCGACATCGACGTCGGGCATCTCGCCGCCGCCGGCGATGATGTCGGTGTAGGCGATGACGCCATCGGCCGGTGCGGGCAGGCGGACCCCGGCGAGGGTGATCCCCGCAGTCATTTCGGGGCGCTGGCGGACCCGTTCGAGCCGTTCGGCATCGAGGAACAGCACTTTCGGCCCGGCATCCTTCAGCCCGTAGCTCATCTCCTCGGCGGTCCACCAGGCATTCATGCCGACCACGGTGATCCCGACAGAGGCGGCGGCCCAGTAGATCAGCATCCATTCGGGATAGTTGCGCATGGCAATGGCGATGCGGTCGCCGGGCCGGACGCCCTGGGCGAACAGCCAGGCGGCAATGGCATTGGCGTGGGCGTGGGCCTCGGCATAGCTGAGCCGCTCGTCCTCGTAGACGAGATAGGTCCGCTCGGCGAAGGGGGCGGTGGAGAGCCAGACCTCGCGGATCGATTTCGGTGCGGATCTGTAGCTGAGGATGTCCTGGCCGAGGATGTTTTCCCGGACGATCTCGAAGGTGGCGCCCGGAGTTGTCAGTTCCGCGCGCGCCTCTTCCAGTTCGGCGTAATGCATGTTCCCTCCCGATGGGTTCGCTTGTTCGTCTTCTGCGCCGCGATCATAGGCGATTGCGCTGCGAGCGAAAGGTGCAACCCAAGGGAAGGCGGTGCAGGTTTGCAGCCTTGTGCCTTGGCGCGCGGGCGCGATGGCTCACTTGTCGGGCGCGGGGGGGCTCGCTAAACCCGCGCCAGACCATAGCGGAGGCCCCAGATGGCGAGCGAGACGACCCGTACCGAAAGCGACACGATGGGACCTGTGGAGGTGCCGGGCGACAAGTACTGGGGCGCGCAGGCGCAGCGGTCGCTGGGCAATTTCCGGATCGGCTGGGAGAAGCAGCCCGAACCCGTCGTGCGCGCCCTCGGCATCGTCAAGAAGGCGGCCTGCGAGGCCAACATGGCGCTCGGCAAGATGGATCCGGAGATCGGGGCGGCGATCCTCCGGGCGGCCGATGAGGTGATCGAGGGCAAGCTGAATGCGCATTTCCCGCTGGTCGTCTGGCAGACCGGCTCGGGCACCCAGTCGAACATGAACGCGAATGAGGTGATCGCGAACCGGGCGATCGAGATCCTCGGCGGCGTGATGGGCTCGAAAACCCCGGTCCACCCCAATGACCATGTGAACATGAGCCAGTCGTCCAACGACACCTTCCCCACCGCCATGCACATCGCCTGCGCCGAGGAAGTCACCCACCGGCTGCTGCCGGCGCTGCAGCAACTGCACAATGCGCTCAACGACAAGGCGCAGGCCTGGGCGTCGATCATCAAGATCGGCCGGACCCATACCCAGGACGCAACGCCGGTGACGCTGGGCCAGGAATTCTCGGGCTATGCCCGACAGGTGCAGAACGGGATCGCCCGGATCGAGATGACGCTGCCGATGCTGATGGAGCTGGCCCAGGGCGGGACGGCGGTCGGCACGGGGCTGGCCAGCCCGGAAGGCTTCGACACGCTGGTGGCCGACAAGATCGCGCAGATCACCGGGCTCGGGTTCCGCACCGCGCCGAACAAGTTCGAGGCGCTGGCCGCTCATGACGCAATGGTGATGACCCATGGCGCGATCGCCACCGTGGCGATGAGCTGCTTCAAGATCGCCAACGATATCCGCTTCCTCGGTTCGGGCCCGCGCTCTGGGCTGGGCGAGCTGGCCCTGCCGGAGAACGAGCCAGGCAGTTCCATCATGCCGGGCAAGGTCAATCCGACCCAGTGCGAGGCGCTGACCCAGGTCTGCGCGCATATCCATGGCAACAATGCCGCGATCGGATTCGCCGGCAGCCAGGGGCATTTCGAGCTCAACGTGTTCAACCCGATGATGGCGTACAATTTCCTGCAATCGGTGCGCCTGCTGGCCGATGCTGCGGTGAGCTTCACCGAGAATTGCGTGGTCGGCATCGAGCCGCGGCTCGACAATATCCAGCGCGGGCTTGAGAACTCGCTGATGCTGGTGACCCCGCTGAAGGAGAAATACGGCTATGACCGCGCCGCAAAAATCGCCAAGACCGCCCACAAGAACGGCACCACCCTGCGCGAGGAAGCCATCGCGGACGGCATTCCGGCCGAGGATTTCGACACGATCGTGGACCCGGCCAAGATGATCGGGCCAACGCCGAGCGCCTAGTCCGCCCCATTCTCGCCGCTGGTGTTCGTGCGGGTGGCGCAGCCGTCAAGGTGAGCCGGAATGATCGCGGCGTTCATCTCCGGTTCGACTCCCGTGTGCTCAGCACCGAGACAAAGGTAGTGCGACAGGAGGAGAGCGAGATGAAGATAAGAACAACAGCGCTGGCGGGGCTGGTTGGCCTTGTGACGCTGGCCGGGCCGGCCATGGCCGACCGTGACGATGACCGGTATGAAGGTCGCCCGATCACCCTGACCCATGCCGAAGCGATCGACATCGCCCGGGCCAATGGTGTCGTGGAGGTCCGCGAGACGCGGGCGCGTCGCGGCCTGTGGAAGGTCGAGGGCTGGAACGCGGATGGTGACAAGATCGAGATCCGCATGGACGGCCAGTCCGGCGCTGTGGTCGAGGTCGAGATCTATGGCCCATTTGGCGAACACCACCGCGACGGTTATGATGACTGATGAGATGAGGGCGGTGGCGGGCTGACGCACCGGTTGCAAGCGTCTATCCTCGCAGCGGAGAATCAGTCCCCGCCCGAGAAGGATCCGCCGCATGTCCACCGCCCCGCTTGGCTCGAAAGCCAATCCTTCGCCCTTCGATGCCTATTCGAAGCTGGCCGATGACGAGCCCTATTTCACGCTGACCGCGCATGACCCGCTGTCGAGTGCCCTCGTGGAGCTGCATGCCTATATCGGGGCGGGACAGACCGGGGCGGCGCAGAACAAGCTGGCCGAGATCATGGCGCTGACAAAGGACAATCCCCCGCGCCCGGCCGGCAGTCCGAAGTATCGCGAGACCTTCGCCATCTCCATCGCCATGGAGCAATGGCGCGATGCGCAGCGCGGCGATGGCTGAGCCGGTCAGTCTCAACAAGGCCCGCAAGGCGCGCGCCCGGGCCGACGCGAAGCGCAAGGCGGCCGAGAACCGGGTCCGGTTCGGCCGGTCGAAAGCCGAGCGCGCGGCCGATGCTGCGGAGACGAGCCGGCTGGCTGGCCAGGGCGAGCGATTTGACGGGGACGCACCTCCCGGCGGGGCGTAGGCTGCGGGCGTCCGCAGCCGGATCGGGGGCCGGCCTGGTCTCGCCGGCTGCGGGCAGGGCGTTACCGTTCCTCCCGTGCACGGAGATTGCACTCGCCTCATGGGCGCGTTAACCACAGCGTTGACGGCGTAAATGGCGTGCCGGCTCTGGAGGGTGTCACATGGTTCGGGGTCTCATCGCATGGTTTCTGGCGATTCCGGGAGCTGCGCATCGGGCCGGGCGCCCGGTCATGTTCGCCGCCCGGCTGGTCAGTTACGGGCTGGTCGGATGTGGGCTGGTCGGCTGGAAGCTGGCGGGTCCGGCCATTGGCGAGGAAGGCCTGTGGACACCGGGACAGGTGCCGGCCCTTGCCGCCGACCTGCGCGAGGCGGGGCTGGCGCTGGAGCCGGCGCAACTGGGGGCCCTGACAGATGCGCCGATGGCGGCTGTCGTCTCGCTCGGCGGATGCAGCGGAGCTTTCGTCTCGGACACCGGCCTCGTGGTCACCAATCATCACTGCGCGCGCGGCTCGGTGCAGTACAATTCGGTGGCGGGACGCAACTATCTCAAGACCGGCTACCTGGCCGACAATCTTTCCACCGAACTGCCGGCCGCGCCCGGCACCCGGGTCTATGTCACCCTGTCCAGCCTTGACGTTTCGGAGATCATCCTGAACGGGCTCGAACCGGTCCGCTCGGGCCGGGCACTGTTCGAGAAGATCGAGCAGCGGAAGAAGGCGGTGGTGGCCGAGTGCGAGCGCCAGCGCGGCCATCGCTGCGAGGTCGTGTCCTTCTTCGGCGGGACGCAATACCGGCTGATCGACCAGCTCGAGCTGCGCGACATTCGCCTGGTCTATGCGCCGTCCGACAGCATCGGCAGCTATGGCGGGGAAGCGGACAACTGGCAGTGGCCCCGCCACGCCGGCGATTTCGCCCTCTATCGCGCCTATGTCTCACCCACGGGCGAGCCGGCGGACTACAATCCGGCCTCGAATGTGCCTTACCGGCCGGCCCATCACCTCAGGGTATCGGCCAGCGGACTTGAGGCGGGGGATTTCGTCCTCACCGCCGGCTATCCCGGGCAGACCCATCGCTACGCCCGGGCGAGCGAGGTGCAGCACCGGTTCGGCTGGTCCTATCCGACGATGACCAACCTGATGACGCAGTGGATCGGCGTGATCGAGCAGGCCGCGCCGGAAGGCTCCGACGCGCGCATCCGCTATGCCAGCCGGCTGCAGGCGCTGGAGAACGCCGTTGGCAACATGCGCCGCAAGCTCGCTGCAGCCGAGGAGAGCGGGCTGGTCGAACGCCGGCGCACGCGCGATGCCGAACTCGCGACCTGGGTCGGCTCCCGGCCGGACGCGGCCCAGTATCGCCAGGATATCGAGGCGGTCGATACCATCACCAGCCAGGTCGCGGCCTCGGAACGACGCGATTTCTGGTACGAGCAGGCCTTGCGCCCGCAGCTCCTGGGAGCGGCACGGTCGCTCTACCGCCTCGCCCGGGAGAAGCAGAAATCCAATGATGCGCGCGAGCCGGGCTACCAGGTCCGCGACATGCCCCTGTTCCAGCAGCGGCTGGAGCGGATCCAGCGGCGCTTCCATCCGGGCGTCGAAAAGCAGGAGTGGAAGCTCTTCCTGCGCGGCTACATGGACCAGCCGGCAGCCAGCCGCGTTGCCGCCTTCGACGCGGCCATGGGGCTCGGTGCCCGGTATGACGAGGCCACTGTCGATGCGATCGTTGACCGCTTCTACAATGAAACGGTGCTCGGCGACCTGCAGACGCGGATCGGACTGATGAATGCCAGCGTGGCCGAGCTGGAGCGTATGAACGATCCGTTCCTGCAGCTTGCGGCCACCCTGTACGAGACCGACCGGGCGCGGGAGGATGTCGAGGAGGCGTTGCAGGGGCGGATGCTGCGCGTGCGTCCGGGCTATATGCGCGCGCTGATCGCGTTCGAGGCCGCCCGCGGGAACCGGGCCTATCCGGATGGCAACAACACCTTGCGCCTCAGCCATGGCCAGGTGACGGAGGCCGCGCCGGCTGACGGGCTGCGCTACGCGCCGTTCACGACGCTGCAGGGACTGGTCGACAAGGAGACCGGCACGCCGCCCTTTGCCTCGCCCGATGCCCTGCTGGCCCGGATCCGGGCCGGAACCATCGGCGCCTATGCCAGTGAAGCGCTTGGCTCGGTGCCGGTGAACTTTCTCACAGATGTCGATGCGAGCTTCGGCAATTCGGGGTCGCCGACCCTGAATGCGCAGGGCGAGCTGGTGGGCCTGCTGTTCGATGGCACGCTGGCGGCGGTGAATTCGGACTGGGATTACGATCCGGCGAGCTCGCGTTCGATCCATGTCGATACGCGCTACATGCTCTGGGTCATGGAGTTTGTCGACAATGCCGGACACCTGATCGAGGAAATGGACATCGTCGGCCTTGTGGGGCGGCCTGCGCCCGTGGCCGCGGCTTCACCTCCGCAGGCAAACGACGCGCCGGCCCAGCCTGAAGCGGCGCCGCCCGCCGATGCCGTTCGGGCAGAGGGCGAGGGCGCGCCTGCTGCCGTGACGGTCGATCCGGTCGAGGCCTCCCCCGCAGAGCGGTAAGGGGGGACGTCCGGGCGGCACTGGCCGGTCTTGCCGATCAGGGCACGTAGACGGTGTAGACCATGTCCACTTCGAAATCGAAGGTGCCGAGCGAGAGGTCGTAGCCGGCGAGATTGGCGGCGTTGATCGTATAGGTGAGATCGAAGCGGACCGACTGGTCCGTGATCGAGCCCGGTGAGGCGGCGGTCTGCTGGTTGCCGGTGAAGATGCGGTCGGGCGTGCGCAGGGTGCTCAGCCGGCGCGTGCTGGCCACCCCGCCCGTGGCCCCGCCGGTATGGGGAAACTGCGCCGCGCTGCCGAATGCGATACCCGCATCGCTGCCCGACTGGGTGACCGACACGTCGAGAAAGGTGACGGCCAGCACGACGGCACCGTTGAACCCGACCGGCGACTGGGCCTGTGCGTCGATGGCAAACGGCACGTTGGAGGCGACGTAGAAGCTCGAACGGGTGCGGGTGGTGTTGACCCGCTCGTTTGAGCTGCCGGTGAGCGAAAAGGCGGAGAAGGCATCGGTACCCGTCAGGATGCCGTCGCCATTGCTGTCGGTATCGATGTTACCCGAGCCGGTATTATTGATGATGTAGGGCATGGTGCCGGTGGCCGCGTTGATCGCATCATGGGTCGAGACGAGCGAGCCGGTGACGACGGTATGGACATCGCCGGCGACCAGGTCGGCATCGCCGGACGCGGCACCGGTTGTGCCATTGCCGGTGTCGATCACGAAGTCCGAGACGATTGGTGCGCCGCTGGCCGCATCGGCGCCCCAGACGATGACCGTGCCGAGCACCTTGAAATGCGGCTGGTCCGTCACCGATGATTGCGCCGGAAGGGCAAGCGCGAGGACGGCAAACGCCATGACTGGAAGACTGAGAAGACGCAAGGGAGCCCCGCCTGGATACCGGATTACAGCTTCCAAGCTAGGCGTGCCGCCTGAAAATTTCGCTAAGATTGCCGAACAAGGGTCCCGTTGGGAGCCGGCAGACCGCTGGCAATGCCCCAAGGCCGGTCCGGAGGGAAGAGTGGAGGAAAGTGGAGGCTTCTGTTGCCAGGCGCCTCCGGGCCCCGCCCAGGGCGCTGATGCCCTGGGAGTTAAGTCGGTGTGCTACGCACGGCTTACGCCGCGAGCAGTTCACCTTCAGCAAAGTTGTCATTGGCAACTGTTTGCTAGTGAGCTTCTAACGCAGCTCAGGCGGGCGAAGGCCTCGTCTTTACACGTCCGTCGATCCTGTTTCGGCCCCATGCCAACCGCCCAATGACCGGCATGATATGGTGGAGCCGCCGGGTACCGCCCCCGGGTCCGAACCGCTTATTACACGCGCGTTTATCGCCATAGTCCGAAGACCTCTCCTATATAGCGAGGAAACGGGCCGATTTGAAGATGTAATGCAGATGGCCCGTCACCACAGGGGATTTGCGGCAGGAGCAGGGCGGCGGCCGACCGAATCGGCTAGGAGACGGAGACATGCAACAGTATCACGATCTCCTGCAGGATATTCTCGACACCGGCATCGACCGCGGCGACCGGACGGGCACCGGCACGCGCGCGGTTTTTGGCCGGCAGATGCGGTTTGACCTCGCCGATGGCTTCCCGCTGGTGACGACCAAGAAGCTGCACCTCAAATCCATCATCCTCGAACTGCTCTGGTTCCTGCGCGGCGACACGAATGTGCGCTGGCTGCAGGAGCGGGGGGTCAGCATCTGGAATGAGTGGGCCGATGCCGACGGCGAGCTCGGGCCGGTCTATGGCAAGCAGTGGCGCAGCTGGGCGGCCCCCGACGGCCGCGTGATCGACCAGATCCAGTGGGTGCTGGACGAGATCCGCAGCAATCCCGAATCGCGCCGGCTGGTGGTCTCGGCCTGGAACCCGGCCGACGTGAACGCCATGGCGCTGCCGCCCTGTCACTGCCTGTTCCAGTTCAACGTGATGGATGGCCGGCTAAATTGCCAGCTCTACCAGCGCTCGGCCGATGTCTTTCTCGGGGTGCCTTTCAATATCGCCTCCTATGCGCTGCTGACGCTGATGATGGCGCGGGCGACGGGGCTGGAAGCTGGCGTGTTCGTGCACACGCTGGGCGATGCGCACCTCTATTCCAACCATTTCGAACAGGCCCGGCTGCAGCTCACGCGGGCGCCCCGGCCGCTGCCGGTGATGCACCTCACCCCCGGCAAGACCGACCTGTTCGGCTGGGAGTATGACGACTTCACCCTCGAAGGCTATGCGCCCCATCCGCATATCAAGGCGCCGGTGGCCGTCTGAGCGCCAGCCGCATTCGCACCTCCCGTGCGGGCACGGCTCAGAGCGCGGCGGGGCTGATCTCGCCGGCATCCTCGCGGCGGCGGACGGCCCATGAAACGATCACCGCGCCGACCATCTTGCCGATGAAGAAGACGATCCAGTTGGCCATGTGCAGCATGCTGCCCGGTTCCTCGCCGAGCCGCATCTGCACGGCGAGATCGGCGCCATAGAGGAAGATGGTCGTATCGACCGGCGAGGCCACGGCGCTCGACAGCAGGATACGGGTCGACAGCCGGTATTTCGTGAAGGTGAAGAGCACCCAGTCCACCGTCTCGGAGACGGCAAACGCGATCCCGGAGGCGAGCGCGATGACGGGCCAGGCATAGTAGAACGACCAGGCGATGGCGAGCGCCATGACGACGAGCACCTTCTGGCCCATCTGGCGCTGCACGAAGTCGCGGAAGACGAAGACCAGCCCGGTGACTATGGTCAGCGGATGCAGCGATACGCCGCGCCCGAACAGGTCCGAGGGGGGCAGGAGCTCGATCTGAGGGACGACGCCGAAGGACCAGTTCAGGAAGGGGATGGTGAGGAAGTAGACCATGGCCCAGGCCCGCCCGCCGAGGACATATATGGTGGCGAGCGTGCCGGCCAGCAGCGGCACGACCCAGATCAGGTCGCCCGGGCGGCCGCCTGTGAGGATATTGACGAACGTCTCGAACATGCTTCACGCCTTCCCCGGCCTGTCCCTTGCGAAAATCCGCAAGCTAGGGCCCGCGGCGCGCGTGTAAACCTGCGTGAGAGGAGGAAACATGGCCGATGTGAAACTGTGCCTCATCGTCGCGCGCGGGCGGAATGGCGTGATCGGTGTGGATGGCGAGCTGCCCTGGCGGCTGCCCGACGACCTCCGGGCGTTCAAGCGACTGACCGCCGACGCCCCGCTCATCATGGGCCGGAAGACGTGGGACAGCCTGCCACGAAAGCCGCTGCCGGGGCGGGCGAACATCGTTGTGAGCCGCAATCCGGCGTTCCCGGCGCCTGGCGCGCGGGTCCATGCCAGCCCGGATGTTGCCTTTGCGGCCGCGCGGGCACGAGCCGCGGTCAGCGGGGGCGCCGAAGTCTTCGTGATCGGTGGCGCCGCGCTCTATGCCGCGGCCCTGCCGCTCGCGGACCGGCTGTACATCACTGAAGTGGATGCGGCCCCGGCGGGCGATGTGGTGTTTCCCGATTTCGACGTGGCGCCATGGACCGTGACGGAGCTTTCCACGCACCCGGCCGATGACCGCCACGCCCACGCGTTCCGGATCACGCAATGGGACCGGATCCGGTAAGGCACGCCTGAGGTTCCCGGCGGTCCCGCCCCTTCAAGTCCGGGCCGGACGGGCGCCGCCGCGCCGCTACAGCCCGCTGCGGAGGCGATCGGCCAGGGCGGCGGTGACGGGGTCGTCGGCCGCCGCCTCGCCGGCGAGCACGGGCTTGAGGCGGCCAGCCATGGTCTTGCCGCGCTCCACGCCCCACTGGTCGAAACTGTTCACCCCCCAGAGCACGCCGGCGAGATAGGTCCGGTGCTCATAGAGCGCGATCAGTGCGCCGAGCTTGCCGGCATCGAAGCCGGTGCAGCTCAGCACGGTCGAGGGCCGCCCGCCGGCATGCACCTTCTGGCGGGCGATCTCGTCGGGCAGGTCGGGCTCTTCGCTGCGGACCTCGGCGAGGGAGCGGCCATTGGCGAGCACTTCGGCCTGGGCCAAGGCATGGGCCGTCAGCGCGCGCCTGCCTTCGGGGTCGCCGTCCGCCTCGAGGGCGACGATGAACTCGGCCGGGATGGGCTCGGTGCCCTGGTGCAGCCACTGGTGATAGGAATGCTGGCCGATGGAGCCTTCCCCGCCCCAGACGGCCGGGGCGGTCGACAAGGGAGCGGCGACGCCATCGGGGCCGACCGATTTGCCATTCGATTCCATCTCGAGCTGCTGGAGATAGGTCGGCAGGAAACGCAGCCGGCGTGCATAGGCGAGCACGACCCGCATCGGATAGCCGAGCCCGGAGGTGTTCCAGACGTCCATGAGCGCGAGCCGGGCGGCGAGGTTGTCGTCCAGCGGGGCGGTGCGGACATGGGCGTCCATCTCGGCGGCGCCGGCGAGGAAGGCCTCGATCAGGTCGGGGCCAATGGCGATGAAGCAGGCGAGGCTTGCCGCCGACCAGAGCGAGAAGCGGCCGCCGACGCTCTGGGGCATGTCGAAGAGATGCGGTGCGCTGCCCGTGCCGACCCAGTCCGACGCGCGGTCGGGATTGGCGGTGACGAGGGCGAGGTGGTGGCCGGCCTGGGGGCCGAGTGCCGCAGAGAGCCAGGCGCGGGCGCGTCCGAGATTGTAGAGGGTTTCCTCGGTACCGAAGGATTTCGACACGCCGATGACCAGGGTGCGGGCCGGATCAAGACCGTCAAGGGCAAGGTCGAGGTCGAGCGGGTCGAGATTGGCGGCAAAGCGCAGCTCGATGTCGCGGTTGCGCTCCCGGTGGAAGGCGTCGGCGATGAGGCGCGGGCCGAAATCCGAGCCGCCAATGCCGATATGGACAATGGCGCGGAAGGGGGCGCCGTCTGCAGCATTGATCTCTCCGTCGCGGACCGCGCGGGCGAAGGCAAGCGGGGCGTCGAGGCTGGCGCGCACCTGGCCGGGGTCGCCTGCGAGCGGCGGCTGCGCCCGTAGCGCCCAGTGCAACGCGGGCCGGTTCTCCGAGGGATTGACGATCTCGCCGGCGAACAGGCGCTGGATCGCGGCGGGCAGGCCCCGCTGTCCGCCCCAGCTGACAAGGGCCTGTTCGGCGTCGGAATCGATCCGCTGGCGGGTCAGGTCGACATGCCAGCCGGCCGCTGCAAGGGTCGGGTTGCCAAGCCGCTCGGCAGCCAGCGCCTGCAGGCTGGACGCCTCGGCGCGCCGGACATGGTCTTTCAGGGCATCGATCATGGGGGGGACTCCTTGTGACGGGTCGGGACCGGGCGCAGTGCCCGGCCATGGATTGGGCGTCCGACACCGGATCTAGCGACGCATGGTAAACCGAATATGACAAGGCCGGGGGGCCGGCCGCGCGGGCCATTCGCGCGCCGCCAGCCTGCCAGTCACCTTATCAGTCACCTGACCAGTCTCCCAGCCGGTCAGTCGGCCAGTCGGTCGGCCAGTCGGTCTGCCAGTCGGTGGCGCCGGCAACCCTCGTCGCATATCCTGCTTGAATCTGCAGCACGCGTGCAGTATGCCCCCGCGATCAAGGTCGGGCGAATTGTCCGGAAATCTGATCTGCCGCGCCGGAGACCACCGGGCGCGGGCAACCTGTTCGAGGAGGGCCCCATGGGCAAGGCAAAGTTTGAGCGGAACAAGCCGCACGTGAACAT
>CAZDMQ010000042.1:0-29140 GCA_964506685.1 uncultured Hyphomonadaceae bacterium | reverse complement strand
TGCGCCCACCGCAGACTGCCGCGCAGGGCGCGGCGCAGGGCGGAGCAACACCCCGCCATTGGCGTTTGCGACGGGGTGCAGCCATGTCCTCTCGCGTCCGGGTTGCCCCACGTTCTGCCCAAAGCGGGCAGCCGCGCCCGCCTTATGTCCGGGTTGACCCCGAGGATACGTCCCGTCCGGGATGAGGGCGCGGCTGCGAGATCGAGGCGCGTGGGTGGCGTGTGCGGCGTGTGCCGGTCGAAACGGCGATTGATGGTGTGCCCCCATGGACTCTGGTCCTGCATGAACCGGGACTGGACGGGGGACCCGTGACCCCGCCCCCTCGGTCTCCCTCCCGTGGGGAGGGGGAGGCGCTTAGGGCAAAGGGTGGGCATGGAACCGCCCCAGTGGACCGAGGTGCAGGCGACACATCCGGGCCAGACACAGTTTCCGGGACTGGCGTTTTCCCATGACGGGTACCGGGCTGCGCGGCCGCTGGCGTGTCAGCGCTTCAGGAAGTCGGGGACATCGTCCTCGCTGCCAAAGCCGACCGGGGTATCGCCTGCGGGGGGGAGGGCGTCTGCGGTCTCGCGTTCGCGCTCGGCAGGCCGGCGGTTCCGGCTCCGCTCCCGGCGGGGGCGGGGCTTGCGCTCGTCCCCGGCAGGCGGTGCGCCATCGCTGGCAGCGGTCTTGGCGGGCGCCTCGCTGGCCGGCGTTTCGGAGGCGGGTGCCTTCGTCTTGCTGCGGTCATCCCGCCCGGCCTGGTCACGGGTGTCGCGGTCGGAACTGCTGCGGTCGGCGCGCTCGCTGCGGCGGCCCCGGTCGCGACCGCGATCACCACGCTCCCCACGTTCGCTGCGGCGGCCTCCCCGTCCACTGCGGCCGCCGGTGTCGGGGGGCAGGTCGGCGATTTCCTCGGCGAGCCCTTCGGGGATGAAGGTCTCGACCGGCTTGCCGATCATCCGGACTACACCTTCCCAGGTCTTCTGGTCCTCCGGGCAGACGATCGTGTAGCTCACGCCGGAGCGTCCGGCCCGGCCCGTGCGCCCGATGCGGTGGACATAGTCCTCGTCCTTGGGCGGGGGGGCATAGTTGAAGACGTGCGAGACGTCGGGAATGTCGAGGCCGCGGGCGGCGACATCGGAGGCGATCAGCAGCCGCAACTCGCCGTCACGGAAGCGGTCGAGGGTCTGGGTGCGATAGGCCTGGGGCAGGTCGCCATGGATCGCGGCCGCATCGAAGCCGTGCTTGATCAGCGAGGCGGCAACAACATCCACCTCGCGCTTGCGGTTGCAGAACACGATGGCGTTCTTGACATCGGCGGCATTGATCGTGCGGCGCAGGGCATGGCGCCGGGCCTTGGCGTCATTGGTCTCGATCGGCACGACATACTGGGTGATGGTCGAGGCGGTCTCGGCCGGTTTCGAGACCTCGATCCGCTTGGGCAGGGTCTGGAACTTCTCGGCGAGCTTGGCGATCTCCTTGGGGAAGGTCGCGGAGAACAGCAGGGTCTGCCGTTTCGGCGGCAGGAGGCCGCATATCTTCTCGATATCCGGGATGAAGCCCATGTCGAGCATCCGGTCGGCCTCGTCGATGATCAGGGTCTCGACGCCGTTGAGCAGCAACTTGCCGCGCTCGAACTGGTCGATCATGCGGCCCGGCGTGGCGATCAGGACATCGACGCCGGCAGTGAGCAGCCGGTCCTGGTCGCGGAAGCTTACCCCACCGATAAGCAGCGCCATGGAAAGCTTCAGATACCTGCCGTACTTCTCGAAGTTCTCGGCCGCCTGGGCCGCCAGCTCGCGCGTCGGAGCGAGGATCAGGCAGCGCGGCATCCGGGCGCGCGCACGGCCCTTGGACAAGCGATGGATCATCGGCAGCACGAAGGCGGCGGTCTTGCCGGTGCCGGTCTGGGCGACGCCGGTGACGTCGCCGCCGAGGATCACGTGCGGGATGGCTTCGGCCTGGATCGGCGTGGGCTCGGTATAGCCGGACTCTTCGACGGCCCTGAGGATGTCCGGGGCGAGCCCGAGGTCTGCAAATGTCATATGGTGATTGGCTCTACAGCTTGTGTGCGGTCATGATCGATCCGCGAACACTTGCCGCGGGCATCGTACGGAAAGCCGGCGCGACTCATCCGTCGCCGCCAGGCTGGATGCCCTATAGTACAGAATGGCCGCCGCGTACAGGCGGCGGCCGGTCTTTCATCCTGCAGGCGCGAAGACTGCGCCGCTTGGGGGGGGGCCGGTTCAGCCGGCCCGTTCGAGATTGGCGTTCGCGAAATCCCAGTTCACCAGCTTGTCGAGCCAAGTCTCGATGTATTTGGGCCGGGCGTTCTGGTAGTCGAGATAGTAGGCATGCTCCCAGACATCCATGGTGATGAGCGGGGTCACGCCAGCCTCGGTGAGCGGGGTGATGGCGTTGAGCGTCTTGCGGACCTCGAGCTTGCCGTCCTTGACGACGAGCCAGGCCCAGCCGGAGCCGAACTGGGTCGCCCCTGCCGTGGCGAAGGCGTCCTTGAATGCGTCATATGAGCCGAAGTCGCGATTTATGAGCTCTGCGACCTCTCCGCTCGGCGCGCCGCCGCCGTTTGGCGTCATGGAGTGCCAGTAGAAGGTGTGGTTCCAGACCTGGGCCGCATTGTTGTAGATGCCGGCACGGGCCGGATCGTTCTCGACGGCGGCGATGATGTCCTCGAGCGACTTGCCTGCGAGGTCGGTGCCCTCGACCAGCTTGTTGAGATTGGTCACATAGGCCTGGTGGTGCTTGCCGTAGTGGAAGTTCAGCGTCTCTTCGGATACGTGCGGTTGCAGTGCGGTCCGCTCATAGGGCAGGGCGGGAAGATCGAAGGCCATGGCTCGCTCCTTTTGGGTCGTATGGTCATAGGGGTTGATGGACTCGTGCTCCCCATATGGCACGGATGAGGAAGACTGCCAGTTCCATGACCGTCAATCACGCGAAAAGTCTCGATCGTCTCGTCGCCCGGGTCGATGAGGATCGCTGGCTGTCGAGCCGGTATGCGCCGGCCCCGCAGCGCAGTGCACTGGTGGCGCTGTACGGGCTGAATTTCGAGCTCGCCCGCATCCGCCTCGTGGTCAGCGAGCCGACGCTTGGCGCGATCCGGTTCCAGTGGTGGCGCGAGGCGATTGGCGAGATGGACGATCCGGTGCGCGCCGGACGGCATCCGGTGACGGCCGGGCTCGCGCCGGTGCTCGCCTCGGGCGCGGTTCCGGCTGCAGGCCTGCTCGAGCTTGTCGATGGCCATCAGAACGCCTTCGAAACCGGCGACCGGGCGCGCGAACCGGAAGGGCCGCTCGCGGTCATGGCCGCCCGGCTGCTCGCTGCAGGCGACCTTGAGGGAGCAGGCCGGATCGCTGCGGTGGCAGCCGATTTCGCTGCCGCCCGGCGCGGCGACCCGGCAGGACAGGGCGGGGCGTCCGCCGGTGTGCGGGCAGGGCATGCGGAAGGGCATTCGGCAGGGCCTGGGGAAGGGCTTGGGGAAGGGCTTGGGGAAGGGCCTGGGGATCTGGACGCGCAAGCGGAGGGGGCCGGCCGCGTGGATGGTGAGAGGCTCCGGGTGCCGGCGCCGCTGCGCCCCGCGCTCGCCCACATGGCCCTGCGTCACACCTATCGCCGGGCAGCCGGGCGCAAGGACGCCGGTCAGGCGCGGGACGGACCATCTGCCCTCCGCAAGCGGCTGATCGTGCTCGGCGCCGTCCTGACCGGCCGGATCTGACCGCAGCACCGGCTGAGCCCCAGCCGCGCCGCACAGAGGTGCGAACCGGACACGAGCGAAAGATGGCGGAGGAGGAGGGATTCGAACCCCCGGAACGCTTGCACGCTCAACGGTTTTCAAGACCGCCGCATTCAACCACTCTGCCACTCCTCCGGAGGCGCTGGTGTTTACGCCGCTGTCCGGGCCGGTGCAAGCGGGGCGGGCGGCTTGATCGCAGGACCGGCGGGGCAGGTGAGCCTGCCGGAGACGTGCCCGAAATGTGCCGCATTGGTCTGGCTGAAGACCGGTGAGTGATCGAGCGGTGCGGGGGCGCCGGTTAACGTGATCGCGAAAAAGTGCCTGCGGATGCTCAGCCGTCATTCACCCTGGCCTGCTATGACAGCGGCCTGACAGTGAAGGCGCCATAGCCGGCAGAAGTCCGGGCAGGGCACAACAGAATGAGGTGGTGAGCCATGGGTCGGTCGGTCACGAAACTTGCACTCCTTGCGAGCAGCACTGCGCTTGCCGGCACGCTTGGACTGGGCGGGGCAGGGGGCGCGTTCGCAGACAACCGGCAGCCGGCGCCGGTGGTGTTCGCCGGTCCGGACGGGACCGGCAGCGCCGGCAGTGCAAACGCGGCGCAAGGGACTGCCCGGCCGCCGGCAAGTGTTGCCACGCAGCCAGCGTCTGGAGAGACCTCGCCCGAGGCGCGGGCCAGCGCGAGGATCGCCTTCGTCTACCCCGGCGCAGCTCCGGCCAGCCCCGCCGCAGAACCTGAGGAGGCGCGCGCGCCGACCCGCCAGACACCTGCGGAAACGCCGCGTCAGACCGCAAGGGTGACCGTGCCGGCCGTAACGCCACCGCCGCCCGCACCCGCCACTCGGGCGGTTCGCCCGGCTGTTCCCGACACGCAGGCAGCCAAGGTCCTCCCGGACCGGATCCAGCCCGTCGCCGGTCCGGTCTTCGATGAGGTCGGCATGGCATCCTGGTATGGCGAGGCGTTTCACGGCAAGCCCACGGCAAATGGCGAGATCTTCGACATGGAGGCGCTGACAGCGGCCCATCCCAACCTGCCGCTGCCGAGCCTGGTGCAGGTCGTCAACCTGGAGAACAATCGCGAAGTCGTTGTGCGGGTGAATGACCGTGGTCCGTTCGCGCATGGGCGCATCCTCGACCTGTCACGCGCTGCCGCACGGGCGCTGGATTTCATCGAGGCGGGGGAGACGCGGGTGCGGATCCGCTATCTCGGCCCCGCACCGGTTGGCGGCGCAGCGGGACCTGCCAGCGTGCCGCCGCGCCAACCGGCCAGCGAAGCCAGCCCGGCGCCGGCGCCGGAGGGGGATGGACCGCTTGGCCTGCGCGACGTTTCGGCGTCCGCACCGGTCGCCCGGCCGCAGGTGCCGTCCCGGGCCGCTGCGACCACTGGCGCCCCGTCTCTGGACTTTCGGCATGAGCGGCATGAGGCACCGGCCGGGCGCTACTACGTCCAGCTCGGCGCCTTTGCCGACCCGTCCAATGCCGAACGCCTCAAGCTGAGCCTGGCGGCGAGCCTGCCGGTGGATGTGCAGCCGGCACGGGTCAATGGCGCCGATTTCTTCCGCGTCCTCGTTGGCCCCTGGCCCGACGAACGCCGGGCCGAAGCGGTGCAGACCGATCTTGCAGCGCGGAATTTCGGCCCGGGACTGCTCGTCTCCAGGCCCTGATCCGGACGGGCTGGAAGGCTGGATCCTGCGGGCAAGCCGGTTCGGCGCCGGGCCTGATCCGGTCTTGACCTGAACTGGAAACCGCCGCTTCTTCGCCGCATGTTATTGCGAGACCCGTCGGCAAGGGGCTCGGGCCTGATACCCGGTTGCTCTCGCGGCGCCGGAGCAGAACCGGGCCGAGGCCGGGGGCCTGCGCCAATGCGCCGACAGCAGGAGGACATTCGCACATGAGCCTGCACCGCCTTGTCATGCTGGCCTGCGCCGCGATGCTGGCGCTGGTCATGATCGCCCGGCCCGCCGCCGCGCAGGTGATCGAGACCGAGGCCAGCCATGCCGTGATCATGGATTTCGAGACCGGCGACATCCTCTTCGAGAAGAACGGCGCCGAGCCGATGATCCCGGCCTCGATGACCAAGATGATGACGGTCTACACCGTCCTGGACAGGGTCCGGCGCGGTGAGATCGCGCTGAGCGATGCACTGACCGTATCGGAGAATGCCTGGCGCAAGGGCGGCTGGGATTCGGGCGGCTCGACCATGGGACTGGCGATCGGGGATGCCCCGACCGTGGAGGAACTGCTGCGCGGGGTGATTGTCCTGTCTGGCAATGATGCCTGTATCGTGCTGGCCGAAGGACTGGCCGGCAGCGAGGAGGCATTTGCCCGCGAGATGACCGCGCTCGCCCGCGAGCTCGGGCTCGACAGTGCTACCTTTCGGAACGCCACGGGGCTGGATGCGCCGGAGCACCGCATCTCCGCGATCGACCTTGCCCGGCTGGCCGCCCACCAGATCCGGGACTTTCCGGAACACTATGAGATCTACGCCGTGCGCGACTACGAATGGCGCGGCATCAGCCAGCCGAACCGCAACCCTCTGCTCGGCCGCATGGAGGGCGTGGACGGGCTCAAGACCGGGCACCTGTCTGTGTCAGGCTACGGGCTGACCGCATCGGGGGTACGCGACGGAGTGCGCCGGATCATCGTGATCAACGGGCTCGACAGCTCGGCCGCGCGCGCCCGGGAGGCTGAGCGGATGATGCGCATGGCCTGGTCGGCCTTCGATATCCGGACTCTGACCGCCGACGGGCTCGACCTGCCGGAACTGCCGGTGTGGATGGGCACGGCGCCGAGCGTTCCGGTCACCTTCGAAGGGCCGGTCCGGGTCAGCGGGCACAAGCGCGCCATGGAGGACGCCATCGTCCGGGTTGAATATGACAGCCCGCTGGAGGCCCCGATCGCGGCCGGGGACACCGTGGCGGAGCTGGTGATCGAGATCGCGGACCGCGCACCGAAGCGTGTGCCGCTGACGGCGACGACCGATGTTGCCGCGACCGGCTTTGTCGGCCGGGCGCTGGAAGGGTTGCGGCTCATGATCGAGGGGGCCTGAGGCCTGCACCCATGGCTGGCGCGCTCATCACCCTTGAAGGCGGCGAAGGCGCTGGCAAGTCGACGCTGCTGCGAGGCCTTGTGGTGGCCCTGGAGGCGCGCGGGACCGATATTGTTGCAACGCGCGAGCCGGGCGGGACGCCGCTGGCCGAGGCGATCCGGGCGCTGGTGCTGACGCCGCCGGACGGAGCGGCCCGGTCTGCCCTCGTGGAGGCCCTGCTGATGAATGCGGCCCGCGCCGATCATGTCGAACGGCTGATCGCGCCAGCGCTCCGGGCCGGACGGACGGTGATCTCCGACCGCTATGCCGACTCGACCCGCGTCTACCAGTCACTTGGCGCGGGTGTCCCCATGGCGCAGCTCATCGCGCTGGAAACGATGGTCACGCGCGACGCTCGGCCTGATCTCACCCTCATCCTCGATGCGGATCCGGGCGACCTTCTGACACGGCGGGCGGGCCGGGGCACTGCGTCCGATGTGTTCGAGGACCGCGACATGGCCTTCCACCGGGCGGTGCGTCAGGGGTTCCTCGAGATCGCGGAGGCCGAGCCGGACCGGTGCGAGGTGCTCGACGCCTGCGCCGAACCCGGCTTGCTGCTGGACAAGGCGCTGGCGCTGGTGATCCGGCGGATCGGGCCATGACCGGAGGGGCGCAGGATCCAGCCTGGCCGCTGCGCGGTCATGCGCCGGCGGAGGCGGCCTTCCTTGAGGCCGCCCGGAGCGGACGGCTGCACCATGCCTGGCTGCTGGAGGGCCCGTCCGGCATTGGCAAGGCGCGGTTGGCGCGGCGGCTGGCCGGCTGGCTGCTGGGCGCGCGGGGACCCGCAAGCGCGCCACTCGACGCGCCGGCCAGCGACCCGGTCGTCCAGCTGATCGGTTCGGGCGGACATCCGGACCTTCGCTGGCTCGACCGCCGGCCGGACGAGAAGGGCAAGCTACCCCAGGATATCAACGTCGATCTGACGCGTGATCTCATCCATTTCTTCACCCTGCGGCCAGCCCTGGGGGGCTGGCGGGTCGGGGTCGTCGACGCGCTGGACGAGCTGAACAAGTCGGGCGCCAATGCTGTGCTGAAGACGGTGGAAGAGCCGCCCGCGCAGTCGGTGCTGCTGCTGATCCACCATGGCCGGAAATCGATCCTGCCGACCGTGCGCTCACGGTGCCGGCGCCTCGTCCTCGCACCGCTCGGCGAGGCCGATACGCGGGCGGTGCTGGAGATGGAAGGGATGGAAGCGGAGGCGGCCGCCCGACTGGCCGCTGATGCCGAGGGCCGGCCAGGGCGGGCGCTGCGCCTTGCCAGCGCCGAGGGGACCGCAGCGATGGCCAGCGCCGATGCGGTGCTGAAATCGCTGCCGAAAGCGCCCGCCACCGTGCTGAGCGATGCGATCACGCGCGCCGCTGCCTCGGAGATCGCGTTCGAGGCGTTCGCGGCTCGCCTCCTCGGCGGGACAGCGCGCCGGGCCGAGACCGATCCGGCGCTTGCCGAACACTGGCTGGCCATGGCGCGCACGCTGACCGAAGCGGAGACCGACAAGATGGACCGTGCGCAGACGGTGGCGAAACTGGTTGCAGGTCTTCAGAAAACCGCCGGCGCAGGGTAAGCGGGAGCATGTTCGATACCCACGTCAATCTCCACGCCGACGCGTTCGACGACGATCTCGATGCAGTCCTCGACCGGGCCCGCGATGCGGGGGTCACCTGCATGCTGGCGATCTGCGACCGGTTCGACAATTTCCCCCGCGTGCGGGCCATTGCCGAGGCCCATCGCGATATCTGGTGTTCGGTCGGCGTGCATCCCCACCATGCGAAGGACTTCACCGGCCTTGACGTGGCCGAACTGGTGGCAGCGGCGGCGCACCCGAAAGTGGTGGCAATCGGTGAGACCGGGCTGGATTTCCACTATGGCTACAGCCCCGAAGCCGACCAGTTGCAGAGCCTCCGCAACCACATCGAGGCGGCCCGGCAGGCCGGCCTGCCGGTCATCCTGCATACGCGCGAAGCCGACCCTCAGGTGATCGAGGTCCTTGAAACGGAGCATGCGAAGGGGGCCTTCATCCCGCTGCTGCACTGCTATACCGGCGGCATCGAGCTGGCCCGCTGCGGGCTGGCCCTGGGCGGCTATGTCTCGGTGTCCGGCATCGTGTCCTTCAGGAACGCCCATGACGTGCGCGCGGTGATCGCCGAGGTTCCCATGGACCGGCTCATCCTGGAGACCGACTGCCCCTATCTCGCGCCGGTGCCGATGCGCGGACGGCGCAACGAGCCCGCTTACCTGCCGCATGTCGGCGCCGCGCTTGCCCGGCTGAAGGGGGTGAGCGAGGACGCCGTGCTGCGGATCACCGAGGCCAATGCCCGCCGGCTGTTCGCGAAGGTGGCGGCATGAGCCGGACCCTGCGTCTGACCCTGCTTGGCACTGGCTCGTCGGGCGGCGTGCCGCGGATCGATGGCGATTGGGGTGCCTGCGATCCCGCTGACCCGCGGAACCGGCGCCGGCGCTGCGGTGCGCTGCTCGAGGCGGTGGCCGGGGGCGGCGAACGGCCGACCCAGGTGCTGATCGACACCTCGCCAGACCTGCGCGAACAGGTGCTGAGCGTCGGCCTGACCGCGTGTGACGGCATCCTGTTCAGCCATGACCATGCCGACCAGACCCATGGCATCGATGATGTCCGGGTGCTGGCCTACCGGATGCGCCGCCGGCTGCCGGCGTTCATGGATGCCGAGACGCGCGCGTCCTTGCTCCCCAAGTTCCGCTACTGCTTCGAAGGGGAGAGCGGGTATCCGGCCATTCTCGACCTGCAGCCCGACCTCGTGGCCGGCCAGACTCGCCGGCTTGAAGGCCCCGGCGGGCCGATGGACATCCTCCCGCTGCGCCAGGAGCATGGCCGCATCGTCTCGCTCGGCTTCCGCATCGGGACCATGGCTTACTGCAATGATGTCAATGTCCTGCCGGAAGAGACACTGGCGGCGCTCCACGGGCTCGACGTGCTCGTGCTCGACGCCTTGCGCTACGCACCGCATCCCAGTCACGCCGATGTGGATACCGCGCTTGGCTGGGTCGCCCAGCTCAGGCCGCGCCGCGCCGTGCTGACCAACCTGCACATCGATCTCGATTACGAGACGCTCCGGCGTGAATTGCCGGACGGCGTCGAGCCGGGCTATGACGGCATGGTGCTGGAAACCGGATTGGCCTGATTTCCCATAATATGGATTATGCGCATTTGCTGTCCGTCGCGCCGCAGTGGATGGGCGCTATGGAACCGCCTGATTCTGTCCGGTTCGGCGATGGGCGATCCATCAGATGGAATAGTGATCGTGCCAACAGATTACAGAACGCCAATCTTTCGCTTGCATCACGAAGTACATTGCCGTGACTCCTCCTTTGAAGTTTTCAAAACCGTCATGAGGTCGATTTAACAAGTATTCGGCGTACGGACTGTCTATTCAATGCTCATCAGCAGAGCGTTGGAGGACACCTTGACCACACCGCACCGACTATCGACCATCCTCGTCAGCGCGTCCGCGCTGTCACTGCTTGCTGCCTGTGGCGGCGGTGGCGGCGGAGGCGACAGCACGGGAGCGCTGGCACCGCCCGGTTCGAGCGCGCCGCCCGGCATGACGGCCTCACCCTCACCCACGCCCTCGCCCACACCGGCACCTGCCGCAACACCCACACCGACACCTACGCCACCTCCGGGGGCAACGCCCGGCAACACCATGCCGCCTCCCCCTGCTCCGCCGCCGCCTCCT
Organism: uncultured Hyphomonadaceae bacterium; assembly: GCA_964506685.1. Classification (GTDB taxonomy): domain Bacteria; phylum Pseudomonadota; class Alphaproteobacteria; order Caulobacterales; family Hyphomonadaceae; genus UBA5336. The sequence continues at coordinate 18,612 of CAZDMQ010000042.1, read as the reverse complement.
CCCCCTCCCCCGCCGGGTGGATCGGTCGATGCCGGACCGACCAGTACCCTCATCGAGTCCGAGGCCGACGCCGTGACCTTTCTCAACCGGGCCACGTTCGGGGCGACGCAGGCCGACGTCAACGCGCTGGTCGGCCGGGATGCGGCAGACTGGCTGGCAGACGAGATGGCAAAGACCCAGACCCGCTTCCTGCCGGGGCTCGAGCGACGCTACCAGGCCAATGGCCGCAAGCTGCCCGAGGATGCAAACAGCCCGGTGACCTGGGACGCCTTCATCACCGCCGATGACCAGTTGCGGATGCGCACGCTGTTCGCGCTGTCGCAGATCATTGTCACCTCGGACTCCCTGAGCGGTGGCAATACCGAGTCCCAGAAAATTGCCTATTACATGGACAAGCTCGGCGAGAACGCCTTCGGCAATTACCGGAGACTGCTCGAGGACATCACCTATGCGCCGATGATGGGCCAGTACCTGACCTACCTGCGCAACCGGAAGGGCAATGGCTTCGGCGTGATGCCGGACGAGAACTATGCCCGGGAAATCATGCAGCTCTTCACCATCGGACTGGTCGAGCTCAACATGGATGGCACGCAGAAGACCGATGCGGCCGGTCAACCCATTCCGACCTATGACAATGAGGACGTGATGGGACTTGCGCGGGTCTTTACCGGGCTGTCGCAGGCCGGCGGGCAGTTCAACGGCCGGGATGCCGATCCCGATTCGATGTACAAGCCGATGCAGATGTTCGACGACAAGCACTCGCCGCTGGAGAAGGTGTTTCTCGATACCACCATCCCGCCGAACACGCCCGGAAACCAGAGCATCTCCATCGCCCTGGATACGCTGCATGCCCATCCCAATCTCGCGCCTTTCCTGGCGACACGGATGATCCAGCGCTTCACCGCCTCGAGCCCGGCGCCCGACTATGTCGAGCGGGTCGCCACCGCCTTCGAGACCGGTCGGTTCACCGCACCCAATGGCCGGGAGTTCGGCGAAGGCCAGCGCGGCGACCTGGCGGCCATGGTGGCGGCCATCCTGCTCGACCAGAGTCTTTATGACGGCACGGTCGGGCCCGAAGAGGGCAAGATCCGCGAGCCGGTGCTGCGTTTCGTGCACTGGGCCCGCGCCTTCGATGTCTCGCGCATCGATGCCGAGAACGAGCGGATGCTGAAAGACACATCGTCTCCCGATGAGGGGCTGGGCCAGCACCCCTTCCGCTCGCCATCGGTCTTCAACTTCTATCGGCCGGGCTATGTCGCGCCGCAGACCAGCACCGGCGCCGCCGGCCTTACGGCGCCGGAACTGCAGATCGCCAACTCCGTCGCCGCCATCGGCTACGCCAATTTCATGGCCGAATACGTGCTCGACCTCAGCCCGACCCGGAATGACACCAACACCTTCCTGCCCGACTATGCGACCGAGATCAGCCTCGCCGACACACCGGACGCGCTGGCCGACCATCTTGCTCTCTACCTCACCGGCGGGGCCATGAGTGCGGCGAGCCGGCAGGAAATCGTCGATGTCGTCTCGGCGATCCCGCTGCGTGAAGCCTCCCTGCAGGAGGACCGGCGCAAGCGGGCGGAAGCCGCGATCTTCGTTGCCGTCAATACGCCGGCCTACGCCATTGCCCGTTAGGAAGGGATCCCAGGACATGACATACATCAATCGACGCAAATTCCTGACCGGGGCCTCCGCCCTGTCTGCACTGGCCGGGACGGGCACGCTGGCCCGGCTGACCAACCAGCGCGCCTTTGCTGCCGATACGTCCGGCTACAAGGCACTGATCTGCGTGATGCTGCGTGGCGGGCTCGACCATGCCGACACGATCCTGCCGCTGGACCGGGAAAACTACGACACCCTGCGGCGTATCCGGGGCGGGATCATGGGCGGCCATGGTGCCAGCCGGGTGCGGGAGAACCTGCTGCCGCTCAATCTCGCCAATCCCGGCCCGTTTGGCGGTCGCGAGTTCGGCATGCCGGCCACGTTCGGTCCGCTGCAGGCGATGTTCAATTCCGGAGATCTCGCCATTGTCGGCGATGTCGGCCCGCTGATCGAGCCGATCGACCGCAGCACGTTCGGCTCCGCTGCCGTTGCCAGGCCCAAGAACCTGTTCTCGCACAATGACCAGCAATCGACCTGGGAGGCGCTAGCGGTCGAAGGCGCCCGGACCGGCTGGGGCGGACTGTTCGCCGATGCCGCCAGCCGCGCCGATCCGGGGTCGGAAAGCGCCTTCGCTGCAGTTTCGACCGCGAGTGCGAGCGTGTTCCTGTTCGGCGACACCGTGGTCCCGTTCCGGGCCCCCTCGGGCCGGGGCGGGCTGGAGATCAACATGGTCGACCGCCGCAACCTGCTTGGCAAGGATGCCGCCTATGACCAGGCGCGCGAGGAGATCCTCGACTTCCTGCAGTCCCAGCCGCAGGCCCAGGACCAGGGCAACCTGTTCGCCCGCGACATCAAGCGTATCCAGGCCGATGGCGTGGGTGTGACCCTGCAGTTTCGCGATGCCAAGGCGCAATCGGTTCCGCTTGACCATGCCTTTCCCGGATCCCGCCTCGGGGGGCAGCTCCGGACGGTGGCGGACACCATCGCCATGCGGGAACTGCTGAACGTCAACCGCCAGGTCTTCTTCGTCGAAACCGGCGGGTTCGATACCCACAACAACCAGGCCAGCCGGATCAGCGCGCTGCAGGACGATCTCGTCGCCTCGTTCTCCGCCTTCCGCGACGCCATGGTCGCCCAGGGCGACTGGGACAAGGTGGCGCTGTTCACGATCTCCGATTTCGGCCGGACCCTGACCGAAAACGGGGCTGGCACCGACCATGGCTGGGGCGGGTACGGACTGGTCATGGGGGGCGGTGTCCAGGGCGGCAACATCTATGGCACGATGGCGGCGCCGAATACCGGCTCGGACCGCTTCACCGATGATCGCGGCCGCCTCATCCCGACCTCCTCTGTGGAGCAATATGCTGCCACGCTGGGTCGCTGGTTCGGGCTGGACGATGGCGAACTGCAGCAGGCCCTGCCGAACCTCGCCAATTTCGACAGCCGCGATCTCGGCTTCATGGGCGCAGGCAGGGCCTGATGGCCCGCCGGAGGTGAAAGCTGGGGAAACCGGGCCAGCCTGCCGGCGGCAGGTCATTGCGCGGCCGGCCGGTTTCCCCTAACGCTCCGCCGCACGTCTGGAGAGGTCCCCAGCGCATCGCAGGAGGAGGAGGACGCCATGGCCCGTCCCGAACCCACGCCGGAACACAGGGCGGCCGGCGAGGCCTTTGCCGAACTGCTCGCCATCATGGCAAGGCTGCGCGACCCCGAGAGCGGGTGTCCCTGGGATCTCGAGCAGGATTTCGCCTCGATCGCCCCCTATACGATCGAGGAGGCCTATGAGGTCGCCGACGCGATTGCCCGGAATGACCACGGGGAACTGAAATCGGAACTCGGCGACCTGCTTTTCCAGGTGGCCTTTCACAGCCAGATGGCGAGTGAGCAACAGAGCTTCTCTGCCCGTGATGTGGCCGATGCGATCGCCGGGAAGATGGTCCGCCGCCATCCGCATGTCTTCGCCGCCGATGACGGCCGCGATGCCGATGGCCAGACCCGGGCCTGGGAGGACATGAAAGCGGCCGAACGGGCGTCGAAGGCCGGCGACGGGGCCCAACCGGTGAGCGCGCTGGACGGCGTGGCGCTGGCCCTGCCGGCTTTGGTGCGCGCGGAAAAGTTGCAGAAACGCGCTGCCCGCGTCGGGTTCGACTGGACTGAACCGGAACACATCTTCGACAAGCTGGCCGAGGAGACGGCCGAGGTACGCCACGCCCTCATCTGCAATGACCGGGAGAACCTCGAAGAAGAAATCGGTGACCTGCTCTTCGTGGTCGCCAACCTGGCCCGACGGCTGAATATCGATCCCGAACAGGCCCTGAGCAAGGCCAACCGGAAGTTCGAGCGCCGCTTTCGCGCCATGGAGGCACTGGCAGGCCGCAGCGAGACCCCGTTCGATGCCCTGGACCTCGAGGCGCAGGAAGCCCTCTGGCAGGCTGTCAAGGCCCGTGAATTGCAAGACGGCAAGTGATTACGGGACCGGGCAGAGACAGGCCACCGCTGAGTCAATCCCGAGCGGACAAGGAAAATGACAGACTCGGGAACCAGTTTGAATTGGCGTTCGTAGAGAATTGTGATCAACTTATCGACTTGTGGCCAACAGCCCATTGAACAGGGCCACTCGTCATCCCGGGGAAAGGATTTCTCATCATGGCAAGCAAGCAGTCCCGTGCAGAAGCACGCAACCCAAGCGCGACCACAGTGTCATCCAAGGGCGCCAAGCCGCTCAGTGTGATGGCGAAGGACGGCAGTCATGCCGAACAGGGCGCCCGCGGCTGCTCCGACCTGCGCCACCCCAACCTGCCCTACTGGCACCCGCTGAACGGTCCCTTCCCTTCGGACTGATCACCATCCGGCGGCCCGGTCGGTCCCGTCCCGGTCGGCCCCGTCACGCTCCGGCGTCTCGGGCAGCAGGTGCGGCCACCTGACGGCGAACCGGCCGACTGCAGCCTCCTGCAGCCGCACGGTGAGGCGGGATGACCCGTCCCCGGCCAGACATTCCTCGATGACGTCGCCGTGGGAATGCAGGAAGGCGCGCGCGTCACCATCGCCGGTCCCAAGTGTCAGGGTGAGACTGCGTGCGTACGCCAGGAAGCCGGTCTCCACCCGGTTGATGAGGTCACCGATCCCCTGCCCCGCCAGTGCCGAAACGAGGACGGCTGGTGGGTCGTCGGCCTGGTTCGCTGCCGTTTCGAGCGCGGTGCGGCGATCTTCATCCATGGCATCAGCCTTGTTCCAGGCTTCGATGATCGGCGGAATGGCCATGCCGGTCTCGCTCGACAGCCGTTCCAGCACTGCCATCACATCGGCGCACTGGTCATGGTCGACCGGGCTGGACCGATCACGGACGTGGATCAGCAGATCGGCTTCCATCGATTCCTCCAGCGTTGCCTGGAAGGCATCGATCAGGTGCGTCGGCAGGTCGGTGATGAACCCGACCGTATCGACCAGGGCAATCTCGCCCAGCCGCGGCAGCCGGACCTGACGGATCGTCGGATCGAGCGTTGCAAAGGGCATGTCCCTGGCAAGGACCCCTGCCCGGGTCAGCCGGTTGAACAGCGTCGACTTGCCGGAATTGGTGTAGCCAACCAGCGCGACGATCGGAATGCCGGCGCGGGTCCGTCCGGCCCGCTGCAGGCTGCGGGTGCGGCGCACCGCGTCCAGCGCCTGGCGCAGGCGGGCGAGCGTCCTGTCAAGCATGCGCCGGTCCGCCTCAAGCTGCGTCTCGCCGGGACCAGCCAGGAAGCCCCGCCCCCCGCGCTGGCGCTCAAGGTGGGTCCATGTCCGCACCAACCGGCTGCGCTCGTAGCTCAGCCGGGCGAGTTCGACCTGGAGCTGACCCTCACGGGTCTGCGCCCGCAGGCCGAAGATCTCGAGAATGAGGCCGGTGCGGTCGATCACCTTGACCCCGAGCCGCTGTTCGAGATTGCGCTGCTGAAGCGGTGTCAATGCGCCGTCGATGATGGCCAGCGTGCAGGCGTGCTCGGACAATCGGTCTCCGAACCGTTCGAGGATGCCGCCTGACAGCAGGGTTGCCGCGCTCGGAACCCGTATCGGCTGGCAGTCGAGAAAGGCCAGCGTGCAGCCGAGCGCCTCGACCAGTCCGCTTGTTTCCCGCTCGCGTTCGGGGCCGGCGCCCATGCCCCGGCCAATGGATGGGATCAGAACGCCTGCGCGTTCGACCGGTGGTTCGCGGTCAATCCCGGACAGGCTCAATCCTCGGTGGCTTCCGGATCGTCTCCCCCCTCATACAGCTGGACCGGGCTGTTGGGGGCAATCGTCGAGATGGCATGCTTGTAAACCAGTTGCGGCGGCCGTCCGTCACTGCGCAACAGGACGCAGAAATTGTCAAACCAGGTCACGACGCCTTGCAGTTTCACGCCATTGACAAGAAAAACAGTCAGATGAGTTCGGTTCTTCCGAACCGCATTCAGGAAGGTGTCCTGTAAGTTTTGCTTTTTTTCCGAAGACATGGTGATCCATTCTACCTCTTTCCCTTTCCGCTAATGCGATTAGCGAGCAAGTGCAACATCGCAGGAACGAAAGCGGCGTTTATCTTCGCCAGAAGTCGGGAACCAGTGCAGGCACCGCAGCGAGGACCTCGAGCCGTCCGGTGATCATGACGAATGTGCTGGCAAGGTGCAGCCAGCCGGCGTGATCGGGCAGCGGTGTCACCAGATGGCCGGCATTGGACAGTAGGCCGACTGAACTCGCCAGGGCCGAATCGAAGTCGAGGCCAGTCATGGACAATGCAAGCAGGGCCGCCGCCAGCATGAAGACGTAACCGACGAGGTAGACCCAGACCGAGAGGACCGTCTTCTCCGGTTGCACCCGGCCGCGAAACGAGAAGACCCCGACCGCCCTGCGGAAGGCCAGCATGCGGAATTCCTGAACGGTCCGCACGTTCAGAACGAAGATCCGCGCGAGCTTGATCCCGCCAGCCGTCGACAGGGCCGAGCCGCCGATCATGGTCGGCACGAGGGCAATCGACAGCGGCACACGGTCCTCGATCCCCGAGGCATTCACCGGCAGGCCCGCAGTCGAGAGCTCGGAGATGGTCCACCCTGCCCCGTCCACCAGCCGTTCGCCGAGCATGGCCAGGACCGCGACAAGTCCGCCCGCCAGCACCAGCAGTGTCACAAGTTCGGGGTCGCGCAGCGCAGGCCACCAGCGTCCTGCCCGCATTTCGAGGATTACCGCGAGACCAATCGTCGAGAACAGCAGGCCGAGGAACAGGATCACGCCCTGCGCGTCATTTGTCGGACCGGTTGCGTGCCGGCCGGGAACGACCAGGCCCGTGGTGGCAACGCTGACGGCATCGGACAGGGCTGTGTGCAGTGGCGCGCGGGCCAGGGCAAGGGCGGCGGTCATGATGAGGACCGTTCCGCCCAGGGCAAGGAGTGCGGCAAACACCACCCGCGGCAGGGCGCCGAAGAAACTGCCTTCGGGAATGGTGAAGAGCACCGTCCGGTGGATGCCCGGACCGCCGAGATTGATCGCAGCAAAGATGCTGGCCACGGCTGTCAGCGATACCAGCGCGCCCAGCAGGTGCAGACACCCCCGCCAGAACACGAGCGAGACCGGCCAGTCAGCAGGTGCCAGCGGCAAGACCGTATGTCCGGTCGTCGTCAGGCAACTTGCCGCCTCGGCCAGGCTCGCCAGCGGGCCGGCACCGGGAACGGCGAGGAAGAAGACGATCCCGGACGCGAAGGGGCTGAGCAACCAGAAGAGGATCAGCGCGCCCAGCCCGTCGGGGGGCCGGGAGTCTGCGGTCCCGCGGGGCGCCAGCAGCAGGACGCTGCAACAGGTTACGACCAGGATCAGCGCGGTGACGAGAAAGGCCGGCACAAGCGCAGCCTCGCCGAACGCAATGGCGACAAGTGCGGACAGCCCGCAGGCTGCGGCCAGCACAGTGCCCGACCAGGCGAGGACGCGGACGATTGGCGCATAATGCATGGGTCAGCTCCCCGGGACGCCGCTACTGGAAATAATCAAGGCTGACCCGGAAATAGCTTTCGACCTTCTTCACCATGCCCCGCTCGAACAACACGATCAGCCGGTCATCGGAGCGCACGGTCACGCCCGGTCCCGGAAACAGCACGTCATCGCCGCGCACGATGGCCGCCGCGGTGATGCCATCGGGCATGTCGTCATAATCGAGTGGCTGGCCAATAAGCGGCGAGGTGTCCTGCGTGATCCCCTCGACGACTTCCGCCTCGCCATTGCCGAGCGTCCGCAGCGAGATGATCCGGCCGCGACGCAGCTTCAGCAGGACCTGGGATACGGTCAGGGCGCGCGGGTCGATTACCGAATCGATGTGCATGTCATCTTTCAGTTGCGCCAGGTGGGGGTCATTGACCAGCGCCAGCGTGCGATCGATCCCGCCCCGCTTGGCCAGGTTGCAGACGAGCAGGTTGGTGCGGTCGTCATCGGTAATGGAAATCAGGAAATCGCCACGGCCCGAGCGGGCCTCCTCGATGATTTCGGGATTGAGCCCGTCGCCATGGATGACCACTGCGTTGCGCAGGACCTCGCTCGCCCGGTCTGCCCTTGCCGCGTCCGCCTCGATCAGGCGCACGCGATACTGCTTTTCCTGGAGCAGGCGTTCGGCGAGATACAGTCCGACCCGACCGGCGCCGACGATGGTCACGTGGCTGACCTTGTCTTCCTCGCGATTGAAGATCGCATTCAGCCGGCGGGCATGGCTGCTGAGCACCGCGACATAGACCCGGTCATTGATGCCGAGCTTGTCATTCGAGCGCGGCGCCAGGATGCGGTCCTTCTTCCCGATGCCGATAATCCGGGCCGAGAGGTCGGGAAACAGCCCCGCGACCTGGTCGACGGGTACATCAATCAGCGGGTTGTCCTCGCCGATGTCGATGGCGAGGAGTTCAAGGCGCGAGCGGGCAAAGCTGGCGCTAATGATGGCACCGGGGATCTTCAGCCGCTGGATGACGGCACTGGCGACCTCACGCTCGGGGGAGATCGTCATGTCGATCGGGATGGCCGAGCGCTGGAACAGATCCTTCCAGCGGCTGTCGAGGTATTCATTGGCCCGGATCCGCGCGATCTTGGTCGGCACGGAGAACAGGGAATGGGCGACCTGGCAGACGACCATGTTGATCTCGTCCTCCTGGGTCACCGCGATGATCATCTCGCACTCGTCGGCGCCGGCCGCTTTCAGCACGTCGGGATAGGGCGCATGGCCGCAGATGCCGCGGACCTCGAGATCGGTCGAGACCTGGTCCACGAGGCGCTCATTGGAATCGATGAGCGTGATGTCGTGCTTTTCACTGGACAGTCGTTCGGCAATCCCCCTGCCGACCCGTCCTGCACCGCATACAATGATCTTCATGCTCTGTCCGGGCCTCGCTCAGGATGTCGTTCCTTATCGCACGCGCCCTTTCAAGGTTCTTGCCGAACCTGTGAAGAATGAACGCCGAGCGCCTTGAGCTTGCGGTGCAGCGCCGAACGTTCCATGCCGATGAACTCTGCGGTGCGCGAGATATTGCCATTGAACCGCGTGATCTGCAGCGTCAAGTATTCGCGCTCGAACTGTTCGCGGGCGTCGCGCAGGGACATGCCGACCAGATCGCTCGATTCGAGGCCTGACTGCCCCCCTCCGCGCCCATTGCCTTCACGCGGCAGTTCCTCGATCGTCACCTGGTGGGTGGCATCGGCTGGGGACAGGATCATGATCCGCTCCACCATGTTGCGCAGCTGACGGACATTGCCGGGCCAGTCCGTCGCCTGCAGCATGGCCAGGGCCTTGTCGGAGAACCGGCGCGGCAGCAGACCGGAACTGTCGGCAATCCGGTCGGTGAAATGCCGCACGAGCTCGGGAATGTCGTCGCGCCGGTCAGCCAGCGTCGGCACCCCGACCGGCACAACGGCGAGCCGGTAGTAGAGGTCCTCGCGGAACCGGCCTTCGGCAATCTCGACCTGCAGGTCCTTGGTCGAGGTCGACATCACGCGCACATCCACCTTCACGCTGGAGTGCCCCCCGACGCGCTGGAAGGACTGTTCGGTCAGCACGCGCAGGATCTTGTTCTGGGTCTGCAGCGGCATGTCGGCGACCTGGTCGAGCAGCAAAGTCCCATTATGGGCCTTCTCGAACAGGCCGATCCGGGTCGGCCGGCCGCGATTGTCCTCCTCGCCGAACAGGGTGTGTTCCATCTGGTCCGGCCCAATCGAGGCGGCCGGCACCACGATGAACGGACCGGTGGCCCGGGCCGACTGGTTGTGGATCAGGCGTGCGACCAGTTCCTTACCGACCCCCGCCGGACCGGTAATCAGCACGCGGGAATTGGTCGGGGCGACCTTCTCGATCTGCGAACGCAGCGCAATTGCTGCCTGGCTGGTGCCGATCCAGGCCTCACTCGAGCCGGACTGGCTTCGCAGCGCCGCGTTCTCGCGTTTCAGTTTCGCGCTCTCCAGCGCCCGTTCCACCAGCAGGATCAGCCGGTCGGCCTTGAACGGCTTTTCCAGGAAGTCATATGCCCCCCGCCGGATGGCGGCGATGGCGGTCTCGATATTGCCATGCCCGCTGATCACGATGACCGGCATCTGCTCGTCGATCGATTTGAGAAAGCGCAGCAGCGACAGCCCGTCCATGTTCGAGCCCTGCAGCCAGACATCCAGCACCACGAGACCGGGCGTGCGCCGGCGGACCTCGTCGAGGGCGGTCTCGGCCGTCGCCGCGGTGCGGATCGCATAGCCCTCGTCCTGCAGCACGCCGCCGATCAGTTCGCGAATATCGGGCTCGTCATCGACGATGAGGATGTCTGCACTCATACAAGGTGCCCTTCTTCTTCAAGCTCTCTGGCGCCGTCCAGGCCGGCATCGCGATCGAGCGGCGGCTGGGTCTGGACCGGCAGGGTGACGTGGACGCAGGCACCGCGCCGGCCATCGGCGCGATCCTGCAGGCTGAGATGGCCGCCATGGTCCATGATGATGCGGTTCACGATGGCAAGTCCCAGTCCGGTGCCCTTCTCGCGGGTCGTGACATAGGGTTCGAGCAGGCGCTGGCGGTTGGCCTGGGGAAAGCCCGGTCCATTGTCGGCGATCGAGATCGTCGCCGCACCATCGGCGTCGCACGCGACATGGATCGAGATCATCCCGCAGACATCGCTGTCGGCCGGCAGGCGGGAAATCGCCTCGCCGGCATTCTTGACAAGGTTCTGAACGGCCTGGCCGAGCAACCGCTCGTCGCCGCGATAGACAATATTCTGCGGTTCGGCGCGGACATTGATGGAAAGGTCAGGGGAGACCATCTGCTGGCCGAAGGCGACCTGGCGGACCAGTTCGGCGAGATTGAACGCGGCGATGGTTGGCTTCGGCATGCGGGCAAAGGCCGAGAACTCCTCGACCATGCGGCCAAGTTCGTCGACCTGCCGGAGGATGGTTTCGGTGCAGCCCTGGAACACCGCATCGCCCTGCATCTCGAACTGCTCGCCATAGCGCCGCTGCAGTCGCTCGGTCGAAAGCTGGATCGGGGTCAGTGGGTTGCGGATCTCGTGGGCAATCCGTCGGGCGACATCGCGCCAGGCCACCTGCCTCTGGGCGAAGACAAGCCGGGTCGTGTCGTCGAAGGTGAGCACGCAGCCCCCGATCGGGTCCCGGGCGGCCTTCAGCCGGATGTAGCGGACACCGTCGCCGCGGGCGAGGTCGACCGAGATATCGAGCGGGGTGCCGCTTGCGATCACCGCTTCTGCATGCACCGCAAACGGCGCGATGACATCGCGCAGTCGCTGGCCCACTAGGTTGTCGGCGTCGAGGAGGATGCAGGCCGGATCATTGGCGGCGGTGATGGCAAGCTCCGGATCGGTCCGGATCACGCCTGCACTGACCGAACCGAGCAGTGTCTCCACGAACTGGCGCCGCTGTTCGGCTTCCATGTTTGCCGCCAGCAGGGCGCCGCGCTGCTCGGCCAGCTGCTCGGTCATCGCATTGAAGCTCTCGGACAGCTCGTGCAGTTCGTCCCTCACCGCCGGCAAGGGGACCCGCGTCGTCAGGCGGCCCTCGCGGACATCGGTTGCCGCGGCCGCCAGCCGGGAGATCGGGCGGGTGATCTGGCCGGCGAGCTCCAGCCCGAGCCGCCCCGACAACAGCAGGACAAGCGCCGCAAGCTGCGCATACGCCACGGCAAACAGCCATTGCAAACGGCCCGAACGCGAGCGTGCGGCGCGGTACTCGGCCAGGGCCGATTCCGCCCGTCGCATCTGCGCGAGCTGTCGCGGATCGAAGGGCTTGTAGACATAGAGATAGGCCCCCGGACTGGCCTTGAGAGCGACGAGGCCGGTCGCCAGTCCGGCCCGTTCATAGAGCGTCTGCACCGCTTCGCCCGCATCGGCCTCGATGAATGCTGTTTCGGGTGGGCGGAAATACGGGACGGCACCGGACTCGTCGGCTTCGACCAGGGGATCGCCGGTCCGGTCGACAATGTAGGCGGCCGAGAATTCCCGCAGCGCCGACTGCGCTGACAAATAGGGCTGGTAGAGCGGGCTGTCGGTGCGCAGACCCTCGGCGGCGTTGTTCATGTCGATGGCCATCACCTTCGTGTCGGCTTCGAAGGTGCGGGAGAAGGCTTCGAAGTTCTGCCGGGCGACTTCGGCGGTTTCGGTCACGATCGTGTCGACGCGCTCATTGAACCAGTTGTCGAGGCCGCGCGTGATGGTGGCGCCGAGGAAGATCGCGACGATTGCCGCCGGCAGAATCGCGGCTGCGCTGAACAGCAGCAGGAAACGCCGCGCCAGCCGGTCGCTCTCGCCCTTGCGCAGCGATCCGCCCATCGCCTTGTAACGCCGGATCATCAGCACGCCGAGGCAGCCGATGATGACGAAGTTCAGCCCGAGCAGCCATTCGATCTGACCCTGCGTCGGGTCAATCGGGCTGACATCGGAGATGGCGATGAAGGTTGCAAAGGTCGCCAGCAGGGCGGCAATGAAGAACAGGCTCTGGAACAGGATCCAGCTTGCGCGCGTCGCCTGGTGGCTGAACGGTTTCATCATGTCAGGCCTACACGCCCGGCCCGTAATGTCACCTTACCGCAACACAGATGCCGATCCGCAACACAAACCTGTTGCGAAATAGACACGGTTTTCAGTCAACACCAATCCCCAGCCCGTTGATCTTCGCGCGCAGCGTGTTCCGATTGACCCCGAGCAGGCTGGCCGCCCGGACCTTGTTGCCCGATGTCACCTGCAGGGCAAGGGAGATCAGGGGACGCTCGACCTGTTCGATGACGTCCTGGTAGACCCGGCCGGTCTCCTCCTCGCGGGTGCTCATCAGCGTCCCGATGACGTGCCGCCGCAGGAGCGCCTCGATCTCGCTCTCGAACCCGCTGCCGCCGTCCGCGCTGATCGCCAGGCCGGCGCGCAGCTCGCGCTCGGCATCCTGGGTCGAGATCGAGGCGGCGGGCGCAAGCGCGCACAGCCGGCAAATCACGCTGTCGAGTTCACGCACATTGCCCGGCCAGTCATAGGCAGCGAGCAGTTCGATGGCGCCGGGCTCGAGCGACTTCTGCGGCAGTCCGCGCTGCGCTGCCCGCAGCAGCAGCGAGCGCGCCAGTTCCGGTATGTCACTCTTGCGCTGGCGCAGCGGCGGCATGGTCAGGCGCACCACGGCCAGCCGGTAGTAGAGATCCTCGCGGAACCGGCCCTCCTCGACCAGAGGGGCCAGCGGCTTGCGGCTCGATGCGATCACACGGACATCCGGGTTGGCATCGAGCACCGATAGCAGCTGCGCCTGTTCGTCGGCGGTGAAGTCGGACACCTCGTCGACACACAGCGTCGTCACCCCATCGGGCAGGTGCCGGCCTGCAGCACTCGGCGACAGGTCCGCCCGGCCGAGGGAATGGAAGAGCCCATGGCTCGCCCGGCCGAGATCGTGGATGGCCCGGGCAGCGAGCGTCTTGCCGGTCCCGGTCTCGCCTTCGATCAGGATGGTCAGGTCGGTGCTCATGACGCGGGTCATGACGCGGTAGACGTCCTGCATGCTGTCGGACCGTCCGATCAGCGGCAGTCCGGCCTCGTCGGCGACCCGGCGGGCCATAGGTGCAAGCGCCTCGCTCGACTTCGGAACCTTCAGCGCTCGGCGAACGGTATCGACGAGATTGTCGATGTCGAAGGGCTTGGGCAGGTATTCGAATGCGCCCTGCTCGGCTGCGGTGGCCGCAGTCAGGATCGTGTTCTGCGCGCTCATCACGATGAAGGGCAGGTCCGGCCGGGCAAGCTTGAGGCCGGGCAATCGCTCGAAGATCTCCGTGTCATTAAGGAACACATCGGTGACCACGATGTCGCCCTCGCCGCTTCGCACCCAGCGTTCCAGCGCATCGGGCGAGGCGGTCGCCCGGACCTGGTATCCGGCCGATACGAGGGTCTGGCTGACAACCAGCCGGATGCTCGCATCATCCTCGGCCAGCAATACAGTCTTGTCCTTCATGGTCGGGCCTTTCTCTTGATCGGCAGGTAGATCGAAACGCAGGTGCCGCGGGCGTCCTGCGCCTCGGCAAAGGAGTCCTCAGCCCCTGCCGCCGCCGCCCGCCTGCCCTGCCGGGGCGGCGGGTCGCCGATGCTCACATGTCCGCCATGCGCGCTCACCACTTCCTTCACGATCGTCAGCCCCAGTCCGCGACCGGACGACTTGGAACTCTGGAACGCGTCGAACAGCCCTTCGGCGCGCGCCGGATCGATCCCCGGCCCGTTGTCGATGATGTCGATGCGAACCGCCCGGCGTGTCGCCAGCGGTGCCCGGGCCGCCTGCGGGACATTCAGCTCGAATGCCGTCCTCAGCGTGATCACCGCCCCACGCTCGCCATTGTGCGCGATGGCGGCCTCGGCGCCGTTGCGCAGCACGTTCAGGAGCGCTTCGTGCAGGTGATCGCGGTCCACCGGAATATCGGGCAGCGAGGGATCGTATTCGCGGACAAAGCTCACGCGCTCGGCAAACGCCGCACCCTCGGCATGGGCGACCCGGTCGAGCAGTTCATGGACATTGACCGGGACCGGGTTGGGCCGCGAATAAAGCTCGAAGGCGGAAAAGCGATTGATCAGCCGTTCGATCCGTCCGGCCTCGTCGCGGATCAGTTCGAGCAGTTCGCTGTCGTCCTCCCGCCCGCGCCGTAGCAGCAACTGGGCTGCCCCCGATATCCCGGCAAGCGGGTTCTTCACCTCATGGCCAAGCAGGCGACCCATGCCGGCAAACCCGGTGCCCTCCTCGTCGCGGTCAAGGCCCATGGGCTGGCTGAGTGCCACCACGAGGCCATCGGCTCCGGCATTGCGGATCCTGACTGTCAGGCGAAGTTCCGGCGTATGCAGGCTGGTCCGGATGCCGATATCCGGCGCGGCCACATCCCCGCCCGATGCCAGCGCATAGGACAGCAGCGTGACCAGCGCGGCGCAGTCGATGAAGGCCTCGTCGGGCTTGTGGCCGAGGAGGGTTCGTCCCGATGCGCCGAGCAGGGCTTCGGCAGCGGGGTTGAGCGCCTGCAGAACAAGGCTCCGGTCAAACAGCACAAGCGCGATCGGCGCCTGGTCGGAAAGGACCTTCAGTCGCTCCATCGGCTGTGTCCGACTGGCCGTCACAGGCGAGCTCATGCGGCCAGCGCCTCGCCATGGCGTTCATACACGGTGCGCAGGGCTGCGATGAGCTCGCCCGGCTGCTCGATCCGGCAGAGGCCGGCGCGCAGGGCCCGCCGCTCGGTATCGGGCAGGTCCAGCGGCGCAACGTCGATTGCCGCGGAGACATGCTTGCGCACGGTTCGCACACCCAGCCCCGCACCATAGAGCGCGGCAGACTGGGCGACCTGTTCGCACAGGCTGTCGCCCTGCTCGGCCAGTGGCGGGGCAGCGACCTGCCGGCCCGCAAGCGCTGCAGCGACCTGGCCGACCAGCCAGGGACGGCCCATGGCGGCCCGGCCGATCATCACGCCATGTGCGCCCGACGCCGACAGGGCCGCCCGGGCGCCCGCCACGCCGGTAATGTCGCCATTGGCGATGACGGGCAGCGAGACCGCCGCCACGGTGGCTGCGATGGCCTGCCAGTCGGCCTCGCCCTTGTAGAACATGCAGCGGGTACGCCCGTGCACCGTCACCATGGCCGCGCCGAGGGCCTCGGCCCGGCGGGCCAGCGCCGGCGCGTTGAGGCTGTCATGGTCCCAGCCGAGTCGCATCTTGACGGTGACCGGCACGCGGCCTGCGCCCTCCAGCGTGCTTTCGATCAGCGCAGCGGCAAGATCCGGCTCGCGCATCAGGGCCGAGCCGGACTGACCACCGGTCACCTGTTTCGATGGACAACCCATATTGATGTCGATCACCGCGACACCGGCATCGGCGAGCAGGCTTGCGGCCCGCTTCATCTCGCCGGGGGTGCGGCCAGCCAGTTGCACGATCCACGGCGCCTCGCCCTCATGCCGGCAGATCCGGCGCAGCACGTCCGGTCGCGGCCTGGCGTGTCCGCCTGCCAATCCCTGCAGCAGGCCCGCCCCGGCGACCATTTCCGAAACCACGGCAGGCGCGCCGAAGCGCACTGCCTGCCGCCGGAACGGGGCATCGGTTGTGCCGGACATCGGGGCCAGCCACGCGCGCGGTGCCGTGAATCGGCTCTTGTCGACCATGATCGTCCTGAATTTCCTTGCGACCCGCACGCGCCCGGCATGCCCGGCGGCGGATTGACCTGCACTTGCCCAAATTACAGGCACCATGCCCGGGCGGGGTCAAGCGGTTGCGAGATTGGCAGACCGGCCCGGTCGGCGTATCACAGGCGCCATGATTGTCGATGCGATCCTGGTGGCTGCGGGCCGCGGCGAACGGTTCGGAGCTGCCGATGCCAAGCAGTTCCAGCGATTTGGCGGCAAACCCCTGTGGCGATGGAGCTACACGGCGCTGGCGTCGGCCGCGCAGGTCCGCCGCACGCTGATCGTGATTCCCGCCGGTGCAAATGATCAGTTTTCTGGCGTTGATGCACAACAACTGGTCATCGGTGGGGCCACACGCAGCGACTCGGTCCGCGCCGGCCTGACGGCTCTCGCAGAGCAGGACGCGCCGCCGGACGCGGTACTGATCCATGATGCCGCGCGTCCGGGGCTGTCCCAGCCGCTCATCGCGCGCCTGGTTGCTGCGCTCGGCGAGACGCAGGCCGCAGCGCCGGCCCTGCCCGTCGTCGATGCACTCAAACGCCAGCATTCGGGCGGGCTGGAAACGGTCAGCCGCGAGGGTCTCTACCGGGTCCAGACGCCGCAGGCCTTTGCCTTGCCGCTGATCCGGGCCGCACTGGCACAGACCGATGCCGCGCTGGTCGACGATCTGGCCGCGGTCGAAGCGCTCGGCGCGGCGGTGAGCCTGGTGCAGGGAGAAGAGGCCAATGACAAGGTGACCTATCGGGATGACATTTCCCGGCTGGAGGCGCTGATGGGACTGGCCCCGCCGATGGTCCGCACCGGGACCGGCTTTGATGTCCATGCCTTCGGGCCGGGTGATGCGGTCACCCTTTGCGGCACGTCCATTCCGCACTCGGCGGGCCTTGCGGGCCATTCCGACGCCGATGTCGCCTGGCACGCGCTGACCGATGCGATCCTCGGCGCGCTGGCGCTGGGCGATATTGGTGACCATTTTCCCCCGTCCGATCCGCAATGGAAGGGCGCGCCCTCGGCCATCTTCCTCGAAGCTGCCGCCGGCATGGCCAGCGCGCAGGGCTACGCGATTGCCGGTCTCGATATCACCGTGATCTGCGAGGCCCCGAAGGTAAAACCCCATCGCGAGGCAATGCGGATCGCCACCGCCGACTGCCTTGGCCTGCCGCCCGAGCGGGTCAGCGTGAAGGCCACCACGACCGAGGGGCTGGGCTTCACCGGCCGGCGCGAGGGGATCGCGGCCCAGGCCGTGGCGACCCTCGTCCGCGCGTCCGGTTGAAAGGCTGGCTTGCCCAGAAGGGACACTTGTCCCTACACTCGGCCGCATGTTTCCAGACCGCCTCCACAACCTCGCCCTGCTGACCTTCGACGACGCCCGCGAGCGGCGCCTGCGGATATGCACCGCCGAAAGCTGTACCGGTGGCCTGCTGGCGGCGCTGTTCACCGAGTTCGCGGGATCGTCCGCCGTGTTCGAACGCGGCTTCGTCACCTACTCCAACCGTTCCAAGCAGGAGATGCTCGGCATACCCGGCGATGTCATCGCCGATTATGGTGCCGTGTCGGAACCGGTGGCGCGGATGATGGCCGAGGGCGCACTCGAGGCCAGCCGGGCCAATATCGCCGTTGCCATCACCGGCATTGCCGGTCCCGGTGGCGGCACGCCCATGAAGCCCGTCGGCACCGTGCATCTCGCCTGCCTCCGCGAAAACCGCGCCATGCTGCACGAGCACCGCCAGTTCGGCGATATCGGTCGCAGTGAGATCCGGATGCAGACGCTGGAAGTCGCCCTGGAGATGATCCGCACACAAATGGCCTGAGCGTTACGGCGGTCCTCAGCCCTCGCGTTTCAACCGTGCCAGGAGCGACGAGGTGTCCCAGCGCGCCCCGCCCATGGCCTGCACCTCGGCATAGAACTGGTCGACCAGCGCGGCGACCGGTGCGCTGGTGCCGGCCTCGCGCGCAGCCTCCAGCGCGATGCGGAGATCCTTGCGCATCCAGTCCACGGCGAAACCGAAATCATATTCGCCAGCCACCATGGTCTTCCAGCGGTTTTCCATCTGCCAGCTCTGGGCTGCTCCGCCGGAGATCGCCTCGATCACCTTCGCAGCATCAAGTCCGGTTGCATCGGCAAAGGCGAGGCCCTCGGCGAGGCCCTGCACGATGCCGGCGATGCAGATCTGGTTGACCGACTTGGCGAGCTGGCCGGTGCCGCTGTCGCCGATCAGGGTCATCCGCCGGGCATAGGCGTCCATCACCGCGCTCGCCTTGTCATAGGCGGCCTGCTCGCCGCCGCACAGAACGCCGAGGCCGGCCGCCGCGACCGCCTCGAGCAGGCGCTCCAGGCGCTCGGGCCCTCGGCCAACGCCGGCGAGATCCCCGAGCTGGCG
>CAZDMQ010000041.1:0-29826 GCA_964506685.1 uncultured Hyphomonadaceae bacterium | reverse complement strand
CGGGCATGGTCACTTCCGGCAGGTTCGGCACGGGCGGGAAGGCCATGGCGGAGAGACAGGGATTCGAACCCTGGGTACGCTTGCGCGCACAACGGTTTTCGAGACCGCCCCGTTCAACCACTCCGGCACCTCTCCGGGGACGAACGCGTCAGATAACGGGGGTGCAGGCCGTGTGCAAGGGGCGTTGCCGCAGACAGGCCGATGCGGGCCTTGTGAAAGGGGTTTGACAGCGCTGCTGCCTTGGTGTTTATCCCCGCTTTCGCCGCCGGACCGACAGGGACGCGCGGGACCCGGGTCATAGGGCGCCCGAGGCAACACAAATTCAAGGAACGCGCCATGTTCGCGGTCATCAAGACAGGCGGCAAGCAATACAAGGTTGCCGAAGGCGACGAGATCGTCATCGAGAAGCTCGATGCCGATGCTGGCGCTGACGTGACATTCGACTCCGTTCTCATGCTCGGCAGCGAGGGCGGCGTCTCCGTGGGCGCGCCCACGGTCGCCGGCGCCAGCGTCATCGGCGAGGTCGCCGAACAACGCAAGGGCGACAAGGTGATGATCGTCAAGAAGCGCCAGCGCAGCACCTACCGCCGCAGGAAGGGCCATCGCCAGTGCGAGACGGTGGTGAAGATCACGTCGATCCTGGCCGACGGCAAGGCTGCGCCGGCGAAGAAGAAGGCCGCTGCAAAGCCGAAGGAAGCGGCGGCGCCTGCGGCCGAGGTCCTGCCCGACGCAGCGCCAGTCCCTGCCGTTGAGGTGAAGGGCGATACCGGCGCGATGGATGCGCGCGGGCGGCTGTCGGCCCCCCAGGGCGAAGCTGATGACCTCAAGAAGATCAAGGGCGTCGGCAAGGTGCTGGAAGGCAAGCTGAATGCTGCCGGGATCTACCATTTCTGGCAGGTTGCTGCGCTCAATGAAGCGCAGATTGCCGAACTGGAAGAAGAAATGAGCTTCCCCGGTCGCATTACCCGCGACGAATGGGTGAAACAGGCAGAGGAATTCGCAAACGAGGCCTGATCTGCTATCAGGCTCGCTGAGCGTTACGAGGTAACCCCAATGGCACACAAGAAATCCGGTGGCTCGTCCCGCAACGGCCGCGACTCGAACCCGAAATATCTCGGCGTGAAGAAGTATGGCGGCGAGCACGTCGTGCCCGGCAACATCATCATCCGCCAGCGCGGCACCAAGACCTATCCGGGCGTGAATGTCGGCATGGGCAAGGACCACACGCTGTTTGCGCTCACCGAAGGCAAGGTCGAGTTCCGGCGCAAGGCCGGCAACCGCCAATATGTGTCGGTCCTGCCGCTTGAGGATACAGCAGACTAGCGGCCGGATTGCGGGCCGCGGCCAGGATCAGACAGGTTGATGTTTGGGGAGGCGGGCCGCGCCTCCCTTTTTTCATGTGCCTCCCCGAACCAGTGCCCCGCTCCGCAGCGGGCTGAGCGAGGAGGTGGCCATGACAGCTGAGGAACTGAGGACGGACCGGCTGGTGCTCCGGCGTTACCGTTACGAGGATGCCGGGCCGATCAATGCGCTGGTGCAGGATCCGCGGATCTATCGCAATGTCGGGCGTATCCCCCCGAACGCACCGCTCAGCCGGACGCAGGGCTTCATCGCCCGGTCCCGTGCCGGCTGGGAGGACGGGACCGAGCTGGGCTTTGCGGTCACGCTGGACGGGGCGATCATCGGCACTGTGGGCGGCGGGGCACCCGCGCCCGGCCTGCCGCTGGATGTCGGCTACTGGATCGTGCCCGCGCTCTGGGGGCAGGGCTATGCGACCGAAGCCTTCCTCGCCTATCTGGCCTGGCTCAGCTGTGCGCGCGGGTATCGCTGCGCGACGGCCGGCTATTTCCCCGATAACCCTGCCTCTGGCCGGGTGCTGCGCAAGGCCGGCTTCCTGCCCTGCGGTCGCACGCGCTATACATGCCTTGGCCGGCAGGCGGTCATCGACTGTATCGACATGGCGTGGCTGGCCTGAACGCGATAGGACCGGACGCATGAAATTCCTCGACCAGTGCAAGATCTTCGTGGCGTCCGG
This sequence comes from uncultured Hyphomonadaceae bacterium, assembly GCA_964506685.1. GTDB lineage: Bacteria > Pseudomonadota > Alphaproteobacteria > Caulobacterales > Hyphomonadaceae > UBA5336. Next base: position 27,791 of record CAZDMQ010000041.1, on the reverse strand, counting down.
CGCCGGTGGGAACGGGTGCATCTCCTTCCGGCGGGAGAAGTACGTCGAATATGGCGGTCCCGATGGTGGCGATGGTGGCAGGGGTGGCGATGTCTGGGCCGAGGCCGTGGAGGGGCTGAACACCCTCATCGATTATCGTTACAAGCAGCACTTCAAGGCCGAACGGGGGCTGCATGGCATGGGCAAGCAACGTACCGGCCGCCAGGGGGAGGATGTCGTGCTGGCGCTGCCCGTGGGCACGCAGATCTTCGAGGAAGACCGCGAGACGCTGATTGCTGACCTCCGGAAGGTGGGCGACCGCGTACTGCTGGCCCAGGGCGGCAATGGCGGCTGGGGCAATCTTCGCTTCAAATCCTCGACCAACCAGGCGCCGCGACGGGCCAATCCGGGCGCGCCGAGCGAGGAGCGCTGGCTGTGGTTGCGCCTCAAGCTGATCGCCGATGCCGGGCTTGTCGGCCTGCCCAATGCCGGCAAGTCGACCTTTCTCAGCGTCGTGTCGGCCGCGAAACCGAAGATTGCCGACTATCCCTTCACGACCCTCAGTCCGGGGCTCGGCGTCGTCGATCTCGGTCCCGGGCAGCGGTTCGTGCTGGCCGATATTCCCGGCCTGATCGAGGGCGCAGCAGAGGGCGCAGCGCTTGGCCACCGGTTCCTCGGCCATGTGGAGCGGTGCCGGGTGCTCCTGCATCTGATCGACGGCACGCAGGATGACGTTGCTGGCGCCTGGCGCACGATCCGGGCCGAGCTTGCCGAATATGGAGCGGGGCTTGCCGACAAGCCCGAAGTGGTCGCGCTCAACAAGATCGATGCGCTGGGCCCAGAGCTGGCCGCCGAACAGGCGCGGCTGCTGGAAGCGGAAACCGGCCAGCCGCCGCTGCTGGTGTCCGGCGTGACCGGGGCGGGCGTGAAGACGGCGCTCTATGCGCTGGCCGCCCATCTCGATGCGATCGATGAGGCCGCCGCCGACGCGGCCGAGGCCGAGACGGGCTGGCGCCCTGAGGTGTAGTATAAAGGGTTCGCGACAGAACTGGGCAATATAGTGATCAGGCCATGACCGACGCATCCGTCCTCACCCGCGACGCGGCGCGCCGCATCGTCGTTAAGACCGGCTCGGCGCTGATCGCTGCGGCGGGCGAGCCGCGGACGGAATGGCTCGCCGGCCTTGCCCGCGATATTGCAGCCCTCCGCGCGCGGGGGCTCGACCTGCTGCTCGTCACCTCCGGAGCCATTGCGCTCGGCCGCGACGCGCTCGGTCCCGACCGGCCGCGCCGCCTCGAGGAGAAACAGGCCGCCGCTGCCTTCGGGCAGACCGTGCTCATGCGCACGCTGGAAGCCGCCTTTGCTCCCCACGGCCTGCCGATTGCCCAGTCCCTGCTGACCCTCGAGGACACCGAGAACCGCCGCCGCTGGCTGAACGCCCGGGCCACGCTGGAGACCATCCTCGGTGCCGGCGGGTTGCCGGTGATCAATGAGAATGACACGGTGGCGACCGACGAGATCCGCTATGGCGACAATGACCGACTCGCAGCGCGGGTGGCCCAGATGGTCAGCGCGGACACGCTCATTCTGCTGTCCGATATCGACGGGCTCTATACTGCCGATCCGCGCCACGACCCCTCTGCCGAACATATCCCCGAACTGCGCGAGATCACCGCCCGGCACGATGCCATGGCCGGCGCGGCCAATCACGAAGCCGGTGTCGGTAGCGGCGGCATGGCGACGAAGCTGGCCGCCGCCCGGATCGCCTTCGCAGCCGGCTGCCGGACCGTGATCACGCTGGGCGACCGACCCGATCCGCTACTGGCCCTCGAGACGGGTGCGCGGGCGACCTGGTTCCTGCCCCCGCTGACGCCCCAGACCGCGCGGCGGGTCTGGCTCGAAAGCCATCTCAGCCCCGAAGGCGCGGTGCTGGCCGATGCCGGGGCGGTGCGCGCGCTCGTCGAGACCGGTGCGAGCCTCCTGCCGGTCGGGGTGACCGGTGTGGTCGGCCAGTTCGAGCGTGGCGCGGCGGTCGAGGTGCGTGGGCCGGACGGCACGGCCGTGGCCAAGGGTGTCACGGCCTATGCCTCGGGCGACATCACCGACATTGCGGGCCTGAAGAGCGAGGCGATTGCCGAGCGGCTGGGTTGGCGCGGCCGGCCGGCCGTGATCCATCGCGACGACCTGGTGCTGACGGGGCGGGTCACATGAGGATCGACCGCCATCTCGCCGATGCGGCCGCGACCGAGGCTTTCGGGGCAGCGCTCGCCGGCCGGCTCCGACCGGGTGACTTGGCCTGCCTGCGCGGCGGGCTGGGCGCGGGCAAGACGACACTCGCGCGCGGCCTGATCTCGGGGCTGATGGGCGCACCGACCGAGGTGCCGAGCCCCACTTTCACCCTGGTGCAGACCTATGAGACCCCCGCCGGCCCGGTCTGGCATTTCGATCTCTACAGGCTCGAGGCGGATGATCCCCATGCCCTGGTCGAACTCGGCTGGGAGGAGACTGCAGATGCCATCACCCTGGTCGAATGGCCCTGCCGCGCCGAGGCCCTAATGCCGCCGCATCGCATCGATATCACCCTTGAGCCCGAAGGCGACGGTCGGTACGTCGAACTGGTCGCAAAAGGCGATGACTGGCAGGACCGTCTGAATGGCATTTGATCCGTTGCTGCGCGATGAGACCATCCGGTCCTTCCTGGACAGGATCGGATGGGGCGAAGCTGCGCGCACGCCGCTCGACCAGGACGCCTCGACGCGCCGCTATGAACGGCTGCGGCTGCCCGGCGGGCCGACGGCGATCCTGATGGACGCCCCACCGGTCGAGGACCGGCCCTGCCCGCCCGGTGCGGACGAAGCGACCCGGCTGGCCCTCGGCTGGAACGCGCAGACCCGGCTGGCAGCCTCGCGCGTCGACGCCTTTGTGGCGCTGGCTGGCGAATTGCAGGCGCGCGGCCTGTCGGCGCCGCAGATCCTCGCCCACGACACCGAGGCCGGCCTGGCCCTGATCGAGGATTTCGGCAGCCTCAATGAGTTTGCCCGCCTGATCGAGCGCGGCGTCGACGAGCGCCTGCTGTACACCGCTGCTGCCGAGGCGCTGGCGACCCTGCATGCCGGCCCGCCTCCGGAGGTGGCCCGCGGCTATGGCCTGTCCTGGCCGATCCAGGCCTTCGACCGGCTGGCCCTGCACGCGAATACCGACCTGTTTGCCGAATGGCTGCCGCAGTTCGATGCCCGTGTGGCGCTTCTCGGGCCGCTGCGCTCGCGCTGGCAGGCCGCCCGTGACCGGCTGATCGAGCAGGCCATGGCCTTTCCGCGCGCCTTCACCCTTCGCGATTATCACGCGGAAAACCTCGTCTGGCTGCCGGATCGCCACGGCGTGGCCCGCGTCGGCCTGCTCGATTTCCAGGATGCCGTGCTCGGCTGGGACGCGTGGGACCTTGCCATGCTCGTCCATGATGCCCGCCGCCCGGTGAGCGCGGCGGCCCGCGACGCGGTGTTGCGCCGGTATTGCGAGCTGAGCGGGACCTCGCGCGATGCGCTGGACGAACGGCTGGCAGTGATCGGCGCGCTCAACGCCATGCGCATCACCGGCCTGTTCGCGCGGCTGGTGAAACGTGACGGCAAGCCCCGCTACGAGGCGTACATGGCCCGTCAGCAGGCGATGCTGGCCCTGACACTCCGCCATCCCGCCACCGCCGGGATTGCCGAAGTGCTGCGCGACAGCGCGCCCTTCCTGCTCGAGGCGGCGGCCTGATGGTCGTCCCGCATACAGCCATGCTGCTTGCCGCAGGACTGGGGACTCGCATGCGCCCGCTGACGGAGGCGACACCGAAACCGCTCATTCCCGTGGCAGGCCGCTGCATTCTCGACCGCCTGATCGATCCGCTGCTGGCTGCCGGCGTGGGGCGCCTGGTCGTCAATGTCCACTGGCTGGCCGACCAGGTCGAAGCGCACCTGGCCGGTCGGTCGGGTGCCGAAATCCTGATATCGGACGAGCGCGACACCCTGCTCGAAACCGGCGGGGCGCTTGTCCGTGCCGCGCCGCTCCTCGGCGAAGACCCGATCTTCGTGCTCAATACCGACGCAGTCTGGGCGCCGACCGATCCCGCCCCCCTCCTGGCCCTCGCCGCCGCCTATGATCCGGGCCGCATGGACGACCTGCTGCTGCTGGCAGAGCGCGAACGCACGCTGGGCTATCATGGGCCCGGCGACTTCCACTGCAGCGCCGATGGCGCGCTGTCGAGGCGGGGCGAGGCGCTGCGCGCGGACTGGGCCTTCGCCGGCGTTCGCATCACCAAGCCCCTGCTCTATCGGGACGAGCCCGCCGAGCCCTTTTCGGCCAACCGGATCTGGGACCGGCTGCTCCCGCTGGGGCGGGTCCACGGACTCGCACTCGACCGGTTCTGGCTGCATGTCGGCGATCCGCAGGCGCTGCGCGATGCCGAGATGTGGATGCGTTGCCACGGCGAATGACCGGCGCGCGAAACCTGCTCACTGCGGATGCGCCGCGCCTGTGGAGCCTGCCGGCGGGCGTGCCGTTCCTGAGGGCACTGGCGCAGGGGCTGGCGGAGGCGAGCGATCTCGCCCGTCACCCGGACGCGCTGCAGGAGGCCGTGATCTACGTTCCGAACCGGCGTTCGGCCCGGACGCTCGCGCTGGAACTGCTGCAGGCCGCTGGCGATGGGGCCGCGCTCCTGCCGCCGGACATCCGTGCCCTTGGCGACATGGAGCTCGACGACGCTCCGCACGGCGCGGAAGAAGCGATTGCCGGTCTCCCTGCACCGCTGGGTGAGGCGCAACGCACCGGAACGCTGATGCGGCTCGTCATCGCCTTTTTCGAGCAGACCGGGGAGCCGATCCCGCTGCCCGCAGCCCTCGCGACTGCCGAAGCGCTTGGCCGCCTGCTCGACCAGGCGGCCCTTGCCGGCCTCGAGGACTGGTCCGGGCTCGACCAGCTTGTCACGGATCGCAGCCTCGCCCACCACTGGGAACGCTCGGCGCGCTTTCTCGCCATCATCGCCGAGCAATGGCCGCAATGGCTGGCCGAACACGGCGCGCTGGATCCCCTGACCCGGCGCATGCGGGTGGCCGAGGCGCTGGCCGCGCACTGGCAGGCGGCACCGCCGGACACGCCCGTGATCCTTGCCGGGTCGACCGGGTCCACGCCGGCGAGCCTCGTCCTGATGCGGGCGGCACTGGCCCTGCCGAAGGGGCGGGTGATCCTGCCGGGGCTCGACCGGGATGCGTCCGCAGCCGACTGGCAGGCGATTGCCGGGGCGGCGAACCATCACCAGTCTGCCCTCGCCGCGACCCTGGAGGCGCTCGGCCCAACGGCCGGCGAGGTCCCGGTCTGGCCCGTCACCATGGGGGACCGTCCGGCACGCCGGCGCCTGATCCAGGAAGCGCTTGCCCCGGCGGATCTTACCGGTGACTGGCGCGCCCGGATCGAGACGCTGGCAGCGGGCGCGGCACCGGCCGAAGCGGTGACCGCCGCGCTTGACGGTTTCGCCCTGATCGAGGCCGACGACGAGGCCCATGAGGCCCGGCTTGTCGCCCTGCTGATGCGGGCGGACCTCGAACACCCGGCCGGCCATACGGCGCTGGTCACGCCCGATACGCAGCTCGCACGCCGGATCAGCGCGATGATGAAACGCTGGTCAGTCGAGATCGGCCCATCTGCAGGACGTCCGCTCTTGCACACGCCCGAGGGCCTTGCCCTCGACCAGTTGCTCGCCTGGTGGCTCAGCCCGGATGACCCGGTCCACCTGGCGACACTGGTCAAGTCCCCGATGCTGGCGATCGACCGGGACGAAGCCGACGCCCTCGAACGCAGTGCGCTGCGCGGAGCAAAGCGCTGGGAGTCGCTGGCCGGTCTGGCTGCGCGCTGTTCGGATAACCAGCGTGCGCGTGCGCTCGTCGACCAGCTTGGCGTCGCGCTGGCGGCCGCCGAAGGGCCCGCGCGGCGCAGCGGTCTCGACTGGTCGGCGGCCCTTGCAAGGCTGGTCCAGGCGCTGGGGGCCACGTCGTCGATCTGGTCCGGCGAGGCCGGCGCCATGGCGGCCCGACTGGTCGATGATACCGCGAGCCTGCTGGAAGCGTTTCCGGCCCATCCGCTTGAGGATTTCATCCAGATGGTGCGGGCCCGCGCCGCAACCGTGATCGTGCCGCCGGGCCAGTCCGACCATCCCCGCCTGTCCATCTGGGGACCGCTGGAAGCCCGGTTGCAGCGGGCTGATCATTTCATCCTTGCGGGTCTCAACGAAGATGTCTGGCCGAAACGGCCCGAAGCCGATCCCTTCCTGCCATCGCATTTCAAGCGCGCCCTTGGCCTGCCCGACCCGGAGGAGCGTATGGGGCTTATGGCGCACGATTTTGCCGGCCTTGCCTGTGCGCCGAAGGTGACCTGCCTGTATGCCGCCCGGCGCGACGACGCGCCGGCAGTGGCCTCGCGCTGGATCTGGCGGCTGAAGACGCTCGTCAGGGGGGCTGGCGCCGAGGCTGCGCTGGCACCGGCTCCGGGCGGGGATCCGCGCCCCTGGGCCGATGCGCTCTGGCAGGTGCCCGTTGCGCTCGAAAAACCGGTCGATTTCGCCCGGCCCCGGCCGACGCCACCGCTGGAAGCGCGGCCGGACCGGTTGTCGGTGACGCGCATCGACTGGCTGCAGCGTGATCCCTATGCGATCTATGCCGAGGCCGTCCTGCGCCTGCGTCCGCTTGACCCGCTGGCCAAACCCGTCGGGCCGGCCGAACGCGGGACGGCGATCCACCGGGCGCTCGAGCGGGTCGGATGCGGTGACATCCCGGCCGATCCGGATGCGCTCACCGCGTGCATCGAGGCCGAACTCCGCGATGCCGGGATGTCTGCCGCGGCCCTCGCCGGAAGCCGCGCGGTCACCCGGCGAACAGCCGCCTGGTGTCTCGACTGGCTGGCCGCGCGCGCGCCAGAGGTCCGGTCGATCCACACCGAGGTCAGCGGCCGTCTGGAGCTCTCGATCGCCGATGCGCCCTTCACCCTGACCGCCAAGGCCGACCGGATCGAAAGGCTCGGGACCGGGCTCGCCATACTCGATTTCAAGACCGGCACACCGCCCTCGGACGCGCAGATCGACGCCGGACTGTCCCAGCAGATGCCGCTCCAGGCGCTGATTGCCGCCGCCGGCGGCTTTGCCGACATTACCCCAACCGCCGTCGCCGAGCTCATCTATGTGGCATTCAAGGCGAAGCCCGATGCGCCGCTGCTGAAGGGCGATCCGGCCGAGCTCGCCGAGCGGGCCGAGGCCGGGCTCCGCCGTCTCGTGGCGGCCTATCGCCAGCCCGGCCAGCCCTATCTTTCAGGACCGCGGGTCCAGTTCGTCGGCTATGATTTCGGCTATAACCGCCTTGCCCGGCGCGACGAATGGGCCATGGAGACAACGGATGAGTGATGCGCTCGTCCCATCCGATGCGGACGCCTTCGCGCGCGCCTGCGCGGCCCAGGCAGAAGCGGCCGATCCGCTGGTGTCGGCCTGGGTGGCGGCGAATGCCGGGTCCGGCAAGACCAAGGTGCTGATCGACCGGGTGGCCCGGCTGCTGCTGCGCGGCGCCGCCCCGGATTCGATCCTCTGCATCACCTACACCCGGGCTGCGGCGAATGAGATGATCGACCGCCTGTTCGCCCGGCTCGGCGACTGGTCGGTGATGGATGAGGGGCGGCTGCGGGCGAAGCTGGCCGGGCTCGAGGATCGTGCAGAGGGCAGCTATACCGACGCCGACGTCCGCCGCGCCCGGGCGCTGTTCGCACGGGCGCTCGAAACCCCGGGCGGGCTCAGGATCGAGACGATCCACGCCTTTTGCGCGCGGGTCCTGCGGCGATTTCCGCTGGAGGCGGGCGTGTCGCCACGCTTCATCGAACTCGAGGAGACCGACAGCCAGACCCTGCGCAGCAATGCCCTCGGCGAGGCGCTGCTGTCCGCCGACCCGTCCGATTGCGACCGGATCGGGCTCGAGGCCGGAGGGCTGGGCGCGGAGGCACCGCTCACCGCCCTGGTCGGTGCGGGCGCCTGGGCTGTGCAGTTTCTCGCCCGCTACCGCGACGATCCCGATGCCATGGCAAAGGCGATCCGCAGGGCGGCCGGCGCACCGGACCTGCCGGGCGACGACATCCTCGCCCGGGCGATGGGCGCAGACCTGCCACGTGACGCGCTGCGCGAGGCCGCAGACCGGCTGGCGTCCGGGGGCAAGAGCGAGCGCGAGGCCGCAGACGCGCTGATCGCGACGCTGGAGGCCAGCGATCCCGAAACTGCCTTTGCGGCCTATCGCTCGCTGTGGCGCACGAAGTCCGGCGGCCTCCGCCGGTCCAACCCCTACAACAAGCCGACCGGCGAGGCCGCGCCGTTTCTCAGGGACCTGTTCCAGGTCAAGGACGGCGAGGGCCGCGAGATCACGCGGATGCTGGCGGTCGAGCGCGATCTGATGGCTGCCCGGGCGGCGGAACGGAGCCTCGCCCTCGCCCGTCTCGGCGGGGTGGCGGCCGGGCGGTTTGCTGCAGCGAAAACGGCGCGGGCGGCGCTCGATTTCGACGATCTCGTCATCACGGTCCGGCGCCTGCTCACCGAGGCGGAAATGGCCGACTGGGTACGTTTCAAGCTCGATGGCGGGCTCACCCACCTCCTGCTCGACGAGGCCCAGGATACCAGCCCTGCGCAGTGGGACATCGTGACCGCGCTCAGCGATGAATTCTTCGCAGGCCTTGGCGCGGGTACGGACCGCAGCGCCGATCCCCGCACCCTGTTCGTCGTCGGCGACGAAAAACAGTCGATCTACGCCTTCCAGGGCGCCGATCCCGACGCCTTCCTCCAGGGTCGCCAGCGCTTCACCCTCAAACCCGGCGACACGCGCACCCCGGACATGTCCATGTCCTTCCGCTCGACGCCAGAGGTCCTGCGTTTCGTCGATGAGGTGTTCCGCACCGATGTCTTTGACGGCCATCCCTTTGCGCTGCAGCCGCCGCCCGAGGCCGACCTGATCCGTCATACGGCCCGGCGGGCGGGACAGGGCGGCCGGGTCGAGCTCTGGCCGGTCACCCCCAGCAGCGATGCCGGTGAGGCCGATCCGTGGGACGCGCCCGTCGACAGCCTGTCGGCGGCCTCGGCAAAGGCCGCACTGGCCCGCGCGCTGGCCCGGTCGATCCGCGACATGATCGACCGCGGCGAGACGGTCTGGGCCGAAGCCGACGGCGGCGGCACCTGGGTTCGGCGACCGATGAACGCGGGCGACGTGATGATCCTGGTGCGCGGCCGGACCGGTGGTCTGTTCGAGGCCATCATCAAGAGCCTGAAGCAGGTGGGGCTGCCGGTCGCCGGTGCCGACCGCCTTGTCCTGGCCCGGCATATCGGGGTGCAGGACTGCCTCAACCTGATGCGCTTCGCCTTGCTGCCGAGCGATGACCTGACCCTGGCCGAAATCCTGCGCGGACCGTTCTGCGATCTCGTCGATGATGACATCCATCTCTTCCCGCTGGCCTGCGCGGCGCGACGCCGGGCCGGCGGCTCGTTGTTCGATGCCCTCAGGGACAGCCCGCTTGCCGGCCACCGCACCGTCACCCGGTTCCTCGAAGGCGTGCTCGCGGCCCGCAATGCGGCGCCCTATGAATTCCTGTCGCGTGTGCTCGACCAGCCCCTGCAAGCCGGAGCGGCAACGGGCTGGACGCGATTGCTGGCCCGGCTCGGCGATCCGGCCCGCGATCCGGTCGAAGCGCTGCTCGCCCGCGCCCTCGATCCGCCCGGCGATGGACCGCAGGACCTGCAGCATTTCGTCAGTGCGATGGAAACCGACACGACCGAGATCAAGCGCGACCTTGCTGCGGCGGGTGGCGAGGTCCGCGTCATGACCGTGCATGGCGCCAAGGGCCTGCAGGCGCCCGTGGTGATCCTGCCCGATACCACGTCACCGCCGAAGCCGGGTCGTCAGCAGGTGTTCGATATCGACGGCGTGCCGGTCTGGTCGCCGAACAAGGCGCTCGACCCCGAACCGGTCGCCGTGGCGCGTGCGCTTGCCGGGGACAAGGCGCTGCGCGAGCATCGCCGGCTGCTCTACGTCGCCCTCACCCGGGCCCAGGATCGGCTGGTCATCGCCGGCGCCTTCCATGGCCGCAGCGATCCGGGCTTCCATGCCGCCTCCTGGTATGCCCTCTGTGCGCAGGCGCTGGACCGGCTCGAGGCCGCGCCGGCCGGGGAGGACGGCATCCGCGCCATCGGCGGGCCGATTGTGACGCTCGACGCCACCGGGCCTGGGGTTCGGCCGGACCCGGCACCGCCGCCGGACTGGCTGGCGCAGCCCGCGCCCGATGCGCCAGCGGGCGTGCGGGATATCAGCCCGTCCCGGCTGGTCGCGCCGCAGGGGCCGGTGGTACCTCCCGGTGGCGAGGCCGACAGCCGGCGCTTCCGGCGTGGCCGCCTGATCCATGACCTCCTGCAACGCCTGCCGCATCTCGATGACAGCGGCCGTGACGCTGCGGCGATGCGCATGCTTGAGGGCCAGGCTGCGCTCAGTGCCGACGAGCGGGCGGAGATTGCGGCCACCGCGCTTGCGACCCTGCGCGATCCGGCCTTTGCCGGTGTCTTCGCGCCGGAGGGCCGAGCCGAGGCGGCAGTGATCGGCCGGGGGACCGGCTGGCCGCCGGGCACAGTGATCAATGGCCGTGTCGACCGGCTGGTGGTCACGGCAACGGACGTGCTGGTCGCCGACTTCAAGACCGACCGACCGCCGCCGGCGGCAGCGGAGGCGGTGGATGAAGCCTATCTGCGGCAGATGGCGGCCTATCGGAACGTGCTGCAGGCTGCCTATCCGGACCGCACGGTGCGCTGCGCCCTGGTATGGACCGACGGGCCGCGGCTGATGGTGCTGCCGGACGCGCTGTTGTCAGAAGCGCTAAACCGAGCGCAGAGTGCACTTTGAGACGCGCGCGGAATCCCTATGTAGCTAACAGGAACAATGTAAAGGAGAGGCTCATGGCGACTGAAACCCTGACCGACGAGACATTCGATTCCGCCATCAAGGCCGACAAGCCCGTGGTTGTGGATTTCTGGGCGGAGTGGTGCGGTCCGTGCAAGCAGATGGCGCCGCATCTCGATGCCGTTGCCGAAGAGCTCGATGGCTCGGTGACGATTGCCAAGATGAACGTCGACGAGAATCCGATGTCGCCCGGCAAGTATGGCGTGCGCGGCCTGCCGACCCTGATGCTGTTCAAGGACGGCGACGTGGTGGCCACCTCCCTCGGCGCAATGAGCAAGCAGCGCATCGCCGAATGGATCAGGGAAAACACCTGACCTGGCGGCGCGTCCGCCATTGCGGGGGACGACCGGGCCGGATCGGTCAGGCCGGGCCATGCCAGGCCGGGCAATGCGAGGCCGGCTGGCCATCGCCCCGGAGGCTGGCACGCCAGCCGTGACGGGGCACCCTGGAAAGGTCGAGCCCGGACGCGGGCCGGCAGCGGCGCCGGTCCCGGCGTAGGTGTTTGAGTGGGGGCATCCTGCCCATGTCAGATCTCAGGGCCGTTCTCGGGCCGACAAATACCGGCAAGACCCACTATGCCGTCGAGCGCATGCTCGCCCATGGCACGGGCATGATCGGCCTGCCGCTGCGGCTGCTCGCGCGCGAACTCTATGACCGGATCTGCCTTGTGAAGGGCGAGGCGGCCTGCGCGCTCATCACGGGCGAGGAACGGATCGAACCGCCCACGGCGCGCTACTTCGTCTGCACCGTGGAGGCGATGCCGGTCGGCAAGCGCGTGGACTTCCTGGCGATTGACGAGATCCAGCTCGCCGAGGACGAGGATCGCGGCCATGTCTTCACCGACCGGCTGCTGAATGCCCGCGGGCTGCAGGAAACGGTCCTGCTTGGCGCCGACACGATGCGGCCGATCCTTCGCGAGCTGGATCTCCGGGTCGATACCGACACGCGCGAGCGGTTTTCGGAACTGCGCTATGCTGGCCCCTCGAAGCTGACGCGGCTGCCGAAGCGGACCGCCATTGTCGCCTTCTCGAGCGACGCGGTCTATGCGATTGCCGAGCTCCTGAAGCGCCAGAAGGGAGGCGCCGCGGTGGTCATGGGCGCTCTCAGCCCGCGCACGCGCAATGCCCAGGTCGCGCTCTACCAGTCCGGCGATGTCGACTACCTTGTTGCGACCGATGCCATCGGCATGGGGCTCAACCTCGATGTCGACCGCATTGCCTTCGCCGAGCGTGCCAAGTTTGACGGGCGGCGCCACCGTCCACTGTCCGCAGCCGAGTGCGGGCAGATCGCCGGCCGCGCCGGACGGTTCCGGTCGGATGGCGAATTCGGTGAGATCGGTGACTGCCCGGTGCTTGACGAGGACACTGTGCGCCGCATTCAGGAGCATCGCTTCGAGCCCGTGAGCGACATCCAGTGGCGCAATTCCGACCTCGATTTCCGCTCGATCCGGACACTGATTACCTCGCTGGCGCGACCCTCGCCCAATCCGGTGCTCCGGCAGAATCCCCATGCGCTCGATGAATGGGTGCTGCGCCGCATGGCCGAGGATGCAGCCATCGGACCGGACATCCGCGGCGAGCGGGTCGTGCGCCGGCTCTGGGACCTCGCCCGCCTGCCCGATTTCCGCAAGGCCGGCCATGAGGGGCATGGCCGGCTGGTCCTTGGCCTGGCCGAAACCCTGGCCGATCCCGATGCGCGGCTCGGCAATGAGGCCATGGCGCACAGGCTCGACGCGCTGTCCTCGACGCAGGGCGATATCGCCCAGCTGCAAACCCGGCTTGCCGCCATCCGCACCTGGACCTATGCCGCTCATCGGGATGACTGGCTTGAAAACGCGCCCGAGTGGCGGGAAAAGACCCGGGAGATCGAAGACAGGCTTTCGGATGCGTTGCACGACGCCCTGACGGCCCGCTTCGTGGACAGGCGGACCACCGCCCTTCTGGCGGGCATGAAACGGGAGCAGGCACTGGTGGGTGAAATGGGCGATGATGGCGAAGTCAGCGTTGAAGGCCATGTGGTCGGCAAGCTGACAGGGCTGACTTTCGAGCCGGCCTCCACCGCCAGAACCCTCGAGGGCAAGGCGGTGCGCAATGCGGCCCAGCAGGCGGTCCGTCCGATCCTGACCGACCGGCTGAAGCGGATTGCCGGACATGACGGGCTTGGCCTGGCCTTCAGCGAGGACGGGACCATCACCTTCCTCACCGAACCCGTCGCCCGGCTGTCGAAGGGCGCGGACTGGCTTGCGCCGCGGGTGGAGCTTGCCGGGGCGGAGGGGGCCGAGCCCGCCGAGCGGGAGGCTGCGCGCGTCCGGATCGAGGACTGGGTACAGGACCAGGTCCGCAAACGCCTGCCGAGCCATTTCGCCATGAAGGCCGCCGACAGTGCGAAGGCGCTCGACGGCATGGCGCGTGGGCTTGCCTTCCGGATCCTCGAAACCGGGGCGGCGGTAGATCTGCGCGGTGACGATCCGGACCATCGCCTGAAGCCGGAGGAACGGGCCGGGCTGAAGCTTGTCGGCCTGCGTGCGGGACGGGTCGCGGTATATGCGCCGGATGCCCAGAAGCCGGCTGCCCAGAAGCTCACGGCGGCCCTGCGTGCGGTCCATGATGGCCAGCCCTGCCCGTCGGCTCCCGACGGCGCCGGCTCCTTCGCGATCGGCGACGCTCCCGAATGGAGCGATGCGGCACTTAATGCCAATGGCTACCTGCGTTTCGGCCGGCGCGCTGTGCGGGCAGACCTCGCCGAGCGGCTGGGCTGGGAGATTTCCAGGCGACGCCGGGAGGCCGGGAAGAACGCGTTTGCGGTGCCTGCCGAACTGGCGTCCATGGTGTCCTGCCCTGCCGATGCCTTTATCGACGTGCTCAGGGGCTTTGGCCTGGTGCCGGCGGAGAAGGATCCCGAGACCGGGGCCCCGACGCTGTGGCGTTACGCGTCCCGCGCGCGTCCCGAGGGGGACCGCCCCGGCGGCCGCAAGCCGCGTCGCGAAGGGGGCCGGACTGCGGGCCCGCGTGAGGGGGCAGAGGGCGGTCACTCGGCCAGCAAGGCCGGGAGCGGCCGCGCGCGCAACCGGGCGGGAGAGCAGGGCCAGCCAGCCGGCCGGCGCGCTGGCAAGCCCGGCGCAGATCGGCGGGAGCCGCGCCGCGAACCCGACCCGAACAGTCCCTTTGCTGCGCTGGCTGTCCTGATCCAGACCCCGGAGCCGAAGGCGGAAAAGCCAAAACGCAAGCGCAAGCGGTCGAGGGGCAAGGGCGCCGCAAGGGACGGTTCCGGGGCGGCGGTCCCCTTCACCTACACGCCCTTCCTGTGACCCCGCGCGATGGCTGACGACGCTCCTGCGAGCCAGCGTGTCGATGTCTGGCTGTGGCGCGCCCGCTTCTTCAGGACCCGGACCCAGGCCACAGAACATGTCTCCAGACGGGGGGTGCGGATTTCCCGGAACGGCCAGACCCGCCGGGTTGACAAACCGGCCACAAATGTGACCGTCGGGGATGTGCTCACTTTCACGCGTGCCCAGCGGGTCGAGGTGATCGAGATCGCCGGCCTCGGCGCGCGCCGGGGGCCGGCGGAAGAAGCCCGGGCACTCTATATCGAACGGGGTTCGGACACCGAGGATGGAGCGGGTCGTGTTTGATGCGATGAAACGATTGTTCGGGCGCAGCGATCCCCGGCCCGACGCCGCGCTGGATCCGCATGAGGCAGCCGTGGCGCTGATGGTCGAAGCCGCGCTCGCTGACGGGATCTATGCCAATCTCGAGAGCGACATGATTGCGGAGATCCTGGTCGAGAGCTTCGGCTTCGATGCCGACCGGACTGATGCGCTGATGCGGCGGGGTGAGAGCCTCGCCGAGGAGGCGATCGGCGCCCATCAGTTCACCAAGGAAGTCAAGAAACTGCCCGATGCCGAACGGGTCGCCGTGATCGAGGGGCTGTACCGGGTCTCGCTCGCTGATGGCGACCGCTGCAAGTTCGAGGAAGCCTTTATCCGGCACGTGGCCAGCCTGTTGCATGTCGACGATGTCTCCCGTGCGCACGCCCGCCAGCGGGCAGAAGCGCGACTGGGCCAGGGATGAGAGCTGGCGAAGGCGGAACCCCCATGTCTCCGCCTCCGCTCATGTGATCTTCAGAACGGCGTCCTGATCACGAACCGCGCATTCAGCGGGGCCCCGGTCGAGATATTCGAGTTGCTATGGGCGTCGGGAAAGTAGTCCTCGTCGAGCAGGTTCTCGATATTCAGCTGCAGGACCGTGCCAGTCTCAAGCGCATAATAGACGCCAGCATCAACGCGGGTGAAGTCCGGCAGTGTGACGGTGTTGTCAGCCGCGGCGAACTGTTCATCCTGATAGATCAGGCCGAGGGCCAGTCCCAGCCGGGACGTCGCCTCGAACCGGTTCCACACCGAGAACATGGTCTGCGGAACCTGGGCCGCGTCATTGCCGTTTGCCAGCGTGGAGTCCAGATAACTGTAGCCGGCATCGATCCGCCAACGGTCCGTCAGCCGGCCATTCAGCTGCAGCTCGAACCCGTCAGTTTCGGATGTGGTCACAAAGCTGTCCTCACCATCCGGCGTGAGCTGCGTCGTATCACGGTCAAGCTGGAAATAGGCCGTTGTCAGGCTGAGGCCCGGGCGAAGGTCCCATTTGAGGCCGATCTCCCGGTTCTCGAATTCTTCGGGGTCAAGCTGTGCACTGGTCGCATTGAGAGTGAGGAACTGGTCGCCCGAGCGTGGCAGGAAGGACCGGCTGAAGCTTGCATAGGCTGAAAGCGTATCCATCGGCTTGAAGATCACGCCCAGCCTTGGTGAGACCTCCTCATCGGTCCTGGCGAAGCGGGCGTCGGCGAAGATGTCGTTCACGTCGATTTCGAACTGGTCGAAGCGGAGACCGGCGACGAGCTTGATGAAGCGGCCGAGATCAACCTGGTCCTGCACATAGGCCGACAGGACCTGCACATCGGATTCCCGGTCCCGCACCCCGTTCGAGAAGGCAAAGGGCGGCAGCTCCAGGGGGCTGCTGATGGGTATGGTTGTCCGGTCATCATTGGTGTCGGCAAAGACATTGTCGTTCCGGGCGTTTGCTGATTTCTGGTCGGCATATTCGACACCGACCAAAAGCGTGTGAGCGAGCGATCCGGTGGTGACGTCGGCGATGAGGTTGGCCTGCGCGATGAGGTTTTCCCGCTCGGTCGTGTCGCGATAACCGTCAAGCGTGACAAGGCTGTCGGCCGTATTGATGCCGGCCGGAAAGAGGTTCTGATACAGCTTGTCGTAATCGGCATACTGCACCGTCGCATTGGCCGAAACAGATTCGGTGAAGCGATGGTCGAGCCTTGCCCTTGCGATATGCGCTTCCAGCGTGGTCACGTTCTCTGTCGGGCTGCCGAAGAACCGGTCCCGGAACCCCTCGACCGGTACCCCGTTCTCCGACGGCACACCCCGGTCGATCACACGATCATCATTCACGTATTCATAACTGAACTGCAGCGTCGTGTCCGGCGTCAGCCGCTTGAGCGCGGTCGGATTGATCGCAAAGCGCTCGCCGTCGAATACGTCGCGATGGGTGTCCAGCGCCTCGGCGAAGGCGTTGAGGCGGACAGCCATTGTCTCGTCCAGCGCTGTGCCGTAGTCGATAGCGCCCGATACCTCCCCGAATGTGTCGGCGGCGAGCGTGACATTCCGGATATCGCCATTGAGGCTCGGCTTCTTGGTTACGCGGTTGACGACGCCGCCACCGCCGCCGCGCCCGAAGATCATGGCATTCGAGCCGCGCAGGATCTCGACCTGGGCGATATTGTACAGCGGACGGAAGTACTGCACGTCGTCCCGCAGCCCGTCGACGAAGAAATCGGCGGTCGTGTTCTGGCCACGGATCGTGATCTGGTCGCGGTGGCCCTCGCCCTGTCCCACCGAGGTGCCCGGGGTGTATTGCAGGATGTCGCCAATATCGGTGAAGCCCTGTTCGACGATCTGGTCCGCCGTGACCACCGAGAGGCTTTGCGGCACGTCGATAACCGGTGTTTCCGTCTTCGTCCCGCTGAACTTCTCATTCGCAATGTAGAGACCCCGCACGTCCACGCGGTCGAGCACGCGCGTGTCGTCGGCGTCTTCGGTTGCGTCCTGGGCAAGTGCCGGATGGCTGAGGGTGAGGCTCAGGGCGATGAGGGTGGCGCGACTGGCCAGGGAGCGGGTGGTCATTCGGGTCGTCCTTTTGCGCGGGTTCAGGTTCACGGCACCGTAACCTTCCTGAGTGCGGTTGCAAGTCATTATCATTATCAGGCGCGCGCTGTCGCATCCCTGTTGCCTGATTGCAACAGCGGCGGCCTGATCCTGGATTGAAAGGCAATTATTAGCCGGCCGGTAGGTTTACGGTGTCACCGTTAAGTGACCGGCAGGACCCTCGCCCACACACCCGGGCGAAGACGGCGCCGATCCCTGTCCGGGTGTGCCCGAGGACAGAAGCGCAGGGCGTGTTTACCGGCCCTGAATGGCGTGTTCACGCGCCGGGACAGATAGGGGACGGACCGGAAGGCCTATCGCGGGGCGCGCTTGGCGAGGATCCTCTGCAGTGTCCGGCGGTGCATGTTGAGCCGCCGCGCTGTTTCCGAAACATTGTGATTGCAGAGTTCATAGACGCGCTGGATATGCTCCCAGCGAACCCGGTCTGCCGACATCGGATTGTCCGGTGGCAGGGGCTTTTCCCCGCGATCGGCAAGCAGGGCCTTGATGATGTCGTCGACTTCGGCCGGCTTGGAGAGATAGTCCACGGCTCCGGCCTTGACGGCTGCGACCGCCGTTGCGATGGCGCCGTAGCCGGTGAGGATCACTGCGCGCGCATCCTCGCGTGCGGCCTGGAGGGTCTCCACGACTTCAAGTCCGGAGCCGTCTTCCAGGCGCAGGTCGAGGACGGCAAATGCGGGCGGATTGAGCCGGCAGATGTGCTTTGCCTCGCTGACCGTACCGATGGCCGAGACGAGAAAGCCGCGCTGGGTCAGCGCGCGGGCCAGCCTCTGCAGGAACGGGCCATCATCGTCCATGACGAGGCAGGTTCGGTCCTCGACGGTCTTGAGGCTTTCGTGAACAGTCACCGTGACCGGACGGTCCATCATCGTATCCTTTCCACACTACACCGGTATATTGGGTTGGAGGTCCTTAGCTTCCAGTTTATTTCGCGGCCAGAAGGCCTGAACCACAGCGCCGTGGCGCGGCGGGGTGCGGTTGCGTGTGGCGAGCCGTCCCCCGGTGCGCTCGATCAGCGTCTTGGCGATGAAGAAGCCCAGCCCCATGTCGCCGCCGCCGAGGTGCGCCTCATCGCGCTGGCTGACATAGGGCTCGCCGAGCTTCTGCAGGACTTCCGCTGCAAACCCCGGGCCGTCATCGGTGACGGTCATGGCGATCTGGTCCTCGTTCCAGTTGGCAATCGCGCGGACCTCGCTGTCGGCGAAGCTGACCGCGTTCTCGATGATCGCGCCGAGCGCATGCAGGATTTCGGGACTGCGGAAGACAGTCGGCGGCCGGGTGTCGCCCCCCTCGGCCGGTCGTACCTCGATCCTGAGATCTATGCCGAGGCCACGATGGGGGGCGGCGGCTTCCTCTAGTACGGCGGGAAGCGGCATCCTCGCATGAACGATGTCCTCGGCTTCGCGCTTCTCCCCGAGCTGGCGGAGGATGGTGCGGCAGCGCTCGGCCTGTTCGGCGATCAGCTGAGCGTCCTCGAAACCGGGGTCGTCGCTGTCGAGACCAGCGGCCATTTCGCGGGCCACGAGGTGGATGGTCGCGAGCGGGGTGCCGAGCTCGTGAGCGGTCATGGCCGCCATGGCGCCGATCGCTGACAGGCGCTGTTCGCGGGCCATGACCACGGCGGCTGCGTCGAGGGCGCGGACGAGGCGGGCCTCGTCCTGGCTGACCCGCATGGCGGTAATCGCGATGAAGGCGAGGCCGACCGCGAGGGCGACGAGGTGGCCCATGCGGAAAAGCTCCGGGATCACCGGTACGTCATCGCCATGCCATGGCAGGGGCATCGACCCGTAGGCCATGCCGGCACCGAGCAGGAAGCCGAGTATGGCCAGCCCGGCGGCCTGTGCCGGCTTGAGGATCAGCGCGCCGACGGTCACCGGGGCAATCAGGAACAGCAGGAAGGGATTGGACAGCCCGCCCGTGAAGGCGATGATCGCCGACAGCTGCACGAGGTCGAAGGCGAGCTGGGCCATCGCCTCCCAGGGCTTGGCCAGGCGGTTGGCCGGCAGGGCAAGCGAGAGAAAGACATTCAGCCAGGCCGAGGCGGCGATCGCCGACAGGCACAGGCCGAGGGGCAATTCGAAACCGAGCCCGAAGTAAACGAACAGCACGGCCGCGGCCTGTCCGGTCACGGCCATCCAGCGCAGGGCGATGAAGGTGCGCAACCGGGTCCGGCCCAGCGCAGCTCCGGCACTGCCGAGGCCTTCAGGCGCCATGGTGAAGATCGCCTCGCTGACCCCGAGGCGGAGATGTTCTGGCGGGTCGTCCATCCGCGTCCTTTTGTGGCAAGCCTGCCTGTTTTGCAAAGCCGTCGTGGCAGATAGGAAGGTAGTCATGACACAGATCGAGCCCAGCGCCCCGTTTGCCGCAGCCCTGCTTGCCGGCCTTCTCCTCCTTTCCGGCTGCGGGGACGGCACGCCGCGGGCAACGGCGGGCGGGGCCGAAGCCGGATGCCTGACCCGCGCTTACGAGCAGATTGGCGGGCCGATCGCGCTCACCGACCATACCGGAAAGGCGGTGACCGAAGCCGACTTCAAGGGCGAGCCTAGTCTTGTCTTCTTCGGCTTCACCTATTGCCCGGATGTCTGCCCGATGACGCTGGTGACGATCGAAAAGGCCCTGCAGGCCCTGCCCGAGGGTGCCACGCCGCCGCGCACCCTGCTCATTTCCATTGACCCCGAACGCGATACGCCCGAAGCGCTGGCCACATATATCTCGACCGAGGCCTTTCCCGACCGGATTGTCGGGCTGACGGGCTCGCAGGCGCAGGTCCGCGCCGCCGCTGATGCCTTCCTCGCGGACTATTCACGGATCGACCAGCCGGACAGCCTGTCCGACTACACGATGAGCCACACCGACCTGATCTATCTGATGGACGAGAACTGGAAGCAGAAGACGTTCTTCACCAGCACGACGACGCCCGAGGACATGGCGCGCTGCATGGCCGAGTTTCTCTGACGCGACCGCAGGGCTGCGCGGTGCGTTTGGCACGCGCGCGGGCAGACGGGTGGCAGGATGGGGGCAGGCTAGGGAGCCTTTCGCACAAGCACCGGTGCCCGGCCCGCGCCTTGGCGCGTCCGGCAGGTCAGATCGGACTGTCAGCCCGTGTCAGGCTGTGGCCTGGCCCGTGACAGGGGCTCGAGCATCCACAGCATCCGCAATGTGCAGCCCGGCCTGACCGTCGCCGCACCCTGCCGGTCCCGTGCCCCGGAGGATGCCATGGCCGTTGCCCGGGGTTGCGCGTGCGCCCAGTCCCTCGCCGCAGCCGTGGGTCTTGCCCCGGCCCCCATCCTCGCCCTCGCCCTCGCCCTCTGCCCGGCGCAGGACCGGGTCTCCCGCCTCGATCAGGTCCCCGCGCACGTCCGGGTGCGCCTGCGGGCCATGCGTTTGCCGTCCGCCGTGCTGTCCCGCCGCAAGGCTGGTTCCCGATTGATAGGTGCGCGGGCCGGTCGTCACTCCGGCATGCGCGATCGCGCGGTCCCCGTCGCCGGCACCGCCCTGCCGGCCGCGGCCCGTTCCTTTTCCGCGCGGACCCACCCGGCCGGCCAGGAGGCCGCCGAGCAGGTCAATCAGGAGGAGAAGCGGGCGCAGGAGATCCATGCCGCAAGCGTATCACTGAAACACGGGGTGGGGATCTGTGCCGCGTGCAATTCCGCAAGGCACTGAAACGAGATTACTTTTCCTGGTGTCTGCGCGGGAAACGCGGGCCACGGGCCCGACCGGCAGACCCGGCTCTTACCCGTCCGGGGCGTCGCTGTCGCCCTCGCTACCGGCAACCGCGTCGAACAGCGCATTGAAGGCCGCAACCGCCGCACCGGGTCCTTCTGGATGGGCCCAAACAGCGCTGCTGACAGCCAGAAAATCGGCGCCGGCCTCGACCAGCGACCGGGCATTGGCCGGGGTGATACCGCCAATCGCAACGCAGGGCAGCTCCGTCATGGCCTGCCAGTTGGCCAGCAATGCCGGATCGGCGACAACCGTTCCCTCCTTTGTCGCGGTCGGATGGAAGGCGCCGAAGGCGACATAATCGGCGCCCTGCTCGCCCGCTTCCATGGCCGCGTGATAGGAGTTCTTCGCCGTTGCTCCGACAATCGCCTCGGGGCCGAGCAACCTGCGCGCCTCGGCGACCGGGACATCTTCCCAGCCGACATGCACCCCGTCGGCACCGAGTTCGAGGGCCAGCGCCGGGCTGTCATTGATCACCACGGCCACGCCGCGCGCCTGGGCCATGTCCAGCACCGCCCCGGCGACCCGTTCGGTGGCGGCCCGGTCGAGGGCGTCGCCTGCTTTCAGCCGGAGCTGCAGGCAGGCGACGTCGCCGCCGTCAAGCGCCGCGGTCAGGGCCTCGCGGAAGGCGGCCGGGTCCTCGATCCTCGGCGGGGTGATGAGATAGAGGCGGGCGCGCGCACGATCAGTCATGGCAGGGGAGGTAGCGAAACATGCGAGGGGGCACAATGCGTGCGCAGGGGCGAGGGTCGGGAGGCCGGGGGCGCCCTGAAGCACCGGTCGTTCGCTTCACTCCAGCCCGTGGCTTCAGGTCCCTGTTCTGGCGCAAGGCTCCGTTCGCATAGGGGCCCGCTTGCTCCGGATCCACTTTATCCCGCGCCGCGGACCGCTTCGAGCAGCGCCCGGACGTCCTCGCAGACCGTGAGCACGGGCGGGGTGTCGGAGACAACCGTGCGGTTGCGGGCGAGCCGGATCAGCTGGCGGTGACCCTTGAGGCGCTGCAACAGGCCCTGCTGGCCCATGGGACCATCGGGCCGGGCGATGCAGCCGCCGCCCAGGTCGATTCCGTGCTCGGGCACCGGCTCGCCGGCTTCGAGGCGACGAATGGCGTCATCCAGCGCGGTGGGGTCGATCACGTCGAATTCGTCATCGGCATGGGCTTGACCGTCAGGCATGGACCGCCTCCGGATCGGGTCGGGTCAGCGCCCGACGGCAGCGCGAAAGCGCCTTGTAGAGATCGCCGCTGGCAACCTCGCGCGACAGGACAACGGCGAGGGCAGGATCGGCGGGCGCGAGATCGGCCAGCGCGGCGCAGGCCTGGTCATAGGCGCGGCCCTCCGTCGCGCCGAGCAGGTACATCTGCATGATCGCGAAATAGGCGCGCTTCAGCGGCGTGTCGGCCTCGTCCGGCTGCATGATGTCCTTTTCGCGAAGAACGCGCGCCTGGGTCTCGAGCAGAAGGACGCCGCGCCGGTCGCCATTCCGCACAACAGCGCCATTGACGATGAACGTCTCGCCGGGCTTGAGGGACAGTTTGAGCGGCATTGTCGCGACCGAATCACTTATGTCTTTGAGTTCCTTATCAAATCGCCGAAACCTGTTAACCAAAGGTGAGGATGGGGCGGCGCGGGATGCGGTGCTGCCACCGGCCCGGCGATGCAATTGGCGCAAGGGAAGCGTTGCCCTTCGCGCTCAAGCCCTTAATGTCCCAGCCAGACCGGATTGAGAGGGAGCCCCGCATGCGCTTTGAGGGTACGAAGGATTATGTCGCGACCGATGACCTGCGGGTGGCAGTGAATGCTGCAATTGCGCTGGAGCGTCCGCTGCTGGTGAAGGGCGAGCCGGGCACGGGCAAGACGGTGCTGGCAATCGAGGTGGCCAAGGCGATCGGCGCGCCGCTGATCGAGTGGCACATCAAATCGACCACCAAGGCGCAGCAGGGGCTTTACGAGTATGATGCGGTTAGCCGGCTGCGCGATGGCCAGATGGGCGAGGAGCGCGCCAAGGACATCGCGAACTATATCAAGAAGGGCAAGCTGTGGGAGGCGTTCGAGGCGCCCGAGCGCCCGGTGCTGCTGATCGACGAGATCGACAAGGCCGATATCGAGTTCCCGAACGACCTCCTGCAGGAGCTCGACCGGATGGAGTTCTATGTCTACGAGCTCGACCGGACGGTGAAGGCGGTGCAGCGGCCGATCGTGATCATCACCTCGAACAATGAGAAGGAGTTGCCGGACGCCTTCCTGCGCCGCTGCTTCTTCCACTTCATCAAGTTCCCCGACGAGCAGACCATGCGCGAGATCGTCGAGGTGCACTATCCCGGCGTGAAGCAGAAGCTCGTCAAGGATGCGCTGACGACGTTCTATTCGATGCGCGAGGTGCCGGGGATGAAGAAGAAGCCCTCGACGAGCGAGCTGCTGGACTGGCTGAAGCTGCTGATGAACGAGGATATCGACCTCGAGACGATCCGTGAGACCGATCCCGACCGTCTGACCCCGCCACTGCATGGTGCGCTGCTGAAGAACGAGCAGGATGTCGCCCTGTTCGAGCGGCTGGCCTTCCTGAGCCGCCGCCAGGGCGAAGGCGGCGGCCGCAGGGGACCTGCGGGGTAGCAGGGCGACGGGCGGCTGGGTCGCGGCAGCGTCTGGGGGGACCTGACGCCTGACCCCGGTCGCCTGCCGCAGGCCGGGAACCGGATCGGGAATGTGCGTGCGCAAGGGGGACTGCCCATGGCTAAGGACACGTTTCTCACCGATCGCCGACCGACCTTCCTGATCGATACGCCGTGCCTGACACGCCAGTACACGATCCGCGCCCATCGCGAGGCTGATCCCGTCTCGGCAAACAACCAGGTCATGCGCAGGGGCGGTGGCGACCGGCAGACCGGGGCGCAGGAAGCCCGTGCGCGGCTCGGAGTCATCCTCGATCACCTCAACGAATACATCGATCAGGTGACAGCCGGCCGGCCCGGACCGAGGTTCGTCCCCCGCAATGCGACCGGTGATCCGGCCAATGCGACGGAGCGGCGCGACCGCTACCGTTCGATCTTCCTGGCGGTCCATCGCCACGGGGTGCCCATCGAGGTCATCATCGATGTCCACACCGAATACATCACCGTGAACCTGCGGGCCTACCCGGCTGTCGGCCAGTCCGAACTCGATTATGGTGAGCGGCTGTCCGATACGCTGGAGAAGCTCAGCACCGCCGGCGGCCAGACACTGGCCTGGACCGACAATGACGTGGCCAATGATGCCTTCATGGAGATGATCTATGACGGGTTCTGGGCCGACCACATGGCCGGTCTCGACGATCCCTGCCGCTTTCTCGACAGCGTGGCGCAGGACCGGCCCTATGAATGTGTTGCGATGTTCAAGGGGATCGTGCTGCGCCGGGCCGAGGACACGGTCCAGTTCGCCGAGCATTGCGAGCAGATGCTGGTCGACATCGAGCCGGAGAAGTCGATCACGAAACCGATCATTGCCAAGCGGTTCCTTGCGCGCACGGACGGGTCCGGCGGAACGTCAGCGGTATCGACCGAGATGCTGACCAGCGGCAATTTCCGTAACCTGCAGGACCTGCTCAACCGGCATCCCGGATTCTTCACGCGGATCCTCGGCTTTCGCAGCCGCTCGCATGCCCTCACCGACCGGTCCCGGGACTACCAGGGCGGCAACGCGATCCTGTGCGGCTTCCTCGACGGGCTCGCAGTATTCGGATCCTCGTTCGGCCGCGAGGCGAGTGACGGCGTGACCATGCCGGAGGTGCGGTATTTCCTGCTCTATGACGGACCGTCGCGGAACCAGCTGGCCCGGCTGGTCCGGCGCGTGCACAATTGCGGCGAGAACCGGATCTTCGCCCTGATCGACCGGGCGCAGATGCTGGAAGCCGCCGAGGAATTGCGGGCGGTGCTGCGGCAGCTCGAGGACCTCAACAGCCGGCGGGCGACGACGCTGGCCCAGGTCAGGCGTATCACCCTGCAGGTCGAGACGCAGACCCGCCGGGTGCGCGGCGGCCTGCGGTTCCGTATTGCGCGGTCGGAATACTACTGGTCGACGCTGCAGGACCGGATCCGCACCCTGCGGGGACGCCGCATCATCGGCTGGCAGACCTATGAGGAATTCATCGGCCGCATCTTCCGGCCGCAGGTCGAGACCTACATGCGCCTGCGGGATGAATTGCAGCGGATCGAAGCCAACATCATCGAGGCCGAACAGCTGGTGACGGCGAAATCTACGCACCAGTTGCAACTGATGCTCGTGCCCTTCGTGTTCTTCAGCTATTTCGAGATGCTGAGCTACATGGACAACGCCGATTTCTGGACATGGGGACGGAGCCTTCTGGCGTCGCGGGCGCCGGGGCTCGCTGCCATGGACGTCCATCCGGTGCTGGTCGGCCTGATCAAGGTCGCCACACCGCTGGTGCTGCTGTTTCTCGTCTATGCCGTCGGCTACTGGCTGTTCCTGCGAGCCCAGGGCCTCTGGCGGCGCTGGACGTGAAGGGCGCTGCGGGCCGGCCGCCTATCCAGGCCGGGCCTCCTGTCCGCTCATCCCCCGGAGGACCCGCCGAGGCCTTCCATGCCGCGGGCGGTGGTGACCTGGACGCCGCGTTGTTCGAGGACGTCCTTCCGGCTGTCGAGGAAGTCGGCCATCTTGGTCTTGTCGTGCTGTTCCCAGCGCCAGGTGATCCAGGCGAAGCCGATCCAGCCGACATGGAAGGCGAGCCCGGCGAGGACGGTCAGCCAGCCGGGGATCGGGCCGATATGGGCGCGGTAGATGAAGGTGCCGAGATCGGGCACATCGGTCGGGTGAATGGCGATCTTCGCGAAATAGGCCGCGCCCTGGATGGCGAAGATCCAGCCATAATTGCGCCGCAGCCGCCGACCGAGGGCGCGGGCCATGGAGATGCGGTACTTCGGACTTTCGTAATCGTCGCTTAGGGCGGTGCCGCGGTCGAGCGGGATCTTCGCCCCCTCGCCGCGCAGCATCGGCACGTAGAAGGCGATCTCGAGCACGCGCGCCCGGAACCGCCAGACATAGAAGAAGCGATACCGCCGGGCCTCCAGCATCAGGAACATCACGCAGAGCAGGCCCACCAGCACGATGGGAAAGGGCGACGCGGTGGCCGAGGCGAAGCTGACCGACAGGGCGATGCCGGTCGAGACCACGGCCCAGTTGGTGGTCTGGTCGAGGCGCTGGCGCCAGATCGTCGAGCGATAGACCTCGCCGCGATAGAGGTGCGCGAGGGCGCCGACTTCCTTGGACCCGCAGATGCCCTCGGGCGGGGCCCCGTCACCGTCAAGGCCGGGCTCGTCCTCGTCGAATGCTGTGTCTCCACTCATGGGGCCTGTTTGCGCCGATCCGGTCGCCGACGCAATTTCCTGCGCGTGCGGGGCGTCCTTTTGTCCGCAGCTCTCCCAGCGTCATCTTGGACAGCAGGCGCGCTGCGGTGTAGGATCGGATGCAAAGGGAGAGCGGTCGTCATGTTCCTGAACTTCTTCAACCAGCTGCGCGACGCCAAGGTGCCGGTCACGCTGAAGGAATATCTCGCCCTGATCGAGGCGATGGACAGGAATGTCATCGATATGGACGTCGAGGACTTCTATTACCTCTCGCGCACGGCCCTGGTGAAGGACGAGCGCAATCTCGACAAGTTCGACAAGGTGTTCGGCCACGTCTTCAAGGGCCTCGACAGCCTCGCTGATGCCGTCAACGTGCAGGACCTGCCCGAGGAATGGCTGCGCAAGATGACGGAGAAATTCCTCACCGACGAGGAAAAGGCCGAAATCGAGGCCATGGGCGGGTTCGAGAAGCTGATGGAGACGCTGAAGGAGCGGCTCGAGGAGCAGAAGAAGCGCCATGAGGGCGGCAACAAGTGGATCGGTACGGGCGGCACCTCGCCCTTCGGCGCCAATGGCTACAATCCCGAGGGCGTCCGCATCGGCCAGGAGAAATCGCGCCACCGGCGGGCGGTGAAGGTCTGGGACAAGCGCGAATTCAAGAATTATGACGACGGTGTCGAACTGGGCACGCGCAACATCAAGGTGGCGCTGAAGCGGCTGCGGAAATGGGCGCGCGACGGGGCCGATGAGGAGCTCGATCTCGACCAGACGATCCGTAACTCTGCGAAGCAGGGCTATCTCGACGTGACCATGCGGCCCGAACGGCGCAACTCCATCTCGGTGCTGCTGCTGCTGGACGCCGGCGGCTCGATGGACCCTTACATGCGGGTTTGCGAGGAGCTGTTCTCGGCCGCGCGCTCGGAGATCAAGAACCTCGAGCACTTCTACTTCCACAATTGCCCGTATGAGGGCCTGTGGAAGGACAATCGCCGGCGCCGCACCGACCAAGTGCCGACCTGGGACGTGCTGCACAAGTATCCCAGCGACTACAAGGTGGTCATCGTGGGCGACGCCTCCATGAGCCCCTATGAGGTGACCTATGCCGGCGGCAGTGTCGAGCACTGGAACGAGGAGCCGGGCGGGCTCTGGATCCAGCGGTTCGTGGAGACCTATCCCTCGCTGGTCTGGCTCAACCCGGTCAAGGAAGGCGCCTGGGAGTATACCCCGTCGATCCAGCTTGTGCGCGAACTGATCGGGCCGCAACGCATGTTCGAGCTGACGCTGGCCGGGCTCGAGGAAGCGATGAAGGAACTGCAGCGCTAAGGCGGTGTGTTCTCAACTGGAATCAGCGGGCCGCTTCAAGTCCTTGTTTTGGCGCGCTTCCGGACGGTGAACCAGTGTCCACTTCGCCTGGAAGCGCTTCAGGACCGGGCTCCGCACGGCGGCCATTGGCTAGGGCAGATTCCGGCTAAATTGAACCACTTGGCGGGGTGAATTTTGTGGTCTGGCAAGGAGAAAGCGGAGC
>CAZDMQ010000040.1:0-32665 GCA_964506685.1 uncultured Hyphomonadaceae bacterium | reverse complement strand
CCCCTCTTTCCAGGTTGAAAACCTGGCGTCCTAACCGATAGACGAAGGGAGCGCATCGCGGTGAACGGCGCATATAGCGGGGCTTGTTGCGGCTGGCAAGCGGGCGGATGCGCCAATCTGCCCCGCACCGTCTGGCCCTTGCGTCAATCGCCGGCCTCCGCTGCATCGAGCACCTCGAACTGGACGCGCTTGCGGCCATTCCACTCGTCGGCCTTGAGCTTGCCGCAGACGTGCAGAGGCCGGCCTGCGAGCGCGGCCTGTCCCAGCGGCTCATCGGCCATGCGCCAGGCAAGGCAGTCGATACGGCCGGTCTCGTCCTCGGCACTGAACTTGAGATGGTTCAGCCCGATCCGCAGGGCGCCACGCACTTGCACGCGCTGCATGGCGAAGACCGGCTCAGGCGCGCCCGCCCCGAACGGGCCGATCGACTGCAGCGCGTCGTTCAGCGCCATGTCGGCCGCGCCGGGCGCGAGGACCGCATCGACCGCAAGGCCCCGCGCGGCGCGCCGCTCCTCGACGAACTCGGCCATGTGGTCGACCAGCCAGGCATCGAAGCGGTCGATCTGGTCCGGCTCGCAGGAGAGCCCGCCGGCCATGGCATGTCCGCCGCCGGTGATGATGATCCCGGCCTTTGCAGCGGCCGCGATGGCGTCGCCAACATTCACCCCGGTCACCGAGCGGGCCGAGCCCTTGGCGACCGGTCCGAGACCCTCGCCCCAGCCGATGACGATGGCCGGCAGGTGGAAACGCTCCTTGAGCCGGCCGGCGACGATACCGATGACGCCGGGATGCCAGCCCTCGCCGCGCGCCACGAGAATGCCCCGGTCGGGATTGGCGTCGAGCTGGCGCTGGGCCTGTACGGCGGCCTCGTCTAGAATGGCCTGCTCGATCGCCTTGCGCTCGTCATTGAGGGCATGCAGCCGCTCGGCCAGCGCGATCGCCTCGGCGCGGTCGTCGCAGGCCAGCAGCTTGGCCGCGATCCAGGGGTCGCCGACGCGGCCGCCGGCATTGAGACGCGGGCCGAGGATGAAGGTGGCGTGGTAGACACTGTCGATGGTGCCGATGCCGGACACGTCGGCGAGGGCGCGGATGCCGGCATTCTCCCCGCGCGTCAGCACCTTGAGCCCCTGGCGCACGAAGGCGCGGTTGACGCCGCGCAGCGGAGCCATGTCGCAGAGCGTGCCGAGACAGGCGAGGTCGAGCCAGGCCATGAGGTCGGGCAGTCCGCCCGCCGGTGCATCGCCACGGGCGCGGGCGATCCGGTTCATGGCGGCGACGAAGACGAACACCACGCCGGCTGCTGCGAGGTGTCCCTGCCCGGAATTGCAGTCGGGCCGGTTGGGATTGATGAGGGCCGCAGTCTCGGGCACCGCATCATGCATGAGGTGGTGGTCGATGACGATCACCGGCAGGCCGATCTGCCGGGCCTCGTCGAGCGCCGACAAGGCCGCTGCGCCGCAATCGACGGTGATGACGAGGTCGGCGCCCTGCGCCTTGAGATAGCGGAACGCCTCCGGTGAGGGGCCGAAGCCCTCGGTCAGCCGGTTCGGCACGTAGAGGCCAAGCTCCCGCTCCCAGGCGCGGAAATAGCGCGCCAGGATCGCCGAGGACGTGCCGCCATCAACATCGTAATCGGCAAAGACGGTGACGTTCTTCCCGGCAATCAGCGCGTCGAGCACCATTTCGGCGGCCCGGTCCATGTCGAAGAAGCTGGAGGGATCGGGGAAGGTGTTCTTGAGGGTCGGGGCGAGGAATTCCCCGACCTCGGCGGCATCGACGCCGCGAATGGCGAGCAGGCGGGCCAGCAGGTCCTTGCCGGGCCCGAGGGCGGCGGACAGGCGCTGCACGTCTCCCGGGTCGGCCCGCTCGGCCAGCCAGTGCCGGCCAGTGAGCGAGCTGCGGACATCGAACAGGCATTCGGTCTCGGGGTGGGGGGCTAGGGCAGCGTTCATGGAACCAGCCTTAATGCGAGTCGCGGGCCCTGGTGGCAAGCATCGGGCTGCATCGCGCCGGTCAGTCCGGTTCCGGCGGCGCGCCCGTCAGTCCGGACAGGGCCGCGTCCCAGAGGGCGAAGGCGCGGTGGCGGGCGCCGTCGGTTTCGGCGAAGCGGCGGGCGGCTGCGCCCATGGCGGACCGCCGGCCCGGGTCGGCCCGCAGCGCGGCCACGGCGTCCACGAAGCCCGCACTGTCGCCGGGCGCGATGGTCAGCCCGAACCCGTGCCCGGTGGCGATCTGCGCAAGCTCGCCCGCCGGATCGCCGACAATGAGGGCCGGCCGGCCGGCCGCGGCAATGCCATAGAGCTTGCTCGGCACGATCAGTCCCTCCAGCGCCGGGACCAGCGTCACCCAGTGCACGTCCGGCAGGCAGAGCGAGCGCGGCAGTTCGGTGCGGGGCACATAGGGCCGGGTGTCGATATTGGTCAGCCCCAGCGCCCTCGCCCGCGCTTCCATCTCCGCGCGCAGGTGCCCCCCGCCAATGAACAGGAAGCGCACCGACCGGTCGGCCTTGAGCGCCCGGGCTGCACCGAGCACGGTGTCAATGTCATGCGCCCGGCCGAGATTGCCCGAATAGCCGATGATGAAATCCTCCGGCCCATAGCCCCATCCGGCCCGCAGCGCGGCGGCGCCAGCCTCGTCGGGCACCAGCGCGTCATCGACAAAATTGTGGATCACCACGGCGTCGGCCCGCCCGCGGGTTTCGGTCAGCACGAGTTCGCGCATCCGCTCGCCGATGGCGACATTGAGATCGGCCTTGCGCAGCGAACGGTTGCGCAGGCCGCGGAGGAGCCGGCGCAGGGGCACGCGGACGCCGGTTGCGTCCGCCACTTCCGGGAACACGTCCTGCAGCCAGTTGACGACCTGTGCGCCGCGCAGCCGCGCCGCAAGCCCGGTCGTCACCCCGACGAGCGGCGGGTCGGTCTTGGCCACCACCACATCGCCTCGCCGGGCGATGCCGAGGGTGGCAAGGAAGCTCGTCACATAGAAGGAGAGATAATCCACGGCCCGGCCGAGGAGGTTGCCGCGCCCGAAGCCGGTCGTCGCGACGCGGGTGATGGTCACGCCCTGCCAGGTCTCCCGCCGGGCATGGCGCACCGAGGGGTCGGCATAGGCCAGCCGCGAGGTGATGACGCGCACATCGTGGCCGCGCGCTGAAAGATGGGCGGCAAGGTCGCTGACCATCTGGGAGGTGGCGCTTTCATCCGGATGGAAGAAGCGGTTGACGAAGATGATCCGTGGCGACCGTCCGCCCGCCGCCCTGCCAGCGCCCGCCATGGTAGCCCTCTCGCCCGGCCGTCCGCCTGCGTCCCTGTCAGCAGGCGCGTGGCCGCTCCCCTGCCGCTTCAGTTCGGACGCGCGCTCTCGATGCGGCGGACCATGCCATCGGCCGAGGTCATGACGAGGGTATGGGTATGGATCATTCCGCCAGCGGTGCGGACGCCATTGAGAAGGTCGCCACTGGTCACGCCGGTAGCGCAGAAGACCGTCTCGCCCGAGGCCATTTCGTGCAGGTCGTAGGTCTTGTCGAAATCGCTCACCCCGGCCCGTTCGGCCCGGGCCCGCTCTTCGTCATTGCGGAAGGTCAGCCTGCCCTGCATCTGGCCGCCAATGCATTTCAGCGCCGCGGCTGCGAGCACGCCCTCGGGCGCTCCACCGGAGCCGAGGTAGAGGTCGACCCCGGTCGCCGGGTCGGTGGTGTAGATGATGCCGGCGACATCGCCATCGGTGATCATCTTCACCCGCGCGCCGACCTTGCGCAGGTCGGCGATGATGTCGGCATGGCGCGGACGGTCGAGCACGCAGACCGTGATCTCGGCCGGGCTCACGCCCTTCGCAGCAGCCAGCGCCCGGACATTCTCCGACGGGCTGCGGTCGAGGCCGACCACCCCTGTCGCGTAACCCGGCCCGATGGCGATCTTGTCCATGTACGTGTCGGGTGCATGCAGCAGCCCGCCGCGCGGGGCGATGGCCAGCACCGCGAGCGCGTTGGCCATGTCCTTGGCGGTCAGCGTCGTGCCCTCCAGCGGGTCGAGCGCGATGTCGATTGCCGGCCCGGTGCCGGTACCGACTTCCTCGCCAATATAGAGCATCGGCGCCTCGTCGCGCTCGCCTTCGCCAATCACCACGCGGCCCTGGAAATCGATCGCATTGAAGGCGGTCCGCATGGCATCGACGGCGGCCTGGTCAGCGACCTTTTCCTGGCCGCGTCCGACCTCCCGGCTGGCCGCAATGGCCGTGAGTTCAGTGACCCGCACCATGGCGTCCGCAAGAGTCGGTATCAGAAGGCTGTCGGTCATGGGTCTGGTCCTGGGTTGCAAGAATGGCGTGCTGTGGCATCGGCGCCGGTCATTGATGGCCTGGCACGCTATGTATCCGCTTTGATACGGATTGCACGGGGAGGGTCAACCACGCAGTCGAGGGCGGCCACCCGTTCGACGGCCCGGTCCATGATTGCGCGCGTGGCCGGATGGGTCACGATGGCGACGGGACTGGCCGCGTCTGCACCGGCCGAATCCTGCAGCAGTTTGTCCACCGACACGCCCTCGCCCGCCAGCGCATCGGACAGGCTCGCCAGGGCGCCGGACCGGTCGGCAAGCTGCACACGCAGGAAGAAGGCCGAGAGCTCGTCCCCGCCGGCCTGCACGAAATGGCGCACCCGGTGATGGCTCGCCCGCCCGAACGCCGAACGCACGCCCGGATTGAACAGTTTCGCGATATCGCCCATGACCGCACTGGCGGTCGGACCGGGTCCTGCGCCAGGCCCGGTGAGGGTGACCGCGCCGAGTGGCTCCCCCTCGATGCGCACCGTGTTCAGCGAGCCGTTTACCTGTGCCAGCGGGTGGGCAATCGGCAGCGCCATGGGCTCGACCCGGCACACGACGTCCTCCCCCATCCGCTGTCCCTCGGCGATCAGCTTGATCGAGAAGCCGAGCCGCTCGGCCATGCGCAGGTCCATGAGCGAGGTGCCGTCGATGCCGGATACCGCCACTTTCGAGAAATCGAGCTCGGCGGAGAAGGCCATGGCCGACAGGATCGCCGCCTTGTGGGCGGCATCCATGCCCGACACGTCGAGGGTCGGATCGGCTTCGGCATAGCCAAGCCGCTGGGCCTCGGCGAGCACGTCCGCATAACTGCGGCCCGTGGCGAGCATCTCGCTCGTCAGGAAGTTGCAGGTGCCGTTGAGGATGCCCGCGACGCGCGTGATCCCGACACCGGCGAGGCTGTCGCGCAGCACCCGCACCACGGGCACCCCCCCGGCCACGGCGGCCTCGAACAGCAGGTCCACGCCCTGCGCGAGCGCCCGCTCCGCAAGTGCCTGGCCATGCTCTGCGATCAGCGCCTTGTTTGCGGTCACCACGGGCTTGCCGGCATCGAGCGCCGCCTCGACGGCCAGCCTGGCCGGCCCATCGGCGCCCCCGACCAGCTCGACAAAGGCATCGATCCGGTCCGAAGTGGCGAGCGCCACCGGATCGTCGAACCAGTCATAGGCGGAGATGTCGACCGGCCGGTCGCGATCGCGCGCGCGTGCACTGACGCCCGTGATCGCGACATGGCCCGGCAGCCGCAACTCGGCCTGGCGCAGGGCCAGTTGGATCAGCCCGCAGCCGACATGGCCGAGCCCCGCAATGCCCAGTCTGATACTCGTCATGGCTTGCTGCGCCTTTGCTCCTTGGGTTCCGGGTCTCGCCTACGCGGGTGCGGCCCGGCATTCAAGCAGTACGGTGCGCGATGGCCGCCCGCCCGCAGGCCATGCCGCATCCGCTGTCAGTCCGCCCCGTCGTCCAGCCGCCTGCGCATCCGGGCGAGGTGGTCCTGGCCCTCGAAGAAGACGGCGAGTATCTGCAGCCGTTCGCGATCCTCGTCGACATCGAACCAGACAATCGCCCGATCCAGATTGATGTAGCGGATCGTCGGACCGTACCGGAGCTCAAGCGTGCCGCGAAAGGGGTTGGCGGCGAGCCGGCCTATCTGCCGACGGATTTCCGTCTCCCGCATCTCGGCCCGTGCCACCGCCTCCTCGACCGAGGCGCCGAAATGCCTGTAGCTGCGGAGCAGGAACCAGTAGACCTTCTTGAGGTCCTTTCGGGATGCGTCGGTCCAATCAATCCGGAACACCAAGGCGCCGCCTTACTTCAGCATGGAAACGCTCCATGCGCGCATCGAGCTCTTCCATCGAGATGAACGGTCCCTTGCGGCGCTCTTCGAGAAAGGCGGCGAAGGCCTCGACCTCGGCCTGCGGGATCTCCTTCTGCGCCTCGAGGAAGGAACTGTAGCGCTCAAGCGCCTCCTCAATGGCGGAGGCGACGCTGTCGCAGTGGCCCTCGGCGACCAGCCGTTCGGCGATCTCGAGGTGTCGCGCGGTCAGGAGCGGGCGGGCATCATCGACCATGACATGATCCTACCTCAATCGCTGCGCCTGCGGAACGCTTATTCGGCCGCCACGGCGGCGCGCCCGGCCTTCTGGGTCAGGTAGCGCTTGATGTTGCGCGCGGCCTGGCGCATCCGCTGCTCGTTCTCGACCAGAGCGAGCCGCACATGGCCCTCGCCATATTCGCCGAACGCCACCCCCGGGGAGACCGCAACATGCGCCTCGTTGATGAGTTCGATGCAGAAATCGAGGCTGTCCATGCCGCGGCAGGCTTCCGGCAGCGGGGCCCAGGCGAACATGCTGGCGTCCGGGCTGGGCACATCCCAGCCGGCGCGGCCGAAACTCTCGACCATGGCGTCGCGCCGGACCCGGTAGATCTGCCGTGCCTCCTCGACACAGTCCTGCGGACCGTCGAGGGCGGCGCAGGCGGCGACCTGGATCGGTGTGTAGGCGCCGTAGTCGAGATAGGACTTCACCCGCGCCAGCGCCGCGATCAACCGCTCGTTGCCGGCCACGAAGCCGACCCGCCAGCCAGCCATGGAATAGGTCTTGGACATGGAGGTGGTCTCCACCGCGACGTCCCTCGCGCCGTCCACCTGCAGGATGGAGGGGGGCGGATCGCCGAAGTAGATCTCGTTATAGGCGAGGTCAGAGAGGATCCAGAGCTCGTGCTTCTTCGCGAACGCGACGGCGTCCTTGTAGAAATCGAGCCCCACGACTTCGGCGGTCGGGTTCGAGGGGTAGCACAGCACCATGGCCGTGGGTTTGGGATTTGTGTGCTTCACCGCATGGCCGAGCCCGGAGAGGTACTGCTCGGCCGTCAGCGCAGCGACATTGCGGATCGAGGCACCGGCCATGAGGAAGCCGAAGCTGTGGATCGGATAGGAGGGGTCTGGCGCGAGGATCACGTCGCCGGGCGCCGAGATCGCCTGGGCGAGATTGGCGAACCCCTCCTTCGAACCGAGCGTGACGATGACCTCGCGGTCCATGTCGAGACGAACATCGAAGCGGCGTTCGTAATAGCGCGTCAGGGACCGGCGCAGTCCGGGTATCCCGCGGGAGGAGGAATAGCGGTTTGTCCCCGGCTTGCGGGCGGTCTCGGCCAGCTTGTCGATGATGTGCGGCGGCGTCGGCAGGTCGGGATTGCCCATGCCGAGATTGACCACGTCTGCCTTCTCGGCCCTGAGCGCGGCCGCCCGGCGATTGACCTGCTCGAACACGTAGGGCGGCAGGCGCCGGATCTTGTGGAATTCGCTGGGCATCGTCATCGCCCTCTTCCTTCTGCATGACTGTCAGGGGCAAGGCCCCCGCTCAACGGACCACGGCGCAAGTGCGTCGCT
This sequence comes from uncultured Hyphomonadaceae bacterium, assembly GCA_964506685.1. GTDB lineage: Bacteria > Pseudomonadota > Alphaproteobacteria > Caulobacterales > Hyphomonadaceae > UBA5336. Next base: position 24,958 of record CAZDMQ010000040.1, on the reverse strand, counting down.
ACCCTCCCTCGTCTCACTTTCGCCACCCTCTCCGCAAGTGCCGTACACCGCGCCCGGACCGGCTGCCTGCGCCGCGCACCAGGCCCCGGCACCGCGCGCAGACGGCAGGAGCGGCCTTCAGGGCTTGGCGCGCTGGACATCGAACACGGCCCGCAGGCGACGGATATCGTCTTCGGTGAGAAAGTCCCCGCTGCTGACGAGCGGGTTGAAGGCGGCCTGCTGCGCAGCGGCCCAGGCCAGCGCCCGCTCAAGGTCTTCGGCTGCCGATCCCCCGCCGATCGCGCGCAGGAACTCGGCCTCGGCATCGGCGACGGCGACCCGGGTCGCCTCGGCGCCTTCGGGCGGCACGCGATGGTGCTCCAGCGCGACCACCCGCGAGACATCCGGATAGCCCTCGCCGCGGATCTCCACGCGCGCCTCCTGGTACCATTCCGGCGCCGATGCCACCGCCTGGCGCACCGTCCCCACCGGCGATGCGCAGGCCGAGATCGACAGCGCCGTCGCGCCGAGACCAAAAATCACGGGAGATTGTTTCATGGAGACTCACGTTATCGCTGAAATTTGATAGCATAGGTTCGGCGAGACAGAAGGGCGACTTTAAGGCGATGGCGCAACAGACGGACAAAAAACCCGAAGACCAGACCATCCTCGAGGACCTCGTTTCCCTTCAGGATCCCATGGCGATGCAGAAACTCTCCTCCAACATGACCCAGGCCATGCTGGAGAGCCAGAAGCTGATCGCGTCGATTCTCGGCCACGGCCCGGAGAACCTCGTCGATACCAAGGAGCATCCGATCCGTATCGGTGCCGGCACCGCCTTTTCCAGGGTTGGACAGTCGCTGGCCAACCATCCCGACCGCGTCGTCGATGCGAATCTCTCGATGTGGCAGGGCTATCTCCAGCTCTGGCAGGACATGATGGCCGGCGGAGACCGCGAGACGGGCCGCGACAAGCGGTTTGCCGATCCCGAATGGCAGACCAACCCGATGTTCGAGTTCATGCGCCGGTCCTACACGATCAATACCGACTGGCTGCTCACCCTCATCGACAATGCCGAGGGCCTGTCCGAGCAGGACAAGCGCAAGGCCCGCTTCCTCGCCCAGCAGACCGCCGACGCCTTTGCGCCGACCAATTTCTTCGCCACCAACCCGGCCGCTCTCAAGACCATGCTGGAGACCGGCGGCGAGAGCGTGCTCAAGGGCATCCGCCAGGCGCGCGAGGACATCGAGCGCGGCCGCGGCAAGCTGACCATCTCACAGACCGACGAGACCCCGTTCGAGGTCGGCGTCAATGTCGCCACCGCGCCGGGCAGGGTTGTCTACCGCAATGCCCTGATCGAGGTCATCCAGTACACGCCCACCACGGAGACGGTGCACGAGATCCCGCTGGTCATCTTCCCGCCCTGGATCAACAAGTTCTACATTCTCGACCTCCGGGAAGAGAATTCGATGATCCGCTGGCTCGTGAACAAGGGGCTGACCGTGTTCATCGTCTCCTGGCGCTCGGCCGAGGAGGATATCAAGGATTATGGCTGGGACGAATATATCGCCCATGGCGTGTTCGAGGGCCTGGCCGCTGCGCTCGAGGAATCGGGGGCCGAGCAGGTCAATGCGGTCGGCTACTGCATCGGGGGCACGCTGCTGACCTCGGCGCTCGGCTACATGGCAAAGAAGGGCTATAACCGCATCCGCTCGGCGACCTTCTTTGCCAGCCAGTCGGACTTCACCGATGCCGGCGACCTCATGGTCTTCACCGACAAGGAGGCGATCTCAGAGATTGCCGAGATCATCGAGGACAATGACGGCATCATGCCCGGCGAGGTGATGGGCGACACGTTCAACTGGCTGCGGCCGGTGGATCTCGTCTGGCGCTATGTCGTGGACAATTACATGATGGGCAAGAAGCCCCGGCCCTTCGACCTGCTCTACTGGAATGCCGACCAGACCAACATCCCCGGCCCGGTGCATCTCACCTATCTCACGGAGATGTATGGCGACAACGCCCTGTCCCGGGACCGGTTCAAGGTCCTTGGCGAGACCGTCAGCATGCAGGACATCTCCATCCCCGTCACCGTGCAGGCCAGCCGCGACGACCATATCTGCCCCTACGCCTCGGTCTACCGCACCGCACAGGGCTATGGCGGGCCGACCCGTTTCGTGCTGGCCGGCTCTGGCCATATTGCCGGCGTCGTCAATCATCCCGACGCGATGAAGTACCAGCACTGGCTGAATGATGATGATGGCCCCATGCCCGGGACGGCCGAGGAATGGCTGCGCTATGCCGAGGAGGTGCCCGGCTCGTGGTGGACCAGCTGGTGGGACTGGCTGAAGCCGCTGTCCGGCGAGCAGGTGCCCGCGCGCATCCCCGCCGACAAGGGCCTCGGCGCAGCGCCCGGCGCCTATGTCGGGGCCCGGCTCGGCGCCCTGCGCGAAGCGCGTGCGGCCGGCGATACGCTGGCGCCGCCGCCGAGCGACAAGCTCAAGCTCGAGCCGAAATCCAGGACCCGCAAGGCCGCCGCCAGACAAGCCGCCGCAGCCCCCGCCGCGGACCCAGCGGCACCAGCCAGTCTGCCCGCCGCCGCCGAAGCCGCCCCCAACCCGCCAAAGAAAACCAGCAAGTCAGCCGGCAAGCCGACGGCCAAGGCCGCTGGCAAGCCTGCAAGCAAGGTCGCCGGAAAGTCTGCCGACAAGCCCGCCACGGCAGGGAAGGCCGGAAGGAAGCGCGCTGCCCTGGAGAAGCCGGCCGGCGAGAGCGCTTGAACCCGTTGGCCGCTCGCCGGTCTAGCTAATCTGGAACTTCCACAGCACCCTCAGCGCGAACAGGAAGGCATTGCCGATTGACATCTCCTGCGCCTCCCGGGTCGGGGCGACCGTCTCATCAAAGCGGTGATAGGGCGTTTCCAGTCTCCGGGGCGGGTTCACCGTACGGTCGGTCACAAGACCCGCCAGCAGCAGGTCTACCCCGGCACAGCCGAGGATCAGGCCGAACAGGCTGAGGACGGGCCGCGCGATGGAGACGCCTAGCCTGAAGCTCGCAGGTGCACGCCCTGGCGGTCCACACCACGCCGAATGCACGGTTCACGGAGACGAGCTTGCTCAGTCAGCCGCGAGAGGGATGTATAGGAAACGAAATGCCCCGAAGCGCGCTCCATCGACTTGAGAGTAGTCCCTCCAGCGCATTGTATAGGTTCGCTTTAGTACGATGGGGGTCTCCCGTCCGCGCTTTGTGCCCGGCGAGGCGTGATCCGCCCAGTCGAGAACGCCCGTCACCGTCCGTCCCTCACGAAGCGCAAAATCAGCATCGCATGTGCTGTCGCTCTGCGGGCCGGTCCAGTAAGAGGGGTCGTTGCTCAGCACAAGAACGGCAGCAGAAGCGATCGGCTTGTCTGTAAGGAATTGCTCCATTCGCCCGAGATCCTTCAGCACATCGTAGCGCCGGAGATCCTGTGCGCCTTGCGCCTTGAGCGCGAAAGCCTCGCCATCAACTTCGCACTTCATGCGCTGACAAAGGTACTTCAGCTCCAGCGCCATTTCTCGATTGCCGTCTTTGATCAGGATGTCGATGGCTGCATTCTTCGACGGAGCGAGCGGGTACTCGAGACGTACACGGAGATCAGGGTTAACCTGACGAAGGTGCCATGCGAGTTCATGCTGGAGGTCTGCCTCCGAATGAAAGCATGGCCTGCGCTTGGCCAAGTCGCTGAGGAAGTGCGGGATGTAGAGGTCCGATCGCTTCACCCCGTTCGCCGTCTCCTTGTCATCCATGGGCATGAGTCCCTGCGTCCGATTCCGTGCCGGGACACCAGCCCATGGCGGCGCCGCTGACAAGCCCCCACCTTCTCCCAGCGTGAGGCTTCGCAAGGGCTTCGCTGCGCGCTATGTCTGATCCATGACCAAAAGCCCGGAAGACGTACTGCTCGACCTGTTCCGCCAGTCACTCAGCGTCACCGCCAAGGCGATGTCGGCCGAGCGCGATGTGGAGGTCAGTTTCTCCTCCGATGGTCCGCGCGGTTCGGCGGGCCGGATCGTGCTGCCGCCGCCGCCGCGGGAGCTCTCGCCGCAGCTGGCGGCGCGGGCGCGCGGGGAGGCCGATGCGGTGTCGCTGCGGCTGGCGCACCATGATCCGGCCGCCCATGGCGTGCACCGGCCGCAGGGCGAGCTGCCCCGCGCGGTCTATGAGGCCGCCGAGACGGCGCGGATCGAGAGCCTCGGCGCCCGGGCGATGGATGGGGTGGCGGACAATCTCGACGCGGCCCTGACCGCCCGCTGCGAGCGCGACGGGTTGACGCGGATGCTGGATCGCCAGGACGCGCCGCTGGATGTCGCGGTGGAGTTCCTGCTGCGCGAACGGCTGACGGGGCGTCCGCTGCCGCCCGCCGCCGAGGGCATCGCCGCGCTGTGGCGCGAGGAAGTGACCGAGAAGGCCGGCGGGGCGCTGGAAACCCTTGTCGGCCAGCTCGATGACCAGTCCGCCTTCGCCCGGACGGTGAAGGACATGATCCGCGACCTCACCGCCGGCGACAGCCATCCCGACGAGAGCGAAGACCAGGACGAAGCCAGCGCCGAGGACGAGGACCAGTCCCCCGGCGACACCGACGGCGCCGATGACCAGCTGCCCGACGACCCGATGGGTTCGTCCATGGAGGAGCTCGAAGCCGGCGAGAGCGAGGACATGGATGGCGAGGAGATGAATGTCTCGGTCGAGGCCGATGCTGACATGGACGCCGATGACAGTCCCGACGAAACCGATGAGGGCGCCAAGCCGCTGCGGCCGAATTATGGCGAGGGCGATGAGCGGAACGAGTTCGTCTACCGCGCCTTCTCCCAGGCCAGCGACGAGACCGCCAATGCGCCGGACCTGTGCGATCCCGAGGAGCTGGCCCGCCTGCGCGCCTATCTCGACCACCAGCTGCAGGGCCTGCAGGGCGCGGTCTCCAAGCTGGCCAACAAGCTGCAGCGCCGGCTGATGGCGCAGCAGAACCGCTCGTGGAGCTTCGACCTCGAGGAGGGCGTGCTGGACACCGCGCGGCTGACCCGCGTCGTGGTCGATCCGACCGCGCCGCTGTCGTTCAAGCAGGAGGATGACAGCAAGTTCCGCGACACGGTGGTCACGCTGCTGCTCGACAATTCCGGCTCGATGCGGGGCCGGCCGATCATGGTCGCCGCCCTGTGCGCGGATATCCTCGCCCGCACGCTGGAGCGCTGCGGGGTGAAGGTGGAGATCCTCGGTTTCACGACGAAGGCGTGGAAGGGCGGGCAGGCGCGCGAGGACTGGGTGAAGGCCGGCAAGCCGGCCAATCCCGGCCGGCTCAACGACCTGCGCCACATCATCTACAAGTCGGCCGACGCGCCCTGGCGCCGGGCGCGGCGCAATCTCGGCCTGATGATGCGCGAGGGCCTGCTAAAGGAGAATATCGACGGCGAGGCCGTGCTCTGGGCGCACGACCGCCTGCTTGGCCGGCCCGAACAGCGCAAGATTTTGATGGTCATCTCCGATGGCGCGCCGGTCGATGATTCGACCCTCAGCGTGAATGTCGGCAATTACCTCGAACGTCACCTGCGCCAGGTCATCGCCGAGATCGAGACCAAAAGCCCGGTGGAGCTGATCGCCATCGGCATCGGCCATGATGTCACCCGCTACTACAAGCGCGCGGTCACCATCGTTGATGCCGAACAGCTCGGCGGGGTGATGACCGAACAGCTCGCCGCGCTGTTCGATCCCGAAGGCCTCCACCCCGAAGCCATGGCCGTCCCGCCGCTGACCCGCCAGACCATGCGGCCCGGCGGTGGCGGGGCGCCTCGCGGGGAAAGCGGCAAAGGCAGCGCTGTCAGCGGTGCCAGCGCCGGTGCGCCGAGCTATGGCCGCGGCAAGGTCGACCTCGGCCGCGGGGTGCGCAAGACGACGCTGCAGGCGGTGAAGGGGCCGCGGAGCTAATGCGGCTTCCGTCCTGGCGAAAAGGGGCATATCCTTCGGAATAACAGCGGGAGGAAAGACCATGGCCGACAGTGAAGACACCGCCGCTGCGCCAGGACCGGTGACGGGACCCGGGGCGGGGCCAGTGCCAGGGGCGGGGCCAGAACCGGATCCGGCGCCCGGACCCGTCAGCATCCTCGCCCTGTCGGCCTACAATCCCGAGGCGCGCGACGATCCCCATTCCATGCTGTCGGGACTCCGCGAGGCCTGTCCGGTGTTCCGCGACGAGGCGGCGAAGACCTGGATGCTGACCCGCTATGACGACGTCCGCGCGACGGTGAACGACCGCACCTATGTCCGCCACCCGGCCAATGCCGAGCCGGGCTCGCTGTCGGCCCGCTTCGCCGAGGAGCGCAAGGCCGATGAGCGCGACCGCACCTCGATCCTCTTTCTGGACGATCCGGACCATGCCCGCATCCGGCGGCCGCTGGCCCAGGCCTTTTATGCCCGCATCCAGAAGATCAAGCCCGCGATCGAGGCGATTGTCGACGACATCATCGCTGCGGCCCCGGCGTCGGGCCGTTTCGACCTGATGGCCGAGATCGCCGTGCCGATCCCGGTCCTTGTCATCGCCCGGATCATCGGGGTGGATGAAGGCCGGCTCGGCGATTTCCGCGACTGGTCGGAGGGGGTGATCCTCGGGCTGAATCCGGTCCGCTCACCGGAAGAGACCGCGCGGATGGAGGCCTGCAGCGTGGCGCTCAACGCCTATTTCCGCGACCTCATGGCCGCCCGCCGGGCCGAACCGCGCGACGACCTGATGACCGACATGACCGGGCTGCAGGCCTCCGGCGAGGCCGACCTCGATGATGAGGAGCTCTGCATCAACCTGCAGGCGCTGCTGGTCGGCGGCAATCTTACCACGACCGATCTCATCGGCAATGGCGTCTGGCTGCTGCTTCGCCATCCAGACCAGCTTGCTGCGCTGAGGGCTGATCCCGGCCTTGCGGCCCGCGCGGTGGAGGAAGTGCTGCGCTATGAGGCGCCGGTCTCGGCCACCTCGCGCATCGTGCCGGACACAAGGCGTGTCGCCGGCTGCCCGATGTCGCGCGGCCAGCCGGTCTGGATGTCGCTGGCCTCGGCCAATCGCGACCCGCGTGCGTTCGAGGCGCCGGACGCGTTCGACATCACGAAGAAGCGCGCCTCGCATGTCGCCTTCGGCGGCGGCCCGCACATCTGCATCGGCGCGCCACTGGCCCGCATCGAGGCCCGCCGCGTCTTCGAGCAGCTGTTTGCCCGCTATCCGGAGATGCGCCTTGCCGATACCCCGCTCACCTGGCGCACCCTGCCCTTCTTCCGCGGCCTCGAAACCCTCGAGATCGAGGTCTGATACGGGGGACACGGGGGGACAGGCGCGGCGCCGAACCCGGTGGCGGACTGGCTCGGCACGCGTGCAGATTGATGCACCATCCTCAGTCTTTCTTCACCGGACCTGGCTAGGCTTGCACCTCTGACAAGATGCCAACGCAGTGAGGCGCCGTCCCTTCATGTCAACAGCCGCTCAGACAGTGGTTTCCGGAACCCTTCGCCAACGTGACGTCAAGCGCCTCGCCCGGCTGGCCCGCACCAGCACGATCGGCCCGACGACGACCTATTATGCAGGGGTGACCGCGCCGGTCATTTCCGCCGGTGTGGCTGTCTTTACCAAGAACGCCCTGACGCTTGCGAACGTCGACCCGTTCTGGACGTGGTACAATTCAGCCTTCCTCGCCGCATTCACGGGGATCGTCTGGTATGTCGTGTTCATGCGGTGGTCCTACCGGCACACCTTTGGTCGCGGCAACGAACTGACCCAGCAATCGGATGTGATCCTGCGCCAGGACGGACTGGTGCTCCGGCGAGGGCCGATCATCGTCCAGGCCGACTGGCGGGCGGTGCGATCGGTGCGCCTTGTCGGTCACGACCTCGCCATCTTCATCGACGGCATGGACCCGATCATGATCCCCCTCGCCTGGTTCGGCAGCAAGGCCGCCCGGGACAGCTTCGCCGACACGGTCCGGGCCCGGCGCGCCGCATGCTGAGCCCATGGCACACGGGCGAATCAGTCCCTATGTACCGGTATGCCCAAACGCGCCCCTGATCGCCGACGGTCCCTCGCCGGCAGCCCGCCCTCCCAGCGCCAACTGCGCGCCGGCGAACTCGTCCGCCATGCCCTGATCGAAATTCTCACCCGGGAGGATTTCCGCGACCCCGACCTGCAGGGCGTTTCGGTCACCATCGGCGAAGTGCGGTGTTCGCCCGACCTCAAGCATGCGAACATCTTCGTCTCCCCGCTCGGAGAGACCGGCGCCGAGGCCCGCGACCGGCTGGCCGCGGCGCTGACCCGGGCGAGCGCCTTCCTGCGCGGGCGGCTGGGGCGCGAAATCGAGATGAAATATACGCCGGAGCTGCATTTCATCGCCGATGACAGCTATGATACCGCAGCGGCAACGGACAGGCTGTTTCTCGATCCGCGCATCCAGGCGGACGTGCAATCGCCTGGCGAGGAAGGCGAAACGCCGCCCGCGCGCCGCCGCTCGAACACGCCTTGAAGCCGGACGTGAAAGCGCGGTCCGCCCGCAGGCGTCCCGGCCAGTTGCCTGCAAAACCTTCATAGGTTGTTATTCCTATCCTTATCGGATAGTCTTCCGATGACTGGTTGCCGATTTGCCAGATCAGGATTTCTGCCATGCTTCACTCCGACATCTGGTCGGGCCTCGACGCGCTCGCGGCGGCGCATGGACTGTCGCCTTCCGCGCTTGCGCGCCGGGCCGGCCTTGATGCGACAGCCTTCAACCCCTCAAAGCGCTTCGGACAGGATGGTCGTCCGCGCTGGCCCTCCACCGAAAGCGTCGCCCGCGCGCTCGACGCGGTGGACGCCACCCTTGGCGACCTGGCCGCCCTCATCGAGAACCGGACCTGCCAGGTCATGGTCCCCGTGATCGGCTTTGCCGAAGCCGGCGAGGATGGTTTCTTCGATGCTGCGGGACTGCCAAAGGGGCCGGGCTGGGGCATGGCGGTCTTTCCGTCACCGGCAAGCACCACCCTGTTTGCGCTGGAAGTCTCCGGCAGTTCCATGGAGCCCGTCTATCGGCCGGGGGACCGGCTGGTCGTCTCGCCCGCCAGCCCGGTCAACATCGGCGACAGGGTCGTGGTCCGGACACGGGACGGCGAAGTCATGGCCAAGGCGCTTCTCGCCCGCGAGACCGGCAGCCTCACGCTCGGCTCGCTCAACCCGTCCTTTTCGCCGCGCACGCTGCCCGATACCGACATCAGCTGGCTTGCGCGCATTCACTGGGTCAGCCAATAGGGTCGTCGGCGCACGCAGCGATTGACACGTTCAAGCAAATACTGGGTTAAGCCGTCATGGACTGGGGCAAACTGAAATCCTTCCACGCAGCCGCCGATGCCGGGAGCCTGACCGGCGCCGGGGAGAAGCTCGGTATTTCGCAATCGGCCGTATCGCGCCAGATTGCAGCGCTGGAAGAGCAACTCGGCGTGTCGCTGTTCCAGCGGCATGCGCGCGGACTGGTGCTGACCGATGCCGGTCACACGCTCTATGCCTCGACCCAGGACATGGCCTCGGCGGCGGCGACCGCGAATTCGGCGCTCCGCGACCAGCAGGACACCGCGCAGGGTGAGCTCATCGTCACAGCGCCGGTCGCCTTCGGCTCGACCTGGCTGGTGCCGCGACTGGGCAACTTCGTCGAGCGCCACCCCCTGCTGCGTCTCGACCTCCGTCTCGAGGACCGCGAATACGACCTGCTCAAGCTGGAAGCCGAATGCGCGATCCAGCTGTGGGCCGCCGACAAGGCCGATCTCATCCAGCGCAAGCTGGCGACCGTGGCAACCAGCCTGTACGCGGCCCCCGCCTATCTGGAGCGGCACGGCACGCCGCGCCAGCCCGCCGATCTCGACCAGCACCGGATCATCGGGTTCCGGCAGGAAGGCGCTCCGCCGCAGATGCAGGTGATGAACTGGGCGCGGCAGATCGGGCGCGATGATGCCCCGCCCCGGACGGCCGCGATCCAGGTCAACAATGTCTTCGCCATGCTGCGCGCGGTGCAGGCCGGGCTTGGCATCGCCGACATTCCCGACTACATGGCCGCCGCCTCAACGGGGCTGGTGCGCCTGCTGCCGGGCGAGGTGGGGCCGGCCTTCGACCTCTATTTCATCTATCCCAGCGACCTCAGGCGGTCGAAGCGGATTTCGGCCTTCCGGGATTTCCTGACCGCGGAAACCGATGCCCTGCGTCCGGGCCGGGCGGCCTGATCCCGCAACCGAGCGCGCGCGTGACCATGGGTCCGGATCACCAGAATTCGACAGCCCTGTTATGCGCGCTTGCATGGTGTTTTGCCGCACTGGCACTTGCTCCCCATGGGCAAATGACTATCTGGGTTGTGTAGCCAAGACCCCTGGCACAACCCAATCCACCTCCGATTGGGCGTTTCCTCCCCTGAGGGGTCACACTTCAAGCCGGGCGCGATTTTCGCTGCCCGGCTTTTCTTTTTGCCTTCCCCCAACATACCCGCCCCGGCCCGGGGCTCCTGGCTGCTCCCGTCGCGTGGGTCCCATCCCCAGCCCTGGCTGCGCACTGGCTGCGCACTGACTGCGCACTGGCCGGCCCGCTCTCCTGCCCGGCGACCCCGCTGGCGATCACCAGTTGCCACGGCGCAGATCAGCACCGGGGGCATCAATACACATTTTACAATTGACACTTACCAATATCGTATTTACTTAATCCACAACTGAGAGAGTTCCAAGATGGACGAGACCCCGGACACCCCTGAGACTGCCGCCCCGGCACCACGCGCACTGCCCGCCAGTGTTGACGCGCCGGCGCCGGATTTCTCGGCCCGCTCAACCCTCGGCGAGGTCCGGCTGTCGGCCTATCGCGGGCGCTGGGTGCTCCTGTTCTCGCACCCGGCAGACTTCACGCCCGTCTGCACGTCCGAATTCCTCGCTTTCCAGAAGGCGGCGGACCGGTTCGGCGCGCTCGGCTGTGACCTGATCGGCCTGTCGGTCGACAGTCTCTATGCGCACATCGCCTGGGTGAAGGACATCGAGACCCGGTTTGGTATCCGGATCACGTTTCCCATTGTCGAGGACATCTCGATGGCGATCGGCCGGGCCTATGGCATGATCCATGATGGCTCGGCCACCACGGCGGCCGTCCGCTCGGTCTTCTTCATCGATCCTGCCGGCTTCATTCGCGCGATCATTCACTATCCGATGAATGTCGGCCGCTCGGTCGGGGAAATCCTCCGCGTCCTCGAGGCGCTGCAGCTCTCCGATCGCTGCGAGGTGGCGACGCCCGAAGGCTGGCAGCCGGGCGAGACGGCCGTCCTGCCGCCACCGCTCGATCAGGCGGAAGCGGACACGCGCGCCGGGATGAATGGCGGCGCATGGTACTTCACGCACGCACGGAGCCCGGCATGACCCCCGACAGTCGCCGGATACGGGACATGGCCGATGAGGCCACCGTGCTGCTCAAGGCCCTCGCCCACCCGGCCCGCCTGCTGATCTGCTGCCAGTTGCGGGCGCGGGAGATGTCGGTCGGCGAGATCGAGGAGACCCTTGGCATTCGCCAGCCGCGGCTGTCGCGCGAACTGGGCAAGCTTCGCGAGGAAGGGCTCGTGGAAACGCGGCGAATGTCGAAGCTGGTCTATTATCGCCTGTCCGGGACCGGCCGTGTCCGGGCCATGGTGGACGCGATCTGCCACACCATGCTGGACACGCTGCCGGCCGATGGCGGGTTGCCCCCCCACCGCGCGGACGCCCCCGGACCGGCAGCCCTTCCCCCCACTCCCAAACCCAACCGGGCGGGCGGCTATGGTGTCTTTGCCCGCACCGGACTGAAGAGCTGAAGAGGAGCGAGAAATGCTGAAGCCCATCGTCACGGCCTTTTTTGACGAACCGACCTTCACGGTCAGCTACGTGGTCCAGGATCCGACCAGCCGCGCCTGCGCAATCGTCGACAGCGTGCTCGACTACGATCCCGCATCGGGCCGGACCAAGACCGAATCGGCCGACGAGATCATCGCATTTGTCGAGCAGAACGGGCTGCACCCCGAATGGATCCTCGAGACCCATGTGCACGCCGATCACCTCTCGGCCGCCCCCTACCTGCACGAGCGGCTGGGCGGCCAGATCGCCATCGGCAGCAATATCACAACGGTCCAGAACGTCTTCGGCAAGATCTTCAATGCCGGCACGGACTTCCAGCGCGACGGCAGCCAGTTCGATCGCCTGCTTTCGGATGGCGAAACCTTCCGGATCGGCGGGCTGGACGGGACGGCCCTGCATACGCCCGGGCACACGCCGGCCTGCATGACCTATGTCATCGGCGATGCCGCCTTCGTCGGCGACACGCTCTTCATGCCCGATTACGGGACCGCCCGGACGGACTTTCCCGGCGGCGATGCGCGGACGCTGTACCGCTCGATCCGCAAGGTGCTGGCCCTGCCGCCGGAGACGCGGCTGTTCATGTGCCACGACTACAAGGCGCCCGGTCGCGAGGACTATCGCTGGGAGACGACGGTCGCCGAGGAGCGGGCGAACAATATCCATGTCCGCGACGGCATCACCGAGGATGACTTCGTCGCCATGCGCGAGGCCCGCGATGCCCAGCTCGACATGCCGCGCCTGATTCTGCCGTCGGTGCAGATCAACATGCGCGCCGGGCAAATGCCGCCGCCCGAGGACAATGGCCAGCGTTACATCAAGATCCCGATCGACGCGCTGTAACCGGGCGTCGGGCCAGCACGACAGACAAACAGACGGAGGACCCCCATGGACATCAAGCAAATCGCGCCGGACCTGTCGGTCTCGGACCAGATCCAGCCACAGGATGTCGGCATTGCCGCCACCCGGGGGTTCCGCTCGATCATCATCAACCGACCGGACGGGGAAGCGAGCGACCAGCCGGCCTCGGCGGCCCTTGTCGAGGCCGCAACCCGGCACGGGCTTGAGGTGCGTTACCTGCCCATCGTGCCCGGCAAGATGACCGATGCCGATGTGGCCGCTTTCCGCGACGCCCTGCACGAACTGCCCGCTCCGGTGCTCGCGTTCTGCCGCACCGGGACGCGTTCGGTCTCGCTCTGGGCCCTCAGCCAGGCCGGGCACCTGTCGACCGCCGCGATCCTCGGGACAGCCGAGGCCGCCGGCTACGACCTCTCCGGGCTCACCTCCCGGCTGGACGCGCGCGATGCGGCCGCCGATGCGGCGAGCCTGCGGGCCAGGGTGCATGATGTCCTGGTGATCGGCGGCGGGGCGGCCGGCATCTCGACGGCGGCCTCGATCCTGAAACGGCGCAAGGGCGTCGATATCGCCATCGTCGAACCGCAGACCGAGCACTACTACCAGCCCGGCTGGACACTGGTCGGCGGCGGCGTGTTCAAGCGCGAGCAGACCGAGCGGCAGATGGCCGACCTGATGCCGAAGGGCGTTCGGTGGATCCGGGCCGCCTGCGCCGGTTTCGATCCTGAGCGCAACGAGGTGATTCTTGAGGACGGCGAACGGGTTGGCTACCGCGTCCTGGTCGTCGCGCCGGGTCTCAAGCTCGACTGGGACGGGGTCGAGGGCCTGCGTGACACGCTGGGCCGCAACGGAGTGACATCGAACTATCTCTTCGACATGGCGCCCTACACGTGGGAGCTCGTGCAGGCGCTGAAGCCCGGCGCCCGCGCGCTCTTCACCCAGCCGCCCATGCCGATCAAGTGCGCCGGCGCTCCGCAGAAGGCCATGTACCTCGCCTGCGATGCCTGGCGACGGCGCGGCATTCTGAAGGATGTGGACGTGCGCTTCCACAATTCGGGCGGCGCCCTGTTCGGCGTCAAGGAATACGTGCCGGCCCTGATGAAATATGTCGACCGTTACGGCATCGGGCTGCATTTCAATGAGAAACTGGTTGCCATTGATGGCACCGCGCGGACCGCGACATTCGAGGTGACAGGTCCGGACGGTGAAAAGAGCGAACGCACCGACCCGTTCGACATGATCCATGTCTGCCCGCCGCAGACGGCGCTGGATTTTGTCCGCTCCAGCCCGCTCGCCAATGCCGCTGGCTGGGTCGATGTCGATGGCGAGACCCTGCAGCACACCGGGTATGGCAACGTGTTCAGCCTCGGAGATGCCGGCTCGACACCCAACGCCAAGACCGCCGCCGCCGTGCGCAAGCAGGCGCCTGTCGTCGCCCACAATGTGCTCAGCGCCCTCGACGGCAAGGCGCCGACCGCAGTTTACAACGGATATGGCTCCTGCCCGCTGACCGTCGAGCGCGGCCGGATCGTGCTCGCCGAATTCGCCTATGGCGGAAAGCTCGACCCTTCCCTGCCGAAATGGTTCCTCGATGGCACGCGGCCATCCTGGCGGGCCTGGTTCCTCAAGGAGAAGATGCTGCCGGGGATCTATTTCGACATGATGCTGAAGGGGAAGGAGTATCTCGCCGGCCCGACCGTCCTGCCGCACCGTCCGGCCCCGCATGACGCCCAGGACGCCTGCGACTTCAAGGAGACCGCCTCCCGGGCGGCCTAGGAAACACCATGCAGGGACTTGCCAGGTACTTTCCCATTCTCGACTGGGGGCGCAGCTATCGGACCGATACGCTGGTGAATGACGCGGTCGCTGCCGTGATCGTGACGATCATGCTGATCCCGCAATCGCTGGCTTATGCCCTGCTCGCCGGACTGCCGCCACAGGTCGGGCTGTATGCCTCGATCGCGCCGCTGCTGATCTATGCCGTGTTCGGCACCAGCCGGACACTGGCGGTGGGTCCGGTGGCCATTCTCTCACTGATGACGGCGGCTGCGGCGGGCCGGATCGCGGCGGCCGGAACGGCGCAATATATCGAGGCCGCCCTCATACTTGCCGTTCTGTCCGGGCTGATCCTGCTGGTGCTCGGCCTGTGCCGCCTCGGATTCCTGGCCAATTTCCTGAGCCACCCGGTGATCTCGGGCTTCATTACCGCGTCGGGTCTCCTCATTGCGGCCTCGCAGCTCAAGCATATTCTCGGCATCGAGGCCCATGGCCACACCCTGATCGAGATCACCACCTCGCTGGCGCGCCATGCCGGCGACGCCAACCTTCCGACCGTCGTCATTGGCGGGCTTTCGCTGGTTTTCCTGTTCGCGGTGCGCAAGCAGCTCAAGCCGCTGCTGCGGACGTTCGGTCTCGGTGAGAAGTCGGCGACCATCATCGCGCGCGCTGGTCCGGTCTTCGCAGTCGTGGCGAGCATCCTCGCGGTATCGGGGCTTGGCCTGCACGAGAGCGGCGTGCGCATTCTGGGCGACATTCCGCGCGACTTGCCGGCCATCGGCCTGCCCGCCTTCGACCGGGAGATCTGGATGCAGCTCCTGGGCTCGGCGGCGCTGATTGCCCTCATCGGTTTCGTGGAATCGGTGTCTGTCGCCCAGACGCTTGCCGCCAAGCGCCGCCAGCGTGTCGACCCGAACCAGGAGCTGATCGGCCTCGGCGCCGCCAGCCTCGCCGCCGGGGTGACCTCGGGCTATCCGGTGACCGGTGGTCTCGCCCGTTCGGCGGTGAATTTCGACGCCGGCGCGGAGACCCCGGCGGCCGGCGCCTTCACCGCCATCGGCATTGCGCTGGCGACGCTGTTCCTCACCCCCTTCCTCTTCTATCTGCCGCAGGCGGTCCTGGCGGCGACGATCATCGTCGCGGTCCTGTCGCTGGTGGACCTTCCTGCGATCCGGCAGACATGGGCCTTCTCGAAAGCCGATTTCGCGGCCATGGCCGGCACCATCCTCGTCACCCTGCTGGCCGGGGTCGAGCTTGGCGTGACGGTCGGCGTCGGCCTCTCGCTCTTCCTGCATCTCTACAACACCTCGCGTCCGCATTTCGCGATTGTCGGCCAGGTGCCGGGCACCCATCACTTCCGAAACGTGAACCGGCATGAGGTCATCACCTCCGACTGCGTGCTGACGATCCGGATCGATGAGAGCCTCTATTTCGCCAATGCCCGGTTCCTCGAGGACACGGTCTACTGCGTCATCGGCAACCGGCCGGACCTCCGGCACCTGGTCCTGATGTGCCCGGCGGTGAACCATATCGATGCCAGCGGCCTCGAAAGCCTGGAGGCCATCAATCACCGCCTCCGGGATGCCGGCATCACGCTGCACCTGTCCGAGGTGAAGGGCCCGGTCATGGACCGCCTGAAGCGGAGCCACTTCCTCGACGACCTCACCGGCAAGGTCTTCATGCACCAGTATGAAGCCATGCTCGCCCTCGATGACGCCTGCGCCCGCTCGGCCTTCGAACCCGAAACGCACACGACCTCACCGGGCGCCACGCCCGCACCGTCCATGGCCCTCGCCGGGCTCGACCGACTGCCCTAGTTTCCCTAACGTCAGACTGCAACCAAGGAGCCTACCATGAGCCTTCGCATCGGAGATACCGCACCGGACTTCACCATCCCGACCACGGCTGGCGAGATTTCCCTGCACGAATGGGCCGGCGACAGCTGGGTGTTCTTCTTCTCCCACCCGGCCGATTTCACGCCGGTCTGCACCACGGAGATGGGCCGCACCGCCCAGCTTGCCGCCGAATTCGACAAGCGCAATGTCAAGCCGCTGGGGCTGTCGACAGACACGGTGGACGAGCACAGGAAGTGGATCCAGGACGTCAACACGACGCAGAACACCCATCTCGAGTTTCCCATCGTGGCTGACGCCGATCACAAGGTCGCCCAGCTCTATGACATGATCCACCCCGGCGAGAGCGAAACCGCCGCCGTGCGCTCGGTCTTCATCATCGATCCGAAAAGGAAGATCCGCCTGACCATGACCTATCCCATGAGTGTGGGCCGCAACTTCGACGAGATCCTGCGCGTCATTGACGCCCTGCAGGCCGGGGACGCACACGCGATCGCCACGCCGGCGGACTGGCGGCCCGGCGAGCGGGTGATCATCCCGCCATCGGTGACGAACGAGGCGGCCCGGGAGAAATTCCCCCAGGGCTTCGAGGAAGTGCTGCCCTATCTGCGCTATACTGATGTCTGATCGTCCATCGGCCTGTTCGCCTGTTCGCCTGTCCGCCCTGCGTCCGGTTCATACCCGTGGCGCCGGGCGTTCGCGTCAGGGGGCCGGACGCTGCGGCAACCGCGCACATGCGACACCCCGCACATGGAAAGGTCGGGACGAACGCGCCACGTAAGATCCACCAAAAACTATATACATTATCGGAAACCGGCAATCATGGAGCCTGCCCGTGCTCGACGCCCTTATCCTCTCGCGCCTGCAATTCGCCTTCGTCATCTCCTTCCACATCCTGTTCCCGGCCTTCACCATCGGTCTGGCGGCCTTCCTGGCCGTCTGCGAGGGGTTGTGGCTGCGCACCGGCCGGGACGTGTTCCGGCGGCTTTACCTGCACTGGGTGAAGATCTTCGCGCTCGCCTTCGCGATGGGCGTGGTCTCCGGCGTGGTCATGTCCTATCAGTTCGGCACCAACTGGTCGGTCTTCTCGGACCGGACGGGATCGGTCATGGGACCGCTGCTCGGCTATGAGGTGCTGACCGCCTTCTTCCTCGAGGCGACCTTTCTCGGCGTGATGCTGTTCGGCTGGAACAAGGTCGGCCGCACATTGCATTTCGTGGCGACCTGCGCCGTCGCCGTCGGCACCTCCATCTCCGCCTTCTGGATCCTTTCGGCCAACAGCTGGATGCAGACGCCCGCAGGTTTCGCCATTGATCCGGAAACCGGGAATTTCTATGCCACCGACTGGCTGGCCGTCATCTTCAATCCGAGCTTTCCCTCCCGCTATGCCCACATGATGCTGGCGGCCTTCATCACGACGGCTGCGGTGATCCTTGCCGCGGGCGCCTGGCAGATGCTGCGCGGACGGTCGAGCGAGCCGACCCGCTGGCAGACCCGGATGGCCGCGGGCACGCTGGCCGTGCTGATGCCGCTGCAGATCTGGGCCGGACACTGGTCGGGCGAGGTTGCCCACACGCACCAGCCGGCGAAGATCGCGGCCATGGAAGGCTGGTGCGAGACCGCACCCGTGCAGGGCACGGTCCTGTTCGCCTGGCCGGCCGACAATGCATGCGGGCTCGATGGCGTCACGGTGCCGAAC
The DNA here is from genome assembly GCA_964506685.1 of uncultured Hyphomonadaceae bacterium. GTDB lineage: Bacteria > Pseudomonadota > Alphaproteobacteria > Caulobacterales > Hyphomonadaceae > UBA5336. The sequence goes on along the minus strand of CAZDMQ010000040.1, from coordinate 6,919 downwards.
ACCAGCCCCATCCTGTTCGCCGGCGCACATGGCGATCTCAAGGGTCTCGACGCCTTTGCCGAGGATGAACGCCCGCCGCTCTGGCTGGTGTTCTGGAGCTTCCGGATCATGGTCGGCGCCGGGCTGGTCATGCTGGCGCTCGGGATCTGGGGCGTGTGGAAATGGGCCCGCGGCACGATCGACCAGCCGGGCCTGTTCCACTGGATTGCCGTCCCGTCCGGCGCGCTCGGCTTCATTGCAGTGCTGACCGGCTGGATCACCGCCGAGGTGGGCCGCCAGCCCTGGACGGTCTACGGCCATCTCCGGACGGCCGACAGCCTGGCGCCCGTGACCGCGGGCCAGGTCGCGACCTCGCTACTGGTGTTCATGACCGTTTACGCCATCGTGTTCACCGCCGGTGTGGTCTACATGGCGCGGATCGCCACGCGCGGCTTCGGCGAGGATCCGACCGAACCGACGCCGGACAAGCGCCGCGCACCCGGCACGCCGCTGGGCTCGGTCGACGATCCCGCCCGGACCGCCGGCGACATCGTGGCCGCAGAATAGGAGCAAAGAGCCATGGACCTGCCACTCATCTGGGCCATCCTGATCGCTGTTGCCGTCATGATGTATGTTCTGCTCGACGGGATGGACCTCGGCGTCGGCATGCTGAGCGGCCTCGCCGGCGATGACGAGGAGCGGAACATGATGACCGCGACGATCGAGCCGGTCTGGGACGGCAACGAGACCTGGCTGATCCTGGGCGGCGGAGGCCTGTTTGCAGCGTTCCCGCTCGCCTATGCGGTGATCATGCCGGCGGTCTACCTGCCCGTGCTCGTGATGCTCGCCGCCCTGATCTTTCGCGGCGTCGCCTTCGAGTTCCGCCACAAGGCCGTGCGCCGGCCGACCCGTCTGTTCTGGAACGGCGCGTTCCATGGCGGCTCTCTGGCAGCAGCGTTCAGCCAGGGGATCATCCTGGGCGCCTTCATCACCGGTTTCGAGACCGACGGCCGCAATTTTGCCGGCGGCGCGTTCGACTGGCTTTCCCCCTTCACCCTGCTGACCGGGGTTTCGGTGACCATCGGTTACGTCCTTCTGGGCGCCTGCTGGCTCGTGCTCAAGACCGAAGGCGCCTTGCAGCAGAAGGCGAAACGCTACGCCCTCACGGCGCTGGCTGCGGTCTCGGTCTGCTTTGCACTCGTCAGCCTGGCCACCCTGTCGGTGGATCCGCGGGTCACCGCACGCTGGGGCGTCTCGATGACCGAGATTGACCTGGCGCGCCTGCTGCCCCTGTCGCCCGTCCCGCTCGCCGGGCTCGCTTTCACCGCCTGGCTGGCGCGCGACCTGATGCGCATCGGATCCGATAACGCCGGGCCCGACTGGCGGCCCTACCTCCTCGCCGTGGGGATCTTCCTGTCGGGCTATGTCGGCCTCGGGATCAGCCTCTTCCCCTGGCTGGTGCCGTTCGCCTTCGACATCTGGCAGACGGCAGCCCGCGACAATGCCCTGGGCCTGATGCTGGTCGGCGCCGGGATCATGCTGCCGGTCATCCTGGTCTATACCGCCTATGTCTACTCGCTCTTCTGGGGCAAGGTGAAACCGGGGGACGGCTACCATGCCTGAGCCCCTGTTCCGCCCGGCCGGCCCGCCGGACAAGGACGCACCGCCCGCGCCCTTGCGTCACCGGCTCGGCTGGTTCGTGCTGATCGCCCTGGCGAGCGGTGCAGCGGTGATGGTCACCGCCTATATCCTGCGCGGCCTGCTGTTTCTCTGACGCTCTCGGCGACACAGGCTCGCCCCTGCCGAAAGGAGATTGCGGCCGGGCGCTACTGTTTCGCCCGGCGGGCTATCCCAGCAGGACCGGCCTGGCCCACCAGTCCGGTTGCTGCCGGCGCAGTTCCTGATGGGCGCGGAAGGCCGCCTCCATGTCGCCGAAGAGCGCGAAACACGAGGCTCCGGAGCCGGACATCCGGACAAGGCGTGCGCCGGGCAAGCCGGCCAGGTGCTCAAGCACCCCGGAGATCGCTGGCAGGAGGCTGCAGGCCGGGGCCTCCAGGTCGTTGCGGGTGTCCTGTGCGAGCCAGTCGAGCGTGCCCGTGAGGCCATCACGGGCAAAGTCGGGACTGGCCAGTTGCGGCAGCGGGCGCGCGTCGCCGATGCGGTCGAAGGCTGCAAAGACCGCCCCCGTGGGACAGGGTATGCGGGGATTGACCAGCAGGGCCGGCAGGGCTGGCAGGCCGCGCACCGGTACGACGCGGTCGCCATCCCCCTCCATCCGGCAGGCGGCCGCCAGGACGCAGGCCGGCACGTCGCCGCCGAGTTGCGCGCCGAGGCTGAGGCAACCTTCCTCGTCAAGGCCGGCCAGCGGGCCCAGCGCGCGCAGCACAGCGCCGGCATCGGCCGACCCGCCCCCAAGCCCGGCCGCCACCGGAAGCGCCTTGTCCAGCGCTATGGCATGGGCCGGCAGGTCTGGCGCAACCCGCACCAGCGCGTCGACCGTTCGCTGCACGAGATTGTCCGCCACGGGACCTGCTGCCGCCGCGCCGTCGCCCGTGACCGACAGCGACATGCGCTCGGCCGGCCGGATATCCAGCCAGTCGCAGGCAGACCCGTCACCGGTCCCTGTGGATGGGCCGGCCCCTGCAGACGTGCCGGCAGGACCGGCGAACACGACAAGCGAGTCGAGCGGGTGACGGCCATCGTCGCGCACCGGTCCGACATGCAGATAGAGGTTCACCTTGGCCGGCGCCGGCACCCGGCCCGTAAAGCCGGCGATCATGGTTGCACGGTCATCCCGCCGGAGGTGGGCAGCGACGCCCCGACCAGTCCGCCCGTTGCAGGCGGCAGTCCGGCGACGAGCTTGCGCCTCAGCCGGACGGCCTGCACATCCCCCGGCTGCAGGGCAAGGGCGCGCTCCCACTGGAAACTGGCTTCCAGCGTCCGCCCGCTTCGCCAGTAGGCGTCCCCGAGATGGTCATTGGCGATGAGGCTGGCCGGGTCGAGTTCGACGGCCTGTTCGAGCCGCTCGACGGCCTCGTCATAGCGTCCCGTCTGGAAGTATGCCCAACCGAGCGAGTCCACCATGTGGGCTGCGCCCGGCCGGAGCGCGACCGCCCGTTCCAGCATCGGCACGGCGAGATCGAGATTGCGCTGGCGCTCGACCCAGCCATAGCCGAGATGGTTGAGCACTTCTGGATTGTCCGGCGCCAGGGCGAGGGCGCGGGTGAGATCAGCCTCGGCCGCCGTCCAGTTGCCCATCCGGTCGCGCACGGCGCCGCGGGCGAAGAACAGTCGCCAGTCCGCCGTCCCGGCCCGGGCGTCAGCCTCGATGAGGTCGCTGAAGACCGCATCGGCGCCGGCATCATCGCCAACCGAGACCAGCAAGTCGCCGAGCTGGGTGCGGAGGTCGCGATCCTCGCCCAGGGCCAGGGCCTCGCGGGCGGCCGCCAGCGCGCCGTCGGTGTCGCCCTCGCGGCGCAGAGCCCAGGCCAGTTGCCCCCGGGCCGTGGCGTAGAAGGGAGACCGGGGCCCGATCTCCTCGAGCAGGGCAATCGCCTCGGCCCGCCGTCCCGACTGATCGAGCTCATCGGCCCAGAGCGACCGGGCGATGTCCAGACCGGGATCGAGTTGCAGGGCGAGCGCGAAATAGACGCCGGGCAGGTCGCTGTCACTGCGCGCGGCCAGCGCTGCTGCCGGCGCATAGAGGCCCAGCGCAGCGCCCTCGGCGAGGCTGAGCCGCGGCGGCGCGACAGCCTCGCCGGCACGGATCTGCCGTTCGAGGGCGGCGAGTTGCGGATTGGCGCCGATCTCTTCCCGGAACGCCGTGATCCGGTCGAGGGCTGCGGCACGATGTCCACGCGAGGCCAGCAGGCGGGCATGGGCATCGGTCGCTATGGCAAGGCGCGGACCAATCGCCTCGATCCGCTCGAACGTGGCCAGCGCCCGGGCATCCTCGTGTGCGGCAAGCTGCATCAGCCCGGCCATGGCAAGGCTCACCGTGTGCACGGCGAACCCGTCGCTCTCGGCCATCGCCAGGACGGCCTCGGCCGCCTCCAGCCCATCCTGCTCGAGGGCGATCCACGCATCGATATTGATCGCCATGGACCGGTTGAACGGGCCATAGCGCTGCAGCGGCAGCCGGGCGGCCGGGCCGCGCCGGGCAATCCGCCCCCGGTAAATGTCATTGACCTTCAGCGTCAGGGCGCCGAGGGACGAATTCCCATCGGTGCCAGCGCGCGCCTTCTCCGCGAAGGCGACCGCAGTGTCGAAGTCGCCGGACATGAGGGCGGCAAACACGCCCCGCGCCGCGATCGGGTGGCCATCGGGCAGTGTTTCGAGCACGGAGGCGTAGCGGGCAACGGCCTCTGAGGGATCATTATTGAGCTGGGCATAGCGGGCAATCAGCACGGCGCTGTAAAGCTCGGCTTCGGGCGGCTTGGTGAACAGGGGCGCCGAGACACCGACGCGCGCAAGTGAGCCTGAGGTGGTCGAGCAGCCCGCCACAAGAGCCGCACCCAGCACCGCACATGTTTCCAGCATTTTCGGCCGCATCGTCGACCCTCCCTTGGTCGTCCTCCCGCCGCGCCCTGCTTTGGAGCTGCGGCCTGATCATCCTTATGGCGCCCGACTTAAGAACTGGCGAGGACGGTCCGGCGAATTCTCCGGATCCCGGCCGCCTTGCCGAAAATCAGGTCTCCTGTGGTTCGCTTCCCGCCGGCTCTGCCTTCACCGATGGCAGGGCCTGCTTCGGGGGCGGCGGCGTCTCCACCCCGTCGCGCAGCTTCGCCTCCACCGCCTCGCGCGTGGCGTCGGGTGGGAACTCTCCCAGGGCCGTCTTCCAGGCCTCTCGCGCCGCCTTGCGCTCACCGAGATGCCAGAGAATGTCGCCCAGGTGATCCTCGATCTCCCAGTGGCGCTGCGGGGCCAGCTCCCGCTGCGCCAGCTCGATCAGGCGCCGCGCCTCGTCGAGATGGCCCAGCCGGTAATAGGCCCAGCCGAGACTGTCGGCGATGAACGGATTGTTCGATGCCAGCCCGTTGGCAAGGTACAGGACCTTGAAGGCCTCTGCATACCGCTCGGTGTGCTGCAGCAGAAAATAGCCGTAGCTGTTGAGCATGTAGGGGTCATTGGGGCGTTTCAGACGTTCGATCTGCAGCAGCCGGATCGCCTCCTCGATCATGCCGGCCTCGCCCATGAGATTGGCCAGCGTCATGCGCCGCTCATGGGTGTCGTCGAGTTCGCGCGCCTGCTGCGCATGGCGCACAGCCTCCTCGTGGCGGCCAAATTGCTGCAGGGTGTTCGCCTTGAGACCGTGCAGGCTCGCCTCCTCGGCCGGATTGGTCACCCGATCGAGGGCGGCATCGGCGAGCGACAGGGCCCGCGCCTCGTCGCCCATCAGCGCATGCAGGCCGATGGCCCCGGAATAAATCGCGACCTGCTCGTCCTCTTCGGCAATCTCTATCGCGCCGGAAATCGCGTCGCGCGCCGCCTCGAGCTCGCCCTTCATCAGCAGTGCCTGGGCCGCGGCAATCTGCAACCCGGCCTGCGGCTCGGGCGCCGTCAGGGCCGAGTGCGCCGCGCCATCATACAGCGCCTCATTGGCCAGCGTCCCGACAACGATCTCCCGCAGCGTCTCGCTGCCGGGATCGATCAGCAAGGCCAGCTGGTCGAAGGTCGCGCGCTGCTCGTTCAGCCCCCGCAGGCGCTTGCCGAGCATCGCATTGCGGATGAGGGTCTGCTGGTAGAGAGCCAGGGAGAGATCGCTGATCGAGCGGGCGAACGCGGCCTTCATGGTCAGCGGCTCGGTGTCGATGCCGCGCCCGGTTTCCAGCGATTCGATCGCAGCGGCGTAATGCACCTCGCGCTCCGGCTCGGCGTCGGCCAGCTGCAGGTAGACATCCTTGGCTTCCTCGATCCGGCCAAGCCTGTGCAGCAGGAGCGTGCGCCGCGAGACCACCATCTGGATATGCGTGAACACCAGCCCCTGGGGGTCGAATTCGTGATCGGGGGCCTCGATCCGCGCGGGGGTCAGCGCCGAATAGACGGCCAGCGCCTCATCCTCCCGGCCCGCCGCCTCGAGCAGGGCGGCCAGGGACAATTCCCCGGTGAGCCCGGGCAGGCTCGACGAGACGCGGCGGTGGGCCGACACTGCGGCTGGAACATCGCCCTCGAGGGCTTGCAGCCAGGCGGATGCGAATGCACCGAGCTGGTCGCCATAGGGAGTCCCCATGCCGGCTTCGATCTCGGCGCGGGCCGCCGGATAATCGCCCGCCGCGATCCGGTCGACGGCGAGCACGAAGGCGCCGATCCCGTCCGGCGCCTCCTCCGCAGCCTTCGCCATCTGCATCATGGCGATGAACGCCGCCATGTCGCCCGCCTCGATGGCATCCCGCGGCGTGGCATAGGCAGCCATCCCGACCGGCCGGCCATCACTGCCGCGTACGGCCGTTGCAAGCGCAGCGTCGGAGACCTGGTAATCGCCGTACAGCGCGGCGATGACGGGGCTTTCCAGCGCGGCTTCGGAGGCTGCATCCGTGCCCTGCGTCCCCTGCGCGGCGCAGGCAGCAAGCCCCCACATGGCGGCGACGATGGCGGCGATGACCCGTTGACCCAAGATGATGCTCCCTGTTCGCGTCACCGGACTGTGCAATCAAGTTTGCCTTGCGGCAACCACCCTTTGCCATGATACCGGCGACGTGACCGGTCGCGCTGCGCCCATCCCGCCTGAATTCTGGCCCGCCCGAATGCTGGCCCGCCCGAATGCTGGCCCGCCCGAATGCTGGCTCGCCTGAATGCTGGCCTGCCTACATGTTGGGATAGGCCGGCCCGCCGCCACCTTCCGGCGTCACCCAGTTGATGTTCTGGTTCGGGTCCTTGATGTCGCAAGTCTTGCAGTGGATGCAGTTCTGCGAATTGATCTGGAAGCGCATCGACCCGTCGG
>CAZDMQ010000039.1:0-33036 GCA_964506685.1 uncultured Hyphomonadaceae bacterium | reverse complement strand
TCGCCTGACCCGGCCCTGATCAGCCATTACCGCGACAAGGACAAGGTCGAGGTTGATTTCGTGCTCGAGCGCGGTCGGCGCCTCGTTGGAATCGAGGTCAAGGCCGCCGCCACCGTGAAGACCGACGACACCCGCGGCCTGAAGCGCCTGCAGGAGGCGGCCGGCGAAGCGTTTGCCTGCGGCATCATCCTGCATGATGGCGACCGAATTCAGCGCATCGGTGATCGGTTGTTCGCCATGCCGGTCAAACAACTCTGGGTGTGAGGCATCGTTGGCGCATGGTGCCAGAAATTTCGCAATAGAATCAACAGTATAAACGAAACCTGCGCACCGCAAAGCTGTGCAAGGGGTTCCAATAAAGAGATGTACAGACAAGGCGTTAGGAGGCACCGGGTGCCACTGCTTTAATCTCGCCCTACCGGGTCCGCTTTGCAGATCTTAGCCATCCCTTGCCGCGCCTTGCACGCAAATGCACAAAAGGCCGTCAGGAGCGATCTCGCCAAGTGCTCCCATTCTCTGGAAAGTCGCTCCGGTGTCGCCGGTTTCCCGTCCGGTCAAGGGCGCGTGGAACACGCGCCGCGAAGCGGGCAAAGCCCCTTGACCGGACGGGAAACCGGCAAGGAAAATGAACACGGCCCAAGTGGCATTTCATGCCATTGGGCCTGAAGGGAATGCGTGCTTTCCCGACCGTTTCGAGGACATTTTCGACGCCACCGTTCGCAGTAAGGATGGCAGGTCTTTCAGTCAGAAACGTCGCTGTTCCCGTGTCTCATTTCAGCGGGGTTGCGCTCAGCATCGCGCCAGCTACGTTTGATTTAGGGGAGCAAAATGGTCGTTCTGGATTTCGTGGATGGCGCTACGCACCCGACCGCGCTTGCCGCCTGGCAGAGAAACGAGTGGCACCATGACCATTCGAGGCGTCAAGTCGAATGCGGTCCAAATGGTATACAACTTGTGTAACAATTCTTGCGAAGATTCATCCAAGTCACTGTAAATCAATCTTTTTTTATGGGATTTCGCGCCGTCTACCCGCTCCAGCTCTCGTGCCCCGGAATCTGTTGATGTATCGCGTTGCGATGGCCGTTCACTAACGCTCGGCACAGGGGGCGCACGTCCTGTTCACCCGCCCGGCGAGCCTGCGAGCTCTTATGCCACAGACGATGGCTTGTGGTATGAATGACGACCGCCGGGACCTGACCCACTCATGCCGCCTTGCTTTCCGGCGACGTGTCGCAATCGGGCTGCAGCGAGGTTGAGGCAGGATTCGCCATCGGGCAATGCGCCCACGACCCGGGGTTCGCCGCCGGATTTCCTTCATCAGCCGTTCCAGCGGAACATTGGTCCTGATCTTGTGCCAATGACTGCCGGGGAACGCCTCCCCCGTTCGCCACCCCAAGCGGTCAGACGGACATTTTCCGCATCACGGCGAAGGCGTCGCGCAGTTCCTGCGACCAGCGATCCGAGAACTCCCTGAAGGACTGATCGTCATTCTCGATGCGGCGAAGCTGTTCAAATGCCAGCGCATCGGTTCTCAGCACCGCCAGGTCCAGCGGCATGCCGACCGTGAGGTTTGACCGGATTGTCGAGTCCATCGACAGCAGCGCACAGATGATTGCATCCTGCATCTCGGTTTCCGGCGTGATCACCCGGTCGATGATCGGCTTTCCGTATTTGTGCTCGCCGATCTGGAAATAGGGACTGTCATCCATCGCTTCGATGAAATTGCCCGCCGCATAGACGAGGAACAGCCTCGGTCGCCCACCGACGCGCTGTCCGCCCACAATGATCGAAGCCCCGGAATCGACGCCGCGCGAGGCAAGCCCCTCGGCATAGCGCTGCTGGACCTTGCGCATCTTTTCGCCCACCAGTTCGGCCACATCGAACATGCTCTGAGCCGAGAACAGGCTTCGCGCGCCCTGCGCCGGACGATCGAGATCCTCATCGAGTTCCGAGATGACGGCCTGGGTGATGCCGAGATTACCCGCCGTCATCATGGCAATGGCCCGGTCGCCGGGCAAGTGCCAGGTGAACAGCTTCTTGACCTTCGAAACATTGTCCACGCCCGCATTGGTTCGCGTATCGGACAGGAAGACGAGGCCGTCACGCAGTTTGAGCGCCACACAATATGTCATGGGTGTATCCTCGAGTGTCGGGATCGTGTCAGGGACAGGCTCGCGGGAGAACCGGGCGTCACTGTTCGGATATGTCATCCTCCGAATCATCCTCAACCACCATAGCCGCAAAGCCATAGGCCTGCGCCAGGCGGTTCGCAATCTGATAATTGCGTTCGATGATATCGGTCAGGAATTCGTGCAGTCCGAACTGCAGAATCGTATCTATGGGATGGGTCTCGATATGCGAGACGAAGCCATCCAGTTCGCTCCTGAAGGGAGATACACGGTCATAATAGACTTCGAGGTCAGCCACCCTCTCGCTTGCCCGACGAAGATTGAACAGGATCGCGCGCGGAAATCGCGGGTTCAGAATCAGGAACGCCGCGACGCCCTTGGCCGAAAGATCGGACTTTGTCACCGCAAAATAGGCCCGCTGTGCCGCGGCCGCCTGCAGGATCGACATCCACTGGAAATGGTCCGTTCCGGAGCCGACATCGGAGACCGAGGGCAGGAGGACGTGGTACTTGACGTCGAGCAGCCGCGCCGTGGAGTCGATCCGCTCGATGGCCATGCCCAGTTCGAGGAAATTGTAGCTGTCATCGCGGATCATGGTGCCGCTGATCGCGCCGCGCACCATGGCGGACTTCTTCTTGATCCAGTCTATCAGGTCGGACAGGCCGCTGCCGGTGCCGTGACCGGGTGGCAGGACCCGCATTTCCGACCAGGCGGAATTCAGTGCCTCCCAGACCTCCTGGGTGATGGCAAAGCGGATGGCGCGGCCGTTCTCGCGCGCTGCACTCAGGCAATTGCTGACACTGGACGGGTTGGACCTGTCGAAAATGAGACGATGGGCGGCTGTGCCCGACCTGACCGTTTCAAGCGTATCGCCGAAGACCTGGTGGGCACCGCCCGCAATCAGTACCGATGACCATTCATTCGTCACCGCATTGTCGGTCTCGAGGGGCAACGCCGTCATCCGCCTTGCGGCATCGGCCAGGCGCGCCACGTGTTCGGCACGCTCGACATAGCGACCGATCCAGAAGAGGCTCTCGGCAACGCGGCTCAGCATGGGTGGGGCCTTGCCGACGGGGTCATCGATTGAGGACCCATGTATCCTTCACCCCGCCGCCCTGGCTGGAATTCACCACGAGGGAGCCTTCGGGCATGGCGACGCGGGTCAGCCCGCCCGGCGTCAGGCGCAACTGCTTGCCCACAAGCGCATAGGGCCTGAAGTCCACATGGCGCGGCGCGATGCCGGATTCCACAAGCGTCGGGCAGGTCGAAAGGGACAGCGTGGGCTGGGCAATGAAGGCATTCGGATTGGCGCGCACGCGGGCGGCATAGTCTTCAATCTCGGCCCTCGTCGCGGCCGGCCCGATCAGCATGCCATAGCCGCCCGAGCCGTGGACCTCCTTGAAGACAAGATCGGCCATGTGCTCCATGGCATAGGCCATATCGTCCGGATCGCTGCACCTGTAGGTCAGCACGTTCGGGATGACGGGCTCCTCTGCAAGATAGAAGCGAATGATCTCCGGCATGTAGCAATATATCGCCTTGTCATCGGAAATGCCCGCCCCCGGAGCACTGACCAGGGTCACACCGCCAGCCAGGTAGGCGTCCATCAGGCCGGTCACGCCAAGGGTGGAGTCGGCTCGAAAGACACCCGGATCGAGAAAGCTGTCATCGATCCGGCGATAGATCACGTCCACCCGCTGGGGTCCCGTGGTGGTTCTCATGTAGACACGCTGGTTTTCAACGAACAGGTCAGAGCCGGTGACCAGGTCGACGCCCATCTCGTCAGCAATGAAGGAATGCTCGTAATAGGCACTGTTGAAATGGCCAGGTGTCATCACGACGATGCAGGGCGGACCCTCGCAGGCCGGAGGAGCGCACTCGGCCAGCGTGCGTCGCAACAGGTCGGAATAGCCGTCCACGGGGCGGACCTGCCCGGTCGAGAAGAGTTCGGGAAAGAGCCGCGTCATCGTCGCCCGGTTCTCCAGGACATAGGAGACGCCCGATGGGGTGCGCGTATTGTCCTCGAGCACGAAGAAGTCCTCCGGGCCCGTGCGCACGAGATCGACGCCGACAATGTGGGCATAGACGTCGAGCGGCGGGCTGAACCCCTGCATGCACCCGAGATAGGCATCATTGCCGGTGATCATGCGTCGCGGGACGATACCGGCCTTGAAGATCTCCTGCTCATGATAGACGTCGTGCACAAACAGATTGAGCGCGCGGGCGCGCTGCTTCACGCCCCTGTCGATCTTTTCCCATTCCCGCGCGGAAAACACGCGGGGGATGAGGTCAAAGGGGATGAGCCGCTCGGGGTCCCCCCCTTCGCCATAAACGGCAAAGGTGATCCCGATCCGCCGAAAAATGGCCTCTGCCTCCACCTGGCGCTGGCGCAGCGTCTCAAGGTCGATCCCGGACAGCCAGTCGGCGACCTGCCGATAGGGGTCACGCACCGCCCCATCATGCCTCATTTCATCAAAACTGAGTTTCTGACCGCCCTTCATCTCACCATCTAGGGTCACAGATCGAGCACAGTCTATCCCCTGTCACCGGTCGCCCGAACAATCGGCTTGCCGCATAATGTTTGTGCATTCACTGTTGGGAGATGAGCATCCGGGTCGCAATCCACCATCGCACGAGCTACCGATATGACCGAAAGATCGCCCTCGGGCCGCAGGTCATCCGCCTCCGACCAGCCCCCCACACGCGCACGCCGATCGTCTCCTACAGCCAGAAAATAACGCCTGCGCGCCATTTCCTGAACTGGCAGCAGGATCCCTTCGGCAATTATCAGTCGCGTGCGGTCTTCGATCAGAAGACCGATCATTTCGAGGTCGAGATCGATCTCGTGGCCGACATGATTGCCATCAATCCGTTCGACTTCTTCCTCGATGAGGAAGTCTTCTATGCGCCGTTCCGGTATCCCGCCGAGCTGAAAGCCGACCTTGCCCCCTATCTTGCCGAGGAACCTGGCGGCGAAGCCTATACGGCCATGGCAAGGGAGGCGGACGCGCTCTGGACCGGCGGAGAGACATCTGACCTGCAGACCATAGATTTCCTGGTCGAACTGAACCGGCGGGTGAAATCGCGTGTCGGCTATATCGTGCGCATGGAACCCGGCGTGCAGACCCCCGAAGACACCCTGACGCTGGGCAAGGGATCATGCCGCGACAGCGCCTGGCTGCTGGTCAACCTCCTGCGCCATGTCGGCGTCGCAGCGCGTTTCGTCTCCGGCTATCTCATCCAGCTTGCGCCCGATGAACGCCATGAGGGCGAAGCGTCGGGGCCGGAAGTCGATTTCACGGACCTGCACGCCTGGGCCGAGGCCTTCATCCCCGGTGCGGGCTGGATCGGCCTTGATGCCACGTCCGGCCTGTTTGCCAGCGAAGGCCATATACCACTGGCCGCAACGCCTGCCCCGGGATCGGCAGCGCCGATTTACGGCGGGCTGGAGCCCTGCGAGGTGAGCTTCGATTTCGACATGTCGGTGCGCCGGCTCCGCGAGCCCGCCCGCATCACGCGGCCCTTCACGAAGGTCCAGTGGGACGCCGTCGACAAGGCGGGCGAGGCCGTTGAAGCCCTGTTGGAAACGGGCGATGTGCGCCTGACCATGGGCGGCGAGCCGACCTTCATCGCCAGCGCCGACCGCGACGCCGAAGAATGGACCATCGCGGCGATGGGCCCGACCAAGCGGGACCATGCCGACAGGCTGGCCCGCCGCCTGCTCGACCGGTTTGCGCCGGGCGGCCTGCTCACCCATGCTCAGGGCAAATGGTATCCGGGCGAGCCCCTGCCGCGATGGGCGTTTGGCATTTTCTGGCGCATTGATGGCCAGCCGGTCTGGCGCGACCCCGGCCTCATTGCCCGCGAGACGTCCGCGACGACAAGCTCGGTGGACGACGCCCGCGAAATGGCGCGCGGGATTGCCGAAGTACTTGGCGTGGAGCCGGCCTTCGTCCAGCCGCTCTATGAAGATCCGGCCGAGTACCTGCTGCGCGAGGCGGGCTTGCCGGAAGGCCTGACGCCCGGCGACAACAGGCTCGATGATCCGATTGAACGGGCCCGCATATCGCGCATATTCGATCAGGGACTCAGCCACCCGGGCGGCTTCGTCCTGCCTTTGCGGTCGCTCCCCCTCGACGCCGCAGACAGGCGTTTCGTGCGCTGGGTTTCGGAGGTCTGGTCGACACGGCGCGGCGCGCTTTGCCTGTTGCCCGGCGACAGTCCCGCCGGTTTGCGTCTGCCCATGAAAGCCTTGCCATATGTGAACCCGGAAGACCTGCCCGAATTCCGCGAAGTTGACCCGTTCGAGGTGCGCGACCCGCTTCCGGCGGCAGACGATCTTTGCCGGCGGCGTTCGGTCGGCGAGCCGCGGCGCGAAGCACCGGTTCGCACCGCGCTCGTGGTGGAACCGCGCGCCGGACATCTCAATGTCTTCCTGCCGCCCACGGAAACCGCCGAAGCCTTCGTGGACCTCGTCGCGGCCATCGAGGCGGTTGCACAATCGAGTGGCCAGCCCCTGCGGATCGAAGGTTATCCGCCACCGCGCGACCCGCGCCTGAAAGTGATCCAGGTCACACCCGATCCGGGAGTGATCGAGGTCAATATCGACCCGTCGGCCGACTGGGCCGAACTGCGCGACAAGACCGAGGCGCTATACGAGGATGCGCGCGTGTGCGGCCTTGATGCCTCGGGCTTCCGGATTGACGGACGCCCGACGGGATCGGGGGGCGGGGCACATGTCACCGTCGGCGGGCAAAGCGCGCCCGACAGCCCCTTCCTGCGCCGACCGGACGTGCTTGGCTCGCTGGTGCGGTTCTGGCAGAACCATCCCTCGCTCAGCTATTTCTTCTCCGGCCTGTTCATCGGGCCGACCTCGCAGGCGCCGCGCGCGGACGAGGCGCGCACGGACCTCCTGTTCGAACTCGAAATCGCCCTGTCTCAGCTGCCCGGACCAGACGAGAAGGACGTGCCGCCCTGGCTCGTCGACCGCATCCTGCGCCACCTGCTTGTCGATGTGACCGGCAACACGCACCGCTCCGAGATCTGCATCGACAAGCTCTACTCACCCGACGGCCCGGCAGGCCGGCTTGGACTGGTCGAGTTTCGCGGCTTCGAGATGCCGCCCCACTGGCAGATGAATGTGGCGCAGCAACTGGTCCTGCGCGCGCTCATCGCATGGTTCTGGCAGACCCCATATACCGCGCCGCTCATTCCCCATGGGACGGCCCTGCATGACCGGTTCATGCTGCCGGACGTGCTCTGGGCCGACTTCGGCCAGGCGCTCGACAAGGTGTCGAAGGGCATCAATGTTGCGCTTGAGCGGGAATGGTTCCGCGCGCAGTATGATTTCCGCTTTCCCCTCGCCGGTCGCCTGTCCCATGACGGCGTTGAACTGGAACTGCGCAGCGCGCTGGAGCCATGGCATGTGCTGGGCGAGGAGACAGTCGGCGGCGGGGTGGCGCGTTTCGTGGACTCCTCCCTGGAGCGACTTCAGGTCAAGCTCAGCGGGGCCTACGCGACATCGACCCTCGCCGTGGCCTGCAATCGCCGCCTCCTGTCGCTGCGGCCAGGCGCACACGCCGACGAGCAGGTCTGCGGTGTGCGATTCCGCGCCTGGCTGCCGGATTCCTGCCTTCACCCTACGATCAAACCCCACGATCCGCTGGTCTTCGACCTCGTCGATACCGAAGCCCGCAAGGCGCTGGCTGGCTGCACATACCACTCGACCCATCCCGGCGGCCGCAATTTCGAGACGCGGCCCGTGAACGCGCTGGAGGCCGAGGGTCGGCGGCTGGCCAGGTTCGTGCCGTTTGGCCACACGCCCGGTCCATTCGAGACCGTGCCCTCACCGATCGATCCGCGCTTTTCATGGACCGCCGATCTCCGGCTTGCGGCGTCTTGAACATGCCCGGCGAAACGGACATGATCAGTAAAGCGTCCCGGAAGCTGTCGCAGGGGTCCCGTCCATGATCGAGCCACTTCTCATGACGTGCGTGAGGATCCTGACATTCTCAGGAGGACTGGCGATGACGGGCGCCAGCGGTTTTTTCTTCGAACGCGATGGACGTTTATACTTGGTCACGTCCAGGCATGTCTTCTTCGATGAGCCAACGGGCCATTTCCCCGACAGGATAGAAATAGAAATTCATACGGATGCAGACGATCTTGCCAGATCCACCGGCTTCTCCATTCCGCTCTACCGCAACCAGACAGGAATCTGGAAGGATGCAAGGGATGCCGGCGGCACCGTCGATGTGGCGGTGATCGAGATCGAAAAGGATGCGCTGCCATCAACGATGGCTTACGAGGTCTTCACACCCGCGCAGATCGCAAGCGCCGGGGAAGGCGTCATGATCGGGTCGAGCCTGCTGGCGGTTGGCTACCCCATGGGCTTCGAGGACACGCTCCACCATCTGCCGGTTGCGCGCCACGCCACGCTCGCCTCTACCTTCGGCCTGAGGTTCAAGGGCAAGGGCTATTTTCTTGCGGATGCACGTACGCATCGCGGCCTCAGTGGTGCACCGGTGGTCATGAAGGACGAGACGTCAGCCGGCGCCACCGGCCTCGGATGGAAACTGCTGGGCATTCACTCGGCGAGACTTGAATCAGGTGCCCGCGATCCGGCACTCGACGAGGCGCTTGGGCTGAATTCGATCTGGTATGCCGATGTGCTCCTGGCCATGACCCTGGACTGATCCGGGGCGGGACCGACCGGAACGAACGCCTGGTGTTCCAAAGGGCCACACTTCGGCCGACGCCAGGTCTCACAATCGTTTCCACGAGCCGGGCCGTGCACTCACGCGCTCGCCCGAGACAGGCCTCAATGGGGCTGTGCGGCAAGGCCCGGAGGCGGGAACGGACCTTGCCGCGCTTGTGACGGGCCGGCGTGCTGCTCAGACGGCGCTGGAGTCGAGCGGCGCGATGGGAAGTGTGCGCCGGCGCTCTCCGGTCGCCGCGAAGATCGCGTTCACGACGGCCGGGGCGATCGGCGGGGTGCCGGGTTCGCCGCCGCCGCCGAGGCGGGCACCGCTGTTGAGGATCTCGACGCTGATCTCTGGCGCATCATCCATGCGCACCACCGGGTAGTCGTGGAAATTCGACTGCACCACCGCACCGTTCTCGATGCTGATATTGCCGTAGAGCGCCGCTGACAGGCCATAGATGATGCCGCTCTCGATCTGGGCGGTGAAGCCGTCCGGATTGACAACGAAGCCGGCATCGGCGGCAGCCCAGACGCGGGCCACACGCGGCACCTGGCCGGTGACATCGACTTCCACCACCTGTGCGACAATCGTCCCGAAGCTTTCCGTCAGCGCCACGCCGAGGCCCTGGCCCTCCGGCAGCGCCCGGCCCCAGCCGGCCATCTCCGCGACCCTGTCGAGCACGGCCACATGGCGCGGCTTGTCGGCGATCAGGGCGCGGCGATAGGCCAGCGGGTCCTCGCCAGCCGCGTGCGCGAGCTCGTCGATGAAGGACTCCACGAAGAAGCCATGCTGGGTGTGGTCCACCGAGCGCCACGGCCCGAAGCGCAGGGGGTTTTCGGTCTCGGCATAGTGGATGAACTGGTTGGGGATGGCGTAGGGGATCTGCGTGGCCTCGACAGGATCGTCCTTGTGCACGAACTGGTAGTCCCAGCTCAGCGGGCGGCCCGCTGCGTCGAGCCCGGCAATCACCTTCGCCGTCGTGGCGGGACGGTAGAAATCGTGGCGGGTGTCCTGCTCGCGCGACCAGATCATCTTGACCGGACCGTCAACGGCCCGCGCGATGCGGACCGCCATCAGCGGATAATCGGCTTCCGCCTTCCGGCCGAACCCGCCACCGAGAAAGCAGTTGTGGATGGTCACGCTGTGCTTGTCATAGCCGAATGTCCCGGCGATCTCGTCGCGTGCGGCCAGCGGGTTCTGGTGACCGATCCAGAGATCGACCTTGCCATCCTTCACCTCGGCCACGGCATTGATCGGCTCCATGGCGGCATGGGCGAGATAGGGTACGGTGTAGTCCGCCTCGACCTGGCGTGCGGCCGTAGCGGTGGCCTTTCTTGCATCGCCGATCTTCACATCGGTGACCTCCCGGCCCGCTTCGACCGCAGCGGCCATGTCGGCCCGGAACTGGTCATGGATCGCAGCCTGGCTCAGGCCTTCGCGGCCCGTCGGGGTCCAGTCCACCTGCACCACCGCCAGCGCCCGTTCGGCCCGCCAGTAGCTGTCCGCCACGACCGCGACGAACGCTCCTTCATTGAGGACCTTGTGCACGCCCGGCATGGACCGGGCGGCGGCATCGTCGAGGCTGGCAACGCTGGCCCCGTGCACGGGCGGACCCATGACAGCGGCATAGCGCATCCCTGGAAGATCGACATCGATCGAGAACTGCGCGCTGCCATCGACCTTGGCCGGGATGTCGAAACGCGGCTTGGGCGCCCCCATGATCGTGTAGTCGGCCGGCGCCTTCAACTTCGGTTCGGTCGGCGGGGAAAATTCGCTCGCCGCGACAGCAAAGGCGGAATAGGGCGCAGACTGGCCGGACGCGTCATGATGGAGATGCGAGGCTTCGGTGCGGATCTCGGCCGCCGGAACATCCCAGTCCCGCGCGGCCGCCCGGACCAGCATTTCGCGCGCCGCCGCGCCGGCTATCTGCATGCCCGCCGATCCGGTGAAGCGGACCGCAGTCGAGCCGCCCGTGATCTGCAGCGACATGGACTGCGCGATCCGCAGGAACCCGCCATTAAGCGTGTCCTGGACGAAGCCGGGCACCTTCGCGCCGCCCATCAGGAAAGCCTTGCCGAGGGGGTAATTGGCATAGGCCTCATGTGCTGGGGCCTGCTCGACGCGGACCTTCTCCCAGTCAGCATCCATTTCCTCGGCCAGCATCTGGGCGAGCGGCGTGTGCACGCCCTGGCCCATTTCCGAGTGCGGAATGATGGCGGTGACCACATTGTTCTGGTCCAGCTTGACCCAGACATTGACCAACGTCTCGCCCTCGGCGGCCATCATGCCAGCCAGTTTCGGCGCGCGATGGCCCTCGCGGATGCCCACGCCGACCGCTAGTACGCCGCCCGCCGTCACGCCGGCTGCGATGAAACCCCTGCGTGTCCACTTACCCATTGTCCTGCTCCCCATTGCCGCTGGCGCCGGTGTTCGCGGCCCTGCCGCCGGACGCTTTTGCGGCCGTCCTGATCGCCGCGCGGATGCGGCCATAGGCGCCACAGCGGCAGATATTGCCGCGCATGGCGGCGTCGATGTCGGCGTCGGTCGGGTCCGGCGTTTCTGCCAGCAACGCGACCGCTGACATGATCTGGCCCGACTGGCAGTAGCCGCATTGCGGCACCTGGAGCTCGATCCAGGCCTGTTGCACCGCGTGCAGCGTTCCGTCTGCAGCCGCAACGCCCTCGATCGTCGTCACATCCGCCCCTTCGGCGGCCGCAACCGGTGTCGAGCAGGAGCGGACCGGCACGCCGTCGAGGTGGACCGTGCATGCGCCGCACTGGGCAATTCCGCAGCCGAACTTGGTGCCGGTGAGCCTCAGCTGCTCACGGATGACCCAGAGCAGCGGCATGTCGGGTTCGACATCCACTGTCCGGGTTTCACCGTTGATCCTGAATGTGGTCATGTTCACCTCCTTGGGCGCGCTGGCATGGCCTGCCCGTTCAATTTCCGTTTGCCGCCATGGCCGCACCCATGAAAATCTTGCACAGTGCAGTGACCTTGTTGCGGAAATCCTCGACCGACACTGCTGCCTTCTTGGTCCCGGTGACGGCATGCATGAGCAGGTCGGCCAACGCTTCGGCGCCCGCCACCCCGTTCGGAATCCCGATCTCGCAACGCGCCTGCGCCTCCGACAGGCTGGCGGCGAGATGGCCAATCAGGCGGGCGCGCCCCCTCGCCAGATCCTCGGTGGCCACGCTGAGGTCGAGCTCCATGAACTCCCCGCCATGCGGTGAGCCGGCGATCGGCTCGTAATAGACGCGCTCATAGGCCAGCACGGCCTCGGTCAGGCGCTCGGCGACAGGCCCGTCTCCGGACAGGGCCAGGACTGCCTCGTCGATCGCCTGCGACTGGCGGTGGATGGCGAGCTGGCGGAACAGGTCTTCCTTGTTGTCGAACATCAGGTAAAGCGCCGGCCGGGACATACCGGCCGCCTCGGCGATGTCGTTCATCGACGTGCGCCGGAACCCATAGCGGGAAAAAACCTCTGAAGCGGCGTCAAACACAGCCTCTCGCTTCTCGTCAGGTGTCATTGCGATGTCTCTCGTGAACGATTTGACACTACGTACTTAAACTGTCAATGCGTCATCAAACCTCCGGGCTGGCGGGCACATTGGAGACCAAATGGCAAAGGTTCTCGTAACCGGCGCAACCGGATTTGTCGCCTCGCACCTGGTCCTCGCCCTTCTGGACACAGGCGACACCGCGCCCTGCGCCAGTCGCGATCGTGCGCGCGCTCTTCTAACCCTCGCCACGAACGACAACCTCCACGACTTCCGGACCGTGGACGGCGAGTTCGCCCGCGCCGGTCAGCCCGCCCGGGCTGTCGCACCGGGGGTCACGCCGGAGGCCGTGCTGGCCGACGCCCGGTCATCGATCCGGATCTCGGCGCGTAGCCCGCTCGGTGCAACTTCGGAAATCTCGAGGCTGAACCGCTCGCCAAAGGCCGATTTCAGTCTCTGGCGGACGTTTTCCAGGCCGATACCATGCCGGTCCGCCTGATCGGCAATTGCGGTCAGACCCGGGCCATCATCGCAGATCTCGAGGACAAGCTCATTGCCTTCCCGCCTTGCAGCGAAGGAGATGGTGGCCGGCCCGGACTGGCCACCGACCGCATACTTTATGGCGTTCTCGAAAAGCGGCTGCAGGAGCAGCCTCGGAATAAGCGCGTTTCGGGTACGGGGATCTACATCGAAGCGGGTTTGCAGGCGTTCACCAAATCGGATCTTCTCGATGCTGAGATAGAGGTTGAGGGCATCGATCTCCTCTTCCAGCGTATGCTGGATGCCTTCGGGATCGGACAGGGAAACACGCAGGAAGTCGCCGATCCGGGCGAGCATGTCCATCGCTGCCTTCTTGTCCTCCCGCATCACGAGCGCAGAGACGGAGTTCAGGGCGTTGAGAAAGAAGTGCGGGTTCAGCTGGTACTTCAGCATGCGCAGCTGGGCTTCCTTGTAGTGCTTCTCCGCCTCGAGACGCTTGAAGCTTTCATGCTGGGCATGCGCTCGCGCCCGCAGCGCATTGTTCTGTGCCTCCACAGCCAGTCTGCGCTGTTCCGCCGACAAGCGATAATACTTGATGGCATGATAGCAGAACGACCATGCGCCGAACACGATCACGGACGCAAAGCTCCATCCGCCCCAGTCCTCGAAGGGGATGACTTCACCAGTCAGCCAGGTGAATGTGGAGATACGGAGCACCGTCCAGACCATTGATGCGGCCAGCACGGCGAGGCCGTTGAAGACAATGCGGCTGCGAATGGACCGCTGCCAGGTCCTGGTCGCGATCCAGCGGAGGGGATGGCTGACAAGAATGCCAAGGAGCGACTGCCAAACGGTGTGCACGATCGGTGCGAACTCACCGGGATTGTACCAGACCGTCAGGCTGAGATAGCTGAGCAGGGCCATGGCTCCCCAGCCGGCAAACTGGAACGTCCAGTACTGGCCATGGTCGGGTCGGGACCCTGGCGTGTGTGTCAGCTCATCCGTTACTGCCTGCATGATGTTTGCTCCCGCGCCCCAAACGACGCATGATTGGCTGTCTGGTCAAGTCAGGCCGGTGCGCCCGCGAACCGGTCCCTGCCGAACGGCCAGCATTCGAGAGGCTTTCAATGCTCAGAACGCTGCTGTGCGATGATGAAGGCCCGGCCCGGGGCCTGTTGTCCGACATCCTGCGCGATATCGCGGGCGTCGAGCTTGTGTCCGCCTGCAGTTCGGCGCCCGAAGCCCTTGAGATCATCAATCGCGGCGGGATCGACCTGGCCTTCTTTGATGTCGAAATGCCGGCCCTGAGCGGTGTCGAGGCTGCGCGGAACTTCACGATTGACCCAAGGCCGCTTGTCGTCTTCACGACGGCCTATCCGGACTATGCCATCGATGCCTTCGGGATCGACGCGATCGATTACATCCTCAAACCCCTGGATCATGAGCGGGTGTGCCGCGCGGTCCAGAAGGCCGAAAGGCTGCACCGCCTGATCGGAGAGACAAGGGACGCGCTGGCGAAACCGATGCGCCGGTCCGACACCCCGGCCACGGACGATGTCCTGCGCGTGCTCGATGCCGGACGATTGTTTGTCATCCCCTACAGAGAGGTGGTCTGGATCGAGGCGGCCGGGGACTATTCGCTGATCCATCGGCTCGACGGCGAGATTGCCATCCGGCGGACCCTGTCCTCCCTGGTGCGCGAGCTGCCCAAGGGCCGTTTCCGGCGGATCCACCGCTCGGCGATCATCTCGCTGGCCCAGATCAGGGAAATCCGGCGGCTGGCCAAGGGTGAGGCTGAAATCACCCTGATCGGCGGGGTCGTCCTGCGCGCGAGCCGAACCTATCGCGACGTGATCGACATGCTCCTCTCTTCCGGCAGTTTCCAGCGGGACTAGCCCAAACGGCTGCGGGCCAGCTCCGCCCGGCCAGCTCCGCAAGGCCATCGGGTGCGTCCGACCGGTCCTTGCCAGCCGGCACTCGTCTCGCGGGTCTGCCCTGACCCTCTCGCCCCACCCCGTGCGAGGGTTCTTTCCCGTTCGCCGCAGGAACCGACCGCCTCGCCGCAAGCGCGTTGAGGTCGTCGGCCAGCCGCAACACTGTCGGAGTGGGAGGAAGAGACACGTCATGAGACGGCTCGCAAAGACCATCGGCACCCTTCTGGGGGCCACGACGGGCATTGTGGCTTCAGGCTCCGGTTCGTCGAGCGCAGGCGCCGATGGCGCCCTTCCTGCCATGTCACAACAGCCCGAATGGGCGCTGGTCTGGTCCGACGATTTCCGGGGAACCGATCTCGATCCGACGAAATGGTCGCCCGAGGTGTCCTGCTGGGGCGGGGGCAATAATGAACGCCAGTGTTATACCGCCCGGCCCGAGAACGTCCGGGTCGACGGGGGTCTGCTGCACCTGCGGGCGCGCGAGGAGAGCCATACCGGTCCGCTCCTTCCCGCGGGCCTGGACGGCGCCCCCGGTGGCGAACGGACCCAGCCCTACACGTCGGGCAAGGTGCGCACGCGCGGGCTCGCCGCGTGGACCTACGGACGCTTCTCGGCGCGGATGAAACTGCCGGAGGGCCAGGGCACCTGGCCCGCCTTCTGGATGATGCCCGAGGACAGTGCCTATGGCGGCTGGCCCCTGTCCGGCGAGATCGACATCATGGAAGCGGTCAATCTCGAGACCCCGTGCGCCGACTGCCCGGGTGGTGTCGAGCGGCGGACATCCGGCGCGATCCATTTCGGCGGCCGCGCCCCTGAGAACACGTATCTGCACGGCCATACCCCCGGCGATGAAGACGTCGGGCCGTCAGACGACTGGCGGGTCTACACCGTGGAATGGGCCGAGGGCACGATCCGCTGGCTCGTCGACGGCGATGTCTTCATGCGCATCGACAGCGATGCCTGGTTCACCCCCGCGTCGGGGGCGGAAGGACGCAGGCACGCGCCGTTCGACCAGCCGTTCCACCTTGTCCTGAACCTGGCAGTGGGCGGCAATCTCGCAGAACAGAGGAATGGCGGAGGCTTCGATCCCGAGGCGTTTCCCGCCGAATTGCTGGTGGACTGGGTGCGCGTCGAGCGGTGCCCGGCGGACCCGACCCAGCGCGCCTGCCTGACAAGAACCGACTGGAACGGCGAGCCAGAAGGCCCCTGGGAAGGGCCGGCCCGATGAAAACCGTCCGAAACGTGAAAACAAATCCAACGGAGGAAGACATGAACAAAGACGAGCGCTATCGGAATTTCCGGATCAGCCTGGCCCTTCTCGGCGGCGTATCGGCGCTGGCCTTCGTCCAGCCGGCAGTCGCGCAGGAAGACCCCGAAACCAGCCAGGAAGAGACGCCGCTTGCAGATGATCCGCTGCGCCAGGAGGTGGTGATCGTCGAGGGCATCCGGGCGTCGCTGGCGGCCTCGTCGGATCTCAAGCGCAATGCACAGGGCGTGATCGATGCGATTACCGCCGAGGACATCGGCAAGTTCCCGGACACCAACCTCGCCGAATCGCTCCAGCGCATCACCGGGGTGTCGATCGACCGGTCGAACGGCGAGGGGTCGACCGTGACCGTTCGAGGTTTTGGTCCCGATTTCAACCTCGTCCTCCTGAATGGCCGGCAGATGCCGACCGCACTGCTGACGGGCGGTGCGCCCGCCTCGCGCAGCTTCGATTTCGGCAATCTCGCCTCCGAGGGCATTGCCGGGGTCGATGTCTACAAGTCCGGCCGTGCCGACCTGCCGACCGGCGGCATTGGCTCGACCCTGAACATCAAGACCGCCCGCCCGCTGGACGCTCCCGGCCTGCGCTATTCGGTCGGCGTGAAAGGCGTGATCGACAATTCCGTGACCACGCTTGGCGACGACAGCATCACACCGGAAATCTCCGGCATCTGGTCGAACACCTTCGCCAATGACACCATCGGTGTTGCGGTGGCCGGCTCCTTCCAGGAGCGCGAGTCCGGCGTGGCGCAGTTCGGCACGACCAGCGGCTGGCGCGGTGCTTATCGCGGCTCCGAGAACAACTGGGGCACCCTGCCCCAACCCCCCAACGACACGAATGTCATCAACCGGCCTGGTCCCGACGACATCTACTCGGTCCCGCAAAACGGCAATTATGCGCTGTCGGACATCAATCGCGAGCGCATCAACGGCCAGCTGGCGCTGCAATACAGCCCGGTGGACACCTTCACGGCAACGCTCGATTACTTCTACTCGCAGAACACCGTCGAGACACGGCGGTCCGACCTCTCGGTCTGGTTCAACCACGGCGCCACGCAGAGCGCATGGACCGATGGCCCGCTGGCCAGCCCGCTCTTCTACAACGAGGATTTCGAATCGACCGACCTGTCGATGGGGGCGGCGCGTTTCGGCTCGAAATCCGAGAATGAATCATTCGGCTTCAACGCCGACTGGCAGGCCACCGACCGGCTGAGCTTCGTGTTCGATGCGCATAATTCCACTGCGGAAAGCCGCCCCGACAGCCCGTTTGGGACAGAAGCGGTGCTGTCGACGGCGGATTTCTCGCTCAACTTCCAGGGCCTCGATTTCCAGACCGAACTGCCAGCCCTGTCGCTCGGATTCCAGGACGGCACCGACGAGATCGATGCAGCCCGCATGCTCGGGACCGGGTCGACCTTCCAGGCCAGCACGGTCGAGACCGAGATCGACCAGTACCAGCTCTTCGGCCTCTACGAATTCGACACCTCTATCGTGAAGAGCCTCGACTTCGGCGTGTCGTCCACGACCAATACCTACCGGTCGACCTTCTCGAACAACCAGCGAGACAGCTGGGGTGGGGTGGGCACACCCGAGGATTATCCCGATGACATCTGGACACGCGCGGACCTCGCCGGCAATTTCGACGAGTTCGATGGCGCGGGAACGACCTATCCTGATTTCTTCGTCGTCGATTTCGACAAGCTCCTTGCGGTCATGGACCAGCCCATCGGCGGGTTCGGTGCCGTCTGCGGCGGCGACGGCATCTGCACGAATGATACCCCGCTGCAGACCGACCGCCGGACCGAGGAAGAGAGCCTTGCCGGCTTCTTCCAGGTCAATACCGAGTTCGATGTCGGCCCGGCACTGGCCACGCTGGTCGCTGGCCTGCGCTACGAGGAGACCGAAGTCACCTCGGATGCACTGGTCGGCATCCCTACGGGGACGGCCTGGGTGGCGGCCAACGAGCTGTCACTGACCGGCCTCGACGACGTCAACAACAGGGATTTCACGACCCTGAGCGGCGAATACGAATACTGGCTGCCGAACGTCGATTTCCGGATCGAGCCGCGTGACGACATTGTCCTGCGGGCCTCCTACAGCCGCACCCTGACCCGGCCGTCCTATGCCGATATCCAGGGTGGGCAGACCGTTGCCCAGCTCTTCCGGGTTGACGGGGGCGATGGCTCCACCGGCAATCCGGACCTTGATCCGTTCCTGTCCTGGAACACCGACCTTTCGGCGGAATGGTACTATGACGATGCGGGCGGCAGCTATGTCTCGGTCGGCTATTTCGACAAGCAGGTGGAGAATTTCATCGGCACCGATGTGGTCCGGGACACGCCGTTCGAGGTGTATACCCCGATCGGCGGGGCCCGCTACAATGCCGCGGTGGCCGCGCTCGGCACGACCGACTCCGACGCTGTCCGCCAGTACATCTTCCAGAACGCCGATCCGTCGACCTTCGAAGTCTTCTTCGTCGACGAGAACGGCTTCGTGACCGGCAATATCTTCGGGGTCCCCGGCGAAGATCCGCTGGTGGAATTCAGGCTCTCCACGCCCGTGAACCGGGAGGAAAAGAGCGTGGATGGCTGGGAGTTCGCCTGGCAGCACTTCCTGGGCGACACCGGCTTCGGCTGGATTGCCAACTACACGATCGTCAATGGCGACGTGGAGTTCGACAATTTCACTGTCCCCTCGGACGGTATCGTACAGACGCCGCTGGTCGGACTGTCGGACAGTTACAACATCGTCGGCTTCTACGACAAGGACAAGCTCCAGGCCCGTCTCGCCTACAACTGGCGCGGTGAGTTCCTGACCTCGTCCATCGGCGTCAGCGGCGCGCCGTCAAACCCGCTCTATGTGGAGGAGTTCGGCCAGTGGGACTTCAATGCGAGTTATGACGTGACCGACAGGGTCTCGGTCTTTGTCGAAGGGATCAACATCACCAACGAGACCCGCCGCGTGATCGGGCGCACGTCGAGTTACGTGAACTTCGCCACGCAAACGGGGTCGCGCTACAATATCGGTGCCCGGTACTCATTCTAGGCGCCGACACAGTCCGGCCGGCAGGACTGGGGGGCCTGCCGGCCTTCCTCACCCGGACGGATCTGCCGGCTCGCGTCCGGTCCGGATCCATCCGGGTGAGGCCCTGAAGTCGCCGGGGCGTGTTTGAGGGAGGAGCCATCTTGGCCAGTCGGACGATCAGACATGTCGTGATTGTTGGCGGTGGCACGGCGGGCTGGCTCACGGCGGGTGTGCTGGCCGCAGACCATTGCGCGGCCGGTCCGGGCGGGCTGTCGGTCACGCTCGTCGAGTCGCCCGATATTCCCATCCTCGGCGTGGGGGAGGGGACATGGCCGTCGCTGCGCGATACCTTCCAGCGGATCGGCCTTGACGAGGCCGAGGTGCTCGCCGCCTGCAGCGCGAGCTTCAAGCAGGGATCGCGGTTCGAGGGCTGGGTCGATGGCCGCGCCGATGACATCTATCGCCATCCCTTCGATGCCCCGCCCGGGGAGGATGACCTTGACCCGCTCAGCCTCTGGCGCGCCGCGCCTGCGGGTACGCCCTTTGCCACGGCCGTCAGCGCCCAGGCGAGAGTGTGCGCAGCCGGCCGGGCACCGAAGCAGGTGCAGACCCCGCCCTATGCCGCGGTGACGAACTATGCCTACCACCTCGATGCGCCTGCGCTTGCCAACCTGCTGCGCGCGCACTGCACGGGCAAGCTCGGCGTGCGTCACGTGCTGGCTGATGTCGTCGATGTCAGGCGGCACGACGATGGCCGCGTCGATGCGTTGTGCCTGAAGGATGCGCCCGCGCTTGCAGGCGACCTGTTCGTTGACTGCACGGGCGGGCGGGCGCGCCTGATCGGCAGGGAAATGGGCGCGCCGCTCACCGATGTGTCCGGCGTGCTGTTCAATGACCATGCCCTCGCCGTGCAGGTGCCGGTGGCCCCCGACGCCCCGCTGGCCGTCGAAACGGTCGCGACCGCCCAGCCGGCCGGCTGGATCTGGGATATCGGCCTGCAGACGAGGCGCGGTGTCGGGCATGTCTTCTCGTCGGCCCACATGGACGAGGCGGCGGCCCGGCAGGTGCTTACCCGATACCTCCAGCGGACCGCCCCCGGCGCCGGCATTGACGGACAGGAGGCCCGGCTGCTCGGCTTCCGGTCGGCGTTTCGCGAGACGCCCTGGGCCGGGAACGTCGTCGCCATCGGCATGGCGCAGGGCTTCGTCGAACCGCTGGAAGCCTCCGCCATCGTCATGATCGAGCTTTCGGCGGCGATGCTGAGTGACACGCTGCCGGTGTCGGCCGACGGCCTCGACGCGGCGGCGCGGCGGTTCAATACGCGTTTTGCCTATCGCTGGCACCGGATCGTCGAGTTCCTCAAGCTGCACTATGTCCTGAGCCGGCGTGACGAGCCCTACTGGTGCGACCATCGCGACCCGGCAAACTGGCCCGACCGCCTGTGCGACCTGCTTGACCAGTGGCGGGGTGCGCCGCCCTCGCGCGAGGATTTCACCGATGCGCGCGAGATCTTTCCGGCTGCAAGCTATGCATTCGTGCTCTATGGCATGGGGTTCGAAACCGCCCCGCGTCCTCACCTGCGCCGCAAGGACCTGCCCCACCGGGCCGGACGCCGCCTCGCCGAGATCGACGACCGCGCACGCAGGATGATCGCCGGCCTGCCGCTGCATCGTGAACTGCTGACGCGGCTGGGTGCCGGCGCCTCCCTGCCCGTACCCGCGAAAGGATAGACCGGCCATGGCCAGACATGTTGCCCTCAACCCGATCGATCATGCCGCACTCCGGGTCCGGACAGAACGCTCGGCCGAACTTGGCGACAATCGCATGTTCGCACCGGTCTTCCCGCACGAATTTCGCCGGGTCCAGGCCCATTATCCGATCGTCTTCACCAAGGATGACACGCTGGGCGGACCGCGCCCACTGGCGCTCTTCGGCCTGGAGAGGGACCAGAACCTGTTCCTGTCCGGAGAGGGATGGGACGCGGCCTATATCCCGGCCGCGATCCGCATTGCTCCCTTTCTCCTCGGACGCGGCAAGGACGGCGGTCTCGGCGTGCACATCGACCTGGATCATCCGCGTGTCAGCGCATCCGGCGAGCCCCTGTTCCTGCCCGGCGGGGGGACAAGCCCGGTGCTCGAGGATGCGCGGGAGCGCCTCGGCGAAGTGCACGAGGGCGAACAGGTCGTCGCAGCCTTCGCGGCCATGCTGACAGAGCTTGACCTCGTCGAACCGTTCACCCTCGACATCGAGCTCGATGACGGCAGCACGGGTCGGCTTGCCGGTTTCCTCACCCTTGCCGAGGAGCGTCTGGCGAGCCTCGACGGACAGGCGCTGGAACGGCTCCAGGGCGCCGGACTGCTGCTGCCTGTCTACATGGCGGTGGCCTCGGTGGCCCAGTTCACGGGCCTGATCGAACGCCGCAACCGGCTATCCGGCGGGAGGGTCTGATGGCACCGGCAGTGGAAGCCGAGACACTCTGGTCGCGGGCCCGGCCGGCCCGGGAATGGACGGGTGATCCGTCGTCAGCTGCGATTGCGGAGATCAGCCAGTCAGGCACGCCCCTCGTGCTGCGGGATTTCGTGGCCGGCTGGCCCGTCGTCGCGGCCGCGCGTCAGTCCGACCGTTCCCTCATCGACTACCTCATGCAGTTCGACTGCGGGGCCACGGTGCCGATCGCCGCCGGGCCGCCCACGCTGCAGGGCCGCTATTTCTACAATCACGACTATACCGGCATGAATGCGGAACAGGGCAGCGCCCGTTTCTCCACCTTCCTGCAGCGCGTCCTCGTGCACGGGAACGAGCCCGACCCGCCGCTCGTCTACATGGCGTCCATGGCAACCGATCAGTGCGTGCCGGGATTCAGCGCCGGGAATGCGCTCGAATTCGCCGACGCCGATCCGCTGGCCAGCATCTGGATCGGCACGCGCACCCGGATCGCGGCGCATAATGACCTGCCCCTGAACATTGCCTGCGTGGTCGCCGGCAAGCGGCGCTTCACCCTCTTCCCGCCCGACCAGACAGCCAATCTCTATCCGGGACCGTTCGAATTCACCCCGGCCGGCCGGCCGATCAGCCTGGTCGATTTCCATGCGCCCGACTTCACCCGTTTTCCGCGATTTGCCGATGCCGTGGCGACCGCCCAGGTCGCCGAGCTGGAGCCGGGCGATGCGCTCTTCATCCCGTCGATGTGGTGGCACCATGTCGAGGCAACCGGGACGGTGAACATGCTGGTGAATTATTGGTGGCGGACCGTACCGGGCTTTCTCGGCACGCCGCAGGACGTGCTGACCCATGCCATGATGACCCTGCGCGACCTGCCGCCCGGCGAGCGGGAGATCTGGCGCGACATGTTCGATCACTACGTGTTCCGGGCCGACCGGACGACCATGGACCATGTTCCCAAACGCATACGCGGCATCCTCGATCCCATCGACGAGGCCATGGCGCGACGCGTGCGGGGCTTTCTACGCAACCGACTGGACAGGTGAGGCGCAACATGACCGGGACGCCGCAAGGGAAAAGACGGGTCGTAATCGCCGGTGGTGGCACCGCCGGCTGGATGACGGCCGCCGCCATGGGCAAGGTGCTCGACAAGGTCGCCGACATCACCCTCGTGGAGTCCGACGCGATCGGCACGGTCGGGGTCGGCGAAGCAACGATCCCGACGCTCCTGACCTACAATCGCTGGCTCGGCATCGACGAGGCCGAGTTCATGCGGGCGACGCGTGCAACGTTCAAGCTCGGCATCGCCTTCGAGAACTGGACCGATGTCGATCACCGCTACATCCACTCCTTCGGCATCACGGGCAAGGATCACTGGACGGCCGGTTTCCAGCATTTCTGGAAACGCGGCCGCGACATGGGGATCGCCACGGATTTCGGCGACTACTGCCTCGAACTGATCGCCGCGGAGGAGAACCGTTTCGCCCACCTGCCCAGGCTCGGCCTGAACTACGCCTACCACATCGATGCAACGGCCTATGCCGCGTATCTTCGACGCCTCGCCGAGCAGCACGGCGTCAGGCGTGTCGAGGGCCGGATTTCCGAGGTCACACGGGCGGCCGATGGCGACATTGCCAGCCTGAAGCTGGAGGACGGGACCGAATTGCCCGGCGATCTGTTCATCGACTGCACGGGCTTCCGCGCCCTGCTGATCGAGGGGGCGCTCGGGGTCGGTTATGATGACTGGACGCACTGGCTGCCCTGCGACCGGGCGTTTGCCGTGCAGACCGAACGGGCCGGCCCGCCCCGGCCCTATACCCGCGCCATTGCCCACGGGGCGGGCTGGCGCTGGCAGATCCCGCTGCAGCATCGCACGGGAAACGGGATCATCTATTCGAGCCGGCACATGGCCGATGAGGACGCGCGCGAGATGCTGCTCGGCGCGGTCGATGGCCGGACGATCACCGACCCGCGCCACATCCGCTTCCGGACAGGCACCCGCCGGGCGCACTGGCACCGCAACTGCGTGGCGATCGGCCTCTCGAGCGGCTTCCTCGAACCCCTCGAGTCCACCAGCATCCACCTCATCCAGCGCTCTGTGATGCGGCTCATGCAGATGTTTCCCCATGACCGGCCGACCCGGTCGGACATCGCTGAATTCAACGGCCAGACCGCCTATGAGATGGACCATATCCGCGACTTCATCATCCTGCATTACCACCTGACGAACCGGACAGACACGCCGTTCTGGCGTCACCTGCGCAGCATGGATATTCCAGATACCCTGCAGCACAGGCTGGACCTGTTCGGGGAGACCGGCCGGGTCTTCCGCTCGAATGACCAGCTGTTTGCCGAGAATTCCTGGACCCAGGTGATGCTCGGCCAGGGTCTTGCGCCAAGGACCTATCACCCCGTCGCCGACATGATGTCAGACGAAGAGATCGGCGCGTTTCTCCGCCACATCGCCGACAATGTCCGGAACACGGTCGCGAAACTGCCGACCCACGAGGCTTATCTCGAGCGCTATTGCCGCGCATCCATTGCCGCCTGAGCCCTGCGCTCCAGTCAAGTGAGTCCCCCGAACATGATCAAATCTCTCTCGAACGCCGCCCATGCCCTGGCCCTGCTGATCGCCTGCGTCGGTGTGGGTTCCTGCACCTCGATCCCGCTTCGGGCCGGGGACGCACAGGTCAATCCGGAGACATGGCCGGTCCTGAACCCGCCGGCCCTCGATCCCGCGGTCGAACAACGCGTCAGCGCGATCATGGAGACAATGACGCTGGAGCAGAAGGTCGGTCAGGTGATCCAGGCCGATAGCGACAGCGTGACCCCGGCAGACGTGAAGACCTACCGGCTGGGATCGGTCCTGTCCGGCGGCAACTCCGCGCCCGGGGACAAGCCCTATGCCGACGCCGCCGCCTGGCTGGCCGCAGCCGATGCCTTTTTCGAGGCCTCGATTGATCCCGAAGGCGTCGAGATCGCCATTCCCATCATCTGGGGGATCGATGCGGTGCATGGCCACGCGAACATGTCCGGCGCCACGGTCTTTCCGCATAATATCGGCCTCGGTGCCGCACACGATCCGGACCTGATCGAGGCCATCATGGAGGTTACGGCGGCCGAACTGATCCTGTCCGGCCACGACTGGACGTTCGCGCCGACGCTGGCGGTTCCGCGCGACGACCGCTGGGGCCGAACCTATGAGGGGTTCTCCGAGGATCCCGCGCGTGTCGCCGCCTATGCCGACCGGATCGTGTACGGCCTGCAGGGCCGGCCCGGCACGGACAGCTTCTTCGACCAGACCAGTGTCATCTCCTCGGCCAAGCATTTTCTCGGCGATGGCGGCACCACCAATGGCGTGGACCAGGGCGATACGGCGATCACGGAAGCCGAGCTGCAGGCGATCCACGCCCGGCCCTACCTGCCCGCCATCGAAGCCGGCGTGGCCACGATCATGGCCAGTTTCAACAGCTGGAACGGGACCAAGATGCACGGCAATCGCGAGATGCTGACCGGCGTGCTCAAGGACCGGATGGGCTTCAATGGCTTCGTGATCGGCGACTGGAACGGCCATGGCCAGATCCCGGGCTGCACCAATACAAACTGCCCCGAAAGCTTCCTCGCCGGCGTCGACATGTACATGGCGCCCGACAGCTGGAAAGGTATCTACACATCCCTGCTCGCCGCCGTGCGGTCCGGCGAGGTTCCCATGGCGCGGCTCGACGATGCCGTCCGCCGCATCCTGCGCGTCAAGGTCCAGGCCGGGCTCTTCGAGAAGCCGAAACCAAGTGCCCGCCCCGGGGCGGGTGACGTCTCGCGCCTTGGATCGCCGGCCCATCGCGCCGTCGCACGCAGGGCGGTTCGCCAGTCCCTCGTACTGCTGAAGAACAATCAGGACACCCTTCCACTGGATCCCGGCAGCAGGGTGCTGGTCGTCGGCGATGGCGCCGACAGCATCTCGAAACAGGCCGGTGGCTGGACACTGTCCTGGCAGGGAGGTGACCATCCGAACACGGCCTTCCCGAACGGCCAGACCATTCTCGACGGCATCCGCGAGACCGTGGGCGCAGCCGGCGGCGAGGTCACCTTCGACCCCGACGGCGACGGAACCGCAGGCGCAGATGTCGTGATCGCCGTTTATGGCGAGGACCCCTATGCCGAGTTCCAGGGCGATCTCGACCACCTCGATTTCCAGCCCAATGGCTTCGACACGGCGAAACTCGCAAGCTATCGCGCGCGCGGCATTCCGGTCGTCTCGGTCTTCCTGTCCGGCCGACCCCTCTGGGTGAACCCCGAGCTCAACGCGTCCGACGCCTTTGTCGCCGCCTGGCTGCCCGGCACCGAAGGCGGCGGCATTGCCGACCTGTTGTTCCAGGTCCGGCCGGACATCGATTTCACGGGCACGCTGCCCTTTTCGTGGCCCGCGACGGCGATCGCTTTCGACAATAATTCCGAAGCTGGGGACGACGCCCCGCTTTTCCCGCTCGGCTACGGCCTCTCCTATGGCCAGCCGCAAGCACCGCTAGCCGAACTCTCCGAGGACAGTGGGCTGGATGCGGCATCGGTACGTCAGGCAGAAGAGGTTTTCCGTCGCGGTGGCGCACTGGCGCCGTGGAAGACCTTCCTCGTGGCCGGCGATCAGTGGGGCATTTTCAACGGCACGGCTGCAAATCTCGAGGGCGTGTCCGCAACGCGGACCGATCACCTCGCCCAGGAGGATGCAATTGCCCTGGTTGCGACCAGGCCGGGGACAGGCCTCGCGTTCCTGACCGAGGGCGGCACGGTTGACTGGTCCGACGAGGCCGACGCCGGCAAGGCGCTCGCCTTCGCCGCGAAGTCGATGGCAGACACCACACTCGAGCTTGGCCTCGAATGCGATGCTGCAGGGACCTGCGAGGCCACCCAGCGCGTGATCGTGGCGGCCGGCGACTGGCGTGAAATCAAGGTGCCGCTGACCTGCTTCGCCTCCCGTACCGATCTTGGCGCGCTGGATGCAGCGCTCGTGTTCGGTCTCGCCGGCCCCGCCGAAATCGCCATTGCGGACGTCCGGCTGGTCAACAGCGCATCGCCGGATGTCACCTGCGCCGACCAGGCGACCGAATAGCAACAAGAACCAGACACACCTGCCCGGGAGGCTGCCGCCATGAATTTGGGAACGATCGACCTTGCCGTAGTGGCGGCTTATGCCGTGCTGCTGTTCGGTATCGCCATCTGGGTCTCCCGCGAGCCGGCTGGCCATGCCAAGAATACCGAGGATTACTTCCTCGCCGGACGGTCACTGCCCTTCTGGGCCATTGGCGCGTCGCTGATCGCCTCGAACATTTCCGCCGAACAGATCATCGGCCAGTCGGGCCAGGGTTATGTCGTCGGCCTCGCCATTGCCGCCTATGAGTGGCAGGCCGCCATCGTGCTCCTGATCGTGGCCAAGTTCTTCCTGCCGATCTTCCTGAAGCGGGAAATCTACACGATGCCGCAATTCCTGGAGACCCGATATGGCGACGGCGTGAAGACGCTGATGTCGGTCTACTGGATCATTCTCTACACCGCGGTGAACCTGACGGCCGTGCTCTGGCTGGGGGGCCTGGCGGTCGAGAGCCTGACCGGGCTCGGCGTGTTCTGGGCCATGTGCGGCCTGGCCGCCTTTGCCGTGCTCTATTCGCTCTATGGCGGGCTGAAGGCGGTGGCGCTGACCGACATTGTCCAGGTCGTGATCCTCATCGCCGGCGGCCTCGCGATCACCTGGATCGCGCTGGACCTCGTCTCCGGCGGCGCCGGGCCGCTCGCCGGTTTCGCCCGGCTGGGCGAGGAAGTGCCCGGGCACTTCAGGATGATCCTCAGCCCGGACCATCCGAATTATGGCGACCTGCCGGGGATCTGGACCCTGCTGGGCGGCCTGTGGGTCCTGCATTTCTCCTATTGGGGATTCAACCAGTACATCATCCAGCGCGCGCTCGGCGCCGAGAGCCTGGCCGAGGCCCAGAAGGGGCTCGCACTTGCCGCCTTCCTGAAGCTGCTGATCCCGCTGATCGTCGTGGTGCCCGGCATTGCCGCGCTGATCCTGGCCCAGGACGGCACCCTGCCCGCCAATGCGCTCGCGGAAAAGCCGGACCGGACCTATGGCGTCCTGATGACGCTTGCCCCCGAGGGGCTCAGGGGGCTCGTTTTCGCCGCCCTCATTGCCGCCATCGTCTCGTCCCTGGCCTCGATGATGAACTCGATCTCGACCATCTTCACCATGGACATCTACCGCGACTACATCGCCCGGGACAGAAGCGAGCAGCACTATGTGCTTGTCGGGCGGCTGGCCGCCTTCCTCGCCATGATCGCCGCCCTGCTGCTGGCGCGGCCATTTCTCGGCGGCATGGAAAGCGCCTTCCAGACCATCCAGGAATATTCCGGCTTCATCGCGCCCGGCGTGGTGGCAATCTTCCTGCTCGGCTTCTTCTTCCGCCAGACCAATGCGGCGGGCGCCTATGCGGCGCTGGTCGGTTCGGTGATCGTGAGCCTCGCGCTGAAGCTGGGCCTGCCGGACATGCCCTTCGTCCTGCGGATCTGGATTGTCTTCCTCGTGATCACACTGCTCGGCGCCGGGGTCAGCCTCGTGACACGGCGACCGGATCAGGACCAGCCCGTCGTGCTCGGCGACATCGACTTCCGGACGCGCCCCGGTTTCAACGGCGCCGCCGTTCTGGTCGCATTGCTGCTGGTCACGATCTATGCGGTGTACTGGTAGGCAGAAAGCCCGGCACCACGACGACAGGCGCGGAGACCGCAACCCAGCCGCCACCTTGGTGCGCGCCCTTCAGTGCCGCCAGACCGTGACGCCGCCGGGGTCGAGCGCGGCGCTGCCGATGACAATCTTCGCGCCCTTGCCCATCAGCTTGGCCGGGATCAGCCGGCGCTCGGCCGCATAATTCACCGCGAACGTATACGGCCCGCGCCGCCTGAGGCGCACCCCGTGCGGCAGTTCCACCAGCCCCACCTCCGCCGCCCCGCAGGCATGTGTCACGATCCGGTCGAGCAGGGCGGCATCGGGCACGGTCGCCACATAGGTATAGCGCCCCGATGCGTAGACGAGCCCCAGCCCTTCATCGGTTCGCGCCAGCGGCCGTGTCCGCGCCTCGACATGATCCAGCCAGATCCGGCCGCCCACGGCGCGGTCCTCCCATTCGCCGGGTTCGACGTGATCGCCCGGCAGGCTCTCGCTGCGCACCACCCTGAGCCGGAGCGGCCCGGCCAGCGGCCCCGGCGGCAGGTCCGGCGGGATCGCACCATTGCGGGTCCGCGAGAAGCTGCGCGGGCCGAGCACGACCTGCGCCTCGCTCGCCTCGAAGCTGGCCAGCACGGCCGCGTCGACATGCGGCAGCGAAGGGACGAACACAGCGCGATAGGCCGACAGGTCATCGCCCGGCGCCACGATATCCACGTCCAGCCCGCGCCGGCGCAATTCGCCATACCACTCGACCAGCAGGCGCGGATACGACCAGGCGGCGCCACGCGGCTGCACCTCGAAGGCCCAGGCCGCCGGCGGGCTCACCATCAGCGCCACATCGGCCGGCTCGCGCGCCGCCATCGGCCCCAGCGTCTCCAGCTCGTCGGCCACCTGCTCCACCTCGGCCCACGCGGCAGCCGGTGCGCCGTCCACCCGTTCGAGCCCGGCATGCATCTGCTCCTGCGCCACCGGCAGCTGCCGCCAGCGGAAGTACTGCACCGCCTCGGCGCCGTGCGCGGCCGCCTCCAGCGTCCACAGCCGGACCATGCCCTTCAGCGGGGCGGGATTGTGCCGCGCCCAGTTTACCGGGCCGGGCTGCTGTTCGATCACCTGGAACCGGCCCCGTCCGCAGCGCGCATAAAGGTCGTGGTGAAACCCGGCAAAGTCGGGATGGCCCTGGCGCAGGTAGGCGCGGCGCTCGGCATCGGTGTAGGGGCCGGTGTCGAGAAAACCCAGCGGATAACTGTCCCAGCCGACGACATCGAGATCCTCGCCCAGGTCGAACGGGTCGAAGTCGAGGCAATGGCCCATGGCATTGTGCAGCACCATGGCGTCAGGGGCATGGGTGCGGAGAAGGTTCACCTGCATCTGGTTGAACGCCACCACCACGTCGGAGGAGAAGCGATGGAAATCCATCACATGCGCGGGGTTCGGCTCGGTCACGGTCAGCGCCGGCAGCTCCACCGCATCGAAGCTCGGATAGGTCTGGCTCCAGAATACCGTGCCCCAGGCCCGGTTCAGCGCGTCCACGTCGCCATAGCGGGTCCTGAGCCACAGCCGGAAGGCGCGGGCCGCCTCTGCGGAATAGCTGCGCACCGTGTCATGGCAGCCGAACTCATTGTCCACCTGCCAGTGCGTCACTGCCGGATGGCGGCCATAGCGCTGCACCATGGCGGTCGTGATCCGCGCCGCCTCGCGGGCATAGGTGCGCGAGGAGAAGCAATAGTGCCGGCGCGAGCCGAACCGGCGCGGGCGGCCATGGCGGTCGAGCGCGAGAATATCGGGATGGGCATCGACCAGCCATTTCGGTGGCGTCGCGGTCGGCGTGCCCAGCATCACCTCCAGCCCGACCTCGGCCAGCGCCCCGATGGCCTCGTCCAGCCAGCCCCAGTCATAGGCCCCCGGCCGCGGCTCGATCTTCGCCCAGGCGAACTCGCCGATGCGCACCCGCCGGAGGCCGAGCCCCGCCATCTTCGCCGCATCCTCGCGCCAGGCCGAGGGATCCCACTGCTCGGGATAATAACAGACGCCGAGCACGGTCTGGTGCACCATGGGAACCCTCCGGATGAGACCCTCCCCATGCACCCGAGCCAGCCCGCCCGGTCAAGGGGGATCAGGCCGCCGTCTCGCCCTGCCAGGTGAAGACATCTTCGAGCCCGGCGTCAAATATCCGCGCGATCCGGAAGGCCGCCTCGAGCGAGGGCGAGTACTTTCCACGCTCAATGGCAATCACGGTCTGGCGCGTCATCGCGATGGCCGCCGCCAGGTCGGCCTGCGTCATGCCGGCCGCCTCCCGCAATTCCCGGACCCGGTTGGTGAAAGGCAGCGCCTTCGCCATCAGATCGCCATCCGGTAGAACCGTATCCGTGCCCCGAATTCAAGCAGCGTTGCGGCCACCTGCAAGGCCAGCAATCCGTGCGCGAGCATCATCATGTCGACATGGGCATAGGCCGCAAGCGCCAGCACGAACACACCACAGCCGAGCAGGAAGGCTGTCGGCTGCGCCGCCTTCATCTCGACCAGCCGATCGCGCTCATCCGGCGTCTCCGCCACGCCACTGCGGTCCAGCAATGCGATGGCGACATGGGAGGCGATCAGCAGCACGACATAGGCGAGGGTCGCAACGATCAGCACCATGATTGCCTCACGCGTCTGCGGCGGCGCGCCCGACAGGGCCCGCATGGCGATCCAGCCGAAGAAACTCCCATAAACCGCGACAGTCGCCACCACGACGGCCCAGGCACTGCGCTCAAGAAAGGACATGCACACCTCCGATGTAAAAGATCTTTTACCCAATTGGCGCGCCAGTAGCGAAATGTCAAATATCTTTTACTCCCCGACACCCGCCCCAGCAAAAAGGCCACCCCTTTCGAGGTGGCCTTCCAGATCGGTCAGCTTCATGCGTTGCAGGGCCAGAGCCCGGCCGGGGCCTACTGCCCCTTGCGCTGTTTCACCGCTTCCTCGCCGGCGGCGGCGCGGTCTTCTTCATCGAACACCACTTCGGCGGCCTCACCCTTGCCATAGGCGCGGGACTTCTTGCCGAGCCGCTCCATCGAGCCGCTGAACCTGCCCGGGCTCATCGCCATGGACTTCGCTGACGCCACGCCGACCGCTTCGGCATCATCGAACGTCGCAAACTCGGCGCCGAGGAACACCACGTCCCAGCCCTTCGCCCGGGCCCGGTCGAGCGCGGCCTTTGCGCCGTCCTTCGTGACCTCGCGGGAGGCGTTCTCATGGCCATCGGTCATGATCACGATGACGGCCTTCTCCGGATTGTCGGCCTCGGCGAGGGCGACGATGCGGCCGATCGCATCGAACAGCGGGGTCATGCCGCGCGGGCTGGCCTCGTCATTCGTCACCGGTGTCCAGGCGTCGGCATCGACGCGCTTGCGCAGCACGTCAAACTGCAGCCTCTCCTGGGCATCGAAGACAGCAACGGTGACCCGGGTCTCCAGCGTATCGGGGCTGTCGCCCTCCTCTTCGGAAACGGATTTGGCATAGGCGTTCACCGAAGACAGCGCCTCGTCCCAGATTTGGGACATGGAGCCGGTCCGGTCGAGCAGGATGTATGAATGCATGGATGTCTCTTCCTGTGGGATGGTGGTGGCGGCGGGTTCGGCAGGCTTCGCAGACGCGGCAAGCGGTGACAGGGCGGCGGCAAGGCCTAGCGCAACAGCGCCAATGGAACGGATCATTCTGGTCTCCCTCGTGACAATATCTGTGAGCATACGCTTGCGCGTAATTGCGGCCCGGGCGGGGCGGTTCTGCGGTGAGGGATAGTTTTTATATGGGGATTCAGGGGCCAGTTTTCAAGCCTCCGACGGGCCGGAAAGCCCCCCGGAAACGCCCCGGAAACGCCAATGCGCACCGGGGTTTCCAGCCGGTGCGGGCGCTCGTCGGGCCGTCCGTGCCCGGGGGAGGTGACGGCCTCCCTCCCAGCCTGTAACAGACACGCTGTTGTCCAGTGAAAGGCCCTCGCAATGTCCGCCACCCAGCCGCCGAAGAAAGTCGTTCTCGCCTATTCCGGCGGGCTCGACACCTCCATCATCCTGAAATGGCTGCGGGTCGAATATGGCTGCGAGGTCGTCACCTTCACCGCCGATCTTGGCCAGGGCGAGGAGCTCGAGCCGGCCCGCCAGAAGGCGCTCGATGCCGGGGTGAAGCCGGAGAACATCTTCATCGACGACCTTCGCGAGAGTTTTGTCGCCGATTATGTTTTCCCGATGTTCCGCGCGAACGCCGTCTATGAGGGCGTCTACCTGCTCGGCACCTCCATCGCCCGGCCACTGATCGCGAAGCGCCAGATCGAGATTGCCGAACAGGTCGGCGCAGATGCCGTCTGCCACGGCGCCACCGGCAAGGGCAATGACCAGGTCCGCTTCGAGCTCGGCTATTATGCCCTCAAGCCCGATGTCCGCGTCATCGCCCCCTGGCGCGACTGGAGCTTCAAATCCCGCTCCGACCTTCTCAAGTTTGCCGAGGAACAGGGAATTGCCGTGCCCGCCGACAAGCGCGGCGAGGCGCCATTCAGCGTCGATGCCAACCTCCTGCACACCTCGTCGGAGGGCAAGGTGCTGGAAGATCCCGGCGTGGCGGCGCCCGATTTCGTCTACCAGCGCACCGTCGCCCCCGAGGATGCGCCCGACACGCCCGAGACGATCACCATCGCCTTCGAGCGCGGCGACCCGGTGGCCATAAATGGCGAACCCCTCTCCCCGGCGGCCCTGCTCACCCGGCTCAACGATCTCGGCCGCACCCATGGCATCGGCCGGCTGGACCTGCTTGAGAACCGGTTCGTCGGCATGAAGTCGCGCGGCATCTACGAGACGCCCGGCGGCACCATCC
>CAZDMQ010000038.1:0-33687 GCA_964506685.1 uncultured Hyphomonadaceae bacterium | reverse complement strand
CGCCGGCGAGCCTCGCGCCTGGCCTTCCCTAGCGAGGCCTTCCTTAGCGAGGCCTGACTTAGCCGGGCCTGCCTTGGCCAGGTGCGGCCAGGGGCCGGCGCGTCCCCGCCGATTTCTCCTGACGACACGTCTCCGAAACCATCAAGCTCGCAAGGCCCCAACGCCCCGCTCCCCCGGGGCGACGCTCATCGTCCCTGCGCGAAACCGGCAATCGTCCAATGGGGACGGGCTCAGGCCTGCAGCCTGTAGCCGCCCGCATCGGTCAGGAGCAGGCGCGCATTTGCCGGGTCCGGCTCGATCTTCTGGCGTAGCCGGTAGACATGGGTTTCCAGCGTGTGCGTCGTCACATTCGCATTATAGCCCCAGACTTCCGAAAGAAGTTCATCCCGGGACACCGTCTTGCCGGTCGCCCGGTAGAGATACTTGAGAATGTTCGTTTCCTTCTCGGTCAGCCGGATCTTGCGGCCGTCCTCGCCCTCAAGCACCTTCATGGCCGGCCGGAATTCATAGGGCCCGATCTCGAAGGTTGCATCCTCGGTCTGCTCGAAGGTGCGCAATTGTGCGCGGACCCTGGCCAGCAGGACCGAAAAGCGGAACGGCTTGGTGACATAATCATTCGCGCCCGAATCGAGACCGAGAATGGCGTCGGCATCGCTGTCCTGGCCAGTCAGCATGATCACCGGCGTATTGATCCCCTTGGCACGCAGCTGCTTGCATGCCTCACGGCCGTCCATGTCCGGCAGGTCCACATCGAACAGGATGAGATCGACGCGCTCGGCCTCGGCAATTGCGAGGCCCTCGCGCGCCGTCGCCGCACCGAGAGACCGGAATCCGTCGTGCAACTCGAACTGTTCACTCAGGGCTTCGCGCAGATCGTCATCATCATCAATCAGCAGGATTGTCTTTTCACTTGCCATGGGTCTCGTCTCCGTTCCGTTTCCCACTTGCGACCTTCCCCCGGTCCGGACAAGCTGGGCCCACGTCAAACATCTATCACGCTTTGGGGAGAGAAACGTGATGGCCGTCTTTACTGCCCACGCCGACGGCCTGTTTGAAGGCCCGGGCCTGCGCACCCGCTGCGCCCTCGGACGAAGCGGGGTGGTCACAGCCGACGACAAGCGCGAAGGCGACGGCGCCTCCCCGTCCGGGTCCTGGCCCATGCGTCACATCTTCTACCGGCCCGACCGGGAAGCGCCGCCAAAGACCGGTCTGCCCATCGTCCCGCTCCGACCCCATGACGGCTGGTGCGACGATCCCCGGCACCCCCTCTATAACCGTCCGGTCAGCCTTCCCTTCGAGGCCTCCCATGAAGTCCTCTGGCGCGACGCGCCGGTCTACGACCTGATCGTGGTTCTCGGCCACAATGACGCGCCCGTCCGGCCTGGCCGGGGCAGTGCGATCTTCCTTCACCTCGCAACGCCCGGCTACAAGCCCACCGAAGGCTGCATCGCCCTCAGGCGAGAGGACCTCCTCACCGTGCTTGCGAGCAGCCAGTCCGGCAGCCGTCTCGATATCCGGCGATGAGACACTCCCGCCATCGACCCGGTTCAGCCCGCATCCCGCGCCCCGAAAAACGCCGACCCGATGCGGACATGGGTCGCCCCCATGCGAGCTGCCAATTCGAAATCCCCGCTCATTCCCATGGAAAGATGCGCAAGACCGAGCTCCTCCGCCAGTCGGGCCAGGAGCGCAAAGTGCGGTGCCGCCGGTTCGCCCGCCGGCGGAATGCACATCAGCCCCGTGACCGTCAGCCCACAGGTGCCGGTTGCGAATGCGTGCAGCTCATCGAGCGCCCCCGGCAGGACCCCCGCCTTCTGAGGCTCCTCGCCTGTATTCACCTGAATGTAGCAATCAGGCCTGCGGCCAAGCTTGTCCATGGCAGCAGCCAGCGAACGAGCCAGCTTCTCGCGGTCGAGCGTCTCGATCGTGTCGAAGAGCGCGACAGCGTCCTCGGACTTGTTCGTCTGCAATGGGCCGATCAGGTGCAGCCGGAGGTCCGGATACACAGCCCGCCTGTGCGACCAGCGCTCGCGGGCTTCCTGGACGCGGTTCTCTCCGAACAGGCGATGGCCCGCCACAAGCGCTGCTTCGATCCGGCCGTCCGGCTGGCGCTTGCTGGCGGCGACCAGCTCAACCCTCCGCCCCGGCGCTGCCGCTTCGAGAGCAGACAGGCAGGCCGACCGCCTTTCTCCAACGCTGGCGTCCTGGGGGAGTGAAATCATGACAAGCCGCTCCGCTGGAACTAGGATGGAAAGGATCAGATTGCGCCGCGCGGCCCGCTCGGCAATGGCTGCAACCGGAAAAAGCCTGCCGCCTGTCCTGGTCATGACCGATCCGCAGCGCATGCCCGTCGAAA
This sequence comes from uncultured Hyphomonadaceae bacterium, assembly GCA_964506685.1. Lineage (GTDB taxonomy): Bacteria > Pseudomonadota > Alphaproteobacteria > Caulobacterales > Hyphomonadaceae > UBA5336. The sequence goes on along the minus strand of CAZDMQ010000038.1, from coordinate 31,331 downwards.
CGGTTCTGACCGTCGCGCTTCCGTCGGGCTGGGGAATCATCCATCGTCACTTCGGCGATGAAGCCCGTGAACGGGAAGGCCGGCGGCTGCAACATCATTGCAGGCAGGCGCAGCTCATCTACCTGGTCGCGAACGATCCGCAGCTCGCCATGAAACTCCGCGCCGACGGCGTCCACTGGCCCGAAGCGAACGCCACCCGGGCAGGACTGTGGCAAGGACGGTTTCGCCTCATGACAACAAGCTGGCACGCGCGACATCCGGTTCATCACCTGCCGCGAGGCGTCGACGCAGCCATAGTGTCGACGGTCTTCGCCTCAGCCTCGCCGACGGCCGGCGCAGCAATGGGCGCCATTCGCATGCGCCAACTCGCCCTGGCCAGCCGGACGCCCATCTATGGATTGGGAGGGATCACAGCCCGGACCGCCGAACGACTCGCGGGCCTGACGGGTCTCGCCGGGATCGACGGCTTCGGAATCTTTGCGAAAGAGGACGGCCAGATCCAAGATGACCCATGAAAGTCCAAACCACCCTACCGGCACCTTGCCAACAGAGCGGCACGGGACGAAGCTCAATGTCGGTCATGGTCTCGAAAGGCTCAGAAGCGGAAGGCGGACCTAAGTTTGATACCGGCTTCGATATCCTGCTCTTTCCAGTCGGTACGGTCGTCAAGCTCGTCAGCCCCGACACTGACATCACCGCCAAGCGAAATGCGCGGCGTGATCTGGAAGGTCGCGCTGGCTTCCATTTCCTCACGCGGCAACGGGGAGTTATCGCTTCGGCTGGTCAGGTCGAGAGTCAGTTCCCAGCGACCCGTCTTCAGCCATTGCAGCCGAAGGTCCTTCTGGGCGAATCCTTCGGGCGCGGCTTCCGGCGTCACAAAGCCCGGATCGGCAAGCGTGAAGGTCTGGAACCAGGCTGGCGGCTCTGTTGTCGAAACCGAGCCCGGTTCCGAAAGATCCACAGGCTCTGGTGCCGGAACGACAAGCGTATCGGCCAATGCCGCAGGCGCTGTCAGGAACGCCGCACTCAACAGGACCGGCCAAGCTTTCATTGCCCCGAACTCCTTCGATCCCGTCTTATGCATCATTTTTGCCGCCTCGACCATGAGAGATGCGTTTACAATTCCACTTCTACAAGGAGAGTGACAATTCGATCACAATTCCGCCACGATTGACCTTGTTTCCCGCGAACCGCGATGAAACGCGGCTTTCGATTTCTTGGTAACCGAAAGTAAATACGCCGTTTTCGTGAACGTTACGTGACAAACCGAACGAGAGTGAATCTCCCGACAGGTCCACCGAGTCGGCGTCCGATTCGCCGAGGCTGAGAGAGGCTGACCAGTCTTGCCACGCATAGGACGCCCCCACAGTCCAGGCTGAGTAGTCACCCGCTTCCAGCCCGTCATTGGACTCCAGAACCGAGCCCCCGAGGGTAAAACCTTCGCGGGAGATCGCCGCGCCCGCCGAGACAACATCCACCGCGTCGGACACGACGGACGGTGTCAAGCCGGGCCCCTCCGGCGAAAGATCGGCCCGGGCGTAGCCCAGGGCGGCCCGGACCCGCGTGCCGGAAGCCCGCAGACGACGCGAAACATTCAACCCCAGTTCGAGCGCATCCTGCAGTTCCGGCCGATCGAGGCCGTCGGATCCGAACACAAGGTTCCGGTCGAGACCGGCCCGCTCCACCTCCGGCGCATATGATATGCCGGCCCTCACACCAAGGAGCCTCGGCGAGGTGTAACTCAACTTCTCCGCCGGACCGGTCAGGTCGGCCCGGGTCATGACGATGCCCAGGCCGGTGGGATCGAGCCGGCTGTCGGCGGCCCGCGCCATCGAGAAGACATCGACATTGCCGACCTGGAACCGTGCCGCCACACCGCTATCCCGGCCGAGACTGACTTCCCCATAGCCTCCGCGCAGATAGACGAAGGCCGACTCGAGCGCGCCCCGCGGACCGGTCTCGCCAGCACGTTCCGCAGACGACAGACCCGAAAAGGCCCCCGGCAACGTGCCCGTCCCCGCCACAGGACTCCCGCTTCCGCCTGGGCGGTTCGGATGATCCCGCTGACCGCGCCAGACCAGCCGGCCACCGATCTCAGCACCATTGTCGAGGACATATTCAGCCCGCCCGCCAAGTTCGACCTCATAAAGGGCAGACGCCTGGGCGCGGGCATCGTCCGCATCATCGTCAGCTCCGGGGGCCAGAACGACGGTGACCGACGCGATCGGTTCGGCCCGGAAACGCGCGTCAACCGTCTGCGCCAGGACCGGACGGCACAGCGAAAACGACGCCAACGCACAGATGCCGAGGGTGACTGGACCCGTTCGATCAGGAAAAGAAGGCATGCATCGGCTCCGTAAACGCATATCCAGACTGGTCGCCTTCGGGGGCCCTTGTTATAGCTCGGCTGTCAAGACACGCACTCATGTCAGAGGTTCCATGCACAGTCGTCTCCTCACCATCGCCCTGATCGCCGCTGCCAGCCTGGCTGCGCCCCTCGCCCATGCCAAACAGGGCCAGTCCGTTGCCGTGACCCGTACACTACAGGGCGCCGTCAATCCGTACCTCTGGAGGGCAAGCCTGGACACGCTGGAAGACCTGCCGCTGCAGACCCAGCCAGATCCGCTTGGCGGGATCATCATCTACGACTGGCACACGTTCAGCCTCGCGCCCGATGAACGGATCAAGGCGACCGTCTACATTCTCGACACCCGCCTAAGGGCTGACGGAGTGAAAGTCGCGATCTTTCGCCAGGAGAAGTCCGACACCGGAGAATGGGTCGATGCCCCGGTCGATCCGGCAACGGCGATCCAGATCGAGAACCGGATCCTCGAACGGGCCCGGCGGTTGAAGAATTCCGAAATCCGTTAGCTCAGCTCCACGCGAAGTGAGCATCGGCGCACGCCAGGACAATGCGCCAAACAGACATCCAGCGCAACTTCACGGACTCTGCTAGTGATCAGGATGCGCCAGGGGCCAGCGTCCACGGAGGGCAAGATGGCGACGAAATACGATCCGCAGACGGCGGAACCGAAATGGCGCGCAGCCTGGGCCGAGGCGGATCTCTACCGGACGCGGACGCCAGCCGAAGCCGGAGACGCGCCGAAGGCCTTCATCCTCGAAATGTTTCCCTATCCCTCCGGCAGGCTCCACATGGGTCATGTCCGAAATTATGCCATGGGCGACGTGGTCGCCCGCCACAAACGGGCGAAGGGGTTCAATGTCCTGCACCCCATGGGCTGGGACGCTTTCGGCATGCCAGCCGAAAACGCCGCCATGGAGCGCAAGGTGCACCCGGGCGAATGGACCTATTCGAATATCGCGGCGATGAAGGCCCAGTTCGCGAAACTCGGCCTGTCCCTCGACTGGAGCCGTGAATTCGCGACCTGCGATCCGGACTATTATGGCGACCAGCAGCGGCTTTTCCTGAAACTCCTCGAACACGGCCTCGTCTACCGGAAAGCCTCGAAGGTGAACTGGGATCCGGTCGACCACACCGTCCTCGCCAATGAGCAGGTGATCGATGGCCGGGGCTGGCGATCCGACGCCCCGGTGGAGCAGCGCGAACTCACCCAGTGGTTCTTCAGGATCACCGAGTATGCCGACGACCTGCTGTCGGCGCTGGACCGGCTCGAGCGCTGGCCGGACAAGGTCGTCGCCATGCAGGCCAACTGGATTGGCCGCTCCGAAGGCCTGCAGATGAAATTCGCCTGGAACGGTCGGGCCCCCCGCGGATTCAAGGGCGGCATCGAGATCTTCACGACCCGTCCCGACACGCTTTTTGGCGCGAGCTTCATTGCGCTATCCCCCGATCATCCCCTGACGCTCCAGCTCGCCCGCAAGACCCCCGCCCTCGAAGAGTTCCGGAAGGACTGCGCCCGCGTCGGCACGTCGGAAGAAGCGATCGAAAAGGCCGACAAGATCGGCTTCGATACGGGGCTTTCGGTCAGGCATCCCTTCGAGGACAGGACCTTGCCGGTCTGGGTCGCCAATTTCGTGCTCATGGGATACGGGACCGGCGCCATCTTTGCCTGCCCCGCGCATGACCAGCGCGACCTCGATTTCGCCCGCAAGTATGGGCTCCCCGTCACCACCGTGGTCTGTCCGCCGGACGCGGACCCCACCACCTACGAAGTCGGCGACATCGCCTACACCGGTCCGGGCCGGATCATCCGTTCGGATTTCCTTGACGGGCTCGAAATCGAGGCGGCGAAGTCGGCGGCCATCGAAAGGATCGAGGCGCTGGGTCTCGGGTCGCGCAGGGTGAATTACCGCCTGCGGGACTGGGGCGTTTCCAGGCAGCGCTATTGGGGCTGTCCGATCCCGATCATTCATTGTGACACCTGTGGCGTCGTCCCCGTTCCCGAGACGGACCTGCCCGTACGTCTGCCCGACGATGTCAGCTTCGACCGGCCCGGCAACCCGCTCGTTCACCACCCCGACTGGGCCTCGGTCGACTGCCCGAAATGTTCATCCCCGGCGCGCAGGGAAACCGATACACTCGATACATTCGTCGACAGTTCCTGGTATTTCGCTCATTTCGCCTCCGCAACCGATCTCGCCGAACGCGCCTACTGGCTGCCGGTGGACCAGTATATTGGCGGCGTCGAGCACGCGATCCTGCACCTGCTCTACTCACGCTTCTTTGCGCGCGCCATGCGCGACGTCGGCGAGCTTGACTTGCCCGACGGCGAACCCTTTGCCGGCCTGTTCACACAAGGCATGGTGACCCACGAGACCTACCGGACGTCAGACGGGCGATGGGTCTCCCCCGACGAGATCGAGCGCCGGGGCGAGGACCTGGTGGAGATCTCGACCGGCAATCCGCTTTCAGTGGGGCCGGTCGAGAAGATGTCGAAGTCGAAGCGCAACACGATCGATCCCGATGCCATGATCGAAGCCTTCGGCGCCGACGTGGCCCGCTTCTTCACCCTGTCCGACAGTCCGCCCGAGCGGGATGTGGAGTGGACGCAGTCGGGCGTCGAAGGGGCGGCGAGATTTGCGCAGCGGGTCTGGGCCTTGTTCGACGCCATGCCGCGAGACGAAGCGACGAAATCGTTGACGGAGCCCACCGCCCTGCGGAAATTCAGCCACAAGGCCGTCATGGCCATCGACAAGGCCGTGGCCGAATTCAGGTTCAATTCGGCGATCGCCACCCTGTACGAATGGGTCGGCATGCTGAAGCGCGCCGAGGACAACGCCGAAATCGGTGACCGCCACGACTCCCTCGACAAGTTCGCACGCTGCCTGGTCCTGTTCATGCCCCACCTTGCCGAGGAATGCTGGGCCCGGATCGCCGGAAAAGGCCTCGTCGCAGCCGCGCCCTGGCCCGAGGTCGATCCTTCGCTCCTGGTCGACGAGACGGCGACACTGCCAATTCAGGTCAATGGGAAGCGCCGCTCCCAGCTGGACATCGCAGCCGATGCCGACGCGGCCGATGTCGAAGCGGCAGCCCTGGCTGACCCCGACGTCGCGCCCTTCCTCGATGGCAAGACCGTGAAAAAAGTCATTGTCGTTCCCGGTCGCATCGTGAATATCGTGGTTGCATGAGCCTGCCATCCCGCTTCCTCGCCACCATCCTGCTCGCGCTGTCGCCCCTGGCCAGCTGCGGGTTCGAGCCGGTCTACCGGGCTGATCTTGCAGACACCGGCGGAACCGTCGAGGTGCCGGTCATCCAGGGCCGAACCGGACACGTGCTGCGCAAGGCCCTCCTGCAGGAAACCCGGTTGGGCATGCCCGGCGCCATAGGCCAGACGCGGATCGAGGTTGACCTGCAGGAACGGATCAACCGTCTCGCCTTCCGCGCCGACGGCGCGGCCTCACGCTCGAGTATCCGGCTCGTCGGTCGTTATACCCTGACCCATGACGGCGAAATGCTCGAAGGCGTGGCCGAAAGCGAGATCTACTATTTCGTTCCCGATGCCGTATTCGGCGATATCTCGGCGCAGACGAATGCCTCGCGCCAGGCTGCCGAGGAACTGGCGCGTCGCATCGTGGAAACGATCCGGCTGCAGCTCACCCCATCAGAACCGGTATGAAACTCACCGGTGACAAGGCCGCCGTTTTTGCCGCAAAGCCGAGGCGGGACATCTGGGCCGCCCTTGCCTGGTGCGACGATGAAGGGGTCGCCAGTGATGCCGCCCGCGCCCTCGTTTCGGCCTGGACCGGCAGCGCTGATGACGCCGAAATCGTTTCGCTGGACGAGGACGCCGTGCGACGGGATCCGGGCATCCTCTGGGACGCACTGGAAGCCCGGTCATTGCTTGGCGCCCGGCGCCTTGTGCGCCTCACTCTGTCCGGCGACAAGATTGCCAGCCTGATTGGCGAGGCTGTCGAGGCGGGGGAGGCCGCGCCCGACCGGTTCGAAGCAAAACTGGTCCTGACGACCGGACGGCTCACGAAGAAGTCGAAGCTCCGAACACTGTTCGAATCCGCGAGCCATGCCGCCTCGCTGCAGCTCTTTCCGGACGAGATCGGCGATGTCACGGAACTCGTCCGCGACGCACTCGAACGCGAGGGGCTGGCGATCGAGGACGATGCCGTCATGGTGCTGTCGAGACATCTGCCGGGTCACCGCCGCCTCATCCACGCCGAACTGGAAAAGCTCGCCCTCTACGCCCGGCGCCTGGATCGGCCGATTGCCGCCGGAGACATCAGGGCCATTTCCGTTTCCGGCATCGACGCACATGCGGACGCCTTCGTCGATGCCCTGTTCGACCGTGACCTTGCCAGCGCACTCGACACGCTTGACCGGCTGAACCATGCCGGCACGTCCGCCATCACGCTGATCCGGGCGATCCAGCGCGAAGCGCAGAAACTGCTCGCCGTGGCAGCGCTAGGCCCGGGCGCTGGCCCCGACGCCGGGATGAAACTTCGCCCCCCGGTCTTTCGCACCCAGTGGGCCAATGTCGTCCGCAGGTCAAAGGCCTGGCCAGCGCCCCTACTCACCCGACTTCTCGAACGGGTTTACGATCTCGAACACCAGGCCAAGCGCGCCGGCCCGGTTGCCGACATCTCTCTTCGCCAACTCGCCGTCCAGGTTGCCCAGCGCCGGGACCGTGCAGCGTAGGGCGTATGCCCCGGTCCCGTATCGGAGCAGCTTGCAGGGGCCCCTTCCCGACAGGCCTTGCACCTTGGGCGGTCGGGACCGATAGCTGCCAGCATGACCGACACCATCTGCGCGCTCGCAACCGGCGCCCTCCCATCTGCAATCGCCATTGTCCGCCTGTCGGGACCTGCCGTCCGCGACCTGGCCAAACGGCACCTCGACATTGAACCGGCACCCGCACGCGTCGCGCGCCTCGCCACGATACGAAGGACAGAGGGTCAGCCCATCGACCGCGGACTGGTCACCTTCTTCGCAGCGCCCAACTCCTACACCGGAGAGGACATGCTCGAACTGGCAGTCCATGGCGGACGGGCCATCGTCGCCGAACTGGTCGACACGCTGATCGCCGGGCCGGGTGTTCGTCTGGCCGAACCGGGCGAATTCACTCGTCGCGCCTTTGCGAATGGCAAGCTCGACCTGACCGAGGCCGAAGCCGTCGCCGATCTTGTGGACGCGGACACCCCCGGCCAGCGTGACCAGGCGCTGGCACAACTAGATGGCCGGTTGCACGAAACCTATGAGGAGTGGCGACAGGCGCTGATCGAAATCCTCGCACTTGTCGAGGTCGCGGTCGACTTTCCCGACGAATCCGACGCGCCGGACTCCACCGATCCGATGGTTTGCGCCCGGCTGGAGCGCTTGCAGACGGACCTGTCCGGAGCCTTGTCAGACGATGGCCTGGGCGAGCGCATCCGCGACGGGTTCAGGATCGCCCTCATCGGCGCGCCGAATGCCGGCAAGTCCAGCCTCCTCAACCATCTCGCCGGCCGGAACGCGGCCATCGTCACGGACCGGCCCGGAACGACCCGGGACGTGATCGAGGTCCGTCTCAGGCTGGCGGATCACCTCGCTCTGGTCAGCGACACGGCGGGACTCCGAACGAGCGAAGACCCGATCGAACAGGAAGGGGTTCGCCGCGCGCGCCGGGCTGCGACCGAGGCAGACCTGAGGGTCCTCGTCATCGATGGCACGGCCCCCGCTTATGCCCATGAGAACATGCTTGAACCCGAAGACCTCGTGGTGATCAACAAGATCGACCTGGGCCAGCCGGCCGGTATTGATGTTTCACGTGAAACACTGCCGGTCTCCGCGAAGACTGGAGAGGGCATGGCCGATCTGGTCAGGGCCCTCTCCGGCCGCATTAGCGGTCGCGTCACAAGCGCGCCGCCCCCCCTTATCACGCGGGCGCGCCACCGCACGGGACTGACCGCAGCGCTGAAGCACCTAGACACCGCCCGGCACATGATCGAAACGGGCGCCGGCGCGGAACTCGTCGCCGAAGATCTCCGGCGCGCCGTCCGCGAGCTCACGAGCCTGATGGGCGGGATCGATGTTGAAGAGGTTCTCGGCGCCGTCTTCTCGCAATTCTGCATTGGCAAGTGACCCCGAACGGGCCAGTCCCTATATAGCGACGGTAAACCACGACAAACTGGATTAGTCATGAGCGGGACATTCGATGTCATCATCGTCGGCGGCGGACACGCCGGGTGTGAAGCCGCGGCTGCGGCTGCGCGGGCCGGGGCCGAAACCGCCCTGGTCACATTCCGGCGCGACAAGATCGGCGAGATGTCCTGCAATCCAGCCATTGGCGGGCTCGGCAAGGGCCACCTCGTTCGCGAGATTGACGCGCTGGGCGGGCTGATGGGCGAAGTCGCCGACCAGTCCGGTATCCAGTTCCGCATGCTCAACCGCTCCAAAGGCCCTGCCGTATGGGGTCCGCGCGCACAGATCGACCGCGCCCTCTACCGCAACCGGATGCAGGAGCGGCTCGCCGCACAGGACAGCCTCACGATCCTCGAAGACGGCATTGAGGATATTCTGCTCATCGAGGATCGGCTGGCCGGCGTCATCGGCGCCTCCGGCCAATTGTACCGAGCACCAGCCGTGGTGATCACGACGGGCACCTTCCTCAAGGGCGTGATCCACCGCGGGACGGAGCGCATCCCAGCCGGGCGGATCGGCGAGCAGCCGGCCATCGCCCTGTCCGACCGGCTCTATGCCCTGGGCCTGCCCATGGGGCGCCTAAAGACCGGGACCCCGCCAAGGCTCGACGGCCGGACGATAGACTGGTCGGTCTGCGACATGCAGCCGGCCGATGAGGATCCCGTTCCGTTTTCCTACCTGACGGATCGGATCACGGTGCCGCAAGTCGCTTGCGGCATCACCCACACGACGGCCAACACACATCGGATGATCGGGGATAACCTTGCCGCGTCGGCCGTGTACTCTGGTGCGATTGCGGGTCGGGGGCCGCGATACTGTCCGTCCATCGAGGACAAGGTCCACCGGTTTGCCGATCGGGACAGCCATCAGGTCTTCCTCGAACCTGAAGGCCTGGACGATCACACCGTCTATCCGAACGGTCTTTCCACCTCTCTGCCGACCGACGTTCAGGCCGCATTCCTGAAGACCATTCCCGGTCTCGAAGCGGCAGTGATCCTGCAGCCGGGCTACGCCATCGAATATGATTATGTCGATCCCCGCGCCCTCTTCCCTTCGCTCGAGCTGAAGGCCCTGCCGGGATTGTTTCTCGCCGGCCAGATCAACGGGACGACCGGGTATGAGGAGGCGGGCGCCCAGGGCCTCATGGCGGGCCTGAACGCTGCGCGGAAGGCAAAAAGCCTCGAGCCCGTCACCCTTGACCGGGCGACGGCGTATATCGGGGTCCTGATCGACGACCTTGTGACCCGGGGCGTGACCGAACCCTATCGCATGTTCACCTCGCGCGCCGAATACCGCCTGTCCCTGAGATCCGACAATGCGGACCAGCGTCTCACGCCCAAGGCCATTGAATGGGGTATCGTCCCGCCGGCGCGGGCAGAGATGTTTCACGTGAAACACCGTGCGCTGGAAGCGGCGCGCGACCAGCTTTCGCGCCTCGCCATGCCGCCCTCATCGGCCGAGCGCCTCGGCTGGCAGGTCAACCAGGATGGCCGGAAGCGATCCGCATTCGAGTATCTCGCCTATCCCGGCCTCGATTTCGATGACCTCACGACCGCCTGGCCGGAACTGGAAACGATCGCGCCACCCATCGCTGCGCAGATGACGATCGAAGCTCAATATGCAGGCTATCTCGAACGCCAGGCGGCCGACGTCGCCGCGATGCGCCGGGACGAAGCCATGTCGATCCCCGCCGATATCGACTACCGGAGCATTGGCGGTCTCTCGAACGAGGCCCGCGACAAGCTCCTGACGATCCAGCCGCAGACCATAGGCCAGGCATCGCGGATAGAGGGCATGACACCGGGCGCGCTGACGGCGATCATCGGCCACATCAGGGCCAGCGGCCGCGCCGTCAGACGCGTGGCCGGATGACCGAGATTGAGCGTGAAGCGCGAAACCGGCTTGCCGCAGACTTTGGTGTTTCACGTGAAACACTCTCGCGCCTGGACCGGCTAGTGGCGATCATGGATGACTGGCGGGTCCGGATGAACCTGATCGGACCCCGGGAATTCGACCGCGTCTGGTCGCGACATATCCTCGACAGCCTGCAATTGCTCCCGCACATGCCGGCCGTTCAGACCTGTCTGGACCTCGGATCCGGCGGCGGTTTTCCGGGCCTTATTCTGGCCGCCTCTGCACCGCCGCCCTTCTCGATCACCCTGGTCGAAAGCGTCGGCAAGAAATGCGCCTTCCTGCAGGCGGTCGTTAGCGAACTCGACCTCCCGGCGCGGGTCATCCAGTCGAGGATCGAGGCGATTGACGCGTTTCCAGTGGACGTGGTGACGGCCCGGGCGGTTGCGCCACTGCCGAAATTACTGGAATACGCCGCACCCTGGCTCGAAAATGGCGCCTTGGGGCTCTTCCATAAGGGCAAAACGTGGCATGAGGAACTCGACGCCGCGAATCGGCATTGGCAGTTGAGGCACACGCCGTGTCCAAGCCTGACCGACCCTGCGGCCGTCATCTTGAAAGTTTCGGAGGTAAGCCGACATGGGTGATCCCACTCGTATCTTCGCCGTCGCGAACCAGAAGGGCGGCGTTGGCAAGACGACCACATCGATCAATCTCGGGACCGCCATGGCCGCCGTGGGAAACCGTGTCCTCGTCATCGATTTCGATGCCCAGGGCAACGCCTCCACGGGCCTCGGGATCAGCCGGCAGGACCGGACGATTACCAGCTACGACGTTGTCGTCGACCAGGTGCCCCTGGAAAACGCAATCCTCCCGACGGTGGTTCCCAATCTGGATGTTGTCACCGGCGACGAAAATCTTTCCGGTGTCGAAACAGAACTCGCTGCCGACAATCGCCGCTCCTACAGGCTTAAAAATGCGATACGTTCCTATCTGGAACGCCAGAATGCAAAAGGCGACGCGGCCTATGATTTCGTCTTTATCGACTGCCCGCCGTCCCTGTCCTCGCTGACCGTCAATGCCATGGCAGCCGCAGATGCCGTGCTTGTGCCCCTGCAATGCGAATTTCTGGCGCTTGAAGGCCTGGCACAATTGCTCCGCACAATCGAAGTCGTTCGGAGCGGTCTCAATCCCGATCTCGAGATACAGGGCGTCGTCCTGACCATGTACGACCGCCGCAATAATCTTTCAGATGAAGTGGCCGACCAGGTCCGTTCATTCTTCGGTGCGAAGGTTTACGACACGGTGATTCCGCGAAATGTTCGCCTGTCGGAAGCTCCGTCCTTCGGCAAGCCAGCCTTGCTCTATGATTATCGCTGCCCGGGTAGCGAAGCCTATATCCGGCTCGCCTCGGAAGTCCTGCAGCGCGAGAAAGCCCGGCAGGCGGCCTGATGAGCATGTCGGAAGACTCCCGGAAGTCGTCTCGCCTGGGCCGGGGCCTGTCGTCGCTGATCGGCGAGGTTGAGGCCATCTCGCCGGCACCCGCAGAGCCGTCGGACGGCGGCAAGCCGGGCGGGCCGACCGAGATCCCGGTTATCGATATCCGGCCAAATCCCTCTCAACCGCGACAGACCTTCGAACCGGAGGCCATGAACGAGCTTGTCGACTCCATCCGGCAACACGGCGTGATCCAGCCAATCCTCGTCCGGCCCGACCCGAACGACGCGTCGAAGTACCAGATCGTTGCCGGCGAGCGGCGGTGGCGCGCGGCGAAACTGGCCAATCTGCCGCGTATCCCTGCGACGATCCGGAACATGGATGAACTCCAGTTGCTGGAGATCGGGATCATCGAGAACGTGCAGCGCACCGATCTCAACCCCATGGAAGAGGCCGAAGCCTATGACGCGCTGATGCGGCGGTTCGGGCGGACACAGGAGGGTCTCGGCGAAACCATCGGGAAGAGCCGGGCGCATATCGCCAACACGCTGCGCCTGCTCAAACTCCCCGAAGCCGTGCGCGAACAGGTCAAGCAGGGCGCCCTTTCTGCTGGTCACGCACGCGCGGTGCTGACCGCCCCGGACCCCGAAGCGCTTGCCGATCTCGCAATCACGAAGAAGCTGAGCGTCCGCGAAGTCGAGGCGCGGGCAAAGGCAGCGCGGGACGGCGCAGATGTCCGCAAAGGTGTCGCGAAACTCGCCGCCCAGAAGGATGTGGATACCCAGGCGCTCGAAGCCGACATCGCCCGCAATCTGGGCCTGGATGTCGATATCCGCCATGGACCGCGGGGTGGTGAGCTTCGGATCAAGTATCGCGAGCTCGACCAGCTCGATGACGTCTGCCGCCGGCTAACCGCGAGGCGCTCGGACGCGTGATCCCCAGCGCAGTCCGTCTGCGTTCTTGTCCTCCGACGCCCAGACACCGGACCCTGGTCAACTCGTCCATCATGCCCGGGAAAAAGGGCACTGGCGTCAGTTCTTCATGGCCTCGAAGAATTCGTCGTTGGTCTTTGTCTGGCGTAGCTTGTCGAGCAGGAAGTCGATCGCATCCGATGTGCCCATCGGGTTGAGAATACGGCGCAGCACATAGATCTTCTGGAGCTGCTCGCGCGGGGTAATCAACTCTTCCTTCCGCGTGCCGGACTTCATGATGTCGATGGCGGGGAAGGTCCGCTTGTCGGCCACTTTCCGGTCGAGCACCACTTCACAGTTGCCGGTGCCCTTGAACTCCTCGAAAATCACCTCGTCCATACGCGACCCGGTGTCGATCAGCGCCGTCGAGATGATCGTCAGCGAGCCCCCTTCCTCGAGATTCCGGGCAGCGCCGAAGAAGCGTTTCGGCCGCTGCAGCGCGTTGGCATCGACACCACCGGTCAGCACCTTGCCCGAGGACGGTACCACGGTGTTGTAGGCGCGCCCGAGGCGGGTGATGGAATCCAGCAGGATCACGACGTCCCGACCGTGCTCGGCAAGGCGCTTGGCCTTTTCGATCACCATTTCCGCAACCTGGACGTGACGGGTCGCGGGTTCGTCGAAGGTCGAGGAGATCACCTCGCCCTTCACCGTCCGCTTCATGTCGGTCACTTCCTCGGGCCGCTCATCGATCAGTAGGACGATGAGATAGCATTCGGCGTGGTTTTCCTCGATCGAGGACGCGATATTCTGCAGCAGGACGGTCTTGCCGGTACGCGGCGGGGCCACGATCAGTGCCCGCTGACCTTTACCAATCGGCGCAACGATGTCGATGACACGTCCTGACCGGTCCTTGCGGGTCGGATCCTGACTTTCCATGTGCAGCCGCTCTTCCGGGTAGAGCGGCGTCAGGTTATCGAAATGCACCTTCTGCCTGGCGCGCTCCGGATCCTCGAAATTGATCCGGGTCACATCGGTGAGGGCAAAATACCGCTCATTCTCGCGCGGTTCCTTGATCGGACCCTCGACGGTATCGCCCGTCCGCAACCCTGCCCTGCGCAGGACGTTCGGACTGACGTAGATATCATCCGGACCCGGAAGATAATTCGCTTCAGGCGAGCGCAGGAAGCCGAACCCGTCCGGCAGGACCTCAAGCACCCCCTCGCCAATGATCTCGATATCCTGATCGGCCAGTTCCTTGAGGATGGCGAAGAGCATGTCCTGGATGCGAAGCGAAGACGCGTTCTCGACGTCCAGCTCTTCCGCATAGGCGAGAAGCTCGGTCGGACTCTTCGTCTTGAGTTCGTGCAACGTCACCCGGGTGACGGTATCGGTCAATGTGTCTGTCATATCGTTCGGAGAACAGGGCGGGCAGCAGGAAGCGCCTCGCCGGAGGATGGGAAATCTCTATCGCCTAAGACCAGTCGCGCGGCGTTCCGTCAAGACAAGTTTTCACGACAGGGTGGAATGGACGTCAAAACGGCTTCACGATCGCCAGCACGACGATCACGATCATCAGCAGGAACGGGACTTCGTTCACCATGCGCAAGGTTCGCATCGAGACAGGGGCCTGTCCCTGGTCAATCCGCCGCCCAATGACGATGAACCAGCCATGCAGGGCGCTCATGGCGACCAGCAGGACAAGTTTCAGATGCAGCCATCCCTGTTGCAGCAGCGACGGATTGAGCGCGATCATCGTCAGTCCCAGGGCCCAGACCAGCACGAATGCAGGTGTCATGATGATCCGTCTCAGCCGCGCCGACGCGTCCGCCATGGTAAGCGAGAGCTCGCCACCCGAGACACCCGATAACTGGTGGATCTTGTAGCGCGGATAGATCAGCAGGCTCGCCATCCAGGCGATGACGAAAATGAGATGCGCCGATTTCACGAGCAGGTAGGTCATGCAGCCTCTCGCTCTGAAAACGGACAATCGAGAAAACCGCTCGGGCACAACCGCCCGCCGCGGCACGATCTCAGGTCGGAATTCGACTGGAGCGTGGCTTCGACCTCATCGGCGAGGGCCTTGACGAACCCGTCAAGGGTTCCGAGCGCAGGGACCGTGATATACGTCTCGACGCCCTGTTCCTCCGCAAGCTCGCGATACTCCCGGTCGAGTTCGACGAGCGTTTCGATATGCTCCGACACAAAGGCGATCGGCGCGATCATGATCGCCTTGCCATCACGTGCAGCGCGCCCGATCTCGTCCTCAGTGGCCGGACCGATCCACTTCAGCGGGCCGACGCGGGACTGGTAACAGACCTGCGTTTCAAACGCGCCGGGCCGGCTTTCATGAAGCTGCGCGGCCAGGCGAGCCGCCATTTCCTCGACCTGCCACTGATAGGGATCGCCGTCGCGGACCACCTGCTCTGGAAGGCCGTGGGCGGACATCAGGAGGCGGACATTCTCTGGCTGACCCGCCGCGTCCCAGGCCTTCACGATCCGCTCCGCATGAGCCGAGATGAAATCGTCATTGAATGGGTAACAGCAGATCGTGCGCGTCGGCTGGCGATAATGGCGCGCCCATTCTTCAAGGGACGACCCGGTCGTTGTCGAGGAATACTGCGGATAAAGCGGTAGAAGGATCGTCTCGTCCGGCTGCCATGCCTTCACCTCGCGGGCGGTATCCCGCGTCATCGGTCGCCAGTAGCGCATGGCAATGAAGACACGGAACTGCTCACCGGGGCGCCGATCTGTCAGCAAGGCCTCAAGCGCCCGCGCCTGGGCCTCAGTTTCGGGCAGGAGCGGCGAGCCACCACCCGGCTGGTCCATCAGCGCGTAATTCGACTTCACCGCCGGCGCCCTGAGCCGCGAGATCAGGCGAGCGAGGACAAACCGAACTGGCGCCGGGACTCGCAGAATGGCAGGATCAGCAAAGAGGTTCTGCAGGAACGGCTGGACGGCGTCCTGACTGTCCGGCCCGCCCAGATTGAACAGAACGATCGCGATCCTGCGGCCCATGGACAGCTATCCTTCCCTCAACCGGCGGAGAACCGCCTCGACATGCGCAATCGGCGTTTGCGGGAGAACCCCGTGGCCGAGATTGAAGATATGGGGCCGTTCTGGGTAGGCGGCGAGCAGCCTGTCCACCTCTGCGTCAAGTCGTCCGCCTCCGGCGAGAAGCGCCAGCGGATCGAGATGGCCCTGCACGGGAAAGCCTGCCGGCAGCGAGGCGTTGACATGCTCCGGCACCGCTGCGGTATCGAGACCGCAGGCATCCACGCCGGTCTGTTCCACATAGGTCGCAAGCATGGCCCCGGCCCCGCGCGGAAACCCGATGATGGGCACGTCCACCCCAAGGGACCGAAGGCGGCTCACCAGATCGCGGGTCGGCTTTATGATCAGCTGGTCGAACTGGAACACCGGCAGGCCTTCCGCCCAGCTGTCGAACAGCATCAGCGCATCGGCCCCGGCCTTGACCTGACCGTGGAGATACTGCGCCGTCGTTTCGACCAGATGGCCGAGCGCGGCAGCCATGCCGGGCTCATCCTGATAGGCCCAGAGCTTTGCCCGCGTCCGGTCCGTCTTGCCCCGGCCCTCGATGGCATAGAGCAGCACCGTCCAGGGCGAGCCGGCAAACCCGATCAGCGTTGTCTCGTCCGGCAACTCGGCTTTCACCCGGCTCACCGTCTCGAACACCGGAGACATCCGGTCGGTCACCATCGGCACAGGGACGCTTGCAAGGTCATCTGCGGTTTCGATCGCCTCGACGATGGGGCCGACGCCAGCCTCGAAATGCACCGACCGTCCCATGGCATCTAGGATCAGCAGGATATCGGCGAACAGGATCGCTCCGTCCATGCCATAGCGGCGGACCGGCTGCAGCGTTGCTTCGGCGGCAAGCGACGGGGTAAAGCAGAAATCCATGAAATCCTTCGCGCGCGCCCGGACTTCGAGATATTCCGGAAGGTGCCGGCCCGCCTGGCGCATCATCCAGACCGGAGGCGGACTATGGCGGTTGCCGCGAAGCACCGAGAGAAGCGGTTTGTGATCGATGTCTGCCACGATGTGCCTTTCAGAACTTGAATCCATTTAACCCTGGACCGGTGATGATTAGGGCGTGGGATCGGTTGGATTCCACCCTGTTCGCCCGGATCGAGTCGATTTTGCACGGCTCTCCCACAGGCTTTTCAAGAAACCAACCCCCTCGCAAATCGCTTCTGATTCAATTCCTAACGTTGTGGTAACCTCCTTTGATCTGGCGGCAGCCGGAACAGGGCCGGAAAAATGGCCCGGGATTTCGCCAGATGTGGATGCTGGTGTGCGTGTCCGGGGACGGGTTCGACCATCCGCCGCTGTTCACAGCGCGATGCACAAGGGGTTGCCGGTTCCGGCCATGCCGGGCAAGAGGCAGCCTGATAACAGTTCCGGCGGGCCAGATGCCGTTCAGCGTGTTCTTCAATATCCACCTGGTGTCCGACTCCACGGGTGAAACTCTCAACGCCGTCATGCGCGCCGCCAGCGCCCAGTTCGAGCATGTCAGCCCGCTTGAGCACAATTACTATCTCGTGCGCTCTGAGAAGCAATTGTCCCGGGTTCTCAACGAGATCCGCGGGCTGCCCGGCGTCGTGTGGTACACTCTGGCCGATGACGGTCTGCGGCGCACCCTCGAACGCGAGTGCCGGAGCATGGGGATGCCGACGCTTCCGGTCCTCGATCCGGCCGTGCACATGCTGTCCCGCCATCTCGGCCTCATGGCGAGCGAGCGGGTGGCGGGACAGCATGCCCTGAACCAGGAATATTTCGACCGGATCGAGGCAATCGATTTCGCGCTGCGCCATGATGACGGGCAGAATGTCGATGGGCTGGATGAAGCCGATGTGGTGCTGGTCGGTGTCAGCCGGACGTCGAAGACCCCGACCTGCGTATACTTGGCAAACCGCGGCGTCCGGGCGGGCAATATCCCGCTGGTGCCAGATGTTCCGCTGCCGCACCAGCTCATGAACCTGACCAAGCCGATGATTGTCGGTCTCAAGATATCCGCCGAGCGGCTGGTGCAGATCCGGCGCCAGCGCCTGTTGTCGCTGAATGAGCGCCCCGACACGACCTATGCCGACGAGGAGGCGGTGCGCCGGGAGGTCACCGAAGCCAACCGCCTCTATCAGCGCAACAAGTGGCAGGTGATCGATGTCTCCCGCCGCTCGGTCGAGGAGACCGCAGCCGCCATCCTGAACAAGCTGAACGAGAGGCGGGGGCATTGACGGGCAGCCAAGTTATCCTCGCTTCGGCCAGCCGCAGCCGTCAGGCGTTGCTTGCGGCTGCAGGTGTCGAGGCGGCTGCCATTCCCGCAGCCGTGGACGAAGATGCCGTCAAGTTGTCGATGCGGGCCGAGGGCGCAAGCGTGGCCGACCAGGCCATGGCGCTGGCCGAGCTGAAGGCCATCCGGGTGTCCACCCGCGAGCCGGGACTGGTCATCGGCGGCGACCAGATGCTCGGCCTCGGCGAGCGGGCCTTCGACAAGCCGAAGACCCTGGCCGAGGCGCGAACGCACCTGCAGTCGCTGTCGGGACAGACCCATCGGCTGGAGACCGCGCTGGTGATCTGCGAGGACGGCCAGCCGGTCTGGAGACACCTGGCGCGGCCGAGCCTGACCATGCGTCCGCTCAGCCCCGAATTCATCGAGACTTACCTGACCCGCGTTGGCGAGGACATCCTCGCCACAGTCGGAGGCTACCAGCTTGAAGGACTGGGGGCGCAGCTGTTCACCCGCATTGAGGGCGACTACTTCTCCATCCTCGGACTGCCTTTGTTGCCGCTGCTTGATTACCTCCGCGTGCGCGGTGTTCTGGAGACCTGAATGGGCGGGCTCTATGGTGTTATCGGCGATCCGGTCGCCCATTCGCTCTCGCCGCTGATCCATCGCGGCTGGATGCGCGATCTCGGGATCGACGCCGACTACCGCGCCTTCCGGGTCCCGGCCGATGAACTTGCGACAGGCGTATCGGCGCTGGAGCGGGACGGTGTGCGGGGGCTCAATGTCACCCTGCCACACAAGATCGCCGTGGCCGCGCTCTGCGAAACCGTGACACCGCTCGCCCGGGCCCTGGGCGCCGTGAACACGCTGACCCGAACACCGACCGGCGGCTGGGCCGGGGACAATACCGACCATGGCGGGTTTCTCGATGATTTTCGCGACCAGGCCGGCAACGTCCTGACATCGGGAACGGTGCTGGTCCTCGGCGCCGGCGGGGCCGCACAGGCGGTTACCCGCGGGCTTTGCGACGAGGGATTCGGGCTGGTGATCGCCAACCGCACACCCGCACGCGCCGTTGCCCTTGCCGCAACACTGTCCCTGCCGGCATCGGTGGTCCACGATCTCTCCGGCATTCCCGCTCTGGCGCGGACGGTCGATGCCGTGGTCAACACGCTGAGTGCTGGCCATGACGGCCAGGTCGTGCAGCTGGGAGAGGGCGGTGGCCGGCTCTATTATGATATCAGCTATGGCAAGGCCGCGCGCGGCAATCTCGATGCGGCGAGCCGGGACGGCTGGCGGGTCGCTGACGGGCTTGGCATGTTGGTCGGACAGGCTGCCCTGTCGTTCGAGACCTGGCACGGGGTGCGGCCCGACCGCGCCACCGCGCTGACCAGGTGCCGGCAGGCGATGGGAATGACGCAATGATGATACTCGGACTTACAGGGTCCATCGGTATGGGCAAGACGGCAACGGCTGGCCTGTTTCGCGAGGCCGGTGCGCCGGTCTATGATGCGGACGCGGCGGTGCACGCGCTCTATGCGCCAGGAGGCGCGGCGGTCGCACCACTGTCGGCGGCGTTCGAGGGTGTTGTCGGTGACGACGGCGGGATCGATCGCGCTGCCCTGCGGTCGAAGGTTGTCGGCGACCAGGAGGCCATGAGGCGACTGGAAGCGATCGTCCACCCCCTCGTCGGCGCCAGCCAGATGACATTCCGGGCAGAGGCGGCCGCGAGCGGTTCGGCCTGCGCCGTGCTCGACATCCCGCTCCTGTTCGAGACCGGGGGCGACCAGCGTTGCGACCTTGTCTGTGTCGTCTCCGCACCGGCGGCCGTTCAGCGCGAGCGCGTGCTCGCCCGTGGCACGATGAGCGAGGCGGAGTTCGAGGCGATCCTGGCCAAGCAGATGCCTGATGCGGACAAGCGCGCCCGCGCCGATTTCATCGTCAATACAGGTTTCGGTTTCGACTTCGCACGGGCGCATGTCCGGGCCATCATGGACCTTGTGATTCGCCTTGATGGAGAAACAAGCGATGGCCGACAGGATCCGTGAGATCGCCTTCGATACCGAGACGACGGGGCTCGACCCGCAGAATGGTGACCGGATCATCGAGCTCGGCGCCGTCGAACTCGTCAATCACATCCCCACGGGCCGTACGTTCCGGCGCCTCGTCAATCCCGGTCGTCCCGTTTCCCGGGCTACCATCGAGATCACCGGGATCACCGACGACATGCTCGCCGACAAGCCCGGCTTCGAGGACGCAGACATCGTCGACGCCCTGGTCGACTTCATCGGGGATGCCCTGATCATTGCGCACAATGCAGGCTTCGACCGGGGCTTTCTGAACATGGAGCTCGAGCGCTGCGGTCGGCCGGCGATACCGGAGCCGCGCTGGATCGATACGGCTGCCATGGCCCGGAAGAAATTTCCCGGCGCCCCGGCGAATCTCGACGCCCTCTGCCGCCGCTTCAACATCTCCCTCGAAAGCCGGACCCTGCATGGCGCGCTGCTCGACAGCCAGTTGCTTGCCGATGTCTATCTCGAACTGCTCGGCGGACGCGCGCGCGCCTTCGATTTCACCGACGAGCACGCCGGCGCCGGCGCGTCGGAACGCCAGCCTGCCAGGCGCCGTCCCACACCCTTGCCACCCCTGATCACGCCGGAAGAGCAGGCAGCCCATGCCGAACTTGTTGCTGCTCTGGGTGAACACGCCCTTTGGGCACGCAGTTCGAGGGCCTGACAGAGGCTGTGGATGAACGCGGTGTCAGGGTGGTTAACAGGGCCTTAACACCGCCACAATCTTGCCCCGGTTCGGCCAGGGACCGGCCCATTCGCCGCCCGCCGGGTCGGGTCTTCTCACCCTTGACGCGAGAGACATCGCGCGTGTTCACGGTAGAGGAGATTGGTCCATGCAAGAACTTCCGGAAATCGGTTCGCGGGTCCGGTATGTCGGCCCGACCCGGGCGGCCTACCATTCACCCGGGCAAGGGGTGGTCGGCACCGTTGTCGATCATGTGCCGCTCCATCGGGGTGACGTGAGCCGGGAAGACATCGCCCGCCCGCCGAACCAGTGGCACGTCCGGGTCGCGGTGGACGAGCTGCCAGGGGAATGGACCTATATGGGCCGCGTCTTCTCACCATCGGTCGCGCACGTGGAGCCCCTGAATTAGCTCCACCCCCGCGACCCTCAGCCGCCCTCGAACGGGTCGCGCATCAGGATGACGTCCTCGCGCTCAGGGCTGGTCGAGACGAGGGCAGCCGGCTTGCCGACGAGCTCTTCCAGCCGGCGGACGTACTTCACGGCCTCCGCCGGCAGGTCGTTCCAGCTGCGGGCGCCACGGGTCGACTGTTGCCAGCCCGGCATCGTTTCGTAGACCGGCTCGATCGCAGCCTGCGCCGCAGCCGTTGGCGGGAGGTAATCGAGCTCCCGATCACCGATTCTGTAGCGCACGCAGACCTTGATGTGCTCGAACCCGTCAAGAACGTCGAGCTTCGTCAGGGCGAGCCCGGTCACCCCCGCCACATCACAGGCCTGGCGGACCATCACCGCATCGAACCAGCCGCAGCGCCGGGCCCGTCCGGTCACCGTGCCGAATTCGTGTCCGCGCTCGCCGAGCCGCTGTCCGATCGCGTTCTCCTGCTCCGTCGGGAACGGTCCTGCGCCGACCCGCGTCGTGTAGGCCTTGGCCAGGCCGAGCACATAGGACACCGTCCGCGGGCCAAGACCGGTCCCGGCAGCGGCCTGTCCTGCCACCGTGTTCGACGAGGTGACGAAGGGATAGGTGCCGTGGTCGACGTCCAGCATCACACCCTGCGCGCCTTCGAAAAGGATCCGGCGGCCAAGTTTCGCGCTGTCATTGAGCAGCCGCCAGGCAGGCCCGGAGAAGGGCAGGAGCCGCCCGGCAATGTCCTGCAGGTCGGCTTTCAGGGCGGCCGCATCGGGTGCGGGCAGGCCAAGTCCGACGCGCAGGGGCGTATGATGGGCGATCAGCCGGTCGAGCTTCATGTCGAGGGCCGCCTCGTCGGCAAGATCGGCGACGCGGATCGCGCGACGGCCGACCTTGTCCTCATAGGCCGGACCGATCCCGCGCTTGGTCGTCCCGATCTTCGCATCATCGGCCGCCGCGCCTTCGCGGGCAGCGTCGAGATCCTTGTGCCAGGGCAGGATCAGGGCAGCATTCTCCGCAACCACGAGGTCATCGGATCCAAGCTGGATACCCGCCGCGGCCATGCCGTCGATCTCTGCAATGAACTGCCAGGGATCGACGACCACGCCATTGCCAATCACCGACAGCTTTCCGCCACGCACGACGCCGGAGGGCAGCAGGTTGAGCTTGAACGTTTTTTCGCCGATCACCAGCGTGTGGCCGGCATTGTGGCCGCCCTGGAAGCGCACGATGACATCGGCGCGATGGCTCAGCCAGTCGACGATCTTGCCCTTGCCTTCATCGCCCCACTGGGCACCGATCACCACGACACCGGCCATTACCGTTTCCTCCGGACACAAACCGCGGCACAGCAGCATTGATTGCAGCGACTTGGCAAGGGCTGAACGTCCGGCTTGCCAGGACGGCTGAAATACGGGGCGTGATCAGACCCGTTAAGGCAACCGGCGAATTGCATCGATCATCTTAGCCCGATTGCAGTCTCGCCATGCGAGGAGGGAGGGATGAACCAACGTCCCCGATCCTCCTGGCGTGCCCTGCGCATCGCCGGCAGCATCTGGCTTGCAGCGGGGCTCGGCGCAATCGCGGCGACCGCTTCGGCCAGCGTGACCGATGCTCCGCATTTCAAGGTCCTCGGGCTGATCGTGGTCTGGGGAGGCGATTCGGCCGGCACCCCCATCGCCGCTGATTTCATCATGGATACCGCACCCGGCAGCACGGATCACGACTTCATCGCCGGGGATGTGCAGGCCGTGGTAACCGGCACCATGGTGCCCTTGGGAAGCCCCCTCAGCGAGACGCAGGGGGCACCGGTTCGCATTCGGCGCATCGCCGGCGGCGGGCGCGTCGATGCCGACAGCAATGGCGATAGCGCAATGGATGCCAGCGACAGCTTCGCGCCGTTCGGTATCGGCAACGCCACCGACAACCGGACGCGCAGGATGGAACTCAATACGAGCTTCTATGTCGCCTCAAACCGGGATTTCTACATCGACGCCGTCGCCGCGCCCGTCGGGTCATCGGTCCTGGCCGATCTGGACAGGGTGCGCGGGACCCTCGAAGTTACCCTGTCCGGCAATGACGGTGTCGCCTTCGGAGCGTCGGCCCGGTATCCCCACACGGGCGGTGCGACGGGCGGCCGGCGCATGAACAGTCGGGCCCTCTCCACGCTGTCGAACGGCCGCACAGTCTTCCGGGGAAACCAGTCCACGGCCGCCCAGCGCGGAAGCCTCGCCGATCAGTCGGTCCGGTTCGATATTCTCTATCGCTACAATTTCGGCGTCGTCGATCTCTCTGCAGGCACGCTCGATATCGAGGCCGAGGTCATTTACACGCTCTACATGCCGTAACGGCACCCCGGAACATGGCTCCCCCGCCGCTTGACGACCGAGCCGTGAGGCCCGCCTAATGGTCCGAAATTCGAGAACAGGGGCGGCCAGCATGGCGGATCTGAACGGAAAAACGGCGGTCATCACCGGGGCAGCCAGCGGTATTGGCCTCGCCAGCGTCGAGACCTTTGTCGAGAGCGGCGCACGTGTGGTTGCCGCCGATCTGCAGGTCGAGAAAGGCGAAGCCCTCGAGACCCGGTTCGGTGCCGGCACCGTTCGTTTTGTTCGCTGTGACGTGACCGTGCGCGAGGATCTCGACCGGGCGCTGCAGACCTGCGTCGATGCCTTTGGCGGGCTCGACATCCTGTTCAACAATGCCGGCCACGGCGGAACGCCCGGAGGTGTGGAGGCGTTCGACAGCGCCGGCTTCGACGCCACCGTCGCGGTGCTGCTGAAGGCCGTGTTCGAGGGCACACACCTCGCGCTTCCGCACTTCAGGGCGCGCGGTGGCGGCAGCGTCATCAACACCTCTTCGATCAGTGCCATCGAGGCCGGCTACGCGCCGATCACCTATTCGGTCTGCAAGAAAGGGGTGGCGCACTATTCCAAACTGGCCGCAGCCGAGCTGGCCCGGTATGGCATCCGCGTGAACGCGATCCTGCCAGGCTTCATCGCCACCTCGATCTTCGGCGCATCGCTCGGCCTGCCGCGCGAGCAAGCCGACCAGATGGCCGCCCTCGTCGCCCAGAACGGCGCGCGCATGCAGCCGGTCGGGCGTACCGGACAGGCCCGCGACATTGCGGAGATGGCCGCGTTCCTGGCGTCCGATGCTGCCAGCTTCATCACCGGCGGTGAATTCGTGGTCGATGGCGGGATCACGGTCGGCCCGACCCATAGCTGGCGGGATGCGGATGCAGGGCCCATTCTCGAGGCCCTCGGCATCACGCCGGAGCAGGCCGAGCAGATGGCCGCCGCCACGGGGCCGGCTCAGCCGGACGGGAGTTGACCGCCGTCCGCTGCCGCAGCCTGACCGTCCCGAGCCTGCGCGTCCACAGCCAGCGTCCCAAGGGCCGGCAGGGCCTCGACCCGCGCGAGCAGGCCGGCCAACGCCGTGTCCATTGCGATGATGTCGCCGGTTTCATCGTGCAGGGCAAATCCGCCGGCGTGCTTGCGCAGGGGAAACCGGCGCCAGTTGGCGCGGGTGCGGATGATCCAGACCTCCGTGGGCGCCTCGCCGGCTGCGGCCCACCCGGTCCAGACATGATCCTGCGGCAGGCTGCGCCAGAGCCGGTCGATGGCTGCAAGATCATCGGGAGTAAAAGGGTCCATGGCTGAAAGTCCCGTTGGGCCGTTGCCCGAGCTGACACGTGAGCAGGCGGAGTCTAACGCCTTGGCGGCCAATCTGAAAGGTGCACTCTGGATGGTCGTGTCAGGCATGGGCTTCACGGCCTATGTCGTCCTCGCCAAGCTGATCTCGGCCGACATCCACCCCATGGTGATTGCCTTCTTCCGCGCATCCATCGGCCTGCTGATCATGGCGCCGCTGCTGGTCCGCAAGGGTCCCGGCTTCTTCCGGACCGACCGGCTCGGCCTGATCCTACTGCGCAGCCTGTTCGGCACCGTGGGATTCATCCTGAGTCTGCTCGCGATTTCCGACTTCTTCGAGCTGCCTGTCTCGCAGTTCAATGCGATCTCCTTCTCGCGCTCGCTTTTTGTCACGCTGCTGGCGGCCTTCCTGTTGGGCGAGGTGGTCGGGCCGCGGCGCTGGGGTGCGGTCGCGGTGGGGTTCCTCGGCGTTCTGGTGATGGTTGTGCCCTATGAGATCCTGTTCTGGCTCGACGCCCCGAAAGAGGGCGGTCTCGTCGTCGACCTCGGCAGTGCCCTCGCGCTTGGCAGTGCCTTTGCCTTTGCCGGTGCGATCGTGCTGGTGAAGTCGCTATCGAGTGGCCACACGCCTGGACAGCTGCTCGCCTGGGCGAACCTCCTGTCGACGACCCTGCTGCTGCCCCTTGCGATCTGGTACTGGACGACACCGAACGCGATGCAAATGTTGCTCCTCCTCGCCATGGCAGTATCGGGGCTCGGCGCGCAGTATTGCTACGTCCGGGCGATGTCGATCGGGGACGCGTCCTTCCTGTCGCCCATGGACTATCTGCGTCTGCCCATGGCGGCGGCAGCCGACTTCCTCCTGTTCCGGATCCTGCCGGGCCAGTTCGTCTGGATCGGTGCCGCCGTCATCGTCAGCGCAACCCTCTATATCACCTTCCGCGAATCGCGGCGGCGGCCAACGATCTGAGCCGGGACCGCACTATCGTCGTTCCTACCGACGTCCGGTTGCGGTCGTGGGTCGCGCCCCCAGAAGGGCGTCGAGCAGGGCGCAGTCGGGCGTTTCGTCTTGTGAGCAGGAACTCAATATCTTCGACAGGCGGCGCTCGAGGCGCTTGAGGTCGGCGATTTTCTCCCGGATGTCCGCGCGATGGCGCGATGCCGTGTCGTACACTTCGGCACAGGTCGGCCGGTCGTCGTTCAGTCCGAGAAATCCGCGAATATCATCGATTGAAAACCCCAGCTCGCGTGCCCGACGGATGAAGGAGAGCCGCGTCACGCCGACCTCGTCATAAAGTCTCCGGCCACCCTCCGTTCTTGGCGGTTCGGGCATGAGCCCGATCTTCTCGTAGAAGCGGATCGTCTCGATCTTGACACTTGTTTGGCGGCTCAGCCAGCCAATGGAAAACTCCGTCATGAAAACGCGCTTGCTCCTATAGTGACTCCAGATGCTAGCCCGGAGACATGACAGATGAAAATCAAACTTCGGACGCATCGACCGGACGCGGATGGCTGGCCGCAGGCGGTGTCCTGTCAGGCGCCTTCGCCATGCTCGGCGCATCCTGCTGCGTCCTGCTGATCATTCTCGTGAATCTTGGGATCTCCAGTGCCCTTGTTGCCAATCTCGCCATCCTTGCACACGCCCGCGAAGCACTGATGCTGCTGACGGTCCTTCTGCTCGTGGCGGGTGTGGTCGTCGCGAGGCGCAGCGGACGGCGGCCGTGCCGGGGATTCTGGATCGCGCTTGGGGTCGGGTTCATTTTTCTCGCGGCAGCCTGGATCCTGCCCCAACATGAGCGCGAACTGCTGCAATGGATACATCAATCATGAACGAAAAATTCGTCACGCACTCGACGCTGACCTGTCCCGACTGCAGTAAGCAGACGCGGGAGGAGATGCCGACGAACGCCTGCCAGTACTTCTACGATTGCCCGAAGTGTGGCGTGCTGCTCAATCCGAAGCCCGGCGATTGTTGCGTCTTCTGCTCCTACGGTGATGTGAAATGTCCGCCGCTCCAGCTCGGCGACGGGTGCTGCGGATAAGCCGCTTGCCCCACAGCTCTGACGGGCCTTACGCCTGCCGGGTGCTACAGCAGACCCTTCGTGCTCGCCACCTGCCCGTTCAGCACCGGATCGACCAATACGGCCTGGCGCAGCGCCCGCGCGGTCGCCTTGAAACAGCTCTCGATGATATGGTGCTGGTTTTCGCCATAGAGGTTTTCCACGTGCAAGCACATGCCGGTATTACCGGCGAGAGCGTGGAAGAACTCCTTGAAGAGTTCGGTATCCATGGTGCCGATCTTGTCGCGGGTGAAGCTGACCTTCCAGACGAGATAGGGCCGCTTGCAGAGGTCGATCGCGGCCCGGCTGAGGGTCTCATCCATGGGTACATAGGCGTGGCCAAACCGCGTGATACCGCCGAAATCGCCCAGCGCCTGCCGGATCGCCTGGCCGATCACGATACCTGTGTCTTCGACCGTGTGATGCATGTCGATATGCAGGTCTCCTTCCGCCTTCACCCCGAGATCCAGCGCACCATGCCTGGCCAGCGCGTCAAGCATGTGGTCGAAGAAGCCGATCCCTGTGGACACATCGGATTGGCCGGTGCCGTCGAGGTTGATGGTGACCCGGATTGACGTCTCGCGGGTCTCGCGGCTGACATCTGCAGTTCGGTCTGATGGCGAAAGCTCTGGCATGCCCACCAGTTAGTGGGTCGCGACGCGATTGAAAAGCCGTCTGCCGTCTTCACGCTATTCTAAATATTCCGCAGTAGTGAATATGTGATTCATCAACACACAGCGGGGCGGCAGCGTCAGGTGTCCGAAAATCGATCCCAGCGCGCCCGCCTGCAGCGGATCAGCCTCGGCGTGACCCAGCCGATGGTTGCCACGGTGGTCTGTGCCGTTCTCGTGCTCCTGTTCCTCGGCGCCTCGATCTTCTCGCAGCAGGTCCGGGCCGAGCGAATCTCGCAGGCGCAGACGGACGACCTGGCGCACCTTTCCGGCGTATTTCTCGCACAAGACGGCCGGGCCGATCTTGTCCGCGCGCTGGAAGCTGCAACCGAGGGACGCTATGCCCTGCTGGATGCGCGCGGAACGCTTGTCGGCGGCGATCCGGGACTGCTCGCGCGCACCGATACCGCATCGGCTCCCGTGCCGGTCGAGGGCGGTGTGGCAGGTCGCCTCGTGACCCACCGCCTGCACCCTTTCAGTCTGGCACTGCCCCTGGAAATCCTTATCGGCCTGATTGGCCTGGCGCTCACGGCCGCCTATCTCACGGCGCATCTCTACACCCGTTTCGTGCTCGCCGGCCTCGCGACCATCGAACGGGCTTTCAGCCGCAGCGAGAAGGATCCGGACACTGCCGGGCCGGTCTTCACATTTTCGGAGATCACGCGGTTGCGCCTGCTTGTCGAGCGCAAGGTCCGCGAAGCCCGGCGTCTGGAATCGCGCCTGCGCCGGGCGGCGTTCGAAAACCCCGAATCCGGCCTCCCCAATCTCCGTGCTTTCTGCGAAACGTTGAACGACCAGCTGGCAAGCGCGGACTTCGAAAACCCGCTATGTGTTCTCAGCCTCGACCTGGATCATTTCCAGAAGGTGAGCGAGCTCCTCGGGACGGAGACCTCGTTCTCCCTGGCCGTGCTGGCGCGCGACCGGATCGATGATGAGCTGGCCGGCCTCGAGGATCGCGGACTTCTGAACCGGAACCATTGCCTGCTGGCGCATCTCCAGGCCGACGAGTTCGCCCTGCTGTTGCCGCCGGGGACCGGCCGCGACCTGGCAGGCCAGGTGGCGCGCAATCTCCGCCGCGCCTTCGTCACCCCGTTCCTTATCGAGGGTCGCAGGGTCATGCTCGGCCTGTCCGGCGGCATCGCCATCGCGCCCGAGGACGGCGACCGGGCCGGTCATCTCCTGCGCCGCGCCAGTGTCGCGCTGAAAAGCCTGCGTGCGCAGGGCAAGGAAGGCTTCGTCTTCTATCAGGAGCGGCTTGACCGGGTGACGGAACGGCGCCTGCTGCTCGAGGCCGACATCCGACAGGCGGTCGACGATGCGGCCTTCTGGCCCGCCTTCCAGCCGAAGATTGATATCGCGACCGGCTCGATCAGCGGATGCGAGGCGCTGGCGCGCTGGACCGCGTCGGACGGGACGGTGATCCCGCCAGCGGAGTTCATTCCCGTGGCTGAAGAGTCGGGCCTGATTGCGGAGATCGGTGAGTCCATCCTGCGCCAATCCTGCGCCGCAGCTGCTGAATGGGTCGGTAAGGGCTGGAACATTCCGGTCGCCGTGAACGTGTCCGCAGCCCAGCTCGACGATCCGACCTTCTGCGACCGCGTCCTGAACGCCATGGCGGACTCGGGCCTGCCGCCCTCCCTGCTGGAACTTGAAATCACCGAATCCATGGCCGTGCGTGACCCGGCCCATGTCGAGGCCGTGCTGAAGCCGCTCCGCCGCATGGGCGTCCGGCTGGCAATCGACGACTTCGGCACCGGCCACGCCAATCTGGCCATCATCACGCGGCTCAATTTCGATGTCTTCAAGATCGACCGGAGCTTCGTCAGCCGGCTTGGCACCGATCCCTCGGCACCGGCGGTGATCGACATGATCCTGGCCATGGCGCACGCGCTCCACCACGTCACCGTGGCCGAAGGTATCGAAACGCCTGAACAACTGGCCTTCCTGCGCCAGCGCGGCTGTACCCATGCCCAGGGTTTCTTCTTCTCGGGACCGGTGCCCGCAGGACGGTTCCTCGAACTGCTCCAGTCGTGGTCACCCGGCACGGTGAAGGACTTGCTGCGCAAGAGCGCCTGAAGGCCTTGCGCCGCAGTGCCCGATTGGCCAAATGAGGCCGGTGACACAAAACGCTCCACACCCCGGCCCGACGTGGCATGGCACGACCATTCTGGCCGTGCGCAAGCCCGGCAGCATTGTCCTCATTGGTGACGGACAAGTCTCCATGGGGCAGACGGTGATGAAGGGAAACGCACGCAAGGTGCGCCGGATTGGCGGCGGTTCGGTGCTCGCCGGGTTTGCCGGGGCGACCGCCGACGCCTTCACCCTGTTCGAGCGGCTCGAGGAGAAACTCGAACGCTTCCCGGGCCAGCTCCAGCGAGCCGCCGTCGATCTCGCCAAGGACTGGCGCACCGAGAAGTATCTCCAGAAGCTGGAGGCCATGCTGATCGTCGCCGATGCCAGCGTGACCCTTGTCATTACGGGCATGGGCGATGTCCTTGAACCGGAGCACAATGTTGTCGCCATCGGTTCGGGCGGAAATTTCGCGCTCGCGGCCGCGCGCGCCCTCTATGATTACGAAGACGATGCCGAGATCCTGGCGCGAAAGGCCATGGCGATTGCCGCCGAGATCTGCGTCTACACCAATGACAGCCTGACCGTCGAGCGGCTCGATGTTTGACCGGTCGGACCTCCGGGCGGCCATCGACGCAGGCGTGATCAGCCGGGAACAGGCCTCCCGGCTCGAGGGGTTTCTCGAGCGGCGGGCCGGCGGGGCCAGCGCTGCCGATCCCGAAACCCTGCGCTTCCTGGCCAATTTCAACGACATCTTCATCACGGTCGGACTTGTCCTGCTGGTCGCCGGCGTCCTTCTCTTCGCCGGGCTGACGGGCCTGTCGTCGGGCGCTGGAGCGGCACCCGTGCGGGCCGCTCTCGTCACGCTCCTGCCGGCGGCTGGCCTGACTTGGCTCCTGTCGGAGTATTTCTCGGCCCGCCGCAGGCTGCTGCTGCCGAGCATGGCGCTCTGCCTGATGTTCTGCATATTCGTCGGCCTGTCGGCTGCGGCCCTGACCGGGCGGGATGCGGCGACCGACGCGGCCTCGCTCTTCGGTGTCTGGGGCGCGCTCGGCAAGATCGGTCTGTGGGGCGCTGCGGCGATGGCGGCGGCCGCGCTGGCCTATTTCGCCCGCTTTCGCTTGCCCTTCGCCCTGTTCATGCTCGCGATCGCCCTGGCCCTGATGGTGTATACGGCCGTCGGCACGTTCGGCGATATCGGCCTGCTGATCGGCGGCGGGCTGTCCATCCTCGTCGGACTGGCAACCCTCGCCACCGCGATCGGTTTCGACATGTTCGATCCGAAGCGGTCCACCCGAAAGGCCGACTATGCCTTCTGGTTGCATCTGGCCGCTGCGCCGCAGATCATTTTCGGCCTGCGCAGCCTTGTCTCCGGCTTTGGTGCGCCGCCGCGCAGCGACGCCGAGGCCATCGTCCTGCTGGTCGCGCTTGCCGGTTTCGCCGTCATCTCCCTCGCCCTCAATCGCCGCGCCCTGATTGCATCGAGCCTGCTGAGCTATGGGCTCGCCCTGCAGGTGCTCGTCGCCTCGACAGTGACCAGCCCCATCCAGACAACCATCGTCACGCTTCTCCTGCTGGGCGGGGCGATCGTGCTGCTCGGCGGCGGTTGGTCGACAGCGCGGCGCGCCGTGCTCTCCGTCCTGCCGAGCAAGGGCGTGTTTGCCCGCCTGTTCCCACCCGAAGCGGCCTGAACGCGCACGACCAAGCGCCCGC
>CAZDMQ010000037.1:13815-34530 GCA_964506685.1 uncultured Hyphomonadaceae bacterium | reverse complement strand
CTGCTCAAGAGTCATCTCCAGCGAGTATGGCGCAGCGGCGACCCGGTCGGACAGGTTCCCGCGCGCGGTGCGCAACCGCGCCGGGTTTCCGCGCCGTCTGGCCCAGGCGGCTGTGGGAGAGGCGCAGGCCGGTCCGACGCCCTCTCCCCCCTGCCCGGACGTGACCCGCTCCGGGCAGGGCCGGGCAGGGCCGGCCGGTCAGTTCACCTCGCGGCCGCGTTCGGTCACGGCCTTGCGGGCGGCCTCGACCGCATCGGCGGTTACGGCCTTCGCATGTTCGGCGCTGCGGCGGACCTCCTCCTTCATGGCTTCGGCGAAGCTCATCCCGAAACCGTCGTCGATCATCGCCTTGTACTGACGCGACATCACCGGGTCGCATTCGGTCATGGTCTTTGCGAGCGCCAGCGCGGCAGGGACAAGCTCGGCATCGGGATAGACCCGGTTCACGAGGCCCCAGCGCTCGGCTGTTTCGGCATCGAGGAAGTTACCCGAGAGCGACAGTTCCTTGGCGCGGGAGATGCCGATCAGGCGCGGCAGGCGCTGGGACAGGCCCCAGCCCGGCATGATCCCGACGCGGGCATGGGTGTCGGCGAATTTCGCGCGCTCGCCGGCGAGCAGCACGTCGCACATCAGGGCCAGTTCGAACCCGCCGGTAATGGCGAAGCCGTTGATCGCGCCGATAATGGGCCAGGGATAGGCGGCCAGCGCACGGCCAAGGTCGATGTCGCCGCCATCGGCGCCGAGGGCAAAGCCTGTCTCGCCCGCCTCCTTGAGGTCGACCCCGGCGGTGAAGGCACGGCCCTTGCCTGTGAGCACGACGGCGCGGATACCGGAATCGGCCTCGAGCGCGCCGAAGGTTTCGACGATCGCGGCCCGCAGCGCCCGGCTGAGTGCGTTCAGCGCATCTGGGCGGTTGAGGGTGACCAGCGCCACCGCATCGTGTCGTTCGACCAGCACCAGTTCGTCTGCCATGGCCCTCTCCTCCTGTTGTGTTGCCGTCTGGCGGGCAGTGATAACGCGCTTTCGACGCGCGCCAAGGGGGCACGCAGGGTCAGTCGGGCTGGCCGCGCCCGTTATCGTCCTCGCCGGGGAGATCGGTGCGGCCCTGTCCCGCCAGGACAGCCCGCGCCCAGAGCCAGATGGCGAGTGCCGAGGCCGGCGCGATGAGGGCGAATTTCAGCGGGGTGAGGAGGGTCTTGGCCGCCAGCAGGTCAGCCGCTCCCGTGAGCGCGAGCAGCTGGACGGCATTTTCCGCGAGGTCGCAGGCGGCGGCAAGCAGGGCCGGAGCTGCAGCGATGCCGGGACGGGCCGTCGCGTAACGGGCGCAGAGGCCGGCAACGAGGACGCCGTAGGCCAATGGATAGGCGGTATCGAGGAGGGCGGTGATCCGGATATGGGCCTCGATCGCACCGGGCCGGCTGGCCAGCGTGTCGAGCAGTGCCCGGGCGCCTGCACCGGTCAGGCGGAAGTCGAGCAGGTCGCCGCCGGTCAGGCGCCGCGCGAAGTGGATCGCGACATGCAGGGCAAGGGTGAGGGCGGCAGCGGGCCAGAGCAGGGCCGGCCGGGCCAGCAGGCGCAGCAGCATGAGCTCAGCTTCCGGCGCCCGGGATACGCTTGGGCGTAACGCCGGCGGCCTCGACCATGGCCGCAATGGCTTCGCCGGCAGCCTCCAGGGCGGCCGCATCGGTGCTGCGCGCGACGATCTGGACGCCGCTGTCATCTATGGCGCGGAACCAGGGATAGGAGCCGAAGGAGACCGACGGGCTGTCAGCGGCAAGCTGGCCGAGTGCCTCGGCGATATCGCCCTCGCGCAGGCCCCGGCCGCTGATGGTCAGGGCATGGACAACGGCGCCCGTCTCGAGGCGGTGGCCAATGTCCTGCAGCATGCCCTGCACGATGGCCGGCACACCGGCGAGCGTGAAGACGTTCTGCATCTGGAAACCCGGCGCGCCGGAGACCGGATTGGCGATCAGGCTGGCGCCATGGGGGATGCGGGCCATGCGCCGGCGGGCGGGGGTGAATTCGGTGCCCATGGCGGCGTAGCGCTCGGTCAGCTGGGCGACGACCTCGGGATGCTCGGAAATGGGCACGCCGAAGGCCGCGGCGATGGCGTCGGCGGTGATGTCGTCATGGGTCGGACCGATGCCGCCGGTGGTGAAGACATAGGTATGGGCGGCGCGCAGGGCGTTCACCGCCGCGACGATCCCGGCCTGGGTGTCACCGATGATGCGGGCCTCGGCGACGGGGATGCCGAGCGGCGCAAGATAGGTGGCGACCTGCTGCAGGTTGATGTCGCGGGTCCGGCCCGAGAGGATCTCGTCACCGATGATGAGGACAGCGGCGGTGGGCCCTGCGGCCATATCAGTCCTCCGCCGTGGCCATCGCGGCGTACACCATCTCGCCGGACACGCCCCAGAAATCGGCCGGTTCGGGGGCAAACTGGTCGAACAGCTGGATCATGCCGATGAAGAAGAGCTCGTTCTCGGGGGCGATCCAGAACCAGGTGCCGGCGGCTCCGCCCCAGTAATAGGTGCCCTCGCCCATGGGCAGGCCGTACTCGTCCGTGTTCTCGTAGACCCCGACATTCAGCCCGAACCGCTGGGTCGCGGCATCGCTCTCGCTCAGCGTGCCGGAAACATCGACAAGGGTGGTGTCGGGCAGGACATTGGTGCGCATGAGCTCGACGGTTTCGGGCTGGAGGATGCGCACGCCATCGAGCTCGCCGCCATTCAGCAGCATCTGGCAGAAGCGGGCATAGTCGGCCATGGTCGAGATCAGACCGCCGCCGCCCGATGGCATGGCCACGTCGGCTTTCGAGAAACTGCTGAAGAACGGCGAGGCGAGGCCGAACTCGCCGGTTTCGCGGTCATAGCCCCAGACATCGGAGAAGCGGTGCATGTCCGCCTCGGGGACGTGGAAGCCGGTATCGGTCATGCCGAGCGGGGTGAACAGGCGGGTGTCGAGGAAGTCCGCGAAGGACTGGCCGCTGAGCCGCTCGATGATGGCGCCCTGGATATCGACGGCCATGGAGTAGGACCAGTTCTCGCCGGGCTGGAACAGCAGCGGGATATCGGAAATGGCGGTGATGAAACTGTCGAGATCGGGCGAGCGGAGGACACCGCGCTCGCGGACGGCGGTGTTGGCCGGGTCTGTGCCGGACAGGCCGTAGGCGAAGCCGGCCTGGTGGCTCATGAGCTCGGCCATGGTCGGCGGACGCGACAGGGGTTCGGTGCTGTAGACGCCGCCGTCATCGGGACCGGTGAGGACTTCGAGACCGGCCAGTTCGGGCAGGACGGTGGTGATCGGGTCGTCGAGGGCGAAGGCGCCTTCTTCGTAGAGCATCATCATGGCGACGCCGGTGATCGGCTTGGTCATGGAGTAGATGCGGTAGATGGTGTCATCGGTGAGCGGGTCGGCGGTCTCGTCTTTGCGGATGCCGGCCGTGACGTGGCTGACCACCTCGCCCCGGTGGACGAGCAGGGTCTCGATGCCGGGCACGTCGCCATCGGTGACGAACTGCGCCATGCGGGCCTCGAGCGCGGCGATGCCGGCTTCGGTGAAGGCGGCGGGAGCGGCAGCGGGCGCCGGCTCAGGCGTGGGCGCAGGAGCGGAAGCGGGCGCTGCGGCGCCGGTGGCCGAAGCTGCGTCGGCCGAGGCTGCGGGCGGTTCGGGCGCGGTGGCTGCCTGTTCCCCGGGCGCTGGAACGCTGGTGCAGGCCGCGAGGCCCAGCAGCAGGAGTGCAGCGGCAAGGCTGCGCGATGATCGGGTCTGTTGCATGTGTGATCCACCCATTTCAGGATTATCGTGTAACCGGCCCGGTGCGCATGGCAAGACCGGACCCGCGACGGCCGGCCCGGTTCACGCCCCGGGTCAGGGGTTTCAGGTGCTTTCAGGCCGCAGCGCGGTAGAAGGGCCGGTCGCCGGCGATGGTCACCCGCTCCATGATGCGGATTGCGGGATAGTAGTCCGAGGCCGCAAAATGCTGGCAGGCGCGGTTGTCCCAGAAGGCGATGGTGCCGGGGGCCCAGCGCAGCCGGCACTGGATCTCGGGATTGGCGGCCGTGTGGTAGAGCCGCTGCAACAGCGCGTCGCTCTCATCGGGCTCCATGTCCTTGATATGGCTGGTGAAGGCGGTGTTGACATAGAGGATCGGCAGGCCGGTCTCGGGGTGGGTGCGGATGACCGGATGCTCCATCGGCGGATACCTGTCGTGCAACTCCTCAGGCCGGCGGTTGAGCCGTTTCGCGAAGACGCGGGCAATGTCGTGCACGGCGGTAAGGCCGGTGAGCCTTTCGCGCGTCGCCTCGTCGAGTCCCATGTAAGCGAGGTGCATGTTGGCAAAGAGGGTGTCGCCACCGACCGGTGGCAACTCGATCGCCCGCAGGATGGAGCCGAGCGAGGGGCATTCGCGCCAGGTGACATCGGAATGCCAGGCGTTTTCGACGCCGCGGGAATTCGGCCCATGGGCGATCCGCAGCACTTCGGGGTCGGGCTGATCCTTCGGCGTGGCGGGATGGATTTCGAGGTCACCGAACTGGCGCGCGAAGGCGATGTGCTCTGCGCGGCTGATGGACTGGTCGCGGAAGAACAGCACCTGGCGGTCGAGCAGGGCCGCACGGATCGCGGCAATCCCGGCCGGGGTCACGTCAGCAAGGTCGACGCCGAACACTTCGGCGCCGATGGCCGGGGTCATGGGCCGGATGTCGAGACCGGTATCATTGGCGGGGCTGATCCCTGTCTGGGCGGTGTCTGGCATGGGCGTTCCTCCTTGCGTCTCGCCGGTGTCCGGCTTTTTCTTCACTCTAGCGCCGAAACGGCGCATGGGGAATGGCCATGCACCTGACCCCGCTCCAGCCGGCCCGCCTCGTGCAGCGGTACAAGCGTTTCCTCGCCGACGTGGTGCTCGAGAGCTCCGGTGAGGCCCTGACGGTCCATTGTCCCAATCCCGGCTCGATGATGGGGCTGAAGACGCCGGGCAGCCGGGTCTGGCTGTCGCGGTCCGACAATCCGAAGCGGAAGCTGGCGCACACGCTGGAACTCATCGAAGCCGATGGCGCGCTGGTGGCGATCAATACGGGCAATCCCAACCGGCTGGCCGAGGAGGCCATCCGGGCCGGCACCGTCGCCGAACTCCAGCCCTTCGCCGCGCTGCGCCGCGAAGTCCGCTATGCCGACCGCTCCCGGGTCGACCTGCTGCTGGACACGCCCGATGGCCGCCGGGTCTATGTCGAGGTGAAGAACTGCCACCTGATGCGCCGGCCCGGCCTGGCCGAATTCCCCGACAGCGTCACGCAGCGGGGCGCGCGGCATCTGGAGGACCTTGCGAGGATGGTGGCCGAGGGGCACCGGGCGGTGATGCTGTTCATTGTCCAGCGGCCGGACTGCACCCGCTTTGCCACCGCCGCCGATCTCGATCCGGCCTATCACCGGGGTCTTCTGGCCGCTGCGGACCGGGGGGTGGAAATCCTCGTTTACGACTGCACATTATCCGTGAACGAAATTGTCGTGCGCGGTGCCCTGCCCTGGGTGCGAAACCTGTGATAAGACCGGCGAACCCGCCCGGACGACCAGACTGATCGAGCCCCGAATGTCCCATTCCGCCCCCGAAGCCGACCTTGTCCTGCCCATGCGCACCGGTGAGATCCGGATCCATGACGCCGAGGGGTTCGAGGGCATGCGCCGGGCCGGGCGGCTGGTCGCCGAATGCCTCGACATGCTGGTGCCGGAAGTCCGCCCCGGCGTCACCACCGAACATCTCGACCGGCTGATCCATGATTTCGTGCTGGACCATGGCGCCCTGCCCGCCACGATCGGTTATCGCGGCTACCGCCACGCCTCCTGCATCTCGCTGAACCATGTGATCTGCCATGGCATTCCGGGCCCGCGCGCACTCCGGGACGGCGACATCGCCAATATCGACGTAACACTGATCCTTGATGGCTGGCATGGCGACCATTCGCGCATGTACGTGGCCGGCCAGCCGAAACGGAAGGCCGAACGGCTGATGGATGCGACCTACGAGGCGATGATGGCCGGGATTGCCGCGATCCGGCCGGGCGCGCGGGTCGCCGATATCGCGATGGCGATCTCCGAGGTGGCCAGAAAGGCGCGGCTGTCGGTGGTCGATGATTTCTGCGGCCACGGGCTCGGCCGGCTGTTCCATGACGAGCCGAATATCGTGCATGCCTGGCCGCAATTTGTCCGCAACGAGCACGGGCGAGTGGTCCGCAAGCGCGGCTATGACGAGTTCCCCGAACTCCGGCCCGGCATGTTCTTCACGGTCGAGCCGATGCTCAATCTCGGCAAGGAGAAGGCGGTGATCCTGTCCGATGGCTGGACAGCGGTCACCCGCGACAAGCAGCTCTCGGCACAGTATGAGCATTCGGTGGGCGTCACCGAGGACGGCGCCGAGATCTTCACGCGCTCGCCGGCGGGGCTGGACACGCCGCACGCCCTCACCCGCGCCTAGCCCGGACCGGGCGGGGCGAATGGCAGAGCGACCGCAGACCACGAAACCGCACTGGATGGGCCATCGTGACCGTCTCCGGACCAAGCTCCTGACGCGCGGGCCGGGCGCACTGGAAGATTACGAGCTGATGGAAACGCTGCTGTTCGCCTTCATCCCGCGACGCGATGTGAAACCGGTGGCCAAGGCGCTGCTGGCCCGGTTCGGCAGCCTGTCCGGCGTGTTCGCCGCAGAGCCGCGCGCCCTCGTCGGCGTCGAGGGGATCGGCGAGACGGTGGTGGCCTATCTCAAATCGGTGCAGGAGATGCATGGCCGGATCGCGCGGGAGGAGATTTCCGCCGGCCCGGTGATCGGCTCCTGGCACACGCTCACGACCTATGTGCGCACCCAGCTGCAGCACGAGACCCGCGAGCAGTTCCGGGTCCTGTTTCTCGACCGCAAGAACCAGCTGATGGCCGACGAACTTCTGGGCCATGGCACGGTCAGCCATGCCCCGGTCTATCCGCGCGAGATTGCCCGCCGCGCGCTGGAACTGGGCGCCAGCGCGGTGATTCTGGTCCACAACCACCCGTCAGGAGACCCCACCCCCTCGCGCGCCGACATCGATGTCACGCGCGAGATCATGGACGCCCTCAGCGCCCTCGACGTCACGGTGCATGATCACCTGATCGCAGGCAAGAACGGGGTGACGAGCTTCAAGGCGACCGGGATCATCTGAGCGGGGCGGCGGGGCAGCACACGGCGCAAACTGAAGTTCCGGCGCCGCAGGACATGCGCCTTACGCTGCGAATCCTCTTGCAGGGCCCGGCGGGCGCGTTACGGTTGCGGCGATAAAGCCGACGGCCCGCGGGGCGTCGGGCCTTGGGAGGAAACCGGATGACCGATGTGACGGCCAGTGTGGCCGCAACCGGAAGCGCTGCGCACCAGGGGCATGTGACGGGCTTCGGCTCGAAGCCGTACCGCACCTATGTGCTGGTCTCGCTGATGGTGGTGTACACGCTGAACTTCATCGACCGGACGATCATGTCGGTCGTGGCCCAGCCGATCATCGACACGTTCAGCCTGAATGATTTCCAGTGGGGCCTGCTGGCCGGGCCGCCGTTCGCGATCTTCTACGCCCTGATGGGCGTACCGATCGCGATGTGGGCCGACCGCTCGAACCGGGTCCGGATCATCTGCCTGTGCATCATCCTGTGGTCGGCGATGACGGTGCTGTGCGGGCTGGCGACGTCGTTCCTGTTCCTGCTGCTGTTCCGGATCGGGGTCGCGGTCGGCGAGGCGGGCTGCACGCCGCCGGCCAATTCGATCATCGGCGACTACTATCCCGTGCGCGCGCGGGCCGGGGCGCTCGGTGTCTATTCCATGGGGGTGACGATCGGCGGCACGCTGGCCTTTCTGTTCGGCGGCCCGCTGGCCGGGCTTGATGGTGCCGATTTCGGGGCCTGGATCAACTCCGTCGGCATGGGCTGGATGTTCGGCTCGCTCGACTGGGCGAGTGTCGAGGGCTGGCGGATCGCCTTTGTCGCGGTCGGCGCGCCGGGGATCCTGATTGCGCTGGTGATCTGGGTGACCATGATCGAGCCGCCGCGGGGCTATACCGATCCGCCGGGCGCGCCGAAATTGGCCAAGGCCGGGTTCGGCCAGGCCTTCGGCGAACTCATGACCAAGCCGAGCTTCTGGTGGATGTCCATGGGCGCGGCGCTGGTGGCCTTTGTCGGCTATGGCCTGATCAGTTTCCAGACCCCGTTCCTGATGCGGGCGCATGGGCTGAGCGTGCACGAGGCCTCGGTCTATTGTGGAGCCTCGCGGCGGCCGGCGGCACCTTCCTTGGCGGCTGGCTGTCGGAGCGGGCGGCGCAGCGCTATCCCGGCGCGCCGGGCTGGATCACCGCGCTGTTCCTGCTGGCGGCCATCCCCCTCTATCTCGCCGCCTTCTTCGCCGTGGCGCCGGAGATGGTATTCTGGTTCTGGCTGGTCGCCTCGGTCTGCCACTATGCCTATCTCAGCGCGCAATACATGATCGGCGGCGGCGTGGTCAGCCCGGCGGCGCGGGCGACGGCGATCTCGGTCCTGCTGGTCATTGTCTCGCTGGTCGGCAACGGCATCGGCCCGCCCTTTGTCGGCGCGATGAGCGACATGTTCATGAACGGCCAGATCGCTGCCCTGGGGGGTGACGGCCTGTCGGCCACGCTCTGCAAGGCAGGCGGTGAGCTGACGGTGGCGCAAGGCGAGATCTGCGCGGCGGCGTACTCCGGCGGGCTGCGCCTGTCGATGGCGGCAACCGCGCTGTTCTTCATTCCGGCAGCGCTGGGCTACTACATGGCGGCGCGCACGCTCGGCCGGGACTATCACGCCCAGCCGCACCACTAGTCACGACACTCGAAGGGATAACCCGTCCATGAGCCAGGCAGACACGATAGGCACAACGACCGGCACGGCGCCGGCCACCGATGCGGACCGGGCACGCGGCGATTTCGGCTTCGGCACGCCGGGCTACCGCGCCTATGTGCTGAGCGCGTTGTTGCTCGTCTACATCTTCAATTTCATCGACCGGACCATCATCAACATCCTGACCGAGCCGATCAAGCTGAGCTTCGGGGTCGAGGACTGGCAGATGGGACTGCTGGGCGGGCCGGCCTTCGCCCTGCTCTATACCTTTCTCGGCATTCCCATTGCGCGCGGGGCCGAACGGTTCAACCGGGTGATGATCATTGCCGGCGCGGTGGCGATCTGGAGCCTGTTCACCGCCCTTTGCGGCTTTGCCATGTCCTTCCTCGTCCTG
Source organism: uncultured Hyphomonadaceae bacterium (assembly GCA_964506685.1). GTDB lineage: Bacteria > Pseudomonadota > Alphaproteobacteria > Caulobacterales > Hyphomonadaceae > UBA5336. The sequence goes on along the minus strand of CAZDMQ010000037.1, from coordinate 25,283 downwards.
TTCCTGTTCCGGGTCGGGGTGAGCATCGGCGAGGCGGGCTGCACCCCGCCCGCGCAATCGCTGATCGCGGACTATTTCCGGCCGAGCTCGCGGGCGACGGCGGTCTCCATTTATGCGCTCGGCGTGCCGCTGGGCGGAATGTTCGCCTCGGTGTTCGGTGGCCAGCTGGCCGGGCTCCGGGGCGAGGATTTCGGCGCCTGGCTGGGCTCCATCGGCCTTGGCGGCCTGTTTTCGGGCATTGACTGGTCGAGCGTCGAAGGCTGGCGGATCGCCTTCGTGATGGTCGGGGTGCCGGGCCTGCTGGTGGCCCTGCTGGTGAAGATGACCATCAAGGAGCCGCCGCGCGGCTATACCGATCCGGCCGCGCTGCAGGGGCTGGCGCGGGCGAGCTTCGGCGAGGCGCTGAAGGTGCTGATGAGCAAGCCGGCCTACTGGCACGTGGTCACCGGTGCGATGCTGGCCTCCTTCGTGGGCTATGGCGTCGGCCAGTTCACCACCTCCTTCCTGATCCGCACGCACGGGCTTTCCATCCAGCAGGCCTCACTGCTGTTCGGGATCATTCTCGGGGTGATGGCGGCGCTCGGCGTGTTCTCATCGGGCTGGCTGTCGGACAGGCTGTCGCGCCGGCACCCGACCGCGCTGTCCTGGCTGCCGGCCCTCGGCATGGGCGCCTCGGTGCCGCTCTACGCCTTCGGCTTCCTGACCGACAATCTCTGGCTGGCCATGCCGCCGCTGATGATCGCGGCGATGATCCACTATTTCTATCTCGGCCCGATGTATGCGGTCGCCGGCGGGGTGGTGGACAGCCGGATGCGGGCAACCTCGGTGGCGATCACCCTGTTCGTGGTCAACCTGCTCGGCTATGGCCTCGGCCCGCCGGTCATCGGCATCCTGTCAACCTGGCTGAAATCAGTCTTCCTGTCCGGCGCGGGGCTCGGGCTGACGCTGGACGCGTGCAAGCCGCTGCTGGCGCTGGCACCCGACGCCAGGGCTGCGCTCACCGGTACCGAGGCGGACAGTCTTGCCGCCTGCGCCAGTGCCGACGCGCGCGGGCTGCAATGGTCGATCGTCATCTTCATCTGCGGCTATGGCTGGGCGGCGCTGCACTACCTGCTCGCCGGGCGGACCCTGCAGCGGGACATGGTTGCCAATCCCGCCGCATAGGATGAAGGTTGTGGCATGGCGGTTTACACCCATGTCGACGATGCACAGCTCGAGGCGTTTCTCGCAGCCTACGAGCTCGGCGCGCCGCGGGCCTTCAAGGGCATTGCCGAGGGCGTGGAGAACTCGAACTACTACCTCGAGACCGAGACCGGCCGGTTCATCCTGACTCTGTTCGAACGCCGGGCCGATCCCGAGGACCTGCCCTATTTCATGGCGCTGAAACGCCACCTGGCGGGCAAGGGCTTTGCCTGCCCGCTGCCAGTGGCCGGCCGCGATGGCATGGTGCTGCGGCCGCTGGCGGGGCGGACTGCGGTGATCGTGACCTTCCTCGACGGGCTCAGCCCGCGCACGCCCTCGGTGCGCCAGTGCCGGGAGATGGGCGCCGCCCTCGCCCGGATGCACCTCGCCCTCGCCGACTTCCCGCTGCAACGGACCAACAGCCTCGGCCCGTGGGCCTGGCCGGCGCTCTGGGCAGGGCGGGCCGGCGATGCCGAGGCGCTTGAACGCGGTCTGGCCGGCGAGATCGAGGGCGATCTTGCTGCAATCTCCGCCGCACGCGGGCAGACCGCCCAGCTGGCGCGCGGGACGATCCATGCCGATCTCTTTCCCGACAACGCCTTCTTCCTCGGCGACACGTTCTCCGGGGCGATCGATTTCTATTTCGCCTGCACCGATGTGCTGGCCTATGACCTCGCGGTCTGCCTCAATGCCTGGGCGTTCGAGCCGGGCGGATGGGCGAGCGGTTTGCAGTACAATTTCTCCCGGGGCGCAGCGATGATTGCCGGCTACCAGTCCGAACGGGTGCTGGATGCCGCCGAACTGGACGCCCTGCCCCTCCTGGCACGCGGGGCGGCGCTGCGCTTCTTCCTGACCCGACTGGTCGACTGGTCGGAGACGCCTGCCGATGCCCTGGTCCGGCCCAAGAACCCGCTCGATTACGCCCAGCGGCTGCGGTTTCACCGCAGTGCCACCGGCCCGGGCGATTATGGCGCGCAGGCAACACAGCGTTGAGAGCGGGGAGCGGCGGGGGCATGACGGCAGCAGCAGGAGAGGACCCCGGCGGTTCGCCGGCCAGAACCAAGGCGCCGCCACCCAAGGTCCGGCGCGTGTTGCTGGCTGTGTTCCTGTGCGGGCTGGCGGCCTGCGCGATGGTGACGGCGATCGGCTCGGCGACCCTGTTCGGGCTGCGCGCATTGGACGAGATCGTGCTCACTGGCGAGAGCCAAACACTCGATCTCGACACGCCGCCATTGATGCGCGGGGCACTGATTGCCGGGCTGGCCGCCGCGATCAACTGGGCTGTCTTCTACCTTACCATTCCGGCGGCCTGGGTGGCGATCTGGCTGTCGCTCGGCCGGTTTCCGCGCCGCGGTATCCTGCATGGCGCGCCCTATCGGCGCTGGGGCACGATCTTCGGCGCAGGCCTTGTCGCGCTGCCGACCCTCTTCGGGGCCGCGGCCTTTTCCGGCGACGCGAGCGAGCGCGGCACTGTGTTGCTTGGCGCGGGACTGGTGGCGCTGCCGCTTGGCGCCCTGGCCGGGCTGGCCTGTGCGGGACTGTTCCTTGCGATTGTCCGGCCCATGCGACAAGTGCAGCGAATGGATGCGGCCGTCTTCTGAGCCGGTTCAGGTCAAGAGGCCACACGTGCCGGCGGGATCTGCCATGCTTGCGTGCGTCCAAGTGTCGATCTAGCACTGGCGCCCCGCAAGCGAAAGGAACCGGCCATGGCTGACCGCGTCGAGATCTGGACCGATGGCGCCTGCAGCGGCAATCCCGGCCCCGGCGGCTGGGGCGCGCTGCTGCGAGCGGGCGAAAACGAGAAGGAGCTCTCAGGCGGGGCGGCCTCGACCACGAACAACCGGATGGAGCTGATGGCGGCCATCGAGGCGCTGAACACGCTGAAGGCGCCCTCGCAGGTGCGCCTTCATACCGACAGTACCTACGTGAAGGACGGGCTGACGAAGTGGATGCAGGGCTGGAAGCGCAATGGCTGGAAGACCGCGGCCAAGAAGCCGGTGAAGAACCAGGACCTCTGGCAGGCACTGGATGCGGCCTGCGCGCGTCATGATATCGAATGGGTCTGGGTGAAAGGCCACGCCGGCGACGCGGGCAATGAACGCGCCGATGCGCTGGCGCGGGCGGCGGTCCCCGGCCGGCAGGTGCCCTGACGCAGCGCTCCGTTTCGGCCCGGACCCTGTCACTTTTTCGTTGCATTGCTTGCCAGACGGCGCCTGGCGCGCTACCTGTGTTTTGCTCAAAGTGCGTATAAGTTTGCGCGCGCGATAAATTCCCCTTTCAGGGCAGGCGGATCTTGTTATCCGCAGTTCGCGCACCCATATTATACTCAGATTGAGCAAAAGGTCTGTTCCCGGCACTGGCGAAAGCCTCGGCAACGGCACAGGCGAAGACACAGGAGGTAACAGATGGCACGTTTGATTGATGCAGGACCGGGATGCGCAGCCCCGACCCCTCCGGCTGCGACCTCTGCTGCGACGGCGCGCGGCCTCGTCTATGACGACGCGGTGCGCGCCGAGACCGACCCGCTCTATGGCCTGGTCGAGGATTTCGTGACGCCTGCCGAATGGCCCGCGATCGCGCCTCTGGTGGCCGAGATCAACCGGCTGAAGCGCGAGCGGAATGCCGTTATCCTGGCTCACAACTACATGACGCCGGACATTTTCCGCCTGGTCGGCGATTTCCGTGGCGACAGCCTGCAGCTGGCGCGCGAGGCGGCCAGTACCGATGCCGAGGTGATCGTGCAGGCGGGGGTGCATTTCATGGCGGAGACCTCGAAGATCCTGGCACCGGAGAAGACGGTGCTCATCCCCGATCTCAGGGCCGGCTGTTCGCTCGCCGCCTCGATCACGGGCGAGGACGTCCGCCTGATCAAGGCCCGCTATCCCGATTACCCGGTGGTGACCTATGTCAACACGTCGGCCGATGTGAAGGCCGAGTGCGATATCACCTGCACCAGCTCGAACGCCGCGCAGGTGGTCGAGGCGGTCGCGCGGGAGTGGGACACCGACACGGTGATCCTGGTGCCGGACCAGTATCTCGCCCGCAATGTGGCGGCCCAGACCGATATCCGGATCCTGACCTGGCCCGGCGCCTGCGAGGTGCACGAGCTGTTCAGCGCCGACGACGTGGCCGACCTTCGCGCGGCCTATCCGGGCGTGACCATCCTGGCTCACCCCGAATGTCCTCCGGACGTGCTGGAAGCGGCCGATTTTGCCGGCTCGACCGCCGCGCTCGCGAGCTATGTGAAGGACGAGCAGCCGGCCAGGGTCGTACTGCTGACCGAATGCTCGATGAGCGACAATGTGGCGGCTGAGAACCCCGGCGTGGATTTCGTGCGGCCGTGCAATCTCTGTCCGCACATGAAACGGATCACGCTGGAGAACATTCTCGACTGCCTCAGGGAGATGAAGCACGAGATCGAGATCGACGAGGATGTCCGCGTCCGGGCCCGGGCGGCGATCGATGCCATGCTGGCCCTGCCGAAGACCGACAAGCCGCTGGCCTTCCGGACGGGCCTTCGCCCGCTCGACGTGCCCATGGTCGAGACAGCCCTGGCGCTGCAGTAGTCCGGTCTTGAAATCGGCACCGCATGCGCCACAGTGAAGGCGGGGCGGCCAGCGAGAGGCTCGATCGATCATGGTGAACTGGACCGGAAGGGTCGCCGCACTGGCCCTTGGCACCCTGCTGGCAGCGGGACCGGGCGCGGCCGACGCTGCCGACCCCACCGACGTGCTCGGCACCTGGACCTTCCAGACCTCGCCCTACCGCGATGGCCAGTGCCTGATGTCGGGGACAATGCGGCTCACGCCGAACCCTGAAGAGGGGGTCTATGACTGCGAGCTGACCGCCATGGAGGTGTGCTCGCTGTGGGGCCGCTCGCTGGTGCGCCAGTCGTGCACCGCACGGCGGTTCGGCAACCAGGTCTCGATCCGGTCAACCATCGAGGAAATGCTGGAGAGCAAGTTCCAGAGCGAGGACATGGCGTTCAATTATGTGCCGGACAATTTCGCCCTGACGATACAGAGCGCGCAGCGCATGTTCGGATCGCTGGTCTCGGCGGTGTCCGCACCGGTCGAGTTCCGGCGGGCGGAACAGGGCATCTCGTGACGGGCTGCGCGGTCCTGCTCGCGCGCAGCGCCCTGGTGGCCGCACTGCTGGCAGCTGCCGGACCGGCCGGCACCGCTCCAGCGCTGGCCGAAGGCCCGCCCGCGCTCACGCCGGGGCTGGCCGGACACTGGACCTTTAGGAGCTGGACCTATGACACCTGCAGCTTTGATGGCGTCGCGATGTTCCGGCCGACCAGTGAACCGGGGCTGTTCGATTGCGAACTGACCGCGCGCCAGTCCTGCCCGGACGTGCAATGGACCGTCCGGCAGTCCTGCAAGGCGCGGCAGACGGGCAACCGGGTGACAGTCACCTCCAAGATCGAGGCTTTCCTCGAGGGCCCGGCCACCGACAGCTACTGGCCGGACAATTTCATCCTGACCCTGCAGTCGCCCGAGCGGATGAGCGGCAGCCTGGTCTCCCATGGCGTGCATCCGAGCGAATTCACGCGCAGCACCGGGGCGATCTCCTGATGCGCGCGCGCTGTTCACTGCGCGCAGCTTGCGGGCTGCTGGCAGGCGCGGCCCTGCTGGCGGCGACGGTCCATGCCGAGCCGGATATGGACAGTCCGGCGATCTCGGAAGCGGCCAGCAAACGGGTCACGGGACGTTGGGTCTTCCGCACCGACATTGCGGAAAAGGGCTGCACCATCACCGGCGAGATGCGGATCGAGCCGGCCCGAGCCGATACCAGCATACGCGCCTGTGAGTTCGTGAGCACCGAGACGTGCGGTTCCGATGACCCGCTCCCGACGCGGATGGAGCAGGCCTGCCGGGTGGTAGAACAGGGCGATGGGCTACTGATCCGGTCGGAGGTGACGGGCTCGCTGACCGACGGCATTCCGGTCGAATCCTACCTGCCCGATCACTTCACGCTGACCGACGTCACCGGCGAGGAGATGTCGGGGCTGTGGTATGACCAGCTCTATCGCGACACCGTCCGCTTCTGGCGCCCGCGCCCTGTCCCGATTTCCTGATGACCGCACCCGAAATGGACATCTTGCGTGGCGAGGGCCCGCCGGAAACCGATATCCTGATTGTCGGGGCCGGTCTGGCGGGCCTGTTCATGGCGCTGAAGCTGGCACCGCGACCGGTCACGGTGATCACGCCGGCGCCTTTGGGACAGGCCTCGGCCTCGGCCTGGGCGCAGGGCGGGATCGCGGCTGCCCTCTCGCCCGGGGATTCCCCCGAGGCGCATGCGCGCGACACGGTGGCCGCCGGGGCTGGACTGGTCGATCCGGTCGTGGCGCAACTGATCGCCGAGGACGGCCCGGCGCGGGTGGAGGACCTGCTGCGCCTCGGCGTGCCGTTCGACCGGACGCCGGAAGGCGCGCTGATGCTGTCGCTGGAAGCCGCCCACTCGCAGCCCCGGGTGGCGCGCGTGGCCGGCGACCTGGCCGGTAAGGCGATCATGGATGCGCTGACCGGGGCGGTGCAGGCTGCCGGCCATATCCGGCGCGTCGAAGGGCTGCGGGCGCTGTCGCTGATGCAGGATGCGCAGGGCCGGATTGCCGGAATTCTCGGCGACACCCCGGATTCCGGTAAGGTGGCGATGCTTGCCCGTGAAACGGTCTTGTGCACCGGCGGCACGGGCGGGCTGTTCCGGGTAACGACCAATCCCGTGACCGCGCGCGGCGATGCCCTTGCCATGGCCTGGCGGGCCGGCGCGCTGGTGGCCGACACCGAATTCGTGCAGTTCCATCCCACCGCCCTGGATGTGGGGGTCGATCCGGCACCGCTGGCGACCGAGGCCCTGCGCGGCGAAGGGGCACGGCTCGTCAACACCGACGGCACACCCTTCATGGCCGGCTACCATGCCAGCGGCGACCTTGCCCCGCGCGATGAGGTCGCCCGTGCCATCCAGTCCGAACGGCGCGCCGGCCGGGGCGCTTTCCTCGATGCCCGCGACGCGGTGGGGGCGCAGTTTCCCGAACATTTCCCCACCGTGTTCGCCGCCTGCCAGTCGGCCGGGATCGACCCCCGCGAGACGCCGATTCCGGTCGCCCCGGCGGCGCATTATCACATGGGCGGCATCGTTTCCGATCTCTGGGGACGGGCGAGCCTCGATGGCCTGTCGGTCTGCGGCGAATGCGCCTCGACGGGCGCGCACGGGGCCAATCGGCTGGCCTCGAACTCACTGCTCGAAGCGGTGGTGTTTGCTGAGCGGATTGCGCGGCGCCTCGTCGATGACGTGGTCGGCGACGCCGGACCCAGCCGGGGCGAGGGACCGCCGCAGCTGCCGGCGGCTGAGCTGCAGCAGCTCAGGGCGCAGATGCAGGAGGAATGCGGGGTGGTGCGCACCGGTGACGGACTGACTGGCCTGCTGGAATGGATCGGGACGGCCGAGGCCCGCCATGGCCCGGCGAATGCGCTGGTGGCCGCGCGGCTGATCGCAGGCCCGGCCCGGGCGCGCAACCATAGCTGCGGCGCGCATTTCCGGGCCGATCACCCGGACACACCGGACGCGCCGGAGCGGGCGCTGCACGCCCGCACCATCGCCCGGCCGGACCGCGGCGCTGATAACCGCCCGCCCGCCGACACCAACTGAAGGACCGCTCCGGATGACCGACCACCTGCCGCCGCCCCTGCCTGCCCTCATCCTCGACCCGATCGTGCGGCTCGCCCTGGCCGAGGATCTTGGTCGCGCCGGCGACCTTACCAGCGATGCCACGATTGCCCTCGGCACGCAGATGGAAGCGGTGATCGCAGCGCGGGAGATGGGCCGGCTGGCCGGGCTCGATGCCGGCCTGCATGCGCTGCACCTGATCGATCCCTCGGTGCAGGTCGCCGTGCACCTGCGCGATGGCGACCCGCTGGCGCCCGGTGCGGTGATCGCCCGGCTGGACGGGCCGGCGCGCTCGATCCTGACCGCTGAGCGGACCGTTCTGAACTTCATTGGCCGGCTATCGGGCGTCGCCTCGCTGACGGCGCGGTATGTCGAGGCGGTGGCCGGCAGCAATGCCAGGATCGTCTGCACGCGCAAGACAACGCCGGGCCACCGGGCGCTAGAGAAACGCGCCGTGCGCTGCGGCGGCGGCACCAGCCACCGCTATGGCCTCGATGATGCGATCCTGATCAAGGACAATCACATCGCCGCGTGCGGGGGCAGCGTCGAGACCGCACTCGCCCGCGCGGCGGCCCATGCCGGCCACCTCCGGATGATCGAGCTGGAGGTCGATACGCTGGACCAGCTTGCGAGAGCCCTCGCCTCGCCCCACTGCCCGCACGCGATCCTGCTCGACAACATGCAGCCGGAGACGCTGGCCGAAGCCGTCAAGCGGATCGACGGGCGCTGCGCAGCGGAGGCCTCGGGCGGGGTCACGCTCGAGACGGTCGGGGCGATTGCGGCGACGGGGGTGGATTATATCTCGGTCGGCGCGCTGACCCATTCGGCCCCCAATCTTGACGTGGGACTCGATGTCGCCTGAACGTGGCTGAGACCGACATCCGTCGGGCAGCAGGGAGGCCGCAATGGCGACAGGCACCGGACCGGGCGCGACATCGGGCGAACGGAAGACCATCTTCATCACGGGGGCCGCTTCCGGTATCGGCGCTGAGACCGCCCGCTACTTCGCCGAGCGCGGCTGGTTCACCGGCCTTTACGATATCAATGCGGCCGGGCTGGAGAGCGTCGCCGACGAGATCGGCCATGGAAATTGCGACTGGGGCCGGCTGGATGTCACCAACCGTGAGGCGTGGGCGGCGGCGGTGTCGAAGTTCCTCCACGCCACGGGCGGGCGGATGGACGTGCTGTTCAACAATGCGGGCATTGCCCGGTTCGGCTGGTTCGACGAGGTCCCCCAGGACGAGGCCGACCGGATGATCGATGTCAACGTGAAAGGCGTGATCAACGGCGTCTATGCCTGCCTCGACGCGCTCAGGGCGACCCCGGACGCGCGGATCGTCAATACTGCGTCGGTGGCCGGGATTGTCGGCTCGCCGCGCATCGCGGTCTATTCGGCGACGAAGTTCGCCGTGCGCGGTCTGACTGAGGCGCTGGATGTGGAACTTTCTCCCCTCGGCATCCGGGCGACGACGCTGATGCCGTGGTTCGTGGAGACGCCGATCCTCAATTCCGGCACGACCGGACAGGGCAATGAGGACATGGCGCAGGAGCTGAAGAACAGCGGGGCCGATGTGTACCCCGTCTCGCTGGCCGCCGAACAGGCCTGGGCGGCCGCGCATGGTGACGAGGTGCATTACCGGGTCGGCAAGCGGGCCGACCAGGCGGCCTTCGCAGCGCGCTTCTTCCCCAAGCGCCTGCGCCGGCAACTGGCCAGCGGGCTCCCCGAACGCGAGGACTGACGCGGGGGGCCGGGCGCCCGCGCGCCCGCGTCGCGCTGCTCAGGGGGCTGCAGGCGAGGACACGGTCTGCAGGCTGATGGCGTTTAGATCGGCCGTGGAGGCCGGCGCAGCGACCGTGACGGCGGGGCTGGGCGAGCCGGCCGCCTTGATGACCTGGGCGCTGGCATAGGCAGAAACCGCTTGCGACGGGGCCACGGCCGGAGCCGGGGCGGAGACGGTCTGGATGCCGCCGCGGTCCCGCGAAGCGAGCCGGCGGTTCAGCCGTTCGCGGGCGTCGGCCCATTCGCTGCCGCGCGGGAAGCGATAGAAGATGTGGGTATCGATCTTCCGGGTCTCGACCAGGCCGGAATTCCAGACCGGGTCGACATAGGTGGCGTGATAGTGGGTGGCTTCGGCTGTGCGCGGCTCATTCGCACCCATCATGACCTGGGCCGCAACAGCTTTCGCCGTTTCCCAGCGCGTCCCCTGCGGCCTGGTCTTCAGCGAGCCGTCGCAGGTGAACGTGAACTGGCAGCCCGTGGTCCGGGTTGCGCCCTGGTAGACCACATCGCAGATCGAATTGGGGTAGCGATGGTCGGCAACGCGGTTGGCGACGACTTCGGCCACGGCGAGCTGGCCGGCGAGCGATTCGCTGCGGGCTTCGTAATAGACCGCTTCGGCGAGGCACTGGGCCTCCGTTGCGAGGGTCTCGGCGCGGTCCATGTTCCGGCTCCCGAACCGGGCCATGGTCGCCAGCGCCAGCATGTCACGATCATGGGCCGACACCCGGGTCAGGGGGGCCATGGCACGGTTTTCGAGGTTTCCCTCCATGCGCACCAGCCAGGGATGCTGCAGGATGTCCGAAGCGTCGGGCATGGCGCGGGCTGCCGCGCCGCCATCCTGGTAGCGGGCAAACGCCGTCACCTCGGTGCGAAGGCTGGCTTCCGCACGCTGGGTCTCATGGGCCGCCTCGAGGGCCGGCAAGGTCACGAACAGCGCAGACGCACAGGCCGCGCCCATGGCCGTGCGCGCGTAGATCACGTGTCTGGAACGGTTGGTCAATGTTGCCCACCAATATCGCAGTCCGCGTCGTTCTGGCGGACAGTCTTGTTGGATACGCGGATAATACTTCTGACCTGTTAACATTGATTCTACCCACCAAATCAGGCCCGGCGCCGTTTGTTCCGTCTTATTCGCGCCGCGCGCCTTACCCTTCCACAGCAAGCTCCCGAACCCCCCCAGGGGCGTTTCCAGCCCCTGCCACGCAAGAAGTCTGCCAGGCGGACTCCCGTGCGGCGGGACGCCAGGACCCGGATGCCCGCACCGGCCGGCACGGACCTCCCGGTCTGCCCTGCTTATCGTGCAAGGCCAGGATGATTGATAAAGGGCTTTCTACCCAGGCGTGACATGCTCCGCCGGCTTTACCCCGCCCGCCACATTGCCGGACGGACCGTGCACAGTGCCCCCCAAGGGGCTTGTCCTTCGGGCGGAGTCCTTCGGCCCGGCGGCTGCCAACCGGTCAGCCCGCGCCCGCCCCCTTGAGGGCGGCATGGGCGGCGGCCAGTCGCGCCACGGGCACTCGATAGGGTGAACAGGAGACATAGTCCAGTCCCGCTTCGTGACAGAAGGTGACCGACGCCGGGTCGCCGCCATGCTCGCCGCAGATGCCGAGCTTGATATCGGCCCGGGTCGCCCGTCCGCGCTCGGTTGCAATACGGACAAGCTCGCCGACGCCATCCTGGTCGAGGGTGACGAAGGGATCCTTCTCATAGATGCCCTTTTCCTCATAGACCTTGAGGAACCGGCCGGCATCGTCGCGTGAGATACCGAGCGTCGTCTGGGTCAGGTCATTGGTGCCGAAGGAGAAGAAGGCGGCCTCCTCGGCAATCTCGCCGGCGC
>CAZDMQ010000037.1:0-13715 GCA_964506685.1 uncultured Hyphomonadaceae bacterium | reverse complement strand
AGGTCATTGGTGCCGAAGGAGAAGAAGGCGGCCTCCTCGGCAATCTCGCCGGCGCGGAGCGCGGCACGGGGCAGCTCGATCATGGTGCCGACGAGATAGTCGATCCGGGTGCCGGCCTCGGCGAAGACCGCCTCGGCGGTCGTATCGACGACCTGTTTCAGGATGGCGAGCTCGGCCTTCGTCGCCACCAGCGGGATCATGACTTCCGGCACGGGGGCAGCGCCGGTCTCCTTGCCGACCGCGACCGCCGCCTCGAAGATGGCGCGGGCCTGCATCTCGTAGATCTCGGGATAGGAGATGCCGAGCCGGCAGCCGCGATGGCCGAGCATCGGATTGCTCTCGTGCAGTTCCGCCGCACGCTGTTTCAGCGCGGCAGGATCGAGCCCGCCGGCTTCGGCCACGGCCGCAACATCCTCATCGGTGTGCGGGAGGAATTCATGCAGCGGCGGATCGAGCAGGCGGATCGTGCACGGACGCGGCCCCATGATCTTGAAGATCGCCTCGAAATCGGAGCGCTGGAACGGCAGCAGCTTGTCGAGCGCGCGGCGGCGGCCGGCCTCGTCGGCAGCCAGGATCATCGCCCGCACCACGGCGATGCGCTCGGCGTCGAAGAACATGTGCTCGGTGCGGCACAGGCCGATCCCCTCGGCGCCGAAGTCGCTGGCGGTCTGGACATCGACCGGCGTGTCGGCATTGGTCCGCACCTTCAGGTGGCGCACCTTGTCGGCCCATTTCATGAGCGCGGCGAAATCTCCCGACAGGTCGGGCTTGGACATCTTCACCTCGCCGGCCAGGACCTGTCCATTTGCGCCATCGACGGTGATGATGTCGCCCTTCCGGACCTCTCGCCCGGCAACGCGGAACACACCGGCTGCGGCATCGATCTGCAGCGTCCCGGCACCGCAGACGCAGGGCCGGCCCATGCCGCGGGCGACGACGGCGGCGTGCGAGGTCATCCCCCCGCGCGCGGTGACAATGGCCTTGGCGGCATGCATGCCGTGGATGTCCTCGGGGCTGGTCTCGACGCGCACGAGGATGACATCGGTCCCCTTCTCGGCGAGACGGGCGGCCTCGTCACTGTCGAACACGACTTCACCGACCGCTGCGCCGGGGCTGGCCGGCAGGGCGGTGACGAGGATGTCGCGCACCGCATCCTCGGCAATGGTCGGGTGCAGCAGCTGGTCGAGTTGCGAGGGTTCGAGGCGCAGCACCGCCTCCTCCTCGCTGATCAGGCCTTCGGCGGCCATGTCCACGGCGAGTTTCAGCGCCGCTGCAGCGGTGCGTTTGCCGTTGCGAGTCTGCAGCATGTAGAGCTTGCCGTCCTCGACGGTGAATTCGAGGTCCTGCATGTCACGATAATGCCGCTCCAGCGTATCGGCGACATCGACAAGCTGGCCGAACACGTCCGGCATGGTGTCCTCGAGCGGCGCCTCCTCGGAAGAGACCGCCCGGGCCCGGGCGTGCGAGATCGGCGCCGGGGTGCGGATGCCGGCCACCACGTCCTCGCCCTGGGCATTGATCAGGTATTCGCCATAGAAGACGTTCTCGCCGGTCGAGGGGTCGCGGGTGAAGGCAACGCCGGTGGCCGAGGTCTCGCCCATATTGCCGAACACCATGGCCTGGACGGTGACGGCAGTGCCCCATTCGTGCGGAATGTCGTTGAGCTTGCGATAGGTGATGGCGCGGTCGTTCATCCACGAGCCGAAGACCGCCCCAATGGCACCCCAGAGCTGGTCGCGCGGGTCGTCCGGGAAAGGCCGGGAGAGCTTGTCGATGACGGCCTGCTTGTACTGGACGATGATTTGTTTCCAGTCCTCGGCGGTCATGTCGGTGTCGAGGACATGGTCCTCGCGTTCCTTGTAATCGTCGAGAATGTGCTCGAACGTGTCATGCTTGAGGCCCAGCACGACGTTCGAATACATCTGGATGAAGCGGCGATAGCTGTCATAGGCGAAGCGGTCGCCGGCCCGTTCGCCCAGCCCCTTCGCGGTCTCCTCGTTGAGGCCGAGATTGAGGACGGTATCCATCATCCCCGGCATCGAGGCGCGGGCGCCGGAGCGGACCGAGACGAGCAGCGGATTGGCCGGGTCGCCGAAGCGCTTGCCGGTAATCGCCTCGACCTTTTCGAGGGCGGCGTTGACATCGGCTTCGAGCCCGTCGGGATAGGCGCGGCCGAGATCGTAGAATGCGGTGCAGACATCGGTGGTGATGGTGAAGCCGGGCGGCACCGGCAGGCCGAGTTTGGCCATTTCGGCGAGATTGGCACCCTTGCCACCGAGCAAGTTGCGCAACGAGGCGTCGCCATCGGCGCTCCCGCCTCCGAAGGAATACACCATCTGGCTTGCGATATCCTGCGTGTCGGCCATGTCGTACGCTCCCTGGCGGTCTAGCCTTCGATCATTGAGAAGTCTGCAACGGTGTGCAAGGCGCTGCGGATGCTGGCAAGCAGTTCCAGCCGGTTTTGCCGCACGGCAGCATCCTCGGCATTGACCATCACGGCCTCGAAGAACGCGTCCACGGGCGCGCGAAGCCGGGCGAGTTCGCGCATGGCGGCCGCGAAATCCTCGCGCGCGAGGGCGGCGTCGACATGCGGGCGGACGTTTTCGAGCTCGGCCTTCAGGGCGCGCTCCTCGGGCGCGTGCATGAGGGCGAGCGATGGCGCGCCGTCATAGGTGGTGGCGTCCTTCTTCTCCTCGGCGCGGAGGATATTGGCGGCGCGCCTGTAGCCGGCGAGCAGGGTCGCCCCGTCCTCGGTGGCGAGGAAATCGGTGAGGGCCTCGACGCGTTTGACGATGAGGACGAGGTCATCCTTGCTTGCGCTCACGGCAGTCGGCTGCGCCGACGCCTCCGCGGGGGCGGCCTGACCGGCCGGCGGGCGGTCGCCCTTGCCGCCTGACGGCGGGGGCGCCATCGAGAAGACGGCGTCGATCAGGTCATGCCGCTTGCCCTCGTCTCGGAGGACCTGTTTCAGGCGGTCGGCGAAGAAGGCGAGGAGGTCCGACATTTTCCCCGCAGTGGCTTCATAATAACCAACCTTTCGCTCAGCCGTGTGTTCATCTTGCTCAGCAATAAGGTCATCTAAGCTTCTACCTTCATTTTCTTCCGCGTTAATTCGCTCCCAAAGTTCTGCTGGAACGTCGATCTTAGGTCCGAGCTTGGTATTAATTGCTACAGAAACGGAGTGGCCAATTAGCCATGGTCGCATCAGAGTGATACGAAGATCATTCTCCAAGATGATCCGCACTACGCCCAGCGCTGCGCGCCGAAGCGCGAACGGGTCCTTGCTTCCTGTTGGTTTCTCATCAATCGCCCAGAAGCCCACCAGCGTGTCGAGCTTGTCGGCCAGCGCCACGGCGATGCTGACCGGCGCGGTGGGCACCGCGTCGGAGGGGCCCTGCGGCCTGTAATGGTCTGCTATGGCGTTGGCGACAGCGGGATCCTCGCCCGCCTCCAGGGCGTAATAGCTGCCCATAATGCCCTGCAGTTCGGGAAACTCCTGCACCATTTCCGAGACGAGATCGGCCTTGCACAGCCTCGCCGCACGCTCGGCAAGGTCCGGATCGGCGCCGACTTTCGGGGCCAGTTCGCGGGCCAGCGCGGCGACCCGCTCCACCTTGTTGGCCAGCGTGCCGAGTTCTTCCTTGAAGGTGATGGCATCCAGCTTCGGCGCCATCGCCTCAAGGCCGGTCTCGATATCGTTCTGCCAGAAGAAGCGGGCATCCCCGAGCCGGGCCGACAGTACCCTGGCATTGCCCGCCGCGATGGTCCGGCCCCGGTCCTTCGCCCGGATGTTCGCAACGACAACGAAATGCGGGGCGAGGTCGCCGGTCGCCGGGTCGCGCACGGCGAAGTATTTCTGGTGAGTACGCATGGACAGCCGGATGACTTCGGGCGGCAGGGTGAGGAAGCCGGGGTCCATGTCGCCAAGGATCACCACGGGCCATTCAGCGAGCCCGGCCACCTCCTCCAGAAGGCCCTCATCGGGGACCAGTTCGAGCCCCCGCCGCCGGCAGAGCCTCGTCGCATCCCTGGCGATCTGCGCCTTGCGATCGGCGCGCCTGAGCCGGACATGGCCGTCGGTTTCTAGCTGCGCCTGGTAGTCGCTCCAGCCGGTGATGGTGAAGGGGCCGCGGCCATGCACGCGGTGGCCCTCGGTCTGGTTGCCGGCCTCGAGCCCATCGACCGCCAGCGGCACCACCTGGCCACCGAAGACGCACAGGATGCGCTGCAACGGGCGGACCCAGCGCAGCGTGCCGCCGCTGGCCGCGTTTGGTCCCCAGCGCATGGATTTCGGCCAGTGGAAGCCGGCGATGACCGCCGGCACGATCCCGGCAATGATCGCCTCGGCCGGCCGGCCCGGGGTCTCGATCACCGCGACATAGACATCGCCCTTCTTCGGGTCGGAGCGGATTTCGGCCTCGTCGAGACTGGCGAGCCCCGCCCCGCGCAGGAAACCCGCAATGGCCTTCTCCGGCGCGCCGACCTTGGGCCCCTTGCGCTCCTCGCGCACATCCTGCGAGCGGGCGGCAACATCCTCAACGCAGACGCCCAGCCGGCGCGGGCCCGACCAGGCAAAGGCCTCGCCATGGGCCAGTCCCGCCTCGGCCAGCCGCGCGGTCACCGCCGCCAGCAGGTCCGCCTCGGCCTTCGCCTGCATGCGCGCGGGGATTTCTTCGGAGAAGAGTTCGAGGAGAAACTGGGGCATGGGATCAGCCGTCAGGGCATCAGGAAGGGTCCCGCGGGGATAGGCGGTTTGTGACGGGCGTCAAGATCACCTGCCCGTCGGCCGATCAGAGGTCGTTGTGGCTGCCGTCGCAGAGGGGGGATCTGGCGGTGCGCTTGCAGGTGCAGAAGAAGACGCGGCCAGATTTCGGCGCTTCCCAACCCTTCGGCACGAAAGCGGTCGGCTTGTGCGAGCCGTCGCAAAAGGGCTGGTTCTGCGAGCGCCCACAGGTGCACCACCAGTAGACCTTGCCTGCCTCGACCTCGACCGCGACCGGCTCGCGGCCGCCGATTTCGGGGCGTTGGCCCGTTTCCTCGCTCATTGCGTGTCCTCCTTCGGCAGCGGGTCCTCATGCAGCAGCGAGCGGACCTCGTCGGCCTCCATGGCATTCATCTGCGGGATCCGCGCGCGCGTCGTGAAATGGCCGCGCAGGCGATTGCCCTCGGCATAGCCCCAGTCGGTCACGTCCATGAGGCGGAAGCTCACCGTCTCGCCGGCAGCGCTGTAGTCGCGCAGGTCGACCGGTTCATTGCCCAGCGTGCCAGTCAGCGCGTCGCCCGTGCGGGCGAGATCGGTGACCCAGATATGCTCGGTGCCGCCGGCACGGGTCGGCAGGCCGACCTTGACCGCGAACCGGCCTGTGCCCGGCGATGCAGCCAGGTAGGCGGTCCAGAAGGTCTCGAAGCTCGCCTGGGCGTCGGCGATCGCCACGATCATGGCCTCGTCCTGCTCGGCGAGGATGACGGTTCCGGTCGGCCCGGGCGCCGGCTCTTCGGCGAGGGCGAGGGGGCCGGCGGCGAGCCCGAAAAGGGCCGCTGTCAGCATCGTCCGGACGGCCATAGCCGTTCTGATGGGGCGTGCCGGTCGTGGAGAAGGGGTCATGGTGGCGGCTTTCTGCGTCTCACTGGGGGGATGGGGGTCTCACGCGGTCGGCGGGGCGTGACTCGACTGCTGCTCGGCCCAGAGCGCAGCGGCACCGCGAGCGAGGTCGCGGACGCGGGCGATATAGGCCTGGCGTTCGGTGGGGCTGATGGCGCCGCGCGCGTCGATCAGGTTGAAGGTGTGGCTGGCCTTCAGGGCGTAGTCATAGGCCGGTAATGGCTTGCCGGCCTCGCGCAGCGCGGTGGACTGGGCCTCGCAGTCGGCGAACCAGCGCAGCAGCATGTCGACATCGGCCAGTTCGAAATTGAAATGGCTCTGCTGCACCTCGTTCTCGTGGAACACGTCGCCATAGCTGAGCGGGGTGGCACTTTCCGGGTCGTTGAAGGGCAGCTCGTAGACGTTATCCACGCCGAAGACATACATGGCGAGCCGTTCAAGCCCATAGGTCAGCTCGCCTGAGATCGGATGCACGTCGAGCCCGCCCACCTGCTGGAAGTAGGTGTACTGGCTGACTTCCATGCCATCGCACCAGACTTCCCAGCCGAGCCCCCAGGCACCGACCGTGGGGTTCTCCCAGTCATCCTCGACGAAGCGGATATCATGCCGCGCCTCATTGATCCCGATCGCCCGCAGCGACCCGAGATAAAGGTCCTGAAGATTTGGCGGATTGGGCTTCAGGATGACCTGGTACTGGTAGTAATGGCCGAGCCGGTTGGGGTTCTCGCCATAGCGCGCGTCGGCCGGCCGGCGGCAGGGCTGGACATAGGCCGCCCGCCAGTGACCGGGGCCAAGAGCGCGCAGGACGGTGGCCGGATGCAGCGTGCCGGCGCCGACTTCCATGTCATAGGGCTGGAGGATGGCACAGCCGTGCCCGGCCCAGTAGGCCTGCAGGGTCAGGATGATGTCCTGGAAGCTCTTCGGCCTGGCCGGGGCCTTGCCGCGTTTCGGGGTGACCATGACTGCCTGCTGCGATCGCTTAGGTGTACCGGTGCAGTCCTACGCGCCGCCCCTGCCCGGCGCAAGCGGCGCCACGCGCCGGAAGCGCGGGGGCTCCGTCCGGGCCGCCGGTAACGAGAGCGGGAGGACCGGCCCGTCACCCGGCTGCGTCAGCGATCGGACAGGTCGTAGCGGGCACCGCCGAAGACGGGGTGGTCGGCGTGCTCTCGTGCCGGGAAAAGGAAAGCCATGGACTTCGAAGGGCGGGACGTCATGTCTGCCTCCCGCCGTTCGATGATCTGGCGCACAAGTGAAACGGCGTAGGCAACAACAACGATGCCGATAGCCGCTGTCGATATGATGAAAACTTCCATATTCTACATCCTGAACGGGCTCACCGCGATGGTATACATGGATAGTCTTGTGTTTTCGTAAGCAACACCGGGATGGCGCGTTGCATTGGCTGCTCGCGCCGGATCAGAAGATGTCGGGTCCGTGGTCGTCGGATTGGCGTTTGCCACCGAAAAGGCCATGCCAGATCATGGGATGCGAGAGGGCGGCAATGACAAAGCCGACCAGCGCGCCAAGGATGATGAGGACGGACAGGATCATGGATGCGTGCGCTCCTTTCTGCACCGCGACACTCGCCCCTTTTAATTAAGTCGGCAGCATCAAGCGGCCCGGCAAGTGGGGATGGGCCGCACTTACAATTTCGCTGCGAACGCCCATGTGAGAGGGGTGTGAGCGTGGCTCCGGATCGCCCGCCGCACCACCTGCCGACGGACGCGCCTGCGCTGTTTGCCTGGCCTTCGCCCCGGCCTGCGCTGGCGGTCTTGCCCTCCGCGGAGCGCCCTAGCCCCGCCCCCAGTCCAGCCCGGCGCCGTCCGCCGATATGGCGCGGGAGATCCCCGAGCGGGCCCCGCCGGGCGCGTCATGCAGGTCGACGCCGGCGAGAAGGCGCGTGGGTCCGGGCCTGAGCCCCTTGCGCGCCCGCACGATCACGCGCCGCGCATCCGCCCCGGGACAAGGCCGGACCGGCAGGATCGAGATGTCCCCCGCCCGCCCGTTCAGCGCCGAGAGGATATCGGTGAGCGCCGCCGCCCTGTGGATCAGGACCAGGTGCCCCTTCGCCCGCACATGCCAGAGCATGGCACTGATCCAGTCGGCCAGCGGCAGGCTCTCCAGATAGGCCGCGGCCTTGCCCTCACCCGGCGCGGCGATCGCCCCGGGTTCGAAGAAGGGCGGGTTGGAGAAGACGAGATCGAACCGCTCCCGCCAACCGGCCCGCTGCTCGGCTGCATCGCCGGTCACGATGTCGATGCGGTCGGCGAAGCCATTGGCACGCACGCCCAAACGGCAAAGCTCGGCCATGGCGGGATCGCGTTCGAGCCCGGTGAAACGGGCCCTGCGGAGGCGCCAGGCTGCCGGAAGCAGGGCGCCACCGGCACCGCTGCCAAGCTCCAGGCACGCCCCGCCCTGCTGCGGGTCGAGCGCCGCTGCCAGCAGGACGCTGTCGGTGCCGGCGCGAAAGCCGGTTCGTGGCTGGTAGACCGTGACGGCGCCGCCGAGGAAGATGTCCGCCGTTGCCCATTGCGGGGCCGGGGGCGCTGGGGGAGTTGGGGGCGGGCGCGCGGGTGCCTTCGGCGGCGTTGGCGGCGCCGCATGACGGTCGGCCGGTCGCCGGTCGCTCATCCCGGCTCGACCTCCAGCAGGGCCAGCCTCGCCCGCGCGAGCAGGGGTTCTGCCACCAGCACCCGGCGCGGGAATGCACCGATATTGCCCTCGACAGCCGACATGTGCTCGTCTGCGACAAAAAAGTCGATCCCGGCCTCGTTCAGCAGGTGCCGGACATAGCTCAGCTTGACCGGGTCATTGGTGCGGAAGACTTCCTGCATCTCGACACTCTCTTTCCGAACACCCGGGGGGCTCGCCTGTTTTCCTGCCGCTTCAGCAAAATGTGACCGCCTGTTCAGGCCCGGCCCCGGCCTGCGGCTCAGCGCCACGTCTTGCTTCTCCTCAGTTTAGACCTATCCATATCGATTGCGAGTCGGCAGACATCATGGGCCAGGTAGTGAGTACAACGGTTTCCCCCAGCACCCGACAACCGGCCCTGCCGGTCATTGAGCGCCTGCAGGCGCTGCTCGGACCGGATCTCGATGCCGTCGAGCGCATCCTTGCCGAGCAGTCGGCCAGTCCCGTCGCGATCATTCCGGACCTGTCGGGCCATATCGTGGCGGCGGGCGGCAAGCGCCTGCGGCCGATGGTGACGCTGGCTGCAGCCCATGCGGCCGGCGGCGCAACGGCTGGCACCCATGCGCTCGCCGCCGCGGTGGAGTTCATCCACACCGCCACGCTGCTGCATGATGACGTGGTCGACGAGTCCGACCTGCGCCGGGGCAGGCCTGCCGCCAAGAGCATCTGGGGCAATTCGGCATCGATCCTGGTCGGCGACTTCCTGTTCGCGCGGGCCTTCACGCTGATGGTTCGGACCGACAGCCTGACCATACTCGAAATCCTCTCCAACGCCTCGACGGTGATCGCCGAGGGCGAGGTCCGACAGCTCGCCGCGCAGGGTCGGCTCGACCTGCCGACCGAGGAATATCTCGCCATCATCGAGGCGAAGACCGCCGCCCTTTTCGAGGCTGCGGCCCGGGCCGGCGCGCATTCGGCCGGCAATCCCGACGTCGCCGAACCGCTGGCCGCCTATGGCAAGACTCTCGGCCTCGCCTTCCAGATTGTAGATGATGCGCTGGACTATGGCGGCACGACCGCGGTGATCGGCAAGGCCGTGGGCGATGACTTCCGCGAAGGGAAGGTCACCCTGCCGGTGGTGATTGCCCGCCGCCGCGGGACCGAGGCCGATCGCGCCTTCTGGGACCGGGCGCTCGATCCGGCGCGCCAGGAAGACACTGACCTTGCCCGCGCCATCCACCTGATCCGCAGCACCGGCGCCGCCGAAGCCACGCTGAGCGAAGCGCGGGCCTATGTCGATCTCGCCAA
The DNA here is from genome assembly GCA_964506685.1 of uncultured Hyphomonadaceae bacterium. Lineage (GTDB taxonomy): Bacteria > Pseudomonadota > Alphaproteobacteria > Caulobacterales > Hyphomonadaceae > UBA5336. The sequence continues at coordinate 4,174 of CAZDMQ010000037.1, read as the reverse complement.
GGCGGCCCTGCAGGGCCTGCCGGACAACGCGTATCGCCAGGCGCTGGAAGACCTCGCGGACTTCTCGCTGAACCGCGTTTTCTGAAGTCTCGGACGGCCGAGGCCTGGTCGGGCTGCGAGCCCGCGCCCTCCGGAGCGCCAACCTTGCCAGATCGCGGCTGCCACGCCGCGGCCGGGGGCGACGTGTCCACCCCCCCGGCCCCTCCCCTATTCAGCGGCCGGGGTCGTACCGGTCGGCACGGGCAGGTCCGTCGAGCGCTCGCTGATGGAGGGCCGCTGCGGTCCTGACCGGGACGCCGGCGACCGGCCGTGCAGCAGGCCCCGCTGGATCATCCACGCCGTAGCCCCGAGCAGGGCGAGCGCGGCGAACAGCATCGCCCCATAGCCCGGATGCACGGGCTCGAGCCACAGGATGGACAGCGCGCCCAGGAGGCAGACGAATGTCAGCCCCCACCACAGCAGCGCGACGCGGACCGGCGCTGCGCCCCTGCGGATCAGCAACTGGTAGGCATGGTCGCGATGGGCCCGGAGCAGGGGCTGGCGCCGGACGGCGCGATGGGCCAGCGTCATCCCGACATCGACGAGAAAAGGCAGGGCCAGGACGAGCGGGAACCAGATGCCGAGATGGGCCGCGGCATAGCCGGAGATGACCGCGAGGAGGCCGCCAAGGGCCAGCGCGCCGGTATCGCCGGCATACAGCCGGCCGCGAAGGTTCCAGACCAGGAATCCGGCAATCGCCATGATCGCGATGACAGGTGACAGCAGGAGCGCCCAGGTCCGCGTATCGATGAAGTCCAGCATCGGCCAGTAGACCGAGGCGAGGCCGACACCAAGCCCGGCCAGCATGATGGCCAGGCAGCCCATGGCGAGTCCGTCGGCTCCATCCATGAAGTTGGTCGCATTGATGCAGACGAAGAGCCACAGCGCCAGCCCCGCCAGCATCGGCACCTGCAGCCCGGTAGCTTCGGCCTCTCCACTGCCCAGGCCAGGCGGCAGGGCAAGATCGACCGCCGGCATCTGCGTTGCCATGGCGAGACAGGCTCCGGCGAGCAGGACAAGCTTGACCCATGCCGGCAGCCCGAACCCGTCATCCAGCACGCCGAGCAGGCCAAGGCCGAGCACGAACAGGACCCAGCTGCCATGCGGCTGGTGGGCGAGGAGACCTGTCAGGATGGTGAGCGGCGTTGCGCCGGTGGCAAGGCCGAGCGCGAGGAGCGGAATGGCGATGGCAGCAAGCATAGCCAGGCCGCCCGCCGTGGGCACTGGTGCGGGCTGCAACTTGCGCTCGCCATCCGGCGCATCCCGGACCGACACGCTGATGAGCAGCCGGCACAACAGGACGGACATGCCGAAGGGAAGGATCAGGAAAAACAGCGAGGGCATGGGATGGACAGTACGGCGAATTCCCACCGAATTGAACCATCCTGCCGTGTGGTTTCCGTAATCCGGCACGTGCCGGAGAGGTCAGTCCCCGCGGCGGGCCGACGCGATCCAGACCGCAGCGTTCATCGCGATCCGTCCATCCGGGCCGGCATGCTGGCCGAGCCGGTCGACCAGGGCGGCCAGCACCGGGGCTTCATCGATGGACTGCTCGGCGAGCAGGCGTGACAGCGGACCCAGTCGCATCATGAAGGCTGCGCTCTCCTCCACCGATCCCCCCGGCAGCGGCATGGCCAGGGTGAAAGGGTCGATCGCCACGTCGCACCCGCCCGCCTGGGCAAGGATCGCAGCGAGGCGATCGCGATCATGGAAGGCGAACGGGCCCGGTGCATCCGGATCGGGCTGCGGGAGCGGCGATGGCAGCAAGGGTAGCGCCGACTGCAGGGGCGCCAGGGCCCACTCGTTCAGCGCAAGCGCCTGCCAGCATGCGAACACCATGCGTCCACCCGGGCGGAGCCACCCGAGAATATTGGCGAAGGCGGCCACCGGATCATCGAAGAACATCACGCCGAAACGCGAGAGGACGACATCCGCCTGGACATCCGGAGTGAACACACTGGCATCGCCATGGGCGAACCGAGCGGCCGACCCCGCCTGTTCCGCCCGGTGCCGGGCAAGCGCAAGCAGAGGCTCGGAAATGTCGATCCCCAGCGCCCCGGGGCCTTCGTCCACAGCCGCGGTGGCGGCAAGGGTCAGCACACCGGCGCCGCAGCCGACATCGACAACCTGCTCGCCACCGGCCAGGGCAGCGGTTTCGAGCACGATCTCGGCGTAAGGGGCCAGCATGGCATCAAGCCGGTCCGCTTCAGTCACCCATTTGCGCCCGGCCTCGCCGTTCCAGTATTTGACCTGGTCTTCATTGGACATGGCGACGGCCTCCAGTTCGTGCTGACGGCCGAGCGGCCGGGACGATTGAGCTTACCGCTCGCCCTGCAGCTTTTCCAGCGGACAAAGCGGCCTCTCCCCGCGCCGGATTGCCCGGTCCCGCTGCAGGCGCGGTTCAGGCCGGGTGTCGGATATCGACGCTCCGATCCGCCCCACCCCGGCCAATGGTAGTCTGTCCCGGTCAGAACGAGGCCAGTTCCATGTCGCAGACCGACCATCTCAGCCTTCCCTACATTCTTCCGGGCCAGGCGCAGAAGCACGTCACCCATAACGAAGCGATCCGTGCGCTCGACGCCATTGTCCACCTTGCCGTTGCCGACAGGGATATGGCGACGCCGCCCACCGGCCCGGCCGACGGCGACCGCTATATCGTCGCCGCCGGCGCCGTTGGCGACTGGACTGGCCATGACGGCCAGATTGCAGCGTGGCAGGATGGCGCCTGGGCCTTCTACACGCCTCGGACAGGATGGCAGGCCTGGGTCATCGACGAGGCTGCGGCGATCCAGTTCGACGGCAGCGCGTGGGTTGCGGTCGAGGGCAACGGCGTGACCAGCGTCAATCCGGTCTCGCTTGTTGGCGTCAATGCCACTGCAGATGCAACCAACAAGCTCGCCGTCAAATCCGACGCGGTGCTGTTCACACATGATGACGCAACACCTGGCACGGGCGACGTTCGCCAGGTGCTCAACAAGGCAGCGGCGGGCAACACGGTTTCCCAGCTTTACCAGTCGAACTGGTCGGGCCGCGCGGAAACGGGCCTGACCGGCGACGATGATTTCCACGTCAAGGTGTCAGCAGACGGTTCGGCCTGGCACGAGGCGATCCTGATCGACCGGACGACGGGCGCTGTCACGTTCCCGAACTCCTCCATCGGCGGTGCGGTTGCCATTGAGGATGAAGGCAGTGAGGTCGTCGCTGCGGCCACGCGGCTCAATTTCGCTGGCGCTGGCGTCACCGTTGCGAACGCCGGCGGCGGTGAGGCAACGGTTACAATAGCGGGCGGCGGAGGCGGAGGTGGAGGCGGCACGCCCGGAGGCAGTGATACCCAGGTGCAATTCAATTCCGGCGGCGCGTTCGCAGGCGATGCAGGGCTGACGTTCAATCCGACGACCGATCAGCTCTCCGTCAGCGGCAGAGTGTCGTTGCCTTTGGGCTCATCCGCCTCGGTTGGGGTACTGGAATTCGATACAACACGCGTGTTTGGCGCAACCGCTGGTTTCTTTGCCGGTATCGGGGCCGGAAGTTTCACAGCGACTGGCAGCAGAAACGTCGGAATTGGCGACTTCGCACTTGACGCCTTGACGACGGGGACGAGCAACGTCGCTCTCGGCCCTTTCGCCGGATCGGGGCTCACCACGGGCCGGTGGAACTTTGCACTTGGAGAAGGAGCGCTACAGGTTGAAACAGTAGCTAACAGTTGTGTCGCGCTCGGGGCGTACTCCCTGAACCAGTCCAACGGCAGTCCCGGTTTCAACACCGCTGTTGGCGACAGCGCGCTGCGCTTTCTGACCACCGGCCAGGGAAATGTCGGCATCGGCCGCAACGGCGGACGGTCGTTCACGACGGGATCGTTCAATACCGAAATCGGCTATCAGAACCCCGGCGGCTCCGGGATCTCGACGGGCAGCAACAACACGATCATCGGGGCGCGCATCACCGGTCTCGATCCGGCGCTGAGCAATACCGTCGTGATCGGTGATGGGGCAGGCAACAAGCGCCTCACGATCGACGGTGGCGGTCACGCGGCTTTCGACGGGGTGGTGACGCCGAAGTCATATACCGTGGCGTCACTGCCCCCGGCGGCAAATGTGGGGGCAGGTGCGATGGCCTACGTCAGCAACGAAAGCGG
>CAZDMQ010000036.1:0-34654 GCA_964506685.1 uncultured Hyphomonadaceae bacterium | reverse complement strand
GGGGCGGATGGGTCTGGTGTTTTCCCACAGGGAACGGGCGGTCCCGCGCGCAGGATGGCGGGCAAATGCCCGGCTTATGGCCTCTGCGGCGGGGCAGCTCGCGCCGATGGATGCCTGGATGGTGGAGGAAATTCTTCAGGAGGCTGGCGGGGAATAGCGCGCCGTGCATGAAAAAGGCCGCCCCCGGGGGAGCGGCCTTGGTCTTGTCTGCCGTGTGGACGGACGGGCCTTAAGCGGCCTGGATGGTGTCGACGGCGGTCTTGCCGGAGCGCTTGTCCACGGCGGTGGTGAAGGAGACCTTGTCGCCTTCCTGCAGCGGCGCCATGCCCGAACGCTCGAGCGCGGTGGCGTGGACGAACACGTCGGTGCCGCCATTGTCGGGGGCGATGAAGCCGAAGCCTTTGGCGGAATTGAAGAATTTCACGGTGCCATTGGTCATGGGTCGGTTCCTTTCAGGAAGCCAGTGTTCGGGTCGGGAAACAGTCCCGGTCCGTTTCGTCTCGTCTCAGATGGAAGGGTAGAAAGTCCGTCTGCAATGCGAGACGTGGCTGCCTGGTCGTCCGGCCGAAAGTCGATGATGAGCGTATAGCCTGATTCGGAGGGGCTGGCAAATGCGGGCTGCAGGTGCGTGATGTGCCGGCGTCCTCCCTCACGCCCCGGTGGCGTATCAGCTGCCAGCAGCAGCCGGAGGCGAGAAACCGGGTTGACCGGTGCGGCAGGTGTGGCAGCCTCGTGGTGAATGTTGCGTAAGGATGTCTGCCAATGATTGGCATCGTTGTGGTCAGCCATGGCCGTCTCGCCGAGGAACTGGTGGCGGCCACCGAGCATGTGGTCGGCCCGCAGCGGGCATTCCGGGCGATCTGCATCGAGGTCGAGGACGATATCGAGGCGCGCCGGGACCAGATCCGGGAGGTCACCGGCAGCGTCGATGACGGCTCGGGCGTGGTGATCGTGACCGACATGTTCGGGGGCACGCCGTCCAACCTGGCGATCTCGATCATGAATGCCGGCAAGGTCGAGGTCGTGGCCGGGGTCAACCTGCCCATGCTGATCAAGCTCGCCGAGGTGCGCGCCGATGCGATCAGCCTCGGCGAAGCGGTCCAGATCGCTGCCGAGGCCGGGCGCAAGTACATCAACATCGCTTCGGAGCTCCTGCGCAAGGCGTCATGAGCGGCGGGCAGGAGACGATCTCGCGGACGGTCAGGGTGGTGAACCGGAAGGGGCTGCATGCGCGGCCGTCCGGCATGGTGTCGCGGCTGGCGTGTCTCTATGATGCGAAGGTGGTGGTCAGCCATGGCGGCCATACGGCCGATGCGCGTTCGATCATGGACCTGCTGCTGCTGATCGCGCCCATGGGCAGCGACCTTGTCATCGAGGCGCAGGGACCGGATGCCGACAGCGCGGTCGAGGCCATCGCCGCGCTGATCGGTTCGGGATTCGGCGAGCCCTGCTGACGCCGGCCGACGTGGCGGTGCAGCAGGTGCAGAACGGGGCCGCAGGGCGCGCGCCCGGCGTGTGTGCGGGGGGCAGGCGGGGTCTCAGGCGCGGTCTCGGGCGCGGTCTCAGGCGCCGGTGAAATTGGCGGGGCGCTTCTCGAGGAACGCCTTCACGCCCTCGCGGAAGTCGGGCGACCGGCCGGCCGTACGCTGGGCGATCCGTTCATTGCGCAGCTGCTCCTCGAAGCTTGCATCCTCGGCGTCCCAGATCAGCCCGCGCATCAGCGACAGCGCGCCGGTCGGGCCGGTGGCAAGCTTTTCAGCCAGCTCGCGCGCGGTCGTCATGAGCTCGTCATCGGGCACGACGCGGTTGACCATGCCCCATTCGAGCGCCTTTGCCGCTGGCAGCTTCTCGCCGAACAGCGCCATTTCCATCGCCCGGGCGCGTCCGATCATGTGCGGCAGCAGGTAGGTCGAGCCGCCATCGGGGACGAGGCCGATGCGCCGGAAGGCCTGCAGGAAATAGCCGCTCTCGGCGCAGACAATGATGTCGCCCATCAGCGCGATCGAGCAGCCGACACCGGCAGCCGCACCGTTCACGGCGGTGACGATCGGGTGGGGATGCTCCTTCATGGCAAGGATGAAGGGGTTGTAATGGGTGGCCAGCGCAGCGCCGGCATCGAGCTTAGCCGGGTCGGCGCTTTCATTCCGGGAGCCCGTGGCGGTGAGGTTGGCACCGGAGCAGAAGCCCCGGCCATTGCCCGTGATGATGGTGGCGCGGGCCTCGTCGGCCGCGCGTTCCAGGGCGTGCAGCAGCTCGGTGACGGTATCGAGTCCGGCGGCATTCATTGTGGCCGGATCGTTGAAGGTGAGCGTGGCAACGTGGCCCTCGAGGCCATAGCTGATCCTGGTGTAGTCCATGGTGATCCTCCCGCAAGGTTCTGTGCGCCGAGTGTACCCCATGGGGCGCGGAAGGAAACCGTGACGCAGGGGCAGTCGCCATGTCGCCGGTCAGCTATTTTGCCTGCGGGCGAAACGCGCTAGTCTGGCAAGCATGGCCGGAGATGGCCCGGGTCAGGCTTGGAGGAATGAATGGCGCTCGAAGGCGGCAGCAGCGACAACAACATGGCGGCAATCCTGGAGCGCCAGAAGCAGGCCAATCTCAGGGATGGCATGCCCTCGGCGGAGACCCGGATCGAGTGGCTGGACCGGTGCATCCAGAGCCTGATCGATCACCAGACCGAGATCGAGGATGCGCTTGCAGAGGATTTCGGCCACCGCTCGAAGGACCAGAGCCGGTTCACCGATGTCGCCAGCTCCATCGGCGCGCTGAAATATGCGAAGAAGCATGTCCGGCGCTGGATGCGGCCGGAGCGGCGCAAGGTCGAGTTCCCGCTCGGCCTGCTCGGCTCGAAGGCGCAGATCATGTACCAGCCCAAGGGCGTGGTCGGGGTGATCAGCCCGTGGAACTTCCCGGTCAATCTCACCTTCACTCCGCTGGCGGGCATCTTCGCGGCTGGCAACCGGGCGATGATCAAGCCGTCCGAATTCACCGAGCACACCTCGGAGCTGATGAAGCGCATGTTCGCCAAGGCCTTCACCGAGGAGGAGGTGGCGGTGTTCACCGGCGGGCCAGAGGTCGGCGCGGAATTCTCGAAACTCGCCTTCGATCACCTGATCTTCACCGGTGCGACCTCGATCGCCCGGCATGTGATGCGGGCCGCGGCTGACAATCTCGTGCCGCTGACCCTCGAACTCGGCGGCAAGAGCCCGGTCGTGCTCGGCCAGTCGGCGAACCTCGAAAAGGCGGCGGCGCGGATCATGGCGGGCAAGACGCTGAATGCCGGCCAGATCTGTCTGGCGCCGGACTATGCCTTCGTGCCGAAGGACAAGGCGAACGACTTCGTGGGAGCGGCGACGGCCGCCGTCGAAAAGATGTTCCCCTCCGGTCTCAAGGACAATGACGATTACACTTCGGTGGTGAACCAGCGCCATTACGACCGTATCATGGGCTATATCGAGGATGCCCGCGCCAAGGGCGCCGAGGTGATCGAGATCAATCCGAAGGGCGAGACGTTCACCCAGCAGCCGCACCACAAGATCCCGCCGCATATCGTCATGGACCCGACCGACGAGATGACCGTGATGCAGGACGAGATCTTCGGGCCGGTCCTGCCGGTGAAGACCTATGCCAGCACACAGGAGGCGATGGACTATATCAACGGGCATGAGCGGCCGCTGGGGCTCTATTATTTCGGCGAGGATGCAGCCGAGCGCGACAGGGTGCTCGCGGGCACGACCTCGGGCGGGGTGACGGTGAATGACGTGCTCTTCCATGTCGCCCAGGAAGACCTGCCGTTCGGCGGCATCGGTCCGTCGGGCATGGGCGCCTATCACGGCCGCGACGGATTCCTGGAGTTCTCGCACCGCAAGTCGATCTACACCCAGACCGGCAATGAGCTGCTCGCCATGATGCGTCCGCCCTATGGCGAGACATTCCGCAAGCAGGTGGCGGGCCGCATGAAGCCCTGAGCCGGGTTTGCCGTTGCGGCCGGCCCGGATGAAGGCCGGCCGGGGTGGGGCTGCCGGAGCGAACCGGTCAGTGCAGGTCGGTCACCGCAGCACCGGGATCAGCCCGGCCGCAGGATTAGCCCCTTGTCGGCGGGTACCTGGCCGCTGACCACGCTGGTCCAGGCCGCCGCTATGGCCGCCTCGCCGGTGGCCTCGGACGGGGTGCAGAAGGCTGCGGAGGCGGGGTAGAAGGCCGAGAGATCGGCCGCCAGGCGCTCATTGAGGGCGGCACCGGCGGCTCTGATGCGGGCGGTCGCGACATCCGGGACGAAGAAGAATTCCGGCGCCGGGCCGGTGAGCGGCCGCGGTGTGCGGTCGGTGTCCCAGGCGGTGGCGCCGACAACGAGGCTGCGGGCGAGCCGGTCGCCGAGCCCGGCATGGACCGTTTCATTGAGCGCTGGCGCGCCGCGAAAATCGACATAGGCCGCCGGGCCGGGGACGCTGCCAAGGGCGGCGAGGTCGTCATAGGCGAGGGTGTTGGCGAACAGGCCAGTGGAGCGGACATAGCCGGCATTGGCAGCCGAGGTGAGCGCGATCACCGGCGGACCGCCGCGCGCCTTCAGGGCATGGGCCATGGCGAGCGCCGTCTTGGACGAGGCGCTGGAGGCGATGACGCGGGCATAGGCGGTCTCGCTGGCTTCAGTGAGCGTGTCGGCGAGCCACCAGCCGGTGGCGTAGAGCGGGCGGAACAGCATCTGCTGGGCCTCGAAACCTTCGGCATAGGCGGGGTCGGTGTCGGTGAAGAGATAGGTGTTGTAGACCGGTGACAGCGGGGCGCGGTGGGCGGCGCCGTCCATCATGCTGGTTGGCGTGATGCGGGCGGCCTCGATGACGAGGGAGCCGGCGATCGGAAGATAGCCGTAGACGCGGCGGCCCTCGGTGACGCCTTCTGCGCGGCTCTCGGCGACCGTGGCAAAGCCCCAGACCGGGACGCGGCCCCAGCCCGCCTCGCCGGTCGGGAAGAAGGCCCAGTAGTGCATGGGCGGCCCGCCAAACGCGGCATAGGTGACGTTATTTGCTGTCAGCGCAAAGGCATCGATCCGGAGGCGGACCTCGCCGGGCTCGAGCGGGCGGGCCGGATCATCGATCCAGCGCGCGGTCGCGAGATCGTTGGTCGAGACCTGGTGCTGGCGGGTCATGGTACATCTCCGGATGGCTGGGGCAGGGAGGTGATCGGGGCGGGCAGGGTGTGGAAGCCTGACATCTGGTAGCCCGGCTGGCCCGGCCCATTGTGCAGGACCGGCAAGGTGCCGTCGTCGGTCTCGAACCAGCCGGCCGAGAACCGGAAGCGGTCCCAGCGCTCGTCGGGATGGGCGGTTTCGGGGTCGGTCAGGATTTCAAGCTGACCGGGCGCAACAAGCCGCCAGCGAAAGGCCGTCCGGCGGGTTCCGAAGAGGGCGCTGTAATCGTCCAGCCAGCCGGTGCCGTCAGGAAAGAAGGCGATCTCCGAGCCCATGACGGTCGAGAAGGAGCCGTCAGCCGTCCGCCATGCGCCGAGCGGTCCGGTGCCCAGCGCCTCGGTGAAGGGGTGGGGGATCGGGTTTATGCGGGGGCTCCGAGATCTATTTCGAGTTTCGAGATGGCGTGGACGAAATTGCTCGGCGCGATGTCCTGCACCCCGGTCCAGCGCACATTCGGGAAACGGGCGAGGATCTGGCGGTAGGCCGCTTCGAGCTGCATCTGGGCGACCCGCTGGCCGAGGCAGACATGCGGGCCGTGGCCGAAGGCGAGGTGCTCCTTCGCATTCTCCCGGGTGATGTCGAAGCGGTGGGGATCTGGGAATTTCGCCGGGTCGCGATTGGCCGCAGCATAGTACATGACCACTTTCTCGCCCTCGGTGAGGGGCTGGTCGCCGAGCCGGGTGTCGCCGGTGACCGTGCGGCGCATATAGGTGACCGGGCTGACCATTCGGATCGCCTCGTGCACGAAGTTGGGGAAGAGGTCCGGGTTTGCGATGAGCCTGGCGCGCTCTTCGGGAAACTCGGTGAGGAGGCGCATGGTGCCGGACAGGGAATTGCGCGTCGTGTCATTGCCGGCAAAGACGATGAGCAGCCAGGAACCATCGAGGAATTCCTCGTTCAGCAGCTCGCCATCGACCCGGGCATGGGCGATCGCCGAGAGCAGGTCCTGCTTCGGTTCGCGCCGGCGTTCGGCCAGGAGCGCGCGGCCATATTCGAACAGCGCCTCGATCTCGGCCAAGAAGGCCATGATCTGTTCGGGGGTGACATTGCCGAGCCCTTCCTGCTGGGCCTGGTATTGCGAGTTCTCGAGGAAATGCATCCAGTGCACGAGCTTCGGCCGGTCGGCTTCGGGCACGCCTAGGATCTCGCACAGCGTGAAGAGCGGCAGTTCGGCCGAGAACATCTCGACCATGTCGACCACCGGCCCGGCCCGCTCCATCCCGTCAAGCAGGCGGCTGACCTGCTGGTCGACGCGCTTTCTCAGTTCGGCCACGTAGTTGGCGCGGAAGAAGCCCATGTGCTCCATGCGCAGCGGAGTGTGGTGGGGCCGGTCGAGATTGATCAGGCTGTTCAGCGAGGACGAATGCAGCAGCGGATGGCGCGGGGCATCGGGCAGGCCGTAATTCATCAGGATGCCGCCGCGCTGGGAGGAATAGGTGGCGGGATCAAGCTCGACCTGCTTGACGAGATCATAGGCGGTGACCGCCCAGAAGCCCGCGCCATGCTCTTCGGGGTGCCACATCACCGGCGCCCTTTCCCGCATCAGCGCGAAGGCGTCATGGGTGTAGCCGCCGCGCGAGGCGAACACCTCCGGATCGTTCAGCGGCACCGGCGGGGCGAGGTCGTGGACCGGGACCGATTTCGGCGGCGCCGGCGGGGTTTCCTGCTGGTAGGTGTCGGTGACGTTCTGCAAGCCCATCGTGATCTTCCTAGAATCTGTAACGCACGGGGATCGATTTCGGTCCGCCGACGAAGTTTGCGCGGATATAGGTCGGCTCACCGGCCAGTTCGATTGATTTCACGCGCGAGAACAGCTCCTCATAGAGCGCCATCATCTCCATCCGGGCCAGGTGCATGCCGAGGCACATGTGCCCGCCATAGCCGAAGGAGATCAGCCGGTTCGGCGAGCGGTCGACCCGGAACTCGAACGGGTCCTCGAACACCTCCTCGTCGCGATTGCCGGACGGATAGCACAGCAGGATGCTCTCGCCCTTGCGGACGGTCTGCCCGCGCAGGGTGTAGTCCTCCTGGGCAGTGCGCATGAAATGCTTGACCGGCGTGGTCCAGCGGATCGCCTCGTCGACGCAGGTCCGGGCGTGGGCCTTCGGGTCGGCCATGAATTTCGCAAGCGGGCCGGGGCGTTCCAGCATGCCGATCACCCCGCCCCCGGTCGAGGCGCTGGTCGTGTCATGGCCCGCCGCCGCGACGATGACATAATAGCTCATGGCTTCGAGCTGGCCGATCGGTTCGCCATCGATCATGCCATTGGCGATGATGGTGGAGACATCGTCCTTCGGATGGGCGCGGCGGTCGGCGGTGATGTTGGTGAAGTAGACGAAGAACTCCGCCAGTGTCTCCTGGATGGCGGCAAAGCCGGCTTCCACATCCTGGTTCTCGATCGCCGACTTGTCGCGGGCGAGGTCTGTATCCTGGGCGCCGAAGATCTCCTGGGTGAGCTTCAGCATCATCGGCTCATCGGCTTCGGGAACGCCTAGGATCTGCATGATCACGCGCAGGGGGTAATGGAGCGCGATATCCTGCTGGAAATCGCATTCCCCGCCCATGTCCTCCATGCGGTCGACGAATTCCTTCGCGATGGCGCGGACCGCCTCGTCGCGCTTGCGCACATTGTGCGGCAGGAACCATTCCTGGGTGAGGTGGCGAAGCTTGAAGTGCTGCGGGTCATCGAGCTGGACGAGGGTCTTGAGCAGGTGCGGCCCGCCAACCTTGGCGTAGGTCTGGATCTCGGCGTCGCGATAGGACAGGATTTCGCGCTGACCATTTGTGAACAGCGCATTCTGGCGGCTGATTTCCATGATGTCGGCATGTCTGGTCGCCGCCCAGAAGGGGCGGAAGGCTTCGGGCTCGCACCAGGCCAGCGGATCCTCGGCGCGCAGGCGGGTGAAGGCGGCATCGAGGGCGGCGGGGTTGGCGTAGGTATCGGGGGCCGTGATGACCTCGCCGAGTTCGGCCGCGACCTGTGACACCTGGCGGTGTGGATCCATCTTGGTGTCGGGCGGGGTGGCAAGCGCGGATGCTGACATCGGTGTAGGGCTCCCTTGACCGACACGGGCTGACGCCCGCGTCATTTTCGCCGACGATAGCCCGTCATCGCCGTTTACGGAACCGTGACGTGGGGGGAGTGCGGCGAGGTTTTGCAGGCCGGGCCGGTTCGGGGTCCGCATCATGGAACCGGAAGTCCGGCAGCAGCGGTTGCAGCGTCTCGCGCAGGCGTTCGGCGGGGACTTCCTCCACGGCGCCCGGCCGCAGCTCGGCGAGGTGAAACGGCCCGTACTGCACCCGGATCAGCCGGTTCACCATCAGCCCGACGGCATCGAGGGCGCGGCGGACCTCGCGCTTCTTGCCCTCGGCCAGTGAGACCGCGAGCCAGTTATTGGCGCCGGTCTCCTGTTCGAGCACAGCCTCGATGGCGCCGAAGCGCTCGCCATCGACGGTGATGCCAGCCCTGAGCTGGTCGAGCTTGCCCTCATCGACGCGGCCATAGGCGCGGGCCCGGTAGCGGCGCTCGAAGGCGTGGCCGGGCAGTTCCAGGGCGCGGGCGAGGGCGCCGTCATTGGTCAGCAGCAGCAGCCCCTCGGTGTTGAGATCGAGCCGGCCGATGGTGACGGTGCGGGGCAGGTCCTTTGGCAGCTGCGAGAAGATGGTCGGCCGGCCGGCGGGGTCGACATTGGTGGTGATGAGACCGGCGGGCTTGTGATAGCGCCACAGCCGGGTCGGCTCGGGGGGACGGATGCTCTTGCGGCCGACGCGGATGCGTTCGCGGCCGGTGACCTTGACCGCCGGCGAGTGCAGGCGCTGGCCATCGACCGACACCTTGCCCGCTTCGATCAGGGCTTCGACATCGCGGCGCGAGCCGACACCGGCGCGGGCGAGGTACTTGGCGATGCGTTCGCCCTCGCTCCAGTCGCCGGCTCCGCCGTCGGCTGCACGCTGGGGCGCGCGCTGGCCCGGCGGGGCGCTTTTTGGCCGGGACGCCGGGCGCTTCGGGCCGGCGGTCCGGCTGCCTGCCGGTTTGCTTCCGGGAGGGCGGGTGTCCCAGTTTCCGGCAGTGCCGCCCTTTGCGGCGCCGGCGCCGCGCTTTCCGGGGCCCTTGGCCTCTGCCTGCCGCTTCCCGCCTGCCGGGGGCTTGGTGTTGCCGGTCCCGCCACGCGGCGGTTCGCTGTCCCGTTTTCCGGGGGTGCCCGACGCGGCTGCTGGCTTGCCGGGCCGTTCCGACCGGGTGGGTCGCCTGGGCCGGCCCGTCTCCCGACGCTCCGCCATGTCGATGCCTTCCTGTGTCAGTTCGCCCTCAGATGCAGCAGCGGGACGAGCAGCGCAAGGCCGACGAGAATTTCCAGGAGCACGAGCTTGGCGTTGAGCGAGGGATTGACCCCGTGCGCGCGGTCGAGCAGCAGGGCGGTGGAGCGGCCGAGGGCGGCGCCGAGCCAGCCGGCCGCCATCACCGCAGCCGCTGCAATCGCCACCGGGCCGGGCCAGAGCACGAGGATGGCGATGGCCATGAGATGCAGCCCGGCCAGGGTGCCGCCAAAGGTGGCGCGGAATTCGGCATAGCCGCCGGGGCGGGCGGGATCGGCCTGCAGCCGGACACTGGTGGCGGCAAATTGCGGGCTGGCCAGGCAGGCGAGGCCGTAGAGCGCGCCGAAGGCGAGGGCGATCAGGGCAGGGATGTCATAGGAGCTCATACCCGTCATACGGGTGCCAGCCGGTTTCGGATTGCCGTCTCCTGGCGATTTCCAGTCTGTTTGCGATTTCCTGCCCCCGTTCCATGGCCTGCCGCCGTTCCATGGCCCGCCATGCCGGGCTCAGCGCACCCCGGCCGCGGTCCAGGCGTCCTTTGGCCAGCGCCGGTGCTGCCAGAACCACTGGCCGGGATTGGCCCGGACCTCGGCTTCGATGAAGGCGGTGATGCGGGTGACGAGGGCGGCGACGTCGGCTTCGGTATCGCCGGTGTCCTCGGGCAGGATCGGGTCGTGGATCGTGACGCGGAAACGGGCCGGCCCGGTCCGCACGGTCGAGACGGGGATGATCGGGACGGCATATTTCAGCGCCAGCCGGCTGGGTCCCGGTGCGGTCATGGCCGGCTGGCCGAAGAAGGGGATGGCGAGGCCCTGGTTGAACTTCTGGTCGTTCATGAGTGCCACGGCCCGTCCGGCCGTGAGCGCGCGCATCAGCTCGCGCGTGCCCAGGCCCTTGGGGGTCAGCACGCCGATGCCATAAGCCCGCCGGACCTTGTTGATGCGCCGGTCGATATGCGGATTGTTGAGCGCGCGATAGGTGACGAGGCAATCGACCGGCCGGCGGCAGATCACCGCTGCCATGACTTCCCAGTTCGCGAAATGGCCCGACACCATGACGGCGCCCCTGCCCGATTGCGCGATGGCGTCGAGGCGCTCGGGGTGGACCACCTCCACCCGGTCGCCGGCATAGGGGTCGATGGCCGGCAGGTGTGGCAGCTCGCCAGCCGTCCGCCCGGCATTCTCCCAGGCCTCGAGGGCAAGACGGGTGCGTGCCGGCTCGGGCAGGTCGGGGAAGGCGAGGGCGAGATTGCGCAGCACCGTCCTGTGCTGGGACAGGTGCGGGCCGATCCAGCGGACGATGCGGCCGGCGACATTCGAGGCGCGGTCGGGACCCAGCGCCCGCATCGGCCACCAGTAGACCAGGTCCCAGAGGATCGCCTCGATGCGCCATTGCAGGCGCTGGGCAAAGCTCGACCGCGCATCGATGTCGGTGGGACGGATATAGGCGTTGCGGGTGTCAGCCATGGCCATCCTGTCCTAGCGCCCCGGCGAGCAGGGGCTCAAGCGCGGCGGGTGGATCGAACACCGCTTCCACGTCAAGGACCTGCACGCGCGCGCGCACCTCCGGCGGCAGGCGCATGGCATCCTTGGCGGTGGTGATCAGCCCGGCGCCGCGTTCGCCGGCTAGCCGGTCGAGGAAGGCGAGGTCGCTGGGGCGATAGGCGTGGTGGTCGGGAAAGGGCACCGTGTCGGCCAGCTCGGCGCCGGCAGCGGTGAGACTGTCGAAGAACTTTTCCGGCCGGCCGATGCCGGCAAAGGCGACGAGCGGGCCGGGCGGCGGCGGGGCGAGCGGGCGGACATGCGCGCGCAGGACGGGGCAGGGCCAGCTGGCGTCGGGCTCGGGTCCGGCGCCGGCGAGGATCACCGCATCGGCGCGGGCCAGCCCGGCCCGGACCGGCTCGCGCAGCGGCCCCTTGGGGAAGACATGGCCGTTGCCGAACGGGTCGCCGGCATCGATCACGACCAGGGAGAGATCGCGGTGCAGTGTCGGGGTCTGGTGGCCGTCATCCATGACGATCACCTCGACCCCGGCCCTGGCCATGGCCCGGGCGGCCGCCGGACGGTCGGCCCCGATCCAGGTCTCGCCACCGGCAGCCAGCATGGCCGGTTCGTCGCCGACATCTCTGGCGGAATGGCGGGCCGGGTCCACGCGCAGCGGCCCCTTCAGCCGCCCTCTGTAGCCGCGCGAGAGGCTGGCCGCGCGCAGGCCCTGCCCGGTCAGCTGGGCACGGAGGGCGGCGACGATGGGGGTCTTGCCCGATCCGCCGAGGGTGAGGTTGCCGACGCAGATCACCGGCACCGGCACCCGCTCGGGCCGCGCCCTGGCGAGCCGGCGAGCGGTCAGGGCGGCATAGAGGCTGGCCAGCGGGGTGAGCAGCGCGCGCGTGACGGGGGCGGCCTCGCGCGCCCGGGGATCAAGCCCGCCGGACCAGAAGTGCGGCGGCCTCACCGAGCCGGCTCCGCGCCAAGCAGGGACTTCACGGCGGCCAGGCTGTCGGTCATCGGCGCGTCGGCTCCGGCGAAGAAGGCGGCGAGGGCCGGAGCGTCAATGACCAGCCGGTCGGTGCCGGAGAAATGGCCGGCCAGCCGCACGGCAAGCGCCTCGGCATCGGCCACCATGGTGAGCCCGCCCGTGGCGATGAGCGGGTCGCGGACGGTCTGGAAGTTGAACAGGTCCGGTCCGGTGATCACCGGCCGGCCGCAGCGCAGGGGCTCCATGGGATTGTGCCCGCCAATGCCGGGCGCATGTCCGCCGCCGAGATAGACGAGATCGGCGAGGCGGTACCACAGGCCCATCTCGCCCAGCGTGTCGGCGAGGTAGACCTCGCCTCGGTCGGGGCTGCCGGCAGGGGCAGGCACCGGCGTCTCGCCTCGGCTGCGCTGGGTGACGGTGGCACCGGCCGCTTCGAGCGCGGCCCGGATCTCGCCGGCGCGGTCGGGATGGCGCGGGGCGATGACGAGATGCGGACGGGGCGCGGGCAGCCGGCGCCAGGCGGCGTGGACGAGGATCTCCTCGCCGGGATGGGTCGAGGCGGCGAGCAGGACCGGCCGGCCATCGGCCAGAGCCGGGGGCGGCGTGCCGGCGGTGTCCGGCGGTGGCAGTGCGGCCTTGAGGTTGCCGGGCGTGTCGACGGGCCGGCCGAGCAGCCGGGTCAGCCCTTCCGCGGTCGGCTGGTCGGCGGCGATGATCGTGCCGAATGCGCCGTAGAGGTGGCGGGCCGCATGTGGGAAGCGCGACCAGCCGCGCAGCGAGCGGTCGGTTGTCCGGGCATTGATGAGGGCCATGGGCAGGGCCCGGCGCCGGGCGGCCATGAGCAGGTTCGGCCAGATCTCGCCCTCGGCAAAGATCGCGGCATCGGGGCGCCAGTGGTCGAGGAACCGGGCCGTCGCGCCCGGCGTATCGACCGGGGCGAACTGGTGACGGTCGGGCGCGGTGAGGCGCGGGGCCAGCAGGCGGGCTGCCGTCAGCGTCTGGCTGGTGTAGAGCACGGCAAGGCCGGGCAGGTCGCGTTTCAGCCGGGTGATGAAGCCTTCGAGCATCAGGCTCTCGCCGACGCTGGCGCCGTGGCACCACAGCAGCTGTCCGGCCGGGCGCGGCGGCAGGTTGCGGGCGAGGCGCTCATGGCGACGGGCCGGGTCTTCCTTGCCCGCCCGGGTGCGGCGCTGGAGCAGCCATGGCACGCCGGGCGCGGCCAGGGCGGTAACGGTGCGGTAGACGCCGAGCAGCGGGGTCATGGCGAGGGGGTGAGCTTGGCCGGCTGGTCGAGCGGACAGCCGGCCAGGGCATGGGCGCGCAGATTGGCGGCCTCCAGTTCCAGCTGCAGCCGGTGGCGGACCTTCTCCGGATCGGCATCGGGCGGCACCGCAATCGGCTCGCCGAAGACAATGCCCCCACGGCAGAACGGGAAGGGGATGAGGAACCGGTCCCAGGTCGACAGGTGCCGGCCGGCACTGACCGCAAGCCCGTATGGAATGATCGGCACGCCGGCGCGCTGGGCGAGGATGACTGGTCCGGGACTGGCCACCTCACGCGGACCGCGCGGACCGTCGGGCGTGACGCAGACCACCCCGCCGGTGCGCAGGTGGCGCACGGTCTCGGCAATCGCCCGCACCCCGCCCTTGTCCCTGGCCTTGCGCTTGTGGGTCTTGGATCCGCGGATCGCGACCAGGCCGAGGTGCCGGATCGCCCGGGCGACGAACTCGCCATCGGCCGAGAGCGAGATCAGCATCGCCGTGGATTTGCGGTCGAAGGGCAGGTTGCGGCGGATCCACGACCAGCCCGATGGCAGCAGCAGGATCCGCGAATGCCAGCCCGCAACCATGAAGCCCGGCGCCTCGTGCCAGAGCTCGCCGAAGCGGTCGGTGCCCTCGTACTGCCAGCGCACGGTGCGCGCGACCAGCACCATCCAGCACCAGATCGCATAACCGAGCAGGGAGGAGACCGGACCGGACCGGAGGATCGACTTCATGCGCCCGCTTATACCGGGAATGCCGGGCGCGGCCAGCCTTGCTGTCACCGCTCCGGGGTCCGTCAGGCAGCGGCCATGGCCGCAAACGCACGCTCGAGGTCGGCGATGAGGTCCACCGGGTCCTCGAGGCCCGCATGGATGCGCAGGAGCGGGCCGGGCCGGTCCCCGCACCAGTGGCCGGCCGGCCGCCTCAGCTGTTCGTCGCAGGGGATCAGCAGGCTCTCATAGCCGCCCCAGGAAAAGCCCATGCCGAACCGGGTCATGGCACCCAGGAACGCATCGAGCCCGGTCTCGGAGGTGGCATTGAGCAGGACGCCGAAGAGCCCGCTGGCGCCGGAGAAATCGCGTTGCCAGAGGGCATGGTCGGGATGGTCGGGACGGGCCGGATGCAGCACGCGGTACACTTCGGGCCGGCCCGCCAGCCAGTCGGCCAGGACCCGGCCGTTTGCCTGGTGGGCTGCCAGCCGGGTTGGCAGGGTGCGCAGTCCGCGCAGGGCGAGGTAGGCGTCCTCGACGCCGAGCGCGAGGCCCCAGTCCTCGGCGCAGGCCGAGACCTGCCGGGCAATCTTCGGGTCGCGGGACATGACGGCCCCGCCAAGCGCGTCGGCGTGGCCGACGGCGTACTTGGTCAGCGCCTGGACCGAAATGTCGGCGCCCAGGGCGAGCGGCTGGAAGTAAAGCCCTGCGCTCCAGGTATTGTCGATCATGGTGGCGATGCCGTGGCTGCGGGCGGTCTCCACGAGGGCCGGCAGGTCGGGGATCTCGAAGGTCAGCGAACTCGGCGCCTCGAACACGATGAGCCGTGTCGCTTCGGTCATGTGGTCCGCAATGGCCGCGCCGCTGCGCGCCGGTACGGTATCGGACGTCACGCCCATGGCCGACAGGCGGCGCTCGCAGAACCGGCGCGTCGGGCCGTACAATCCGTCCGAGAGGAGCACATGGTCACCGGCGCAGACCATGGCGGCAATGGCGAGCGCGCAGGCGCTGAGTCCGTTCGGGGTCAGCGCGACGTGGCTGGCCTGTTCCAGCGCACACAGCGCGGCGCCAAGCTCCTCGTGTACCGCATGGCCCATGCGGCCATAGGAGGGCCGGGCGCCGTAGAGGCTGGCGCGGTCGGCGAACAGGAGGGTCGAGCCGCGCTCTACCGGCGGGTTCACCGTAGGCGGGTCGAGGCGACGGCCGCGCGTGTGGATCAGCCGGGTCGCAATCGTATCGCCCCGGTCGGGGAGCGGGTCGTCAACTGGCATCGCCGCCCGGGCCGGTTTCGATCGGATAGTCGTCATGGCTGCCCCATTCTGCCCATGAGCCGTCATAGACCGGGACATCGTCATGGCCGAGGGTGGCGAGGGCGAGGGCGAGGGTGGCCGCAGTCACCCCGGAGCCGCAGGTGGTGATGATCCGGCCGGACACCGGGCCGATCAGCGCTTCGAGTTCGGCTGGCGGCTTCATGCGGCCGTCCCCGGCGAGCAGGCTGGAGGCGGGGATATTGCGGGCGCCGGGCATGTGACCGCCGCGCACGCCCGGCCTCGGGTCCGGCTCCTCGCCGGTGAACCGGCCGGGGGGACGGGCATCGAGAATGGTCTTTGCCGGATTGCCGATGGCGGTCAGCATCTGGTCGGCGTCACGGATGAGGTCGGATCGCAGGCGCGCAGTGAAGTGGCGGTCGACCGGCAGGGGGATCTCGTCGGTCAGGGTGCCGCCGACTGCCTGCCAGGCCTGGAGCCCGCCATCGAGCACGAGGCATTCGCCGTGGCCCATGACACGGAACATCCACCAGGCCCGGGCCGAGGCCATGAAGCGGTTGCGATCGTAGAAGATCAGCCGGTTGCCGTCGCCGAGGCCAAGTTTGCGGGCCTTCGAGGTGAAGGCGACGGTGGAGGGCAGCATGTGCGGCAGGTCGGTGCCCTCGTCGCGCACGGTGTCGATGTCGAAGAAGACCGCGCCGGGAATGTGCCCGGCCTCGAATTCGGCGCGCGCGCTGGTCTCCCGGGTTGCGCTGTCGAGATACCAGGTGGCATCGACCAGCCGGATGTCCGGCGCCTCGATATTCGCCATCAGCCATTCGGCGGAAACCAATGGCGGTTGCGGGTTCGTGCTCATGCGCCTTCCTCCATCCAGGGCGGGATGGGCAGATTCTTCGATCTCAGGAAATCGGGATTGTACAGCTTCGACTGGTAGCGGTTGCCATAGTCGCAGAGGATGGTGACGATGGTGTGTCCGGGGCCCATGTCGCGGGCCATGCGCACCGCGCCGGCAATGTTGATCCCGGCCGACCCACCGAGGCACAGCCCCTCCTGGCGGACGAGGTCGAAGAGGATCGTCAGGGCCTCCTCGTCGGTGCAGCGATAGGCGTAGTCCGTGGTCAGGCCCTCGAGATTGCCGGTGATCCGGCTCTGGCCGATGCCTTCGGTGATCGAGGTGCCTTCGGCCTTGAGCTCGCCATGGGCGTAGTAGTTGTAGAGTGCCGCGCCGCCGGGGTCGGCAATGCCGATCTTCACGCCGGGCTTGCGCGCGCGCAGGGCGTCGGCCACCCCGGCCAGCGTGCCACCCGAGCCGACCGCACAGATGAAGCCGTCCACCCCGCCCCCGGTCTGCTCCCAGATCTCCGGCCCTGTGGTCTCGAAATGGGCGCGCTTGTTGGCGGTGTTGTCGAACTGGTTCGCCCAGATCGCGCCGTTCGGCTCGGTCGCGTTCAGTTCCTCGGCCAGCCGGCCGGAATAGCGCGCGTAATGGTTGGGGTTGGAATAGGGGACCGCATCCACCTCGACCAGCTTCGCGCCGAGGATGCGGATTGCGTCCTTCTTCTCCTGGCTCTGGGTCCGCGGGAAGACGATCACCGTCCGGTAGCCGAGCGCGTTGCCGACCAAGGCGAGCCCGATGCCGGTATTGCCGGCCGTGCCCTCGACGATCGTGCCGCCGGGTTTCAGCCGGCCCGAGGCTTCCGCATCCCGGATGATCCCGAGTGCGGCGCGGTCCTTCACCGACTGGCCGGGATTGAGAAACTCCGCCTTGCCGAGAATTTCGCAGCCCGTCTCATCGGACAGCCGGTTGAGCCGGATCAGCGGCGTGTTGCCGATCGCATCGACGACCGAAGTACAGATGTCCATGGGTAGCGGGCCTCCTCGGGAAGACCCTAGGATTACCCTTGCGGAGTGACAAGCGGATCGGGGCTGATCCAGCTTCACTTTCCTGTCGTAAGCAATGGACAGACAGGACGGAGGGCGCATCTTGCGCACGGACAGCTATCACGCCTTCATGCTCGACCATGCCGTCGGTGCCTTGCCACCCGCCCTGCAGGTGGCCGGTGAACTTCACTGCACGCTGCATCCGGGCGGTGCGGAGGAAGCCGGGCTCTGGGCCTGCATTGGTGGCGTCCTGCTGGATCAGGCCGGCGGCGGTGCGGCGGACGGGATGGACACGCGGGCTCGGCGCAGGCGGCCACGCCGGGGCGGAGGGGCCGATACCCGGGCCATCCGCGCGGCGGCCGGGGCGATCCTCACGACCGATCTCGACGCGCTGGGCTGGCGCCGCGGTCTCACCGGCGTGGATTATGCCGGTGCGGGCCTGGCCAATGGCCAGTTCATGCGCCTCGATGCCGGACAGGCGACGCCGGAGCATGGCCACTCGGCGCTGGAGGCGACGGTGGTGCTGCGAGGCGAGTTGTGCGTGGGGACGGAAACCTATCCCGAAGGCGGGCTGGTGATCGGCGCGCCGGGCGAACGACACCAGCCAAAGGGCAGCGGCGATGGCCCCTGCATCTGCTATGTTGGTCGCCAGCGCCGGCCATTCTGGCGACTCAGCTAGACCGGGCCTGCCGTTTGTGGGCGATGTGCGGCAGGCGGTCGGCCGATGATATTGAAGTGGTTTGGCGCGCAGTGGATTGGCGCGTGGCGGGCTGGGGTGGCCCATGGAGTTCAGGACTGAAGCGATGATAAACAGGAGAGCATGTCTGGCTGGCGGGCTGGCGGCCGTTTCACTCGGCAACCTGGCCCCCTTGTCCCCCCTGGCGTCCCGGGCATGGGCTGACACGCCGCCGCGGGACCTGCACGAGGCACTGGCGCGTGCGGCGGATGCGGGCGGGAAGATCGACACCCTGCCGCGCTGGGAGCCCGGCGATGGCGACGTGATCCGCTTCCGCGTGCTGCGCAAGGGCACGCCCTTCGGCCAGCACGAGGTCCGCTTCGAGCGCGGCGCGGATGGCAGCCTGGTGGCGCGGACAAAAGTGAGCCTCCGGGCCGGGCTGGGGCCGATCACGGTCTACCGCTATGACCTCGAGGCCGTGGAGACGTGGCGCGATGGGGCGATGGTGGCCCTTGAAGGCGAGCTCAACAATGACGGCAAGACCGGCCGGGTCGAGGCTGCGGCGCAGGGCGGGGTGCTGGTCGTCAATGGCACCGAGTTCACCGGACAGGTCCCGCTCGGCATCCTGCCGTCGAGCCACTGGAACCTCATGCAGACCCGGGCGCAGCGGATCCTCTCGACCGAAGACGGCGAGATCATCGAGGTCGACGTCCGACCCCGGGGCCGGGAGGTGATCGAGGCGGGCGGCCGGCAGGTCGAGGCCATGCGGTATCTCATGGACTCCGACATCGATGTCGACCTCTGGTATGACGGCCTGGGCCGCTGGGTGAAGCTCGCCTTCACCGCCCGCGGCCAGGATATCGAATACGTCCTCGACCAGACCTATTGATGGCCACGCTGCGGCTCGTTCTCGGGGACCAGCTGAGCCCGGACCTGTCGTCGCTGCGCGATGCCGATCCCGCCAGCGACCTCGTCCTGATGGCGGAAGTCGGGGCCGAGGCGCGCTATGTGCGCCATCACAAGGCCAAGATCGCCTTCCTGTTCTCGGCCATGCGCCATTTCGCCAACGAATTGCGCGCTGCG
This sequence comes from uncultured Hyphomonadaceae bacterium, assembly GCA_964506685.1. Lineage (GTDB taxonomy): Bacteria > Pseudomonadota > Alphaproteobacteria > Caulobacterales > Hyphomonadaceae > UBA5336. Next base: position 15,794 of record CAZDMQ010000036.1, on the reverse strand, counting down.
GGCCATTCGGTCCGCTATGTGCCGATCGATGCCGATGACAATCAGGGCAGCCTCAAGGCGCAGGTGGCGCACACGCTGGAGACGGCGGGGCCGTTCGAGCGGCTGGTCGTGACCCGGCCCGGTGAATGGCGCCTGATGTGCGACATGGAGGAGTGGGAGGGCCATTTCGGACTGCCGGTCGAGCTGCGCGAGGATGACCGCTTCGTGGCGACACCGCGCGACTTTGCCGACTGGGCGAAGGGGCGGAAGACGCTCCGGATGGAGTATTTCTATCGCGAGATGCGCCGTAGCACGGGGCTGCTTGTCGAGGATGGCGAGCCGGCGGGCGGGGCATGGAATTACGACCAGGCCAATCGCAAGGCACTACCGAAATCGGCGACCCCGCCGCCGCGCTGGTTTGCAGCGCCCGATGCGGTGACCCGCGAGGTGATCGGCCTGGTCGAGGCGTATTTTCCCGATCATTTCGGCGATCTCGACGGGTTCGGGTTCGCGGTCACCCGGGCCGGCGCGGAAGCGGCGCGCGACCATTTCATCGCGGACATCCTCGCCGGCTTCGGGGACTATCAGGACGCCATGGCGCGGGGCGAGCCGTGGCTGTGGCACTCGCTGCTGTCGATGTATCTCAATTGCGGCCTGCTCGACCCGCTGGATGTCTGCCGCCGCGCCGAGGCGGCCTGGCAGGCCGGCAAGGCCCCGCTCAATGCGGTGGAAGGCTTCATCCGCCAGGTCATCGGCTGGCGGGAATATGTCCGCGGGCTCTACTGGCTGAAGATGCCGGCCTATCGCGAGATGAACGCACTGGCCGCCGACCGGGCCCTGCCGGACCTCTACTGGACCGGCGAGACCGACATGGCCTGCATGGCCGATGCCATCGGGCAGACAAGGGCCCATGGCTATGCCCACCATATCCAGCGGCTGATGGTGACGGGCAATTTCGCGCTGATTGCCGGGCTGCACCCCGATGCGGTGAATGAATGGTATTTGATCGTCTATGTCGACGCCTATGAATGGGTGGAGCTGCCGAACGTGACCGGCATGGCGCTCTATGCCGATGGCGGGATCATGGCGTCCAAGCCCTATGCGGCGAGCGGGAACTATATCAACAGGATGTCCGACTATTGCCGGGGCTGCCGGTATGATGTGAAGGCGCGCACGGGCGATAGCGCCTGCCCGTTCAATTTCCTCTACTGGGACTTTCTTGCCCGCAACGAGTCGCGCCTCGCCGGCAACCGGCGCATGAGCCTCGTCTATGGCAACCTGCGCAAACAGGACCCCGGCGAGGTCGAGGCCATGCGCCGCCAGGCCAGTGCCTTTCTCGACTCCATCGGTGCGGTCCGCACGGGCTGAGGCCCGCCGGTCCGGGGGCCGGATCATGCGCCGGGTGAGCCCGGTTGGGGGCGGCGCGCCTCAGGGCTTGGCGAGGACGAACTGGCCGACATTGATCCGGCCATTGCGGAACCCCGCTTCGCAGTAGGAGAGATAGAAGCTCCACAGCCGGCGGAAGGCCTCGTCGAACCCCATGGGCGCAATCTCGGCCCAGTTTTCCCTGAAGGCCTTGTGCCAGAGCTTCAGGGTGCGGGCATAGTCGGCGCCGAAATAGTGCGTCCCCGCATGCTGGAGGCCCGCAGCGCGGAAGTGTGGGGCGAGCGCGGCCTCGCTCGGCAGCATGCCGCCGGGGAAGATGTAACGCTGAATGAAATCGACGCGGTTGCGGTAGACCTCGAACAGGTCGTCCCGGATGGTGATGACCTGCAGCACGGCGCGGGCCTGGTCCCTGAGGACCTCGGAAATCTTCGTGAAATAGCTCGGCCAGTAGGCCTCGCCGACCGCTTCGAACATCTCGATCGAGGCAACACCGTCATAGCTGCCGGAATGGTCGCGATAGTCTTCGAGGCGGATATCGACGCGGTCGGCGAGCCCTTCGCGGAACATCCGCTCGCGGGCATAGTCGGCCTGCGCTTCGGACAGGGTGAGGCAGGTCACCTTCGCCTGACGATGCTTGGCAGCATATTCGGCGAACCCGCCCCAGCCGCAGCCGATCTCCAGCAGGCTGGCGCCTGGCGCGGCGCCGATACCGTCTGCGACGGCGGCGTATTTTGCGTGCTGGGCCTGTTCGAGCGACTGGTTGGGGCTTTCGAACAGCGCCGAGGAATAGGTCATGGAGGGGTCCAGCCAGCGGGCGTAGAAATCATTGCCGAGATCGTAATGGGCCATGATGTTGCGCCGGGCCTGCGAGCGGCTGTTGCGGTTGAACAGGTGCCGCACCCGGTTGACCAGGATCATCAGCGTGCCACCGGCGAACAGCTTGTTCGAGGCGTCGAAATTCTCCGAGAAGAATTCGAGCACGGCGGTGAGGTCGGGGGTCGACCATTCCTCGTCCATGTAGGATTCGCCGAAGCCGATATCGCCGCCGGCCAGCGCCCGCCGGGCGACGGCGTAATCATGCACGATGATCGTGGCTTCGGGGCCGGCAATGCCATGGTCGAAGACGAGCCGGCGCTGGTCGGGCAGTTCCACCGTGATCGTGCCGCGACGCGCGCGCAGCAGGGCGAGCAGCCCCATCCGGAAGAAGGAGGGGACGTCGGGCAGGCGGCGCAGCGTCTGCACTGTGGCTTTCAGGGTTTCTGGCTTGTCGTTCATCACTCTACTCAAGGTAAATCCTGGTGGGCGGGTTCGGCAATGGTGGTGGCTGAGAGGGGTGGGGCGGGCTTGCTGTGGTAACGGGCGCCCCGGCGCCAGATCCAGAGCGCTTCCCAGTGAATGGCTGCGAGAACCCCGAGGCTGGCGAGCGGCTGGCCGATCGCGGCCCGCACGAGGCGGGCGCTGGTGGCCGGCTGCGCCCGGGCCTGCATCGTTGCAAGGTGCGTGCGGGCGCCGTCGTGATGGGTCTCCACGAGCAGCGAGAAGCGGTCCGGGTCGCCGGCCCGCAGGGTGAAGCGGTAGCGGCCATCGACGCCGAAGAAGGGGGAGACGTGGAACGACTTGTCGGCCTGGTGTCGGGCGCGCGCGGTGTTTGTCCCGGCAATGTCGGCGACATAGCAGTGCCGCTCGCCAAAGGTGTTGTTGACCTCGTAGATGACCCCGCGCAGGCGGCCATCGGGGCCATGCCCGCGCCAGACCGAGATCGGTGCGAACTTGAAGAAGGCATGGCGGGGGAAGGTCAGCAGCCGCACCGGGCCGCCATCCAGCGCGATGCCGGCCGCAGCGAAGGTCGTCTCGGCCCAGGGGCGGAGGGGGCCGCGCTCCTTCGCGCCATGGTCGGCCGTGCGGAAGGCGAAGAGCGCCGGCCGGTCGACCGCGAACAGCGGCGAGGTGCGGCTTGCCTCTCCGAGCCGGTCGATATCGATATCGATCAGGCACAGGCCATAGGCAAAGCGCCGCTCATACGGCACGAACCGCGTGTGCACCGTCCGTCCGGTCATCAGGCTGAGCGCGGGTGCCTGCATCAGAGGATCGCTCCGGCATCGCCGGCCTCCCCGGCGACGCGACCGGGCGTGCGCAGGGGGCGGTCGTAGCGGGCCACGCCCTCGGCCTGCCAGGGCACGCGGCCCCCGAGCGCGAGGGCGCAGGCGAGCCCCGATTTCAGGCCGTCCTCGTGAAATCCCGATCCCATCCAGGCGCCGGCAAACCACAGCCCGTCCCCGCCCTGCTGGCGCGCGATGGCCCGGACGGCCGCCTCGGCTGCGGCATCGAACTGGGGATGGTCGAGCGTGAAGCTGGCAAAGGTGAGGTCCTCACGCGGCGGGGTTTCGGGATTGAGGGTGATGAAGAGCGGACAGCGCGGATCGATGCCCTGCAGCCGGTTCATCCAGTAGCTCAGGCAGATGTCATCCTTGCCCTGCTTCAGCACGTTCCAGCTCGCCCAGGCCGAACGGCGTTTCGGCATCAGGGCCGGGTCGCGGTGGAGATAGACCTGGTTGGGACGGTAGCGGACCGAGCCCAGGAGGAAGCGCTGGGCCTCGAAGGCGTCGTCGAGCACGGCCAGCGCCTGGTCCGAATGGCAGGCGAGGATCACCTCGTCATAGACGCCGGGCGCCGCGCCGGTATCGGTCTCGACCAGCAGCCGCTCGCCGAAGGGCCGCACCGCACGCACCCGCTGGCCAGCCCGCACACGGTCGCCAAGCTGCTCGCCCACCTTGGTCACGTAGGCGCGCGAGCCGCCGGTCACTGTCCGCCAGATCGGGCGGGCCCGGTGCATCAGCCGGTGATTGTCGAAGAAGCGGAAGAAGCTCCCGGCCGGATAGTCGAGCACGTCGCGCTCCGGGGTCGACCAGATCGCGGCGGCCATGGGCAGGATGTAGTTGTCGCGGAAGGCCGCGTCATAGCCGTGCCGGTCCAGCCACTGGCCAAGCGTGCGGTCGGCAATTGCCCCGGCGGCAAGTTCGGCCCGGGCGCGGTCATTGAAGGCGAGGATGGTACGCCAGAAGCGGTGGAAGCGCGGGCTGACGAGATTGCCCGGCTGGGCAAACAGCCCGCGCAGGGTCGAGGCCCACTCCCAGCCTTCGGGATCGGAGACCGAAAAGCTCATGTCGCTTTCGGTGGTGTCCACCCCGAGCTCGGCCAGGAAGGCGATGAGGTTGGGATAATTGTGCGGATTGTAGACGATGAAGCCGCAATCGACGTTGATCGCCTTGCCGTCATAATCGATGGTCCGCGTCCAGGCGTGCCCGCCGAGCCGGTCACGGGCCTCATAGAGGGTGATGTCGGCCGTGTCGCGCAAGGCATAGGCGGCGCCGAGGCCGGATATGCCCGAACCGATGATCGCGATGCGTGTCATGCCGCGTCCCGTTTCTGCTTGAGGGTTGCATAGGCGTCGAGGGCGCGCTGGCGGGCGAAACCATGCTCGATGATGGGGTGGGGCCAGCTCTCGCCAAGGGTGACACCGGCCTTTTCCAGCACCGGGTCGGGCGCGGTCCAGGGGGCGTGGAGGTACTTGTCGGGCAGGCCGGCCAGTTCGGGGCACCAGCGGCGGACATAGCTGCCGTCGGGATCGAACTTCGTGCCCTGGCTGATCGGGTTGAAGATGCGGAAATAGGGGGCGGCATCGGCGCCCGAACCGGCTACCCATTGCCAGCTGGCGGCATTCGACGCCGGGTCGGCATCGACGAGGGTGTCCCAGAACCACTGCTCGCCCCATTGCCAGGGCAGCAGCAGGTGCTTGGTAAGGAAGGAGCCGGTCAGCATGCGCACGCGATTGTGCATCCAGCCGGTCTGCCAGAGCTGGCGCATGCCGGCATCGACCATGGGATACCCGGTGCGCCCCCGGCACCAGCGGGCATGGGCGCGGGCATCCTCGTGCCAGGGCATGTGCCGGAAATCGTCATTGTAGTTCGCCTCGGCGAGGTCGGGCATGTGGTAGAGCAGGACATAGGAGAATTCCCGCCAGACGATCTCTGACAGGAACGTGGTCGCACCGGCATCGCCGCCCTCACCCGCTGCAGGACCCTCTGCGGGGCCATGATCCAGCAGCCGGTCGTGAACGGCGCGCCAGACCTGCACCGGACTGATCTCGCCCCAGCGCAGGTGCGGCGACAGGCCCGATGTCCCCCGCACGTTGCCGGGCATGTTGCGCTGTTCGACATAGTCCCTCACCGGCCCGTTCAGGAACGCGTCGAGCCGCTCGCGGGCGCCCGCCTCGCCCGGAGTCCAGACCGGTGCGAAACCGGTTGACCAGTCTGGGGACGTGGGATGCAGGCCCCAGTCATCGAGCGCGTCGCCCGGAAGCGGCGGACCGTCGAGGCGTTCGGGCGCCGGAAGCGGCGGCGGCGCCTGGTAGGTGGCGCGCACCGCCTTCCAGTAGGGTGTGAACACCTTGTAGAACTGCCCCGCACCGGTCCGGATCGTCCAGGGTTCGGTCAGCAGGCTGCCATTGAAGCTCCCGGCCTCGCACCCGTCCGACCTGAGGTGCGACTTGATGGCGCTGTCGATGTCGCGGCCGGGCTTGTCGTAGCGCCGGTTCCAGTACACCGCATCGGCGCAGGTCTCGGCAACCACGGCCGGCACCACCTCGCGGGCGTCGCCGCGGCGCAAAGTCAGCTGTCCGCCGCGCGCAGCGATGTCGCCAGCCAGTGCGCGCAGGCTCTTGTCGAGCCACCAGCGGCTGGCTCCGCCAAGGGGGCGCTGCTCCGCCGTCTCCTCGAGAACATACAGCAGGATGACGGGCCGTCCGGTGGCCGCGGCGGCGTGAAGTGCCGGATTGTCCGCGAGGCGGAGATCGTGGCGGAACCAGACAAGGACGGGAGAAAGGTCAGACACGCGGGTCCTTCGTGCTCGCAACTTACGAAACTCTCATACGCGCGGAACCGTCCCGTGGATCAAGTCCGGAGCCTTGCCTTCCAGCCGCAATGTCCCACTGTCAGGCATCGAGGAGGTCGCCATGGATACACCGTCGGACAGCGCTGCAGCGGCGGCAGCGGCCCTGCTGCTCAGGCAGTATGGCGAGGATGCCGAGGTGATTGCCACCTTGCGGGCGGCCGAAGTGGCCGCGCTCGGGGATGCTGTTGCGCTGGCGCACTGGGATGCCGTGATTGCCTTGCTCGGTGACGCACCGCCGGGCGATGAGGCCGGGCCGGCCACCGCGCCGCACTGAAACGCCGCGGCCCGGCGCGACGACCTGTCTCAGTCGTCCTGCGCCGCCGCCTCCGCCGGTGCCCGGTTTTCCGGCGTGTCGCTTCCCGCGGGCGGCGCTGCGGTGTCCAGCCGTTCGCCGTCGGGGGTGTAGACCGGAGCGACCTCGATCGTCTCGAAACCGCCCAGCGGTTCTGCCGGGCGCGGTACCGAGGTTTCGAGATAGTCCAGCCAGTCGGCGCGAAGGGCGGCAAGTTCGGTGCCGGTGGCGATGGGGTTGGCGAGCCGCAGGCGGTGGATCCCGCCCGGCGGCTGGGGCGCCAACCGACCGGCCAGTCCCGGTGCGAGGCGGACATCGAGCCGCAGCGGGCAGGGCCCGCCATAGGTGCAGCCGGAGAGGGCCGCCTCCAGCGGGCCACCCGCCGCAGCGTCGAGCATCACGACCGACACGATGCGGGCGCGCTCGATCTCCGTCCGGTCTGCCAGCGTCGCCATCAGCGGCGGGACGAGGGGATGGTCGCCGGCAGGAACCAGCACGGCGACGGCCCGGCCGGTGTTCAGCTTGTCGAAATAATGATCGACGGCTGCGTCGAGATCGGCTGCGGCCAGCGACCAGTCCCCGGGCTCGGAGACCGGTGAGGGCAGGCGCAGGACCGGGGTGTAGAGCGTCCCGGCATCGGCAAGCAGCGGGACAAGGGCATCGAGCGTGCGGGCCTGTTGTGCCGCATAGGCACTGTCGCCGGGGGCCACGGGACCGGGCGCCGTCCATGCCCTGGGCCTCGGCGGCAGCAGGAACAGGTCGATGTCCCAGCCGGCGTCCCACAGGCTTGGCGGCGGCGCGTCGGGCGCTATCAGCCAGTGCTCCGGATCGGCCGGGTCGGGGGCTGCCGGCGCAGCGGCGGGGGTCCGGTCATGCAATGCGAGCGCGACCGGGTCCTTGAGCAGGAGCCAGGCGCAGAAGAGGACAAGGACGCCCGCAGGCGCCAGGAGCTTCAGTCGTGACATGGCGCGTCACTCGTGACCGCGAACCATGGCGGTCTTGAGGCCGGAATAGTGCGGCTGGTCGATTTTCACCTGGTCGATGGTGCTTGACCTGAGGTGGTCCAGCAGGCCGGGCGTTGTCTCGTCCATGGTGCCGGCGCGGATCGCGTCGGAAAGCTGCGTGTTGAGCGCGTCGAGGCTGGTCGCCTCCGGGGCGCCAAGCAGGTCGAGGAGCCGCGATTTTGCGGCGGCATCGGCTGCGGCGCCCGCCTGCAGCTCGCGCGCGACGATGGCCAGCACGTTCTCGGCGACCCGGGCATGGAAGGCCGCCCGGCCGCTCAGGGCAGGCCTTGCCTGTTCGGCAATGAACCCGCGAACGGCCTCGACAAGCTCGATGACGGAAGGTTGGTCATGCATGGGTCTCAGGCCACCTTTTCAAGCAGGTTGACGAGATCGATCTCGTTCTCGGACACGCGCCGGCCGATGGCTGCGCGCTCGACACTGGGGTCGGCGCCGGTCTGGAAGATGTGGTACATGGTCATGCACATCACCGCCCATTTCAGCGAGCCGAGCATCTCGAACCAGTCGATTTCCTCCGCTGCGATGGGCGCGCCGCCGGCCTCAGCATAGGCCTCCAACAGGTCCCCGAGCTGGCCGAAGCCGCCGACCCGGTTCTCGCTGACCCCGAATCGCCAGGCATTGATGCAGGCCCAGGCGATGTCCTCGCGCGGGTCGCCGAAATGGGTGATCTCCCAGTCGAGCACCCCGGCCAGGCCGTCCGCGTCGACCATCAGGTTGCCGAGCCGGAAATCGCCATGCACCAGGACGGGTCCGCGCGGGGCCGGCGGGGTGCGCTTCAGCCAGGACAGGGCGAGGTCGAGAACGGGCCGGCGGGCGCCATAGTCGTGGTAGAGCGTCTCGTAATGGGCGAGCTGCTCCAGCGTTCCGCTGGTATTGAGCGGAGGGACCTCGCTGGCCGGAATGGCATGGATGCGGGCCAGGGCATCGCCGCACTGGCGGGCCAGCCGGCCCCGGGCCGTGGCGAAGTCCGCCTCGCGCAGGATGCGCCGGGCAATCGTCTCGCCGTCAAGCCGGCCCATGACATAGGCCTCGCCCAGCCCGTCTTCCGGGGTGCAGACATGCACGATCTCCGGGACCGGCACGCCGCGCGCGGCGGCAACGCCGATCACCGCCGCTTCAGTCGGCAGCGGCACTGCGCTCACCGAATCGACCTCACGCTTGCCGCCCGGTACCCGGCGGAGCACCAGGCCCTTGCGCACGCCCGCCGCGTTCACCACGTCGAAGGCCCAGGTTTCCTGGCTGGCACCGCCCGAGAGGCGCGCCAGCCCTTCCACTTGTGAAGATGGACCGCCAAGTCTTGCGGCCAGCGCGTCGAGAGCGGTTTGAATATCATTCGGGTAACTCATGGCTGCCACAATTACCCGGAATAGAATCTTGGCCAAGCCCTTCGCTGGCCGCCCCGGAGTCAAATGGACATGAGCAAGCGCAAACGCCATGACGGCCCTCTCCCGGTTCTGGAGGACGTGCCGAAGCCGACGCTGTTCGGCTGGCTGCGCGCGCGGCTCGTCGCCGGCGTGGTGATTGCCGCCCCGATCGCGATCTCCGTCGGCATCGTCTACTGGCTGATCACCGTCATCGATGCCCGCGTGAAGCCGCTGTTGCCGCCGCTGCTCGATCCGGAGACCTATACGAATATCGCCATTCCCGGCGTCGGCGTGCTGGTGGCGATCGTCGGGCTGATCCTGCTGGGGGCCGTCGGGACCAACCTGATCGGGCGCTGGATGGTGCAGCTGACCGAGCGGCTGCTGGGCCAGATCCCGGTGGTCAACAGCATCTATAGCGCCTTCAAGCAGCTCTTCGATATTCTCGGGTCCGGCGACCGGAAGAATTTCAAGGAAGTCGTGCTGGTCGAATATCCCAAGCGGGGCAGCTGGTGCATCGGCTTCGTCTCGGCCAATGCGATGGGTGAATTGCGCGAGCACCTGACCGATGACTTTGTCGGCGTGTTCGTGCCGACCACGCCCAACCCGACCTCGGGCTTCCTGCTCTATGTCAGCCGCAGCGAGCTGAAATTCCTCGACATGAGCGTCGAGGACGGGGCGAAGCTGATCATTTCGGCGGGGCTGGTGGTGCCGGACCAGCTTCCGGTGAAGGATCCGGAGGCGGATCCGGAGGCGCCGCCTCTGCAGCCTGATCCTCAGGCTCCGGCGACGCTTGCGACGTCCGCACCCGAAACAGCTCACGAACGAGGCTGAGCGCGCGGCCCCTGTCCCCGCGCAGGTCGGGATCGGCGGTCACCGCCTGCTGGGCGTCCTTGCGCGCGATCTCCACCAGTTCGGTGTCCTGCGGCAGGCTCATCACGCGGTACTCGGCCATGCCGGACTGGCGTGTCCCGAGCACGTCGCCCGGCCCGCGCAGGCGGAAATCGGCCTCGGCGATCTCGAACCCGTCCTCGGTCCGGCGCAGCGTCTCGAGCCGTTCGCGGGCGGTCTCGCCGAGCGGCGGCTTGTACAGCAGAAGGCAATAGGCAGCCTTGTCGCCGCGTCCGACCCGGCCGCGCAACTGGTGGAGCTGGGCCAGCCCGAAGCTCTCGGCGCGCTCGATCACGATGATCGTCGCCTCGGGCACATCGACCCCGACCTCGACAACGGTGGTGGCCACCAGCACCCGGACCTGGCCGGTCCGGAATGCCTCCAGGGCCTCGTCCTTCTCCTGCGCCTTGAGCCGGCCGTGGACCAGTCCGACCGGCACGCCGAGCTGGTGGACCAGCGCCGCCTGCCGGGCGACCGCGGAGGCGTCGTCCATGTCATCGGAGTCCACCCGCGGGCAGATCCAGAACGCGCGTTCGTCCCGCTCGATGGCGCGCCCCACCGCGCCCACGATGTCGGCCAGCCGGGTCTCGGGAAGCACGCGGGTCTCCACCGGCTTGCGACCGGCCGGCTTCTCGTCGAGGATCGAGACATCGAGATCGCCATGCAGGCTGAGCGCGAGGGTGCGCGGGATCGGCGTCGCACTCATCACCAGCATGTGCGGGTCGATGGCTTTCTGGGCGAGCTTCACCCGGTCAAGCACGCCGAACCGGTGCTGCTCGTCGACGATGACGAGGCCGAGCCGGGCGAAGCTGACATCCTGCTGGAACAGGGCATGGGTGCCTGCCGCGACCTGGATCGAGCCATCGGCGAGGCCCATCAGCGTCGCCTTGCGCGCAGAGCCCTTGTCGCGTCCGGTGAGCGCGGCCACCGCGTAGCCATGCGGCGACAGCAGCTTGTCGAGCGTGCCGAACTGCTGGCGGGCGAGCACTTCGGTGGGCGCCATGAACGCCACCTGGAAGCCGGCCTCGATCGCCTGCACCGCCGCGATGGCCCCGACCAGCGTCTTGCCGGCGCCGACATCGCCCTGCAGCATCCGCCGCATCGGGGTGCGTGTGACAAGGTCCTCCTCGATGTCGATGATCGCCTTGAGCTGGGCGCCGGTCGGCTTGAAGGGCAGGGCGAAGAGCACCTTGCGCTGGGCCTCGCGATTGGCCCTGATCGGCGGGCCACGGCGCTTCTCCCGGGACGCGCGGGCCAGCGCAAAGGCCGCTTCGCGCGACAGGGCCTCGTCATAGGCCAGCCGGGCGCGGGCGCGGGCGAAGGCGTCGGGGTCATAGTCGTCGGGCGCATGCAGGGCCCGGAGCGCGCCGGCAAAGTCCGGCCAGCCCTTCTGAGCGGCGAGGTGGGGGTCCTGCCATTCGGGCAGGTCGCCTGGCAGCCGGTCGAGCGCGGCGCGCTGGGCATTATGCAGTTTGCGGTTCGTCAGCCCCGCTGTCAGCCGGTAGATCGGCTCGACGCGGGGGGGCGCCTCGCCGCTGGCCGGGTCGATGATGAAATCGGGATGGGTCATCTGCCGCTCGCCCTCCCAGTCATCGATGCGGCCCGACACGATCCGGCTGGCCCCGATCGGGAACTGGCCCTGCAGCCAGCGGCCATCGGCGCGGAAGAAGACAAGTGTGAGAAAGCCGGAGCCGTCGAACAGCCGGACCCGGTGCGGCGAGCGTTCGTTGTAAGGCGCCTTGTAGGAATTCACCTCGCCCTGCACGGTGGCGACCTCGCCCGGCTCGGTCTCGTCGAAGCGGGCACGCACCCGCCGGTCGAGCCAGCGCTCGGGCAGGTGCAGCAGGAGGTCCCAGACTGTGGACCCGCCAGTCAGCCGCTCATATGCGGGCCTCGTCTTTGGCCCGATCCCCGGCAGCACGTCGACCGGTTCGAAGAGGGGAAAGAGGCGCTCGTCCCGCATGGCCGCGACCCTATGCGGCGCCCCGCTGAAGGGCAATCGACTGTGCAGCGGGTCTCCACAGGCCTATGTTCGCCATCAACCCGACGGAGGACAGTCATGGATGCGAGACGACGCAAGCTGAAATTCCGGGCCTGGCGGCGCGGCTTCCGGGAGATGGATCTCCTGATGGGGACGTTCGCGGAAAAGGAGATCGGCGCGATGGACGAGGCTGGCCTTGACGAGTTCGAGCGGCTGCTGGCCACGCCCGACTGGGAAGTCTATGCCTGGCTCATCGGCCAGAAGGACGTGCCCCCCAACCATCGCGGACCGGTGCTGGACCGGCTCATCGCATTCCGCTACGAGGCGCAGCCCGGTTAACCCTTCCCGCCGAGATCGCCATGCCGACACGCCCCCCGCACGACTTCCTGACCACGCTGCAGGGCCCGGCCAGCCTCGCCGGGGCACCGTTCGGCAGCGACATGCTCGCTCTCGTGGCCGCGCTGCAGGCGCGCGGCGGACTTGCGCTCTATGTCGCCCGCGACGGCCGGCAGGCCGAGATCGCCCGCACGCTCGCCCTGTTCGCCGATCCCCGGCTCGACATCATCGACCTGCCGGGCTGGGACAGCCTGCCCTATGACCGGGTCAGCCCCAGCCCCGCCATCGCGGCCCGGCGCTGTTCGGCACTGGCCGCCCTGGCCCAGCGCCGCGAGGCCGGCCGCAGTGACGCGCCCGGACTGGTCATCACCACCGCGTCCTCGCTGGTCCAGCGCGTGCCGCCGACCGCCACCATGGCCCATGCCAGCCTCGACATTGCCCAGGGCGGGACGGTCAACGAGGCGGCCCTGTCGGCCTTCCTCACGGTGAACGGCTATTCCCGCGTCTCGGTCGTGCGCGAGCGCGGCGAGTTCGCCGTTCGCGGCGGGATCATCGACCTCTATCCGCCGACCCATGCCGAACCGCTCCGGCTCGACCTCTTCGGCGACGTGCTCGAGCAGTTGCGGACCTTCGATCCCGAGACCCAGCGCTCCACCGGCGGGCTGAAACGCGCCACGCTCGCCCCGGTCAGCGAGATTCTCTTCAGCGATGCGGTGCTGGCCGGCTTCCGCGAGCGCTATCTCGCCATGTTCGGCCCGCCGGCCGGCGACCCGATGTTCGAGGCCGCGCGCGCCTCGATCCGCCGCCAGGGGCTAGAGCACTGGCTGCCGCTGTTCCATGAGGCGCTTCACACACTGTTTGACTACCTGCCAGCCGATGCGCTGGTCGCGCTGGCGCCGCTCGCCATGGAGGCCGCCCGCGAGCGGCTGACCCAGGCGGGGGACTATTTCAGCGCCCGCGTCGAGGCCGCCGGCTCGGCCGGGGCTGCGCGGGTGCTCGCGCCCGAGGCGCTGTACCTCACTGCAGATGAGCTGGAGCAGACCCTCGCGGTGCGGCCCTCGATCCGCTTCGGACAAAATCCGGCTACCGCTGACGAGCTCGATCTCGGCGCGCGGCCGGGCCGTGATTTCGCCCCCGAACGCCAGCGCCCCGATACCAACATCTTCGAGGTCGCCATCCAGCATGCCCGCGACAAGCGCAAGGCTGGCAAGACCGTGGTGTTCGCCGCCTGGACCGAGGGCTCGGCCGAACGCCTGTCGCATGTCCTGCTCGACCACGGTGTTACCGATGCCGACCGCGCCTACAGCGTCGAGGCTGCACGCGCGGCCGGTCTCGTCGTCAGTGAACTGCCTCTGGAGCAGGGGCTCGAGACCGGCGACCTGGTCATCATCGCCGAGCCCGACATGCTCGGCGACCGTCTCGCCGCACCCCGCCGCAAGCGCAAGACCGCAAGCTTCATCGCCGAGGCCGGCCTGCTGGATGCCGGCGACCTGGTGGTCCATGTCGACCATGGCATTGGCCGCTATCTCGGCCTCAGGACGCTGGAGCTCACCGGCGCGCCGCACGATTGCCTCGAGCTCGAATATGCCGGTGGCGACCGGATCTTCCTGCCGGTGGAGAATATCGACCTGATCAGCCGCTATGGCTCGGAGGGTGCCGAGGGCGCGATGGACAAGCTCGGCGGCGCAAGCTGGCAGGCGCGCAAGGCGAAGGCGAAGAAGCGCATCCTGGAGATGGCCGAGGACCTGCTCCGCATCGCTGCGGCCCGCGAACTCAAGTCGGCACCCGCCCTGAATGCCGGGCAGGGGGTGTATGAGGAATTCGCCGCCCGCTTCCCCTATGACGAGACCGACGACCAGCTGAATGCCATCGAGGACGTGTTCGGCGACCTCGCCTCGGGCAAGCCCATGGACCGGCTGATCTGCGGCGATGTCGGCTTCGGCAAGACCGAGGTCGCCCTGCGCGCGGCCTTCATGGCGGCCATGGACGGGGCGCAGGTCGCCGTCATCGCGCCGACCACGCTGCTCGCCCGCCAGCATTACCAGACCTTCCGCGACCGCTTCCAGGGCTGGCCCGTGAAGGTCGCCCACCTCTCCCGCCTCGTCACCGGCAAGGATGCCGCGGCGGTGAGGTCGGGCCTTGCCGGCGGGACGGTGGATATCGTCTGCGGCACCCACGCCCTGCTCGGCAAAGGGGTCGAGTTCAAGCGCCTCGGCCTGCTTGTCGTGGACGAGGAGCAGCGTTTCGGGGTCAAGCACAAGGAGCGGCTCAAGGAACTGCGCGCCGACATGCACGTGCTGACCCTGTCGGCCACGCCCATTCCGCGCACCCTGCAGATGGCGCTCACCGGCATCCGCGACCTCTCGATCATCGCCACCCCGCCGGTCGACCGGCTCGTGGTGCGCACCTACATCACCGAATTCGACACGGTGGCGATCCGCGAGGCGCTCTTGCGCGAGAAGTATCGCGGCGGCCAGGCCTTCTTCGTCGCCCCGCGCATCCAGGACCTCGACCGCCTCGAGACCTTCCTGCGCGAGCATGTGCCGGAAATCAGCTTCATCGTGGCCCACGGCCAGATGGGCGCGACCGAGCTCGAGGACATCATGACCGCCTTCTACGAGGGCAAGTATGACGTGCTCCTGTCGACCACCATCGTCGAATCGGGGCTCGACATCCCCCGCGCCAACACGCTGATCATCCACCGCGCCGACCGGTTCGGCCTGGCCCAGCTCTACCAGCTGCGCGGCCGGGTCGGCCGGTCGAAGGTCCGCGCCTATGCCTATTTCACCACCCCGCGCGACCAGGTGATCACCGACAGCGCCGAGCGACGGCTCAAGGTCCTGCAATCGCTCGACAGTCTCGGCGCGGGCTTCCAGCTGGCAAGCCATGACCTCGACATGCGCGGCGGCGGCAACCTGCTCGGCGACCAGCAGTCCGGCCATGTCAGGGAAGTCGGTGTCGAACTCTACCAGTCCATGCTCGAGGATGCGGTGCGGGCGCTGCAGGCCAGCGGGGCGGGCGCCGAGCCCGATGTTGCCGATGACTGGTCGCCGGCGATCAATCTCGGCACGGCCGTGCTGATCCCGGAGACCTATGTCGAGGACCTCGCCGTCCGGCTCTCGCTCTATCGCCGACTGGCCGCGATCACGTCTGATGCCGAGCGCGAGAGCTTTGCCGCCGAGCTGATCGACCGGTTCGGCCCGATGCCGGCCGAGACGCGCGAACTGATGGAGGTCACCTCCATCAAGGCGCGCTGCAAGCGGCTGGGAATTGCCAAGCTCGATGCCGGACCAAAGGGCGCGGTCTTCACCTTCCGGGACGACACGCCCCTCGACCCGCCGGCCCTGATGATGCTGGTCCGCGCCCGGCCGTCCCAGCTGAAACTCCGCCCGGATTCCAAGCTGGTCTTCAACGCCGCCGCCGGCGACAGCAGCCACCGCCGCACCCAGATCAAGGCCCTCCTCAGCGAACTCGAATCCTCCATCACGGAATCCGCCGCCTGAGGGGAGGGGGACGCTGCAGGTCGGTCGCACGGGCAGGACTTCTTAAGCGATCAAAGACGCCCGCCCTGCGCAGCCGGCAGCCCCGAGCCCGTT
>CAZDMQ010000035.1:0-35216 GCA_964506685.1 uncultured Hyphomonadaceae bacterium | reverse complement strand
GAAAACAATGGTGGGCGGTACTGGGATCGAACCAGTGACCCCTACGATGTCAACGTAGTGCTCTACCGCTGAGCTAACCGCCCCAGATGCCGAGCGCTCCGCCGGGGCGGCAGCGTCTCTCGAAGCTCGCGTCTATCGCCCTTCAGCGGATCAGCGTCAAGCCTGCTGTTGCGCTGCGGGTCATCGCACGCCAGCCAGTCGTCCGCAGGCCGCCTCAAGCCCTCAGGCTGCGATCACGCGATCAACCTCGTCGACGATCTCGCGCAGGTGGAAGGGCTTGGACAGGACCTTGGCGCCCGATGGCGTCTGCGCGCCGGAGGACAGGGCGACGGCTGCAAAACCCGTGATGAAGACGATCTTCATCGCCGGATCGAGTTCGGCCCCCCGCCGGGCCAGTTCGATCCCGTCCAGCCCCGGCATGACGATATCGGTGAGGAGGAGATCGAAGACTTCCCGCTCCAGGGCTTCGAGCGCGCTTTCCCCGTCGGCGTAGTCATGCACGTCATGCCCGGCACGCCGCAACGCCGCCGCCAGGAAGCCGCGCATCGAATCATCATCCTCTGCCAACAGGATCTTGCTCATGGTCGTTTCATACCCCGGAACGCTACTTCGCACCACCGATACACCAAACCCGGTGAATCTCCGATAAACGACCGGGTCAATTCCCTTGACTATGTCGGAAACCAGCGAACCATAGATTGCATGCGTGTCAATGACCTGCCGACTGCGGCGCCCCTTTGCCCTGAGCCGACAGCGCCCGACGGCGCGCAGACCGGGCAACCCGAGACGCCTTTCACCTGGCACCCGGCCACAGCGGACGAAGCCGCACTGGTTCTCGCCTCGCCCCATTCCGGCCAGACCTATCCAGAAGCCATGCGCACGGCCCTGTCGGTGCCCCTGATCGACCTGCGGCGCACCGAGGATGCCTTCGTCGATGAAATGGTGCGTCCGGTAACGGCGCTGGGCGCCGGCGTGCTGTCGGCCCGGTTCGCCCGCGCCTATGTCGATCTCAACCGGGACGCTGCCGAGCTGGACCCAGGCATGTTCATTGACGGCCCGCCACGCCCCTGTGGCATTCCCGGCGCCAGGGTGCAGGCCGGGCTGGGCAGCCTGCCGCGGGTCGGCGCGAGCGGACGCAATATCTACGCCCAACGGCTGTCGCGTGCCGAAGGCGAGGCCCGGCTGTCGGAAGTGCACGATGCCTATCACCTGCGGCTTCGCGGGGAACTGGAGCGGCTGCGGCGCCAGCATGGCGAAGTGTTCCTGATCGACTGGCACTCGATGCCCTCGCACCAGCCTGGCCGGCGGGGGCTGGCGGAGATCGTGCTGGGCGACCGGTTCGGCTCGAGCTGCTGCGCGCGCCTGACGGCCGCGGCCGAACGCGCCTTTCGCAGGCTGGGCTACAGGGTGGCGCGCAATGCACCCTATGCCGGCGGATATACGACCCGCGTGTATGGTCGTCCGCGCGACGGCATGCATGCCCTGCAGGTGGAAATCCGGCGCGATCTCTACATGGACGAGATGCTTGTACGCAAGACGGCCGCCTTCGAGACCCTGCGTGAGGATATCCTGACGGTCTGCGCCGACATCGTGCAGCACGTCACCGACCGGCTGGCCTGACACCGCAGCCCGCGACCGGCCAGCTGCAACCGGGCCTGCGGTATCCGTTTCCGAAACGACGCGCCTCACCCCAGAAAACGCCAAGCCTTGCGGCACGGCGCACAGGCCCCAAAAAAACGCCATGCCTTGCCGCACGGCGAATAGGCCCCAAAAAAAACGCCGTGCCTTGCGGCACGGCGAATAGGTAAGGGAGGAAACGCCAAGAGGCGTCAGCACCGAAGTGCCAAGACCGAGAATATTGTGCGGCGCAAAAAGTGCAACCGTTTTATTTCGCATCTGCGAAGCATCCTGGCAGGGCTTGTATGCAAATCTGCGTTGGTACGGCCCTTGCTGTACTCGCTCCGTCCATCCTGAAACGGGACGTCGTGTCCCAGTAGAGTTGAACGGAGCGAAAGATGGCTGATGATATTGACCTCCACGTTGGCAAGCGCCTGCGTCGCCGCCGCCGCCTTCTCGGCATGACCCAACAGGACCTTGCCGGCCAGGTTGGCGTCCGGTTCCAGCAGATCCAGAAGTATGAGTGCGGTGCGAACCGGATCACCTCTTCGCGCCTGTTCGACCTGTCACGCGCACTGAACGTGTCGGTGCAGTACTTCTTTGACGGCATCACGGTGTCCGACGCGCCTGTCACGGTCGCCAATGATGCCGAACGACTGGAAGGCGACATTCTCTCCCAGAAGGAGACACTGGAGCTGGTGCGCGCCTACTACCGGCTGAGCGAGCGGCCGCGCAAGCGCCTGCTCGAACTGGCCAAGGCGCTCGAAAGCGATGTCGCCGACGCGGCCAAGGGCGGCGCGGCTTGACGACATCGCGGGATTGCGCCTCCCTCTGGGGATGACGAACACCCGCGATACCGAACAGGTTCTGGCGTTGATGCGGCGGCTCGCCGGGGCCGCCGCATCTGCTATTCTGCCGCATTTCCGGACTGGCACCGCCGTTGACGGCAAGGACGGCAGCAAGCCGGGCGGCGGGTTCGATCCCGTCACCGAGGCCGACCGGGGCGCCGAACGGGCGATGCGGGCCCTGCTCGCCGAGGCAGCCCCGGGCGATGCCATCATTGGCGAGGAATATCCTGCAACGCTCGGCACCTCCGGCTGGACCTGGTATCTCGACCCCGTCGATGGCACGCGCGCCTTCGTCGCCGGACTGCCGAGCTGGACCACTCTGATCGGGCTGGCCGGGCCGGACGGGATGCCCGTCTATGGCTGCATCGACCAGCCGGTGCTGGGTGAACGCTATCTCGGCTGGCCGGGCGGCGCATCGCTGGATCGCGCCGGGGAGACAGGTCCGGTCTCGGTCTCGGCCTGCCGCGACCTGCGCGAGGCCGTGATCGCGACCACCGATCCCTTCATCTTCACCCCGGCCGAGGAAGGCGCCTGGACGCACCTGCGGCACACCGCCCGCATCACGCGCTATGGGCTCGACGCCTATGCCTATGCCCGGCTCGCGGCCGGCACCCTGGATCTTGTCGCGGAGGCCGGGCTCCAGTCCTGGGACACCGCTGCGCTGGTCCCTGTCGTGCGCGGCGCAGGCGGGCTCGCGACCGACTGGCGCGGCCAGCCAGCCGGGCTTGGCGGGCAGATCGTCTGCGCCAGTTCCGAGCCGGTCCTGGAGCAGGCCCTGCTGGCGCTCCGCCGCTCCGCCCTGTGAACGGGACCGGCCTTGCCAAGCCTCCGCGGCTCGGGAAGATGGGAGGGAAACAAGCTGTTTTCCGGAGACATCCCCATGACCCACCCCTCCTGGCTGGCCGGCGTGTTCGCCACGCTCCTGCTGACAGCCTGCACGACTGCCCTTCCGGCAGGCGATGGCGGACCCTTTTCCGGATCCGGCGCCGCCAGCCCTGCCGACGCGGCCCGCCCGCAAGCTGCCAATGAGACCGTCATGACCGAGACCCCGGCCGAGCCTTCTGTCGCCGACACCGATCCCCATCTCTGGCTGGAAGAGATCGAGGGCGAACGCGCCCTTGCCTGGGTCCGCGCCCGGAACGACCGCACGCTCGACATCCTGCAGGCCGATCCGCGCTATGCCGGCTTCGAGGCCGACGCGCTGGCCATCGTGACCTCGGATGCGCGCATTCCCTATGGCCGTCTGCGCGACGGCATGGTCTACAATTTCTGGCAGGACGAGACCCACGTCCGCGGACTGTGGCGGCGGACCCCCCTGGAAAGCTATCGCAGCGAAACACCGGACTGGGAAACGGTCCTGGACTTCGACGATCTCGCAAGGGCGGAAGCGGCCAACTGGGTGTTCAAGGGCGCGAATTGCTACCGCCCGCTCGCCGGCGGCTCGACGCGCTGCCTCCTCTCGCTGTCCAATGGTGGCAAGGATGCTGTGGTCCAGCGCGAATTCGACCTCGAAACGAAGCGCTTTGTAGAAGGCGGTTTCACCACTTCCGAAGCCAAGCAGGGCAGTGCCTGGCTCGATAGCGACACATTGCTCATCGCCACCGACTGGGGCGGGGACGGCGCCACCCTCACCGAGTCCGGCTATCCCTCCATCGTCAGGCGCTGGTCGCGCGGCACCCCGCTCGGAGAGGCCGAGACGGTTTTCGCCGGCGACCGCACCGATGTCGGCAGCTGGCCGATGACGCTGGAGCTCGAGGACGGCACGCGCCTCGCAATGGTGCGCGAGGCCGACACCTTCTTCACGGGCAAGTACTGGTACATCCCCGCAGCGAGCGCCGAACCCGTGCAGGTCCCGCTGCCGCCGAAGGCGACGATCGAGGGCGTGCATGACGGCCAGGTGCTGGTCGTGCTGCAGCAGGACTGGGAGGAGTATGTCTCCGGCGATCTCATCGCCTTCCCCGTCGCCAGCTTCCTCGAGACCGGCACGCTCGGCACCACCCGCCTCGTCTTCCGTCCCGGCGAAACGCAGGCGGTCAACGGCGTTGCCATCGGCCGCTCGGCCGCCCTGCTCTCGATCAATGACAATGTGACCTCGCGCCTGCTCACTCTCAGCCATGCCGATGGCGCGTGGATCACCTCCGATATCGATCTGCCGGGCACCGGCAAGGCCGGGATCGCCTTCTCCGACCCGCGTGAGACGGTCATGTTCCTCAATTACGAGGGCTTTCTCACCCCGGATTCCCTGCTGGAGTACACGCCTGCCGACGCCACGGTCACAACGCTGAAGTCCCTGCCGCCGAAATTCGACACCACCGGCCTCCGGGTAGACCAGCGCTTCGCCATCTCCGCTGACGGAACCCGCGTGCCCTATTTCATCGTCCATCGCGAGGGCGCAGGCGCTGACGGGCCGGTGCCGACCCTGCTCTACGGCTATGGCGGCTTCGAGGTGTCGCTGACGCCGTCCTATTCCGGCATCAGCGGCAAGCTCTGGCTGGAACAGGGCGGGGCCTATGTCGTGGCCAACACGCGCGGCGGTGGCGAGTTCGGCCCGGCCTGGCACCAGGCGGGCCTCAAGGGCAACCGCCAGCGCATCTATGACGACTTCATCGCAGTCGGCGAGGACCTCATCGCCAGCGGTTTCACCCGCCCCGAGAAGCTCGGCATCTATGGCGGCTCGAATGGCGGACTGCTCATGGGCGTCATGCTGAACCAGCGGCCCGAGCTCTGGAACGCCGCCATTGTCGCCGTGCCGCTGCTCGACATGCTGCGGTATCACAAGCTGCTGGCAGGGGCCTCCTGGGTCGACGAATACGGCTCGCCGGACGATCCGGAGGAGCGCGCCTTCCTGGAGACTATCTCCCCCTACCACAATTTCGATGCGGCAAGGCCCTATCCGACGCCCTTCTTCATCACCTCGACCAAGGATGACCGGGTCCATCCGGGCCATGCCCGAAAGATGGCGAAGCTGTTCGAGGAGGCCGGCCTGCCCTTCCTCTATTACGAGAACATCGATGGCGGACATTCGGCCGCTGCCAATCAGGTGGACGTCGCCCAGCGGAGCGCGTTGCAGTACACCTATCTCGCCCGCCAGCTCATGGACGCGCCAGCCGACTAGCGCATTTTCAAGCGAAATGGGCAGCGGTTCGCGTCAGCGGGGTGCGGCTTGAAACCCGACAAGGCCCGCTGCTGGCCCACGGCACGCTGGACCCCAAGGCGCTGGAGAAGCCCTCGACCTTCTCGGATTGGATGAAGAAGCAGATGGGCATGGAGTGGTAGCCGCAAGGGCAAGGGCAAGGGCGGGACGGTAGGCCCTCGCCGATCAGGTCACGAGCCGGACCTGCGCCCGGCGCGCCTCAGGGCCGAAGCCATCCTCGGCCTGTTCCACGCGGACAACGACATCGGTCCGACCGAGAAAGATGAGCCGGACCAGGCCGGCAAGGTTCCGGCCCCGCTCGGCGGCAATCTCGGGTGTCGAATCCGGCGAGGCACTGTCGACGGCGAGACTGGCAATCTCGATCCGCTCGACGGGGCAGCGGCGATAGGCCAGGGCAAGCCCCATCATCAGGGCCTTGGCCTGCGGCGACACCTCGCTCTGATGGGCCGGAAAATAGATATCGAACGTGCCGGGCGGGCAGCCGTCTTCCCCGGCCCGCGCTGCCGGTTCGGGACGGGTCGGGGTGTCCCGCGTGGCGAGGCCGGCTGACGCCATGCCGATCGCTGCTGCGGCCAGTGCCAGAACCAGTATGAAAGGTTTGAAAGGTTTCATCCCTCGTGCCTTCGCCATCCAAAGACTTCGCGCACGTTTTTTCTTTCCTGGCAAGATTTCCTTAAGTTCAGGATCCGGGTGGTGTCCACGCTAGTCCTTGCGCTGGCCCTGGCCCTGACCCTGGCCCTGGCCCCCGGACTGCAGGATCCGTGCCTTCGTATGCCCGGGATGCGGACGGGCCGCAGCTGGCGTTTCCGGCCAGTCATGCCGCGGATAGCGAGCACGCATGTCCCGTGCCATGTCGTGGTAGCCGCCGCGCCAGAAGCCCGGCAGGTCCCGTGTCAGGGCCACTTGCCGGCCGGCCGGCGATAACAGCGACAGCGTCAGCGGGACCTGCCCCTCGACGACAGCAGGGTGCGGCGCGGGCCCGAAGCACTCCTGCACCCGTGCCTCGACGAGCGGGGCGTGCTCGCAGACATAATCGACCGGTGCATGGCGGCCGGAAGGCAGCGCCATCCGCACGGGTGCGAGCGTCGCAAGCTGCTGCGGCAACGGCCAGTCGAGCCGGGCGACCAGCGCGTCGGTCACCGCGCCCGCAGTTGGCAGGGACGTGCCGCGGCCGAGGGCGCTGCCGAGCCAGTCCGCCGCTGTTTCCGCCAGGTTGTCTGCCGTCCATTCGGGCCAGGGCGCACCGCGATGGGTCCGGATCAGCGCAAGACGGGCCAGCAGGCTGGCAACGGCATCCTCGGCCCCGATGGCGGCGAAACCATGGGCGGAAATGGCGTCCAGCACCGCCGCCTGCGCCGCCTTGCCGGACGGTGCCGGCAGGGGAGTCTCCGAGAGGATGATCGCACCCATCCGCTTCACCCGCCGGGCGGTGAAGCGCTGCGTCCCCGGATCGAAGTGCGCCGTCTCGACGGTCTCTGGCGGACTGAGGGCCAGCGCGTCCCGCTCGGCTATTGGGGCCGCCAGCGTGATCCTCTGGGTCGCGCCCGAGCCAATCGTTTCGGCAACCACAAGCCACGGCGCCCGGGCGAGCGGGTCGGTCTCGTCCAGCCGGCCCGCCAGTCCGCCCGCAGTGAGGTAGACCGCCGCCTCACCGGGCCGTCGCCGGGCGATCGCGTGCGGCCAGGCTCGGGCAAGGCAAAGTGCCGGATCACCGGACGGCTTGCCCCCGCCGCTCCAGCGTCGCGCCTGCCGACGGAGCGCATCGGCCCGCTGGCCGCGCTCGCCCCGGAAACCGGCCAGACGGCCGCTGAGATCGGTCCCCGACCCGCCGACCCCGCGCTCGCTCATGAGCGCAGCAATCTCGGCCGCCAGCGCCCGCGCGGCCGCCGTTTCCTGACTGACAACCAGCGCCCCGAGATCGGGCGGCAATGGCAGGTCCGACAGCGCCCGCCCCTTGCCGGTCAATCGGCCATCGGCATCGAGCGCGCCAAGAGCGGTCAGCTGCGCGACCGCCCGGCGACAGGCCCCCTCGGGCGGCGGGTCGAGCCAGGTCAGCCGCGCCGGGTCGCGTTCCCCCCAATCGGCCAGGGCCAGCACCAGGGGTGCCAGATCGGCGCGCTGGATTTCCGGGGTGACATGCCGGGCAAGCCCGCGCGTCTCCGGCTCGTCCCAGAGCCGGTAGCAGACCCCCGGCGCGGTCCGTCCGGCCCGGCCGCGCCGCTGGTCGACCGAAGCGAGCGACGCCCGCACCGTGGCCAGCCGGGTGCGGCCGTCGCGGCCAACGGCCTCGGGCACGCGCGCGAGCCCCGCATCGATAACGACCCTTACCCCCTCGATCGTCAGCGCGCTCTCGGCGATATCGGTGGCCAGAACGATCTTGCGCTGCCCCTCCGTCGCGGGCCGGATCGCCGCATCCTGTTCGGCCGGGGAGAGCGCGCCAAAGAGTGGATGCACCGACACCCCGGCAGGGACCTCACCTGCCAGCGCCTCGGCCACGCGCCGGATCTCCGCCGCGCCGGGCAGGAACACCAGTACCGAGCCTTCGGCCTCGCGCAGGGCACGCTGGACCGCCTTCACCACATGCGGTTCCAGCCGCGCCTTCGCCCGGCCGAGATACCGGGTTTCGACCGGGAACATCCGGCCCTCGCTTGCGATCACGGGGGCGCCGAGCCGCTTGGCAACCCGCTCGGTGTCGAGTGTGGCGGACATGACCACAAGCCGCAGCCCGTCATTGAACGCGGCCTGGGTCTCGCAGGCGAGCGCCAGCGCCAGGTCCACGTTCAGCGACCGCTCATGGAACTCGTCGAACAGCACCGCCCCGATGCCCCCCAGCGATGGGTCGGCCAGCAGGCGGCGCGTGAACAGGCCATCAGTGACAATCTCGATCCGGGTCCCGGCCGACACCTGCCGGTCGAGCCGGGTGGACAGGCCCACCGTCTCGCCCAGCCTTTCGCCAAGCTCGCTCGCCATCCGCGCGGCTGCAGACCGGGCGGCGATCCGGCGCGGCTCGAGCACGATGATCCTTCCCGCGATCCCGGCTGCCGGATCGAGCAGCGCCAGCGGCACACGTGTGGTCTTGCCCGCCCCGGGCGGCGCGGCAAGCACGAGCCGGCTATGCCGCGACAAGGTCGAGACGATCTCGGGCAGCACCTCGTCAATGGGCAGGGTCGTCTGTGTCATGGCACAGAGAACTGGCCCACTGCGCCCGCAAACACAACGTGGCCCGCCGGTCGCCAGCCCGCGAATTAACTCGGTCTTAACCGCTCCAGCGGCGTCTGGACGATAAATCCAACACACCTTTCACAAAGCCAGGCTGCGCCATGACTTCCCTGCTCAAGCACGTCATCACCGCCCATCGCTGTCGCTCCACGCACCATTTCATCGCCATCGGCGCCCTCGACCGGTTCAGGGGACCGCAGGCCACCGCCTGGCATGACCTTTTGCTGCTCCACCACGAACAGCTCCTGCGCGGGGCGAAGGCCCCCGATACAGAGTTCAAGGACTTCAGGAACCATGTCCTGCACGTCGGCGAGGGTGAATGGGGCGGGGCCCGCGACGCTGCTACCGAATGGTATGCCAATGCCGTGCTCGCCCTGCGCGCGGGGAAATGGGCCAAGGCGGCCTATGCACTCGGGGTGATGAGCCACTATTACGCCGACCCCATCCAGCCCTTTCATACCGGCCAGACCGAGGAGGAAGGCACCATCCACCGTGCCGTCGAATGGTCGATCGCAAAGTCCCGTGGCGAGATCGAGCGCCGCATCGCCGAGCGCGGCTATCCCGAACTCAGCGTGCCGAAGGGGCCGGGTTTCGTTGCCGACATGGTGCTGGCGGGCGCGCAGAAGGCCCATCCGCACTACCAGACTTTCATCGATCACTATGATATCCATCGCGGCATCTCGGACCCGCCAAGCGGGCTCGATGACACCATGCTGGACGCGATCGCCGAGCTTGTCGCCCACGCGACCGAGGGCTGCGCGGTCCTGTTCGAACAGGCCATCGAGGAGTCCGGCGCGGTGCCGAAACCGGTCAACCTCTCGATCAAGGGCTATCTGGCGACGCTGGACATTCCGGTCCAGTGGATCCTGGCGAAGATCGAGGATGTCTCCGCCCGCAGCGAAGTCGCGGCGATGTACAAGGAGTTCCAGGCGACGGGCAAGGTCGTCAAGCGCCTGCCCGAAGACGACAAGGCCGTTCGCAAGCTGCACGCCAGGCAGGTGCTGCGCATAGATCTCGACACGCTCGACGCGCAACCGCTGGATCCCATCGGCAGCCGGCACGTGCAGCGGACCCCGCTGCCGGACGTGAACATCCCCGACACAGCCCTCAATAGCGGCGCGATCGAGGATACGCCCGCTTCGCCGGCCGCACCCGGGGATTCTGATGCTGATGCCGTTGCCGAAGACAGCGTCAGCAGCGATGCAGGCCTTGTCGATGTCAACGACGTCTATGCCGAGCGCGAACCCCGTTCGCCCAGCGAGCGCGCGCCCTTCGCGATGACCGATCCGGTCCAGAAGGCGCCCTCCATCGGCAAGAAGACCGCGGCCCGCCTCAACAAGGTCGGAATCGAGACGGTCGAGGACCTGCTCATCATGGATGCCCACGAGATCGCCGACGCGCTCAAGCACAGCCAGATCGACGCGGCCATCGTGCAGGACTGGCAGGACCAGGCGATGCTGATGCTGACCGTGCCGGGACTGCGCGTCCACGATGCGCAGATCCTTGTCGGCGCTGGCGTGCGGTCGGCCGAGGCCCTGGCAGAGGCTTCGGTCCGCGACCTGATGCGCGCGGCGACGACCTTCCTCGACAATCCGAAGACGGACCGGCTGATCCGCGCCGCCGATGCGCCCGACGACCGGGAAATCACCCACTGGATCGAACTGGCCAGGGCGGCGAACGAATAGGCCGGCGCCGCGCCATCCTGCCGGCAGACAGCCCGGGCGCGTCCTGCTAGACCTCATGCCATGCCGGTCACGCCTGCCTACAGATCAAGGGTCTGGAACGACAACTGGACGAATTTCTCGGTGTTGCGGCACCGGAAGTTCGACGGCTTTCTCGTCACGTCCAAGAATTCCGGCACGCACTGGGTCAAGTACATGCTCGCCGTCGCCCTTGCCGACACCCACGGCGTGCCCCGACCGAAATACTTCTCCGAGAACGCCGTCCGGCCCTATATCGGCTGGCCGAAGGATGCCGTCACCTTTCCCGAACTTCCCCGGCTGGCCTTCAGCCACACCATTCCCCACAGGCTGGCCGACTGGGGCTGGAGCCGGGCGCTGGCGGGGCTGCCGAACTATGCGCTGTGCGTGCGGCATCCCATGGCGATTCTCGCCAGCCACCATGCCAAGTGGGAACATGACATCCAGGTCGACTGGCTGACCTATCTCAGGGGCGATCCGGCCGGCAAACGCTATCGCTGCGACCTCTACTGGCTCGCCCGTTTCTGGAACCGCTGGGGCCGGATCGCCGAAACCTACCCCGAGACCATACTCACGGTGCAGTACGAAGCCACGCTGGCCGACCCGCGCGGCACGCTGGACGCCATTGCCCGACACTGGTCAGTTCCGCTGGCCCCTGCCGCCATCGACGCGGCCCTCGAGGCCGGCACCAAGGATGCCATGGAAGCCAGGACCGATCCCGATGCCGAACGCAATGTCCTGCAACGCAGGAAAGTCCCCCTCGCCGAACTGTTCGCCGGCGAGGCCATGGAGATCTATGCCGAGCGTGTATCAGCCCTGTTCGACCATGATCTCGGCTACGACCTGATGGCCCCGCCGGCGTCCTGACCTTGCCTCAGGCGCCTACGGTCTGAGGCGCGCGGCGGCGGCGCTGGCGACGCGGACCGGCGGCCGCCCCAGCATCGGAAGTCCCGCGTCCGGCAGGCCCCTTGCCACCGCCGTGGTCACCCCGCGCCGTCTGGTCTCTACCGGTTTGACCCCCGGCGCGATGGCTCCTGGCGCCCTTGCCATTCGCGCCCTTGCCGGCCTCTCCCCTGCCGGCCTGGCCCTGGCCCTGCCGGGCCCCGCGTTGCCCGCCGCCTCGGCCGCGCTGCGGCTTTGCCGGGGCAAAATCGGCGTCATCCTGTTCGAACCCCTCCGGCGGCAGGAGAACCTCCACGGGAAGCTTGGTGATCTTCTCGATATCGCGGAGATAGCCCTTCTCGTCGCCGGCAACCAGCGAGACCGCCTCGCCGGCGGCCCCGGCCCGGCCCGTCCGGCCAATCCGGTGCACATACTGCTCGGCCACGTTCGGCAGCTCATAGTTGATGACGTGCGAAAGCCCGGAAATATCGAGCCCGCGAGCGGCGATATCGGTCGCCACCATGACCCAGACATTCCCGCCCTTGAAGGCATCGAGCGCCTTGCGCCGCTGCGGCTGGGACTTGTTGCCATGAATGGCGACAGCGTCGATATCGGCCGCAGCAAGCTGGCGCACGACCTTGTCGGCGCCGTGCTTGGTGCGTGTGAAGACAAGGGCCTGCTTGACCGCCGGATCCTTCAGCACCCGTGCAAGCAGGGCCGGCTTGTCGCCCTGGCGGATGAAATAGGCGCTCTGGTTGACCCGCTCGGCAGTGGTAGCCTGCGGTGTGACACTGACCTTCTGCGGATCGTTCAGGAAGGCCTTCGACAGGTCGGCAATCGAGGCCGGCATGGTGGCGGAGAAGAACAGCGTCTGCCGCGCGCGCGGCAGCAGTTTCACGATCCGGCGCAGCGCGTGGATGAAGCCGAGATCCAGCATCTGGTCGGCCTCGTCGAGGATCAGCGTATCGACCGCATCAAGACGCAGGGAGCCCTGGCTGACAAGGTCCTCGAGCCGGCCTGGCGTGGCCACCAGCACGTGCGCGCCGCGTTCCAGCTGGCGCTTCTGTTTGCCGATCTTCACCCCGCCAAACGCGGTGATGATGCGCAGGCCCATGAACTGGGCGTAGGTCTCGAAACTCTCGGCAATCTGCGCCGCGAGCTCCCGTGTTGGCGCCAGTACCAGCACCCGGCACCCCTTGGGCGGGGCCGCCTTCTGGTCGCGGCAGAGCTTGTGCAGTGTCGGCGCGGCGAATGCGAGCGTCTTGCCCGTGCCGGTCTGGGCGATGCCGAGCAGGTCGCCGCCAGCCATGGCCAGTGGAATGGCCTGAACTTGGATCGGTGTGGGATCCGTGTAGCCGGCAGCCGCGAGGGCACGGTTGACGGGTTCGGCGAGGTTGAAATCAGAGAATTCGGTCATGGAAAACTTTCCGGGACGTGCGCGCAGGGAAACCCGCCCGGAGTAGGGCTGGGTGCGCGCGGGTTGGACGGCCCGCGTGAATCAGGACGAAGGAAGATACGAGGTGTTGCTTTGAGGGAAAGCGCGGCCGCCGCAGTTTGGCAGGCGCCGCTTCACGCTGATTATCCCGGTCGCGGGTTCAGCCGCGCAAGCAATGGTCGCTACATGCGGTCAGCCGCCGCGAAAGTCAATCGCGAATGTTGCATCGCACAAGCTCCAAGGTCACGCGGGACACCTTGCACAAGCCGGTCGCTCAAGGCATGTCGTCGCAGCATGACCGACCGTCTCCAGCGTCCCGGTGCGCCGCGTCTCGCCTATCGCCAGTTCGCCGGGACGTCGGGCTGCAACTTCTTGTGGCTGTCGGGCTTTCGCTCGGACATGCAGGGCTCCAAGGTGCTTGCGCTCGAGGCCTGGGCCCGTGGGCAGGGCCATGGCTTCCTTGCCTTCGACTATCGCGGCCATGGCCAGTCGGGCGGGACATTCCGCGACGGGACGATCTCGGACTGGCGCAACGACACGCTTGCCATGCTGGACGCCAGGGCCGAGGGCAAGCAAATCCTCGTTGGCTCGTCCATGGGCGGCTGGATGGCGCTGCTCGCCGCGCTGGCGCGGCCGCAACGTGTGGCCGGTCTCATCCTCATCGCCCCGGCGCCCGATTTCACCGCCAAGCTGCTCTGGCCGTCCCTGCCTGGGACGGCAAAGGACGAGATCCGGTCGAACGGGTACTGGATGCAGCCATCCGACTATGGCGATCCCGTGCCGATCACCGCCGCCCTCATCCGGGACGGCGCGACGCACCAGATCCTCGACGCGCCCATCACATTCGATGGCCCCGTCCGGATCCTGCAGGGCATGCTGGACGATGCCGTGCCCTGGCGCCACGCCGAGCGCCTTGTCGAGACGATCACAAGCGAGGATCTCACCTTCACCCTTGTCAAGGATGGCGACCACCGTCTTTCCCGGCCCCGGGACATTGCCCGGCTTCTGGGCTGCTGCGCCGAGCTGGCCAGCGAACTCTCGCCCTGAAGGCGTGTGTCACGTCAATGCAGCTGCCCTGCCGTGACAGATGGCGCCCGGTGTGAAAAACTCTCCCTAGGCTGACCAACAGAAGGAGGCATGCTCGATGTCCATTCAGGGCCGTATCGCTGAACTGTCCAACCGCCACCAGGCTCTCGAGAGCAAGATCCATGAAGAATTGAAACGACCATCGGCAGACACGGTACGCTTGCAGACACTGAAGCGGGAGAAACTCCGAATTAAGGAAGAGCTGCAAGACCTGCAAAGATCCTAGCAAGGGGCGCACCTTTCCCATCGAGGGGGCTCCGGGGTGGAACGGAGCACGCAATATGGCCCAACCCGTGACCGTCATTCTTGGCCTCGGCCAGGAAGTCGGCAATGCAGTCGTCCGCCGGTTTTGTGAAGCCGGCCATGTCGTACTGGCTGCCGACCATGACCAGGCGCGCATCGACAAGGCACGCGAGACCCTCCCGGAGACGGTCGAACTCTTCCACGGTGATCTCAACTCCCGGCTCGGATTGAGGAACTGCCTTGCCGCAGCCGAAGAGCAGAATCCGCAGATAGACAACCTCGTGCTCGTGCCGCGCCTGGCCGCGTCCGATACGCTGACCGGCCTCGATGTCGAGCGGTTCCAGCAAACACTTGGCCGGACCGTGACGGCGGCAACGCTCGCCATGACCCTGTTTGCCGAACGCATATCGGCAATGCAGGACGTCTATGCTGCGCGGGCCGAGCGGATGCGCCAACGCGGATCGATCACGGTGATCCTGTCGCAGATCGCCCAGTTGTACGAGCCGGGCTTCTTCACCCGCGCCGTCGCGCAGGCGTCGATCGAGGCCGTCGTGCGCGCTGCGGCGATCGAACTGGCGCCGCAGCAGATCCGCGTGAACGCGGTCTCCGCAATCCGCCCGCGGTCGGAATCGGCGGAAAACTGGATCAAGGCCAGGGTACCAGCAGGCCGCGCAGCCCTGGGTGACGAGATCGCCGATGCCGCCATCTTCCTCTGTTCGCCATCGGCCGCCATCATCACCGGAGAAACGCTCGTTCTCGATGGCGGACGGCGCATCCTGTCGGGGCTGATGCCATAGTCAGAGCGCCTGGCGTCCGGCGCCGGTTGAGTGCGATCAGTCCCCGGCCTTTCAGACAGCCGTGACGGTTTCGGCAGCGGCAGCACAATCTTCGAGATAGCGCTCGGCCTCCAGCGCGGCCATGCACCCCATCCCGGCCGCCGTGACAGCCTGCCGATAGGTCTCGTCCGTCACGTCTCCGGCCGCGAACACGCCCGGCACACTGGTCGCGGTGCTGTCGGGCGCGGTATTGATGTACCCGTTCGCGCGCATGTCGATCTTGCCGACAAACAGTTCGGTGGCCGGCGCGTGCCCGATGGCGACGAAGATGCCATGCACGTCGCGCGTTTCGATCGCACCGGTCTGCACGTTCTTCAGCCGGGCGCCGGTCACGCCAGGCGGCTGGTCGGTGCCGAGGACCGTCTCCAGCGTGGTGTCCCACACCACCTCCACCTTCGGATGCCGGAACAGCCGGTCCTGCAGGATCTTTTCGGCGCGCAAGCTGTCGCGGCGATGCACCAACGTCACCTTCGAGGCAAAGTTGGTCAGGAACAGCGCTTCCTCGACCGCAGTATTGCCGCCACCGATGACCATCACCTCCTTGTCGCGATAGAAGAAGCCATCGCAGGTTGCACAGGCCGAAACGCCGAACCCCTTGAACCGCTCCTCGCTCTCGAGCCCGAGCCACCTGGCCTGCGCGCCGGTCGAGATGATCACGGCATCGGCGACATATTCGGTGCCGCTCTCGCCCCGGGCGCAAAACGGCCGGCTCTCGAAATCGACGCTGGCAATGTGGTCCTCGGCCGTTTCCGCACCCATGGCTTCAGCATGGTCGCGCATCCTGACCATGAGGTCCGGACCCTGGATTTCGGCAAAGCCCGGATAGTTCTCGACATCGGTGGTGATGGTGAGCTGCCCCCCCGGCTGCACACCGGTCACCACCAGCGTCTTCCGCAGCGCGCGTGCCGCGTAGATCGCTGCGGTCCAGCCCGCCGGCCCTGACCCGATGATCAGTATGTCCACCCGGCGCTGATTGCCTTCCGTATCGGCCATGGATCCCTCCTCGATTGCCCAGGACGTGCACACGCTGCCATGAAAGGCCAGCACGCCGCTCAAGGGCCCGACACCCCCGTTTGATCGGAGTATGGGCACAGCCCGGTCGATTTGAAAGACCGCCCGGCGCCATCATTCGCAGAAGTCGCGCGCTTGTGACTGTTCGGTGTGGCCGCCATGGGGTATCCGATCGTTCATGACTCGCGCCCTGATCGCCTGCCTCGCCCTCGTCTGCGCCTTCACTGCGGCCCCCGCTGCAGTCGCACAGGCGGTGCTGGTCGAGCTCTTCAGCTCCCAGAACTGTCGCGCCTGTCCAATGGCGCACAAGACGTTGAGACAGATCGCCGACGCCGATCCCGACGTGTTCGTCCTCACCTGGTCGGTCGACTACTGGGACTATCTCGGTGAGGCCGACCCCATGGCCCTGACCGAATCGAAGGACCGCCAGCTTGCCTATGTCGAGCGGTTTGACCTGCGCGGACCCTATACGCCGCAGACAGTGTATGATGGCGTCAAGCAGTGCCCGGGCAATCGCCCCGGGGAGGTCCGCCGGAACATCGACATGGTGCGGGCGGAGAGAATACGGGCAGCGGTCATTTCGCGCACACCCGACGGACTGCAGATCGAGGGCGGCCCCGAAACGGCCGGCGATCTCACCCTTGTGGAATACCTGCCCGATGGCAGCCATGACACCACCATGCGCAACCCGGTCACGCGGGTCCACAGGCTGAGCCAGTTTGCCGGCGGTGAAGCGCGCCTGGCACTGCCGGCCTGTTCGACAGCCTGCATTGTGGTTCTGGAGTCCGCCGAGCAGGGCGTGACAGCGTTCCTTCCGCTGCAAGGCTGAACGGCCAAGGCTTCGGCAAGACCGCCAATT
The DNA here is from genome assembly GCA_964506685.1 of uncultured Hyphomonadaceae bacterium. Taxonomy (GTDB): domain Bacteria; phylum Pseudomonadota; class Alphaproteobacteria; order Caulobacterales; family Hyphomonadaceae; genus UBA5336. Next base: position 18,326 of record CAZDMQ010000035.1, on the reverse strand, counting down.
GACACGCCCGTCCGAACTTTTAAGTCAGCATCTGTTACCAGTCCCATCGGGAGCGCCCATGACGTACATCGTCGTCGATGCCTGCATCAAATGCAAATACATGGATTGCGTGGAGGTCTGTCCCGTCGACTGCTTCTACGAGGGCGAGAACATGCTCGTCATCCATCCCGATGAATGCATCGATTGCGGTGTCTGCGAGCCCGAATGCCCCGTCGAGGCGATCAAGCCCGATACCGAGGATGATCCCGACGCGAAATGGCTGAAGCTGAATACGGAATACGCAAAGGTCTGGCCCAATATTACGCGCATGAAGGAACCGCCGGACGATCGGGAGAAGTTCGCCCAGGAGACCGGGAAACTGGAAAAATATTTCAGCCCGAACCCGGGCACCGGCGACTGAACAGACAGTCGCCGGAAGGGCGGGCCCTTGGACCGGACTCTTTCATTCCCGCGCAGTCCGCCGGTTCGGCAGGGACCTGTCGTCACCCATGTCCTGCAAGCGCGGTCGCGCGGGCGGTGCTGACACGGCCATCTGCGTGCCTTTGCCGCTCCGGTCATGGTTCAATACATAAGCTGTGACAGATCGGCCCGCGTGCCACTGTCGAGCGCGGATAGGGCAAGCCAGTTCAAGGCCCTGACCGGCGCGAAGACCCACCGCCAGCATGTGGAAAAGTTGCGGGTCTGTTGCGTTTCTGTTATACTCCAAGGCTTGTTCAATAAGAGACGACGTCGCCAAATTCGAAGCCTGGTTACAAGCATGTTTCCGGGGCGGGATGATTTGGCTCTCGTCACATGAAAGGCGTAGACATCCATGACACAACAGGCGCAAGCAACGGCACTCATTTTTGAAGTCGGCCAGATGATTGTTTACCCTGCCCATGGCGTCGGCCGCATAACGGCCATCGAAACGCAGCGGGTGGCGGGCATGGATCTCGAGGTTTACGTGGTCGGGTTCGAACAGGAAAAGATGATCCTGCGCGTGCCGACCAACCGGGCCGAGGCGTCCGGCATGCGGGCGCTGGCGGGCTCCCAGCTTGTCGATGACGCGCTCAAGACCCTGACCGGCAAGGCACGGGTCAAGCGCACCATGTGGTCGCGCAGGGCCCAGGAGTATGAAGCGAAGATCAATTCCGGCGATCTCATCTCCATCGCCGAAGTGGTGCGCGACCTGCACCGCGGCGACGACCAGCCGGACCAGTCCTATTCCGAGCGCCAACTCTATGAGAGCGCGCTCGACCGGATGGCCCGGGAGCTTGCGGCGGTTGAGAACATCGGTCGCGATGCCGCCATGGGCATGCTGGCTGAATCGCTTTCCAAGAAGAAGGCTGCGGCCTGAAGCAGCTTACGCTGCCACAGCCCGACCAACAGGGGCGCCCGTCCGCAAGGACTGGCGCCCTTTTTTCATGCCGCGCCTTCCGGGGCAGTGAACCGACTGGCCTTCGGCCGCGTAGAGAGGGGAAAGACAGGCCCAACGGTGAGGGAGGTGTGCATGACCAGCAGCGCTTATGGCAACACGACCGCAGACCGACGCTTCGTGAAGTCGGCGATGAAGGCGCCGCTCCTGGAGCAGGAACACGAACTCGACCTCGCCCGGCGCTGGCGCGAACAGGGTGACGAGAAGGCGCTGCACGAACTCACCACGGCCTACATGCGGCTGGTGATCGCCATGGCGGCGAAGTTCCGTCACTATGGCCTGCCGATGCCGGACCTCGTTCAGGAAGGCAATGTCGGCCTGATGCAAGCGGCCGCCCGGTTCGAGCCGTCCCGTGAGGTGCGATTCTCGACCTATGCTTCCTGGTGGATCCGCTCTGCCATTCAGGATTACGTGTTGCGCAACTGGTCGATCGTGCGGACCGGGACAACGGCCGCCCAGAAATCCCTGTTCTTCAACCTCCGCCGCCTCCGCGCACAGATCGACGACACCGATGACGGCGTGATGACGCACAAGAACCGTGCCTGGGTCGCTGAGCACCTTGGCGTGCCGGAACGTGATGTCGAATCCATGGCCTCCCGCCTGTCAGCAGCGGACCGTTCGCTGAATGCGCCGCTTAGCGTGGATGGCGAAGCCGAATGGCAGGACCTTCTGGCCGATGAGGCTGCCATTCCCGAGGAACACGTGATGGAGAGCCGGGATGCCGAACGGCGCCGGGCCTGGATCGACGACGCCATGCAGGCCCTCAATGCGCGCGAGGAGCTGATCATTCGCCAGCGCCGTCTTGCCGAGGAATCAGTCACCCTTGAAACCCTGGGCCGACAGCTCGGTATCTCGAAGGAACGAGTACGCCAGATCGAACACCAGGCGCTCGGCAAGCTGCGCTCAGCCCTGGAGCGCATTGTCGGTGACGTCGATGATGCCGGACTTCTGCCGAATATTTAAAGTGCTTCCAGGCGAAGTGGACACCGGTTCGCTGTCCGGAAGCGCGTCAAGACAAGGACTTGAAGTGGCACGTTGACTCCACTTGAGAACGCGCCGCTTCAAACCTGCCCTGCGGCCGCCATGGCAATCGGCACCCCCCTGGAAACAATCCGTTGCGCGGGTATTGTCACGATGGCGGTGTCATCTCCGGCAACCAGCCAAGCGCCTGGACCGTCCAGACGCATCCCGCCAGTCCGATGAGGATACAGGCCGGGCGGATCAGCCACTGCCGGACCGTGTCCCGGCTGGCATCGCGCAGGAACAGGGCCCGTAGAGCCGCTGCCACGGCGAGCGCCATGACGCCCGCGGCGAGCTGGGCGGCCTCCACGCCGAGATTGAACCCTGCCAGTCCCGGCCAGAACACCGATCCGTCGGAGGAGGCTGCGGAAAACGCACCCGCGAACCCCATGCCGTGGACCAGGCCGAACAGGAAGACGATCGCGAGTCGCCAGCGTGGCGGCTCGCTGAACACCACCGCTTCGACGGCGACAATGGCGATGGAGGCCGCGATCAGCGGCTCGACCACGGCCGAGGGCGGCGCGATGACGCCGGCTGCCGACAGCCCGACCGTGACCGTATGCGCCAGGGTGAAGGCGCTGACCTGGGCAACAAGCAGCCGGAGACGCAGCGTCGACAGGAACAGCGCGACGACAAACAACAGGTGATCGAGCCCGTCGGGCAGGACGTGGTTCCACCCCTCGACGAAAAAGGCCACCAGCGCTTCGCTCCAGCTCATGCTGCCAGATGCATCGGCCAGCCGCGACACAGCATCGCCGGGTGCGCCCCCCTCGATTGCGGAGAGCGACTGGCACAAGGCCGGATCAAGCCCGGAATCAGGCCCGCAGATATCATCCTCGGGATGGGCATGGGCCGCGCCTGCCAGGACGAGGGCTGCGAGCAGGACGCCAAGTAGCCCGGACAGCCGCACCACAGCGAGGCAGCCCTTCAGCCCTCCCCACCCGCATACCATCATGGCGAGGCGGCAAGGCGTCCTATCGGAAAGGAGGGAGGGTCGGATGGACGTGGCCATCGCCGGGGGCATGCTCATGCACTTGCGCATGGACCGGACCCATGTGGCCGTCAATCGCGGCATGTGGCAGAGGCGCCGCCATCAGGAGTCCGGCAAGGGCGACACCGGCGCCGAGCGAGGCAAGCGATCCGGGCGTCACCCCGTTCCGGTCGCGATAGAGCGGCGAGAGCAGCGGGCCGCAGGCAACATAGGTAAGAAGACCCGCACTGAATGCGAACAGCGCCGGCAGGACGGCCTCGGCCGCGCCGAGCAGTACCAGGACGCTGAGTGCTGCGCCGGCGGGTGTCGTCAGCGCGGTAGCAGCAAGGGCTGACAGCGCGGCGTGACGCACCGCCAAACCGGCCGCACTCGCCAGGGCAAAGGCGACAAAAGCCTCCGGCACCTCATGCAGGATCAGCGCACTGACGACATAGGTGCCGGCCGCCTCCCCGCCGGTAAACGCCAGGCCATACACCGCGCCGTCCACCAGGCTGTGCAGGGCAATGGCCAGCAGCGGCGCCAGCGCCAGAAGCGCAGGCGCCCCGGACGGGCGCCCGGCAAGGCGAGACGGTGAAACGTCGGCCACCGGAGCACCCACCGCCGGAGCGACCGCCACCTCGCGACCAACGGTAATCCATCCAGGAAACCCGTTCGGTTCCGAGAGCCACTTCAGGGCGACCTGCAAGACGAGACCCAATGCCACACCACACAGCATGAACATCCAAGCCGATGGCGTGCCGGACAGTGCCTCCGGCGCAATGTGGACCCCCAGCATCGTCAGGAGCATTCCACCGGCCGCAATGGAGACCGGCCGCGCGATGCGGCTGACAGACGGCCCCCAAAGGGTGATCACCAAGAGGGCCGCAGACGACACGGCCGCTGCGATCAGCGAGAAAGTTACAGCATTGAGGGGCATGACCTGGTAGCAACTCCGGCGCTGGCGCACCCGGTTTCGGGCGTGACAAGCGTTATAATATATCATATCCATCGTATGGAAAGCCGCTTGCTGCAAAATGAATTGTGGATGACTATCAACCAGCCTAGGAGTAAGCCCTTGCCGAGCCCCTCGTCCAGAGAGCGATCCCTGAACCTGTCCGCCTGCCTCTTCCTCTCGACCGGCCTGCTTGTCGCCGCCTGCTCGGGGCCGGAAACGGAGCACGCATCACCGCAGGTCGAGGCGGTCGTCGCGACAGATGCAGAGGCAGAAGCACCGGCAGAGGCAGAGGCAGAGGCAGAGGCAGAGGCAGAGGCAGAGGCAGAGGCAGAGGCAGAAGCATTGGCAGATTCGTCAGCGGGGCCTCAGCCCCAGCCGGCCAACGACCATGATGACCATGATGATCACGGCGAAGATGAGCACGACGACGCAGCCGGAAGCCATGACGATCACGCGGCGCATGATGATCACGCCGGCGGCGAGCAGCACGTCCACGGCGCGGCCGATGCCGCCATCGCCATGGATGGCAATATGCTCACCGTCAGTTTCCAGACCGCCCTTGCCAGCTTCGGGCTGAGCGAGGAAGAGCCCACCGATGACGCCGCGCGCAGCGCCCTTGCCGACGCGCTGGCCCCGTTCGAGAAGGCCGCTACCCTCGTCGAGCTGCCAGCCAGCGCCGGATGCGCTGCCGAGGCCGCCAGCATCGACACCCGATACCGCAATGGCGGCGCGGGAAACCTGATTGCCGACTACACCTTCACCTGTACCGATCCCGGCGCGCTCGACAGCGTGAACTTCACGGTCCTTGATGCCTATCCCGGCCTTGAGAAAATCGAGGCTGTCTGGCTTGTCGGGACCGAACAGGCCTCGAAGATCCTGACCCCCGGCGACAGCGTGATCGCCCCCTGACCGGCATGACAGTCGCGCCCCAGACGCCGGAGGCGGTCGCCCTCGACTCGCTGCGCTTCGCCTGGACACGGGGCGGCGCTGAGGTGCTGGATATCGCGCATTTCGCCGTCGGCGCCGGCGAACGCGTCTTTCTTCGCGGCCCCTCGGGCTCAGGCAAATCGACGCTTCTTGGCCTGATCTGCGGCATCCTCACCCCCGACAGCGGGTCGGTCCGGGTGCTTGGCGAGGACATGGCCGCGCTGGGCGGGGCAGCCCGCGACCGCCTGCGTGGCGACCGCCTCGGCGTGATCTTCCAGCTCTTCAATCTCGTGCCCTATCTCAGCGTCGTCCAGAATGTCACCCTGCCCCTGCGGTTCTCGCGGCGCCGGCGCGCGGCCGTCGAGGGGCCAGCTGAGGCCGAAGCCAGGCGCCTGCTGGCCCAGCTCGGCCTTGCCGACCCGGCCATCCTCCGGCGCAATGTCATCGATCTCTCGGTCGGCCAGCAACAGCGCGTCGCCGCGGCCCGCGCCCTGATCGGCGCCCCGGCGCTCGTCATCGCCGACGAGCCGACCTCTGCGCTCGATGCCGACGCGCGCGACCGCTTCATTGCCCTGCTGTCCGAGGAGGCCGGCCGGTCCGGCGCCGCGCTGCTGTTCGTCAGCCATGATCCGGCGCTGGCCAGCCAGTTCGACCGCGCCATCGACCTGCCAGCCATCAACCGGATCGGCGCCGAACCGGCCGGTGCGGTTCCCGGCGAGGGCGCGAACTGATGGGCGCGATCCTCTCCCTCGCCTGGCGCAGCCTGCTGAACCGCTCCGGCTCGGCCCTGCTCACCGTGCTCGCCATCGCCCTGTCGGTGGCGCTGTTCCTCGGGGTCGAGAAGACCCGGTCCGGCGCGCGCACAGGCTTTGAATCCACCCTTTCGGGCACTGAGCTCATCGTCGGCGCCCGCACCGGCACGATCAACCTCCTGCTCTATTCGGTCTTCCGCATGGGCGATGCCACCGCCGAGGTCTCCTGGCCGACCTATCAGTGGCTCGCCTCCCGGGACGATGTCGCCTGGACCGTCCCACTATCGCTGGGCGACAGCCATCGCGGCTTTCGCGTGCTCGGCACCACGGCCGCGTATTTCGACCGCTACAAGTTCGGCGGCGGCCAATCGCTCCGGATTGCCGAAGGCGAGCGGTTCAAGGACCTGTTCGATGCCGTGATCGGCGCCGATGTCGCCGCCGCGCTCGGCTATGAGGTCGGCAGTCCCCTTGTGCTCACCCACGGTCTCGGCGCGGGCGGGCTCACCGACCATCAAGACCGGCCGTTCCGCGTTGCCGGCATTCTCGCCCGTACCGGCACACCGGTCGACCGCACCATACATGTCTCACTCGAAGCCATCACCGCCATCCATGTCGGCTGGGAGACCGGCACCCGCAGTCCCATGGCCGACGCCATCACCGAGGAGATGATCCGCAGTTTCGATCTCACTCCCCGCACCGTGACCGCCGTGCTGGTCGGGCTTGAGCGCAAGGGCACCATCCTGCGCACCCGGCGCGAGATCGACACCTATCGGGGCGAAGCGCTGATGGCGATCATTCCCGGTCAGGCGCTGGCCCAGCTCTGGGAGGTCACCGGCGCGGCCGAACGGGCCCTGATCGCCATCTCCATCTTCGTCGTCGCCGTCGGCCTGGTGTCGGTGCTGACCTCGATCCTCTCCAGTCTCAACGAACGCCGCCGCGAAATGTCTATCCTGCGCGCCACCGGCGCCCGGCCCGGTCACGTCTTCTTCCTTCTGCTTGCCGAGGCAGGCCTGCTCGGCTTCCTTGGTGCCCTGATCGGCGCCATGCTCGTCAATGCCGGCCTCGCCCTCGCCCGCCCCATCCTGACTGAAACCTACGGCATCACGCTCATCGGCACGGCGCCGGGCCCGCTCGATCTCTACACCGTCCTGGCGGTGACCGGTGCAGCGCTTGCCATGGGTCTGGTCCCGGCCTGGATCGCCCTCCGGCGGTCGCTGGCTGATGGACTGACGGTGAAGCTGTGACATGCCGCTCAGATAGGCTATGAAACCCTGCGCCAAGGAGTAACCACCAATGACCACCCGCTTCACGGCATTTGCCGCTGCCACACTCCTCACACTCGTCGCCGGTGCCGGAACCGCTGCGTCCGAGCCGGTCGAGCCGGAAACCGACACCACGCCTGCCGCGGCTGACGTCAAGGCAAGCGGACAGCAAGCGAGTGCCGCCGCCTCCGAGATCCGCGAGATCGGCTGGGAGGAGCTCATGCCGGAAGGCGAGGAAGAGCGACTTGCCGAACTCTATCAGCAGCAAATGGCGATGCTCTACTCCGGCGGGATCGCCGAAGGAGCAGCTGGCGATGTCGCGCAGCAGTTCGGCACCTTCAACACCGTTCCCGAACTTGACGGTATCAAGGTCCGTATCCCCGGCTACACGGTGCCCTTTGAATACGGCACCGATGCGAAGATCCGCGAATTCCTGCTGGTTCCCTATTACGGGGCCTGCCTCCACGCTCCGCCGCCGCCGCCGAACCAGACCGTGTTCGTGACCACCGACGAGGCGATCACGATCAAGGATCTGGCCATGGCTGTCTGGATCGAGGGCACCCTCAGGACCGAGCGGCAGGACACAGAGCTGGCCGGCGCGGCCTACACGATCGAGATGGAAAACATCGAAACCTACGAGTACTGAGTCCGCTAATGCGCTTCCAGGCGAAGTGGACACCGGTTCGCCATCCGGAAGCGCGCCAAGACAAGGACTTGAAGCGGCGCGCTGAGTCCACTTGAGAACGCGCCGCTTTAGAGCGGCGGGCGAGACGTTCGTAGAGGGGCAAGGACGCACGCAACCCGTTGCGACGAGCACTGATCCCCCTGGAGGGTCGTCGCAAAAAAGAAGGGCGACCCAACAGGCCGCCCTTCCACACTCTACTGAACAACTCTACTCAGCTACTCTACTGATCTCTCTTTAGCGCGTTTTCGCTAACAGATCACGAATTTCTTCCAGCAAAAGCTGCTCTTTCGGCGGCTCCGGCGCCTCTTCGGGCGCTTCTTCCTGTTTTTTCATCATGTTGTTCATGCCCTTGACGATAAAGAACATCGCCAGCGCGACGATGATGAAGGACACGATCTCGTTGATCAGGTTGCCATAGCGTATCGACACCGCCTCGTTGACCACCGCGCCATCGGCGCCAAGTTCGGCCGGTTTGAGCAGGTATTCGAGTTGCGAGAAATCAACCCCGCCGAGCGCCAGGCCAATCGGCGGCATCAGGACATCCCCGACCAGCGATTTGACGACCGTTGCAAACGCCCCGCCGAGGATGAACCCCACGGCCAGGTCGACGAGATTGCCCTTCATGGCAAACTCTTTGAATTCGTTGAACACTTTTTCGATCCTCCGGAAGTACCAAACGCGGTCTTCCTCGATTGATTTTCGAGTCCTGGCAAGCAGAACGTGCAGGATCGGGAACTGCGGGACGCGGGGGGCAGACCTGATGCGAGCCGCTGCGCGACGCCTCAGCGCGCTTCGGGGTCTTCGCCGCCGTTCACCCGGGCGCGGAGGTCCTTGCCGGCCTTGAAGAAGGGTACGGATTTTTCGGGCACGTGAACCGATTCGCCCGTCCGCGGGTTGCGTCCGGTGCGTGACTGGCGCTGGCGCACCGAGAACGCTCCGAACCCACGCAGTTCGACCCGTTCGCCGCGCGCCAGGGCGTCCGCGATTTCGTCAAGTATCAGGCTGACGACCCTTTCGAGGTCGCCGGGCGGAAGATGGCCGTATTTCTCGGCCAGTCTGGCCACAAGTTCTGAGCGCAACATGACTTTGTTTATAAATGTATTTGCGGCGGAGACGATAGTCCCCGCCGCAAAGGCTTACCAGTTTTTCAGACTTCAGGCGCCAGCTTCGCGGCTTCCCCCGGTCGCTCGCGCCTCCAGCGAAGGGCTAGCTCTCTGTCAGCGACCTGGCCTGGTTGACCCAGTCGCCCTTTTCGAACTTGCCGGAGATGCCAAGCTCCTGCTCGATGGCCTCGATATCAGCATCGCTCATCGCGGCAATCTGGCCGAGGCTCGTGATGCCGGCGGCATGGAATTTCTTCTCAAGCGCCGGACCGACCCCCGTGAGCGCCTTCAGGTCGTCTGTTGCAGGACCAGATGCCGGCGCCTCGTCGCCGCCAGCCGGTTCGCTCTCGGTCTTCCCGGTCGTGCTGGCAAGCGCCGCCCCGAGAATGTCGCCGAGCGAGGCGCCGCTGTCGGCAGACCCGTACTGGGCGACCGCTTCCTGTTCCTCGGCGATTTCCAGCGCCTTGATGGACAGCGACACCCGCCGGGCAGCCTTGTCGAGCTGGGTGATCTTCGCATCGACCTTGTCACCCACGGCGAAGCGTTCTGGGCGCTGTTCGGAGCGGTCGCGGGAGAGGTCGGAGCGGCGGATGAAGCTCTTCATCGGCGGCTCTCCGAACTGCACCTCGATGCCGCCTGAGGCGACTTCCGTGACGACGCAGGTCACGATGGTCCCGCGACGGAGCCCGCCGCCACCACCGCCGCCGCCACCAGCGGTGCCGCTGCTGCCAGCCAGCGGGTCACCCGCGAGCTGCTTGATCCCGAGCGAAATGCGTTCCTTGTCGATATCGATGTCGAGCACCTGGGCGCGAACCACGTCGCCCTTGTTGAACGCCTGGATCGCTTCCTCGCCGGACCTATCCCAGGCAATGTCGTTGATGTGCACCATGCCATCGAGCTCCGGGCCGAGGCCGATGAACAGACCGAATTCGGTGATCCCGCGAACCTCGCCCTCGACCTCGGTGCCGGGCGGATGCTCCGCCATGAAGGCCGACCAGGGATTGTCCTGGGTCTGCTTCAGGCCGAGCGAGATGCGCCGTTTCTCCGAATCCACGTCGAGGACCTCGACCTGCACCTCCTGCGAGGTGGAGACGATCTTGCCCGGATGCACGTTCTTCTTGGTCCAGCTCATTTCCGAGACGTGGATCAGGCCCTCGACGCCGTCCTCGAGTTCCACGAACGCCCCGTAATCGGTGATGTTGGTGATCTGGCCGGTCATGCGCATGCCGATCGGATACTTCGCGTCGACCCCTTCCCAGGGATCGGACTCGAGTTGCTTCATGCCGAGCGAGATGCGCTGGGTGTCGGGATTGATCTTGACGATCTGCACCTTCACCGTATCGCCGACATTCACGACCTGGCTCGGATGGTTGATCCGTTTCCAGCTCATGTCGGTCACGTGCAGGAGGCCGTCAATGCCGCCAAGATCGACGAACGCGCCATAATCGGTGATGTTCTTGACCACACCCTCGCGAACATCGCCCTCGGACATGTTGCCGACGATCTCGGCACGCTGTTCGGCCCGGCTCTCTTCCAGGATGGCCCGGCGCGAGACCACGACATTGCCGCGCGGCCGGTCCATCTTGAGAATCGCGAAGGGCTGCACCTCGCCCATCAGCGGACCAACGTCGCGCACGGGCCGGATATCCACCTGGCTGCCGGGAAGGAAGGCGTTGACGCCGCCCAGATCCACCGTGAACCCGCCCTTCACGCGGCCGACAATGGCACCCTTTACCGGATCTCCGGCATTGAACGCGTCCTCGAGCCGGATCCAGCTTTCCTCGCGACGCGCCTTGTCGCGCGACAGCATGGCATCACCGAGCGCGTTCTCGATGCGCTCGAGGTAGACTTCGACGAGCTGGCCGGTCTCGGGCGGGGCATCATCCTGGCCGAACTCCTTCAGGGGAATGCGCCCCTCGGTCTTCAGGCCGACATCAAGGATGACGAAGTCATTCTCGATCCCGATGACTGTGGCCGGCACGACGCGGCCTTCCGTCATCGCCGACGCGGCGGCGCTGCTTTCGAACATCGCCGCGAAATCATCGCTCGACGGGGTCAGGCTTTCAGTGGTTTCCATGGTCACTCCAGGTGCCGGAACGCCGTGCGGCGCGCCACGTGCGGCGCACCGCCAGATGTCCCTGGCGGGGTTGTCAGTCTTGGGGGTTGGCAGAAGCCCTTTGGATTTAGCGTCGCCCGGCCGGACCGGCCCTGACGCTAGGGGCTACGATGTCTCTTTTCGCACCTGCGCTTCGTCGATGACGCGGCAGGCCCGTTCAACAGCTTCGTCTATAGTCAGCGCAGTTGTATCGATCAAGACCGCATCTTCGGCTTTCGTCATCGGCGCACTTGCGCGCCCGCGATCCCGGGCGTCGCGCTCCTCGAGGGCGGCAATCATCTCCGCCAGCGTCATCGTCTCCCCGCTCGCGGCATACTCCCGGAGGCGACGCTCGGCCCGTACCCCCACATCGGCATCGATCCAGAGCTTCACATCGGCATCGGGACAGATCACCGTGCCGATGTCCCGGCCGTCGAGCACGGCACCGCCGGGCTGCCTGGCAAAGGCCTGTTGCAGGGCGAACAGGGCCGCGCGGACGTCGGGAATGGTGGCGACCCGGCTGGCCGCCTGGCCGGTTTCCGGCGTCCGCAGAGCCGTTTCATCGAAATCGGCGAGATCGAGGCTTCCGGCAATCGCGGCCAGGGCTGCGGCATCATCGAGGCTTGTACCGCTGCGCAGCGCCGCATGCGCCGTGGCACGGTAGAGCCGGCCGGTATCCATGTGCGGCAGGCCATACCAGGCGGCCACGCGCCGGGCGATGGTCCCCTTGCCGGAGGCGAGCGTTCCGTCAATCGCGATGATCATGCCCTGCGCCTGAGACAGGCTCCCGGCAATGTCAAGACAGTCGCCATGCTTGCCTGCCGGCCATGCTCGCGTAGAAGCTGTCGGCGGGAGGACGCCCATGCTGCGGACCGCAATCGCAACGCTGCCGACCCCTCGCCGCAGCCGCATCATTGCCTGGATGCTGCGTCTCGGAGCGGTTGTGAGCATCGGCCTCGGAACCGGTTTCGCCGTCTGGGGCGCAGGCCGGCCGGACCTGCCGGGCTGGGCCACGCTGCTTGCGTTCACCGGTGCCCTGGCCGTCGGCCTTCTCACCGCGCAGGCCTGCATCGACGGGGCGCGACTGGCCGACCAGCACCGGCGCGACCTCGTCGCAGCCGACCTGTTCCACGCCATCCGGACCGGACGACCGGTCCCGCCCTTCATCCTCTATCTCCGGCCCTTTGCCTCGACGGACGCCATTGCACACCAGCACATCAGGGCGATCCCGGTGGGGCAGACGGGTCTGGTTGTCGACGCCGACCGGCTCGAATTCGAGGGCGAGATCGAGGCGGCCCTGCGCGGCACCGCGCCGCTGGTCGCGCTCGGCCGGCCGCTCGAGCATATTGGCGCCGGCCGGATCGCCGTGCCGGACAGCCATTGGAAAGCGGCGATCGAGGCGCTGATGCGGGCCGCCGCGCTGATCCTGCTCCTGCCCTCGCCGCGCACCGGAACATTGTGGGAGATAGACCAGCTCATCGCTGGCGGGCACCTCGCCCGGACCCTGATCCTCGACCCGCCGGACCATGGCTCGACACGCGCCGACTATGATCCCGAAGCCGAATGGCGCGCCATGCAGACGGCCTTTGCCCGGCGCGGTTACGGACTGCCCGATGACAGCCGCACCGGACTGGTCCTGAGGTTCCATCCGGGCCGCGCCGCACCGGAACAGGTCCGCCACGGGCTTGACGGGACGCACGCGCTCGGCGCTATCGTCAGGCAGACACTGGCCAAAACTGCCGCCGGGCAGGCCGGATGAGGGGACCGATCATGCGCGGATTGTCGAGTACGGTATTGTCACTGGTCGCCATGGCCCTTTCGAGCCTGACCACCTACCTCACCTTCTTCGACGCCCGCTATACACTTACCGTCGCCACGGCCGATGTCGCGGTGCAACTCCAGTCCGGCGGCGGCCGGGGCTCCGATGGCAGCATCTCGACCAGCTATCGCTACTGGCCGACCTTCAATCTCGTCCTGTCGAACCGGGGCACGCGGGCGCTCGTCATCACCGAGATCGAAATGCTGAAAAGCCAGTCCACGGAGCGCTGCGACCTCGCGGACGAGAACGTCATGATGCGGTATTCGACCGAGGGAACCTTCGACACCACGATCGTTGAGCCGGGGACGGTGATGCCGAAGCTCATCGAGTATGAGTTCGACCGGATCGCGGCCGAAGCCGGGCCGGGCGAGCCGCTTTCGCTGTCGCCCGACACGGCCCTCTACTGCGCGCGGTTCACAGTCTTCGACCCGAACGGCAAACGGCATGAACCGATCGCCCCGGTGCTGACCATGCATCGTGGTTTCGAACCGGGCGAGGACGAAGGCGACATGCCGAAGGCAACGCTCGACGTCGATTTCCCCAAGGGGGCTACCACGCTGCTCAATCGCGGGCTGTTCTGACCGGTTTTCCGGCGCCAAGGTCACCCCGGGGCCCGGGTAGACGGAACTGGTTCCTGCGAGCTGTGCGTGCATGCGGCTCGGCTTTGGGCCTGCCGGGACGGAGCGATGACGTCCCGCGTCCGTGGACTGAAGCGACGATTGATCGTTTCGCTCCGGATCGTCGCCTCAGGTCCCTCTTTCCGCGCAACTCTCAATGCGCAAACGTTCCCGGTTCGCTCCGAACTTGCGTCAGTGCAGGCTCGTTGGCTGCAGGCTGTGGGCGCGAGCGGCCGCAAAGGCGGCATCGCGTCCCTCGACAATGGCAATCCGGTCGCCATTGGCATTGTGCACCGCGAACAGCGGCTCGGTTGCATCGAGTTCGGCCAGCACATTCGGCGGCAGGATGGTTTCGATCTCATCCTCCTCCAGCGGCCGGATGTAGACCATGTTGGCCCGGACGAAGGGATCGACAGGGACGGTCTGATTGGTCGTCATGTAGTGTCTCCTTCTGGTTCAGACAGGACGGTTCGGGAAGCGCAGCCCCGACTGGCGGCGGCCCTGGACGCTTCCCTTTGACCCCTTCGATGTGGGAAGCGGGCAGGGCCTGTTCAAGCTAGAGGGCTGCGGGCGCCCGGCACGGCAGCTTTCGCGGGAAGGACCGCTCCGCGCCGGTTGTGCCTTTCCGGCAGGCAACTCGTGCCCCTGCTGCCTGAATCACGATCATGCTGGTGCGTGAAGCCGACCCGGTCGCAGGGGACGCGTCACGACTCACGCAGGCGCGGACGACCTCCCGGAACGGGCATTGGGCAGGTGGTGGAGCCAGGCGGAATCGAACCGCCGACCTCGTCATTGCGAACGACGCGCTCTCCCAACTGAGCTATGGCCCCGGACCATTCCTGCGCCGCCTGATTAGCCGTGACGGGGGAGAAATTCAAGCCGCCTTTCCGGTGGCGGCCAGCGGTGCATTTCAGCAGCACGTGCGCGCGGGCCACTCCGCCGCTCCGCAACCGGGACGATGCCGGACCCGCCAATGGTTGCGGCGGGCCCGACTCGGGGAGACCGGTCATTCCCCGGCGCGCAGGACGGCCTCACAGGGCGCGACCGGCCGCTGCGCCGGATCCGCTCCGTCAGCCGAACGTGTACCGCACGCCGACGGCGAAGACGTTTGTCTGGTTCTCGACCTCGAGGGTGCCTGGGAACAGCGAATTGTTGACCTCGATATCCTCGCTGGCGCGGAACGCATACTCGCCATAGGCCTCGACCTGCTCGGTCAGGGCGAAGCTCGCGCCAGCCTTGAACTGGTAGGCCAGGACCGTCTCGCCATCATCGATGATCCCGACCCCGGACGGGGCGTACTCCACATCGACATCGGCGAAGCCAACCCCGCCGCCAACATAGGGGCGCAGCCGGCCCGACCGGTTGAAATCGTAATAGGCATTGACGAACACCGAAATGCTCGAGATGTCGCCCTGGCCATCGGCGACGAGATCGCCCACGCTGACTCCGAGCGGGTCGGGTGCGCCGGCAAGGGCGGCGGCGTCCACGGCGTCAATGCTGCCGCCGGCCAGTGTCACCCCGGTATGGGTGTCAACATCCGCCTGCTGGTAGGCAATCTCGACCCCGGACCGCAAGCCGCCGTCATATTTGAGCCCGGCCTCTGCCGACAGGGCCAGACCACTGTCGAATTCGGTCGACCAGCCGTATGGCGTGCCCTCGGCGACCTCAAGCGTCGAGCCGTCGCCCAGGTTGCCGGTGGTGAAGGCGCCGGTCTGACCGGCATTGTCGCTGTCATTCTGCTGGGCGAACCCGATTGTGCCGCCGGCATACCATTGCTGGGCGGACGCGCTGCCGCCGATCGCAAGGGCCAGGCCGCAGGCTGCAAGACACATTCTGATCATCTCTGCTTCCTCTTCGATGGTCGAGGACCTTCCCGCACCGGTCATGGAGCCCGACCGGTCCGCTGTCCCCACGGCTTCAGATACATTATTCTATGTAACTTACAATAATAAAAATGTTCATCCTGATCGCATGTGCGTGAGCGTGGCTAACTGGTGTCCTCGCGATCGGGGTTGACGAAGCGCGGGGCGGGCGCAATGGCTCGCAACTTCCAGGGTCAGGCGAGTCGAAACCCGCTGTCGTGACCAAGTTTCCAATGGAGGTGGCCTATGCGAGTCACGATGATCGGGACAGGATATGTGGGGCTTGTATCCGGGGCCTGCTTTGCCGATTTCGGCCATGTGGTCACCTGCGTGGACAAGGACGCGTCCAAGATCGAGCGCCTCAATCGCGGCGAAATCCCGATCTTCGAACCGGGGCTGGAGCAGCTCGTGGCGCAGAACGTCAAGGAAGAGCGTCTGTTCTTCAGCACCGAGGCGCGCGATGCCGTCAGGGATTGCGACGCCGTGTTCATTGCGGTCGGCACCCCCTCCCGCCGCGGCGACGGCCATGCCGACCTCTCCTATGTCTATTCGGCCGCCGAGGAGATCGCCGGCCTGATCGATGGCTTCACCGCCGTGGTCACCAAGTCGACGGTCCCGGTTGGCACCGGCGACGAGGTCGAGGCGATCATCCGCAGGACCCGTCCGGACGCCGATTTCGCCGTTGTCTCCAATCCCGAATTCCTGCGCGAGGGGGCGGCCATCAAGGACTTCCAGATCCCGGACAGGGTCGTGGTCGGCACCGATGACGAGCGGGCGCGCGAACTGATGCGCGAGCTGTACCGTCCGCTCTTCCTGAATGAGACGCCGATCCTGTTCACCTCGCGGCGGACATCGGAACTCATCAAGTACGCCGCCAATGCCTTTCTCGCGGTAAAGATCACCTTCATCAACGAAATGGCCGACCTGTGCGAAAAGGTCGGGGCGAATGTGCAGGAAGTCTCCCGTGGCATCGGCCTCGATGGCCGGATCGGGAAGAAATTCCTCAATGCCGGGCCCGGTTATGGCGGGTCCTGCTTTCCCAAGGACACGCTGGCGCTGACCAAGACTGCCAATGATTTCGGCAGCCCGGTGCGCATCATCGACACGGTGGTCGAGGTCAATGACCGGCGCAAGAAGGCGATGGCACAGAAAGTGATCGACGCCATGGGCGGGGAAGTCTCCGGCCGGACCATCGCTGTGCTCGGCCTCGCCTTCAAGCCGAACACCGACGACATGCGCGACGCGCCCAGCCTCGACATCGTCCCCGCGCTGATCGCGGCCGGCGCCCAGGTGAAGGCCTATGACCCCGAAGCCATGGAAGAAGCCGGAAAACTTCTCGACGGGCCGAAATTCTGCGATGGTCCCTGGCATGCCATCGAAGGTGCCGATGCGGTGGTTATCATCACGGAATGGCACCAGTTCCGCGCGCTCGACATGCGCCGGGTCAAGGCCGAAATGGCGGGCAATATCGTGGTCGACCTGAGAAACATCTACGAGCCCGCCGACATGGTCCGCCGCGGCTTCAACTATCACAGCATCGGCCGTCCCGCCTGATCCGGTATCCGCCCCGCCCGGAAAGAAAACAGGGACCCGGACAAGCCGGGCCCCCGAGGGAGGAACTGGATGAGAGACTGGAAAGCGTCCTTCGGCGGGCAGCAGAAAACGCTCTGGGTGAGAATAAATCCCGTCAAAGGACATCTTGTCGACCCATATTCTCGTAATTAGAGAACAAGTCTTGCCAAAAGGTTAAATTCGGCTGGTTTGTGAGCGGCCAACGCGATGGGCCAATGCGGTGGGCCAGTGTGATCGTCCGGTTTCCGGCCTGCAGGTCTTCCCGAATGGCCCCTGCGGATCATAGACTGGGGGCCGCCTTCATTCCGGACACGAGCGAGCCCCGACCCATGTACGACTACACACCCCTCGACCGGTCGATTGCCGGCCGCACCGCCATCATCACCGGCGCTGCCAGCGGCATGGGCCGTGCCACGGCCCACCTGTTCGCCCGCGAGGGCGCCAATGTCGCCGTCACCGACCGCGACCTTGCCGGCTGCGAGGCTGTCGTCGCCGACCTCGCCAGCGCCGGCATTGCCCACGCCCGCGCCTGGCCGCTCGATGTCAGCGACCCGGGCGCCATCCAGCGCGTCGTCCCTGAGATCGCCAGCCATTTCGGCGGAATCGACATTCTCGTGAACAATGCCGGCTTTGCGAAGTTCGCTCCGGTCGATGACGAGGAAAATTATGAGGACAGCTGGGAGCGCAGCCTCGCCGTCATGCTGTCCTCCCACCAGCGCATGGTCCGCGCAGCGCTGCCCTGGTTGCGCCAGTCCGATGCGCCGCGCATTGTCAATGTCGCCTCCACCGAAGGGCTCGGCGCGACGCCCGGCAACAGCCCCTATGTCGCGGCCAAGCATGGCGTGATCGGCCTCACCCGCGGGCTCGCCGTCGATCTCGGCAAGGAGGGGATCACGGTCAACTGCATCTGTCCCGGCCCGATCCGCACCTCGATCAACGCCGCCATTCCTGAAGAGGACAAGGCGATCTTCGCGCGGCGCCGGACCGCGCTGCGCCGCTATGGCGACCCGGAGGAAGTGGCCCACATCACCCTCTCCTGCGTCCTGCCGGCCGCCGGCTACCTCACCGGCGCCATCATCCCGGTCGATGGCGGCCTTGTTGTGCGCAACGCCTGAACCGGGCTTTTCCCACAGGCGGCGGAGACGCCCCAGCCATTGCCCGGCGGAAAAGGTCCCGGCTGCAAAGGGGCAAGGCGGAAGCGGGGAGGGCTCCTGCGCCTCTTTTCCGGGGGTTTCTGTCCGCCCCCCGGCGTTCCGGGGTATAGTACCTCCCA
>CAZDMQ010000034.1:0-36162 GCA_964506685.1 uncultured Hyphomonadaceae bacterium | reverse complement strand
GTGTCGGAGACGGCGTCGGCGCCGGAGATGGTGCCGGAGCAGGCGATGGCGCCGGCGATGGGGTCATGCCGGTAGGCGGGCTGACGGGTGTCGGCGCGAACGCGGAGTCGGTCCCGCCACCGCCGCCACCGCCGCCGCATGCACCCAATCCAAGCAGCGCCACCATCGCCGCGGCTGTCATGCGAAAGGAAATTGCCATCCCGTGCGTCCCTTGTTCTGGCGACCGCGCAGCCCTGCCCCGTCCCCGAATTCCTTCATAGCCCCGCCGGTTTCGCGCTGTCACCAAACGGTTTCTTCACCAATCCCGACACTCGGGAGGGGCCTTTCCGGTTCACCGTTCGGCGGCGGCAAGGGCCCGTCCCCTTTCCCGCTAGGCAAGTGTTATACCATTTGGCAACCATGCTTGGTCGCCCTCGCCATTCAGAAAGGCCGGATGCACGCGCAATTGCGCCCTGTTTTCAAGCGCGTCCCGTGCCGGGCCGATCTGGACACAAGAGCGTGATGGGGGATCACGCCGGATTGGCTGGCGTGTGATCCGTGCGCAATGTAGCTCCCGGTTGCAGTCAACCTACCCATCGGAGCCACCATGCTGACCCGCCTGAAGGCCCTCGTCCCGAATGCTCTCGCCGGCTTCGCGGCCGTCGTGTTCCTCGACAGCCTGCGCTTCAAGTTTACCAATTCCCCGGAGACTCAGGTGATCTTCGGCAAGCTCGACGCCTGGGCAGCAAGCCTTGGTGCTGGCGGCCTGTTCGCAGCCGCCATGGTCATCTGGGGGTCCGCCATTGTCCTGGTCGCGCTGCGCCGGAACGAACTCACCGGGATGGCAAGCGGGCTCGTCGAAACGCTCGTGCCAACCCGGCACACCCCACTGGCCCCTGCCAGCCCCGTGGTCGCGCGGGCGACCTGACCGCCGTGCGCACGGCGCCACGAGCCCAACCCTCTCCACACCTCGGAAGAAAGGTCATAACACCATGCTCAGACAGATCATCCTTGCGACCATGATAGCCGCCGTCCCGCTGGCGATCATCGCCCCCGAAGCCCATGCCGAGAAGGCCCCGGTCTATACCGGGCTGTTCAACAATCTCGCGGTGGAGGGTCACGACCCGGTCGCCTATTTCAAGGAAAACCGGCCGGTGAAGGGCTCGAAAGACTTCACCACCACCCATGATGGCGCAGAATTCCGCTTTTCCAGCCAGGAGAACCTGGACACCTTCCTGGCCGATCCCGAAGCCTATGCACCACAATATGGCGGCTATTGCGCCTGGGCCGTGAGCCAGGGCTACACGGCAAAGGGTGACGCCGATTTCTGGCGCATCGTCGATGGCAAGCTGTATCTCAACTATAACAGGAAAGTGCAGGAAGACTGGGAGGCCGATATTCCAGGTTTCATCGCCGCCGCTGACGAAAACTGGCCGACCGTGCTGCAATAGGTCAGGTTCGGCGCAACAGGTGCTCTGCGCCGCTCTACTAAAGCTGCTTCTCCATCGCGTAATTGTGGATCGGCACGCCGCTGATCTCGAAATCGCGCCGGCGGAGGACGCTGAACCCCTGCCCAAGGAAGAAGCGGCGGGCCGCCTCGCTCGCTTCGGTATGGAGCCGCCCGAGGCCGCGGGCGCGTGCTATCTCCTCAAGCTCGGCATAGAGCGCCTTGGCCACGCCCTGCCCGGCAACCTCGGCACGGGCATAGAGCAGGTCGATATGGCCATCCTCTTCGAGGTCAATGAAAGCCAGCACGCGGCCCGGGCCTTCATCGTCCGCTGCATTGGTGCGAACGGCAACAAGCGTCAGCCGGCCATCGGCGCACCGTGCCCGTATCTCCACCGGGTCCGGTGCGCGGGCCAGCCAGGCTCCAACCTGGACCGTCGTGTAGTCGGCTGGCCCCAGCCCGCCGACAGCGTCCTCGAAGACCTCGGCCAGTTGCTCGGCATCCTCGGGACGAAAGGGACGAATGGCAATCATGGCGGCAGGGGTCGGCGGCTCGGGCTGGCTCGGTTGAACGGTGGGACCAGCCAGATAATACGGGAACAGGCAGATTCCAATGCTGGCGACTCGCTGCTAAGGACGCCTGCATGAAATCTGTCGTCCTCGTCTTTCCCGGATCGAACTGCGACCGGGATGCCGCCATCGCCCTGGAAACGGTGACCGGAGCCCGCCCAGCCATGGTCTGGCACAAGGAAACCGCGTTGCCGGCGGGAACCGACCTGGTCATGCTGCCGGGCGGGTTTTCCTATGGCGACTACCTCCGCTCGGGCGCCATGGCGGCCAATTCGCCCATCGTGCCGGCCCTGAAGCGCCATGCCGAAAGGGGCGGCTATGTCCTCGGCGTGTGCAATGGCTTCCAGATCCTCACCGAAATCCGGATGCTGCCCGGCGCGCTGATGCGCAATGGCGCGCTGACCTTCATCTGCCGGCCGGAAGAGCTGCGAATCGAAGCTGCCGATTCGGCCTTCACCCGCGCCTATGGCGGGCCCTGCGAGATTTCCATCCCGATCGCCCATCATGATGGCAATTTTTTCGCCGACGATGAGACCCTCGAGCACCTCGAAGGCGAGGGACGGATCGCCTTCCGGTACCTGCGCAATCCCAACGGCTCGGTCCGCGACATTGCCGGGATCCTCAGCGCCAATGGCCGTGTGCTCGGCATGATGCCCCATCCGGAACGCGCGATCGGCAGGCACGAGGGCGGGACTGACGGTCGCGGCGTGTTCGAAAGCCTGATTGCAACGCCATGACCCGCGCAACCACCCCACTTGTTGCGACATCACCGGATCACGGAAATCGCCCCACCCGGTGGTTCTGTTCGGACAGAATCCGCCCTAAACGCACTGCATGACCGACACTGCACGGATACTCGCCCGACTGAGCGCACCACAGACCGCCGCCGACGCGGCTGGACACGGCATCAATGCCGAGGAATGGCAGCGGCTGGTGAGCCGGCTCGGCCGCGCGCCGAACCTTGTCGAGCTTGGCATCTATTCGGTGATGTGGTCCGAGCACTGCTCCTACAAATCCTCGCGGCGCCACCTTGCGAAGTTCCCGACCAAGGGCCCCCGCGTCATCCAGGGGCCGGGCGAGAATGCCGGCGTCATCGACATCGGCGACAACCAGGCGGCCATCTTCAAGATGGAGAGCCACAACCACCCTTCCTTCATCGAGCCCTATCAGGGGGCGGCGACCGGCGTCGGCGGCATTCTCAGGGACGTTTTCACCATGGGCGCGCGCCCCGTTGCACTGGTCAATGCGCTGCGCTTTGGCGATCCGGGCCACCCGAAGACGCGCAGCCTCGTGGCCGGTGTTGTCGCCGGCATTGGCGGCTATGGGAACTGCGTCGGCGTGCCGACCGTGGCCGGCGAGACCCAGTTCGACGAAGGCTATAATGGCAACATCCTCGTCAATGCCATGGCCGTCGGCGTCGCTGACCAGGACAGGATTTTCTACGCCCGCGGTGCAACGCCCGGAAACCCGATCTTCTATGTCGGCGCCAAGACCGGTCGCGACGGCATCCATGGCGCGACCATGGCGTCGGCGGAGTTCTCCGAAGGCGAGGAAGACAACCGCCCCACGGTGCAGGTCGGCGATCCCTTCACCGAGAAGCTGCTGATCGAGGCCTGCCTCGAACTCATGGCCACAGACGCCATCCAGGCGATCCAGGACATGGGCGCGGCGGGGCTCACCTCCTCGTCCGTCGAGATGGCTGCCTCCGGGGGGGAAGATGGCGGTGGCATCGGGATCGAGATGGACCTCGACCGCGTGCCCCAGCGCGAGACCGGCATGAGTGCCTATGAGATCATGCTGAGCGAAAGCCAGGAGCGCATGCTCATGGTGCTGAACCCCGGCAAGGAGGCCGAGGCGAAGGCCATTTTCGCAAAGTACGACCTTGATGCCGAGGTCATCGGTGTGACAACCGATACCGGTCGCCTGGTGCTGAAACAGTTCGGCGAAGTGGTGTGCGACATCCCCGTCGCGCCGCTCGCCGAGGATGCACCGAACTATGACCGCCCATGGGTGGAACCGAAACCCCGCGCCCCGCTCGACATTTCGAAATGTCCAGAGCCCGAGGATTACGGAGAAGTGCTGCTGAAGCTCATGTCCTCGCCCGACATGGCCAGCAAGCGCTGGATCTGGGAACAGTATGACCGGCACGTCATGGGTGACACGATGGACTCGTCGCAATCGGGCGGGGACGCGGCCATTATCCGCATCCATGGCACCAACAAGGCGCTCGCCATATGCTCCGACTGCAACCCGCATTATGTCGCCGCCGACCCCTATGAGGGCGGCAAGGCCGTAGTGGCCGAAGCCTACCGGAACCTGTCGGCTGTCGGCGCAGTGCCCATCGCGATCACCGACAATCTCAACTTCGGCAATCCCGAACGCCCGGAAATCATGGGCCAGATCGTGAAGGCCATCGAGGGCATGGCCGAGGCCTGCCGCGCGCTCGATTTCCCCGTCGTCTCCGGCAATGTCAGCCTTTATAACGAGACCAACGGCCGGGCCATCCCGCCCACGCCCGTGGTCGGCGCGGTCGGCCTGATCGAGGATGTTTCGAAGATCGCGACGCTGAAGGGTGCGCAGCCCGACGATGTCCTGATCCTGATCGGCGAGACGAAGGGCCATCTCGGGGCCTCGCTCTATGCCCGCGAATGGCTGGGCCTCCGGGGCGAGGCGCTCGGCCCCCCACCGCCTGTCGATCTTGAGGCTGAGAAGCGGAACGCGGATTTCGTGCGCATGCTGATCCGCGACGGCCTCGTCAACGCTGTCCACGATGTCAGCGATGGCGGGCTTGCCTGTGCGGCAGCCGAAATGGCGCTGGCAAGCGGGGTCGGGGTCGCACTCAAGGGCGGCTGGAGCGATGCCGCCGCGTTCTGCGAAAGCGGCGGGCGCTATCTGATTGCCGTCCCACGCATGCTGGCAAATGACCGTCTCGCCCTGGCCGACTCGGCCGGGCGCTTCGCGGTGCACGCCGGCGACATGACCAGCGAGGACACGGTCGGCTTCCTTTTCGATGGCAGCATCCCCCTCGCCCGCCTCCGCGAAGCCCATGAAGGCTGGCTGCCGCGCTACATGGAGGGCGCAGGCTGAGGAGCCGCTCGCGCCGCAATGCCGGGCATGTTAGGATCAGGCCATGGATGGACAAGTTCTTACCGAGCCCGAAGCAACGGCAGCCCTGCCCCGACCGGTCCGGTTCACGGTGAGCGATGCCTACGCCATGACGGCGGCCGGCATTCTCCGCGACCGGCGCGTGGAACTGCTGGATGGGGTGTTCCGGGAAATGCCAAGCGAAGGCCCCGCGCACATGCGCGCTGTTTCAAACCAGCTCGAGCACTTGATCCTTGCTCTGCACACAGCAGGCCTTCTGGGCATCCACTCCGTATCTGCCCATGGGACTCTTATCCTGACGGGGGACTCCTACGTCGAACCGGACGTGATGATTGTCGACAGGCTCGATGGCGAGACCGAAACCCGCCCCGAGCACGTGTCGCTCATCATCGAGGATGCCATCACCTCTAAGCCCTACGACCTTGGCGAGAAGCGCCGGCGCTATGCTGCGGCGGGCATTCCCGAACTGTGGGTGTGCGAGGCAGACCGGAAGGTGCTGCACGTATTCCGCTCGCCGACGGATGGCGACTATGCCAGCCATCAGGAATGCACTGCTGGCGCACTCTCCCTCGTCGCACTGCCCGAAGTGACCCTGAACGTCACCGACCTGCTCGGCTGACCCGTTTGGCTCATCCGCTCATGGGCGGCCACTCCCCGCCCGGCAGTCCTCATTCCGGCGCCGCGTCCAATGCCCCCGCAGCAGGCGGAACCAGCACCTCCAGCTGCTCGTCCAGGGCATCTGCGATCATGATCGCCGTTTCGGTGGCTGCAAGGAAGAAGCCGGTCGGGATCGTCGCGAAATCGTCCTCTGGCTGATGGTACTCGGCATGGTCCTCGACGCCGAGATAGAGGAAGGGGATACCTGCGCGGTGGAACACCGCATGATCGGACAGCAGAGTCCAGTCCTGGTCGCCATCCTCGGGCCGGTCATGCCCCATGAGCAGGGTCACCGGGGCAGCGGCGGCCATCGCCTCCACGAACGGCACGAGCCGGGGCGAATGATGGGTCCCGGACGCATAGAGCTCGCCAACGGCCGATTTCGAGACCATGTCGAGATTGAGGTTGAAGGCGATCGCCTCGCGCGCCAGCGGCGGGTTCCGGATGAAATCGATGGCGCCGCCAAAGCCGTCTTCCTCGGCGTCGAAGAGAACAATGAGGATGTCGTTCAGGGGCCGTTCGGCCATGAAGTGGTCTGCGATCGCGAGCACGGCTGCCACGCCCGATGCATTGTCATCGGCACCGTTGTAGATCTCGCCATCGACCATGCCGAGATGATCGTAATGCGCCGTGATGACGAGGGCCCGACCGGTCCTGCCCGTACCGGCGATCCTGCCGATCAGATTCACGCCGGGCTTGACCGGGCCCGCCCCGTCCATTCCGCCATAGGTGAAGGGATGCACAAAATCCGGGCCGACCGGTTCCAGGCCGATGGCCTGCATGTCCGCAACCAGCAGGGCCCGTGCCGCCGCACTGCCTGGCGTGCCAGCTGCCCGCCCTTCCATCGCGTCCGCTGACAGGGCCTCGGTGAGGGCAAGCACATCAGCGCCATCGAACCGGTCCACGCGATGAGGGCTGTTTGCCGTCGTGCAGCCGGAACAGGCCACGAGGCCAGCGAGGCCGGCGAGGACCGGATACAGTTTCAACATGGGTTCGTCCTTTCCGGTCGCGCCCGCACGCGAGCTTACCTTTTTGTCACAAGCGAATCGGTATCGAGTTGGTTAAGATATGATGGCGCAGACACATTCTCCGCCCGCCAGGTGCTGACTGGCAGTTCGCGACCCCGATCTCGGGGAGCACGGTTGGCAGGCAGAACGGATGGTGGGACGGCCAGCAATCGTGGCTGGGCAGGTAGAGTGGAGAGCCGATCATGGCAATGGACCGCGACACCCTGGAAACCTGTTTACAGGAAGCCTTTCCAGATGCGTCGATCACCCTGACAGACCTCGCCGGCGACAATGACCACTGGCAGGCCGAGATCGTCTCCGAACGGTTCCGCGGCCTCTCGCGGGTGAAACAGCACCAGCTCGTCTATGGCGCACTGGGCGGCGCGATGGGCGAGGCCCTGCATGCGCTGGCGCTGAAAACGCGCGCGCCGGAATAGGGCCAACCCATGCGGACCATCGTCGTCGGTGCCACGGGTGCCCTGGGATTTGAAATCTGCCAGCGATTGCGGGCCCGCGGTCGCAAGGTCCTTGCCATCCACAGGAAGCCCTCTTCACCATTGCTCGGCCCCCTCGAGCGCCTGGGGTGCGAAACCCTGCGCTGCGATATCCGCAAGCCGGGCGCCCTGGCCGCCCTCGCCCGGCAGGACAGCGACCTCATCCTGACGCCGATCCTGACCACCAGCGGCCCGGCCCTGCGTGCCTTGCCACCCGCCGCCATCTCACGCGCCGTGCTGTTCTCGTCGAACAATGTCGCGCTCGGCGCAAACTGTGCGCTCTATGCCGGCATCCGGGCCGAAGAGGCTGCGCTCGAGCAGCATGGCTGCGATCATGTCATTGTCCGTCCGACCATGATCTACGGGCATCCGAATGATGGAAACCTGTCGCGCGTGATGAGGCTGGCGCGGCGGTATCCCATCGTGCCGGTTCCGGGCTATGGCCAGGTGCGCTGCCAGCCCATCCACATCGATGACCTCGCCGACCTCGCGGTCGAGGCCCTGACATCAGCAGCCATGCCGGGGACCGTGGTCGCAGCCGGTCCTGCGCCGCTGACCATGGACACGCTGATGCACAAGATTGCCCGCGCGGCAGGACCGGCCCGCATCGTCCTGCCGGTCCCCCTCTGGATGCTGCGCTTGGCCGCCCGGTTTGTTCACCTGCCCCTCGATGCGGCGCAATTGTCCCGCGCGCGGAAGGACCGGATCCAGGCCGACGTGCCGGACGTACCCGGCTGGCATCCCCAGGTCTCGATCGATGAGGGGCTCAACCGGCTCGCCCGGGCGCTTGACGGAGCCAGAAGCAGGCCACACATGGATCAGGCGTATCGGCAAGCGTCAGGAGGCTTCCATGTCGGACACACAGGACATTCAGTCCGCCATCGATGAGGCGGTCAAATCAAACGATGTGGTGCTGTTCATGAAGGGCACCCCGGACTTCCCGCAATGCGGCTTCTCGTCGGTCGTGGTGCAGATCCTCGACGTGCTCGGAACAGACTATGTTTCCACCAACGTGCTGGCCGACCCGGCGGTGCGGGATGGCATCAAGGCCTATTCCGACTGGCCGACCATCCCGCAGCTCTATGTGAAGGGCGAATTCGTCGGGGGTTGTGACATCGTCCGCGAAATGTACGAGAGCGGCGAGCTCAGGCAGTTCATGACCGACAAGGGTGTCGAACTGGCGCCAGCCTGACACAGGCCATCCGCCTCGTCCATGCCAGCCGCGTGCGGGGCGGCCTCACCGGCCTGGTTCGGACCGGTCCGGGACTTCAGCGAACTGGAGGCGCATGAGCGGCGCAAAGGGACGGAACGCTTGTGGTTACGGACCGGCATGATACATGCCGCGCCATGTCTGAACACCGCATACCGAAAGTCGGCATCGTCTCGCTGGGCTGTCCCAAGGCGCTGGTCGATTCCGAACGCATTATCACCCGGCTGCGGGCAGAGGGCTATGCGATCAGTCCGGACTATGCCGGCGCCGATCTCGTTCTGGTCAATACCTGTGGGTTCCTCGACTCGGCGCGCGCCGAAAGCCTCGAGGCCATCGGTGAGGCCATCGAGCAGAATGGCAAGGTAATCGTGACCGGTTGCCTCGGCGCAGAACCGGGGGTGATCGAGGCCGCGCATCCCGGCGTGCTCGCGATCACCGGACCGCACCAGTACGAGAACGTCATGGAGGCGGTGCACACCCACCTTGCCCCGCCACCGGACCCGCTGCGCGACCTGATCCCGGAAAGCGGCCTGCGCCTCACTCCGCGCCACTATGCCTATCTGAAGATCTCCGAGGGTTGCAACAATCGCTGCAGCTTCTGCATCATCCCGAAACTGCGCGGGGACCTCGTCTCGCGGCCTGTCCACCACGTGCTGAGCGAGGCCGAGCAGCTCGTCCGGGCCGGGGTCAAGGAACTTTGCGTGATCAGCCAGGATACCTCCGCCTACGGTCTGGACGTGAAATATGCGGCCCATGCCTGGAAGGGTCAGCAGATACCGACCCGGTTCCTCGACCTGGCCCGCGGGCTGGGCGAACTCGGCGCCTGGGTCCGCCTGCATTATGTCTACCCGTATCCGCACGTGGATGAGGTGATCGCGCTGATGGCGGAAGGCCGCGTGCTGCCCTATCTCGACATTCCCTTCCAGCATGCCGCCCCTTCCGTTCTCAAGGCCATGCGCCGGCCCGCCAAGCAGGACCGTGTGCTGGAGCGGATTGCAGACTGGCGCAGACAGGTCCCCGACCTCGCCATTCGCTCGACCTTCATCGTCGGCTTTCCGGGCGAGACCGAAGCGGATTTCGAGACCCTGCTCGACTTCATCGGCGAGGCCGGCATCGATCGGGCGGGCTGCTTCAAGTACGAGAATGTCGTGCATGCCGATGCGCGGGATCTGCCGGACCACGTGCCGGAGCCGGTGAAGGAGGAGCGCTGGCATCGCTTCATGGCCGCGCAGGCCGACGTGTCGGCCGCGCGCATGGCAGCGAAGGTGGGCCGCACGCTCGATGTCATCATCGATGGCTGGGATGCGGACGCGGGCGTGCATGTCGGACGCACCAAGGCCGACGCACCGGAAGTGGACGGGATCGTCAGGGTCCGCGAGGCGAGCAAGATGGCAGGCCGGCTCGCCCCGGGAGACATCGTGCCGGTCGCCATCACGGGCGCCGATGCCTACGACCTGGACGGCACGGTTACCGCGCAGCTGCCCGGCGCAACCGGTCATTGATCGCTTCGCCAAGACCGTGCCCGGGCACCGGCGCCACGGCAATGGCCGCAAACCGGGCATCGAGCGCGCCGAGCATGGCAAAGAGGTTTGCCGCCGCCTCTGCGAGATCGCCGGAGGGCGAGAGGTTGAGATCGCCGGCAATCGCGCCAAAGCCGAGATGGCCCTCCCCCGGTGCCGCGTCGGGCGCGTCGAGACGCAGACGGGCCCGTGGTGCGTAGTGGCGCAACAGCTGGCCCGGCGAGGCCGGTGCGTCAGTATGGCCGGTCGATCGGGCAAGGGGCCGGCCGAGGCAGGTCTCCAGCGCCTCGTGCGCGATTGCCCCGGGGCGCAGCACGACCGGCGTGTCGGTGGTGCAGTCGATGACGGTCGATTCCAGCCCGATGTCGGCCGGCCCGCCATCCAGGATGAGATTGATGCGGTCGCCGAGTCCGTCGGCAACCGCCTGCGCCGTCACGGGGCTGAGCCGGCCCGAAGGATTGGCCGAGGGCGCGGCAAGTGGCCGACCAATCCGTGCGATCAGGGTCTGAGCCACCGGATGAGCCGGTGCGCGCAGGGCCAGGGTGGACAGACCGGCACGGGCAAGCAGGCAGACCGTACCGTTCCCCGCGACCGGCAGGACAAGAGTCAGAGGTCCCGGCCAGAAGGTCTGCGCAAGCCGTTCGGCAACCGGAGTGAAGCGCGCTTCGCGGCGGGCCATGTCGGGACCGGTCACATGCGCAATCAACGGATTGAAGCGGGGGCGCGCCTTGGCCTCGTAGATCCGCGCAACGGCCTCTGGCGAGGTCGCGTCGGCGGCGAGACCATAGACGGTCTCGGTCGGCATGGCGACGAGGCCACCCGCGCGCAGGATATCCGCTGCCCGCTCCAGCGCAGCGTCATCCGGGATCAGGAGATCGGCGGCCATACCGGGCCCATGCGGCCGCTGGCCCCCGCTGTCAATTCGATCCGGTACGCGCGGCGGTGAAGCCGAAGCGGACGGTCACCTCATCGGCCACCCAGTCCGCCCCCGGATCGGAGGTCATGCCGAGATCGAGCGCCGCGCGCGAGAAGACCGCTTCGCCGGACACGCGGGCCGTCTCCCCCTCGATCGCGATATCGGCGACCAGCGGCACGGTTTGGCCCCCTTCCTTCAGGCGCAACGCAGCCTCGGCGGTGTAGCGGCCGGCCGTCTCGCCCGGGGCGAAGCCGTCAATGCTGACCGTTGCGGTGGGATAGTCCCTGAGATCGAGCCATTCGCCCGTGCGGAGCGTGTCGGTGTAAAGCTTCTTGTTCGTGGTCAGGCTTGTCAGGTCGACGGTCACCTCTGCCGAACTCGCGGCGAGATTCTCGGGGTCGAACCCGATCGATGCGGTCCAGTTCGCGAACTCTCCCGAGTAGGGATTGCCATCATGCATGCCCGAAAAGGCAATCGGTTCCCTGTTCTCGGTCACTTGCCAGCCGGTGATCCCGCTTGCGCTTCCGTCGCCGGCGCCGTCCGCAGCGGCTGTATCAGGTGCCGCGCCGCCGGACGGCAACGTCACAGATGCGCCCTGCGCCAGCACCGGTATGGCTGCCACGGCGAGGAACAGAACGGCCGCCACGCCGAAGGCCAGCGGCGCACCGCGCGCCGGGCGGACCGGCCCATCGGTTGGCCCAAGCCAGCCCGGCAGCATCCGGTTCAGCACGCCCTCCTTGTCCAGCAGGTCATGCTTCACCGCGCCGGCCACGTGCAGCACGATCAGGCCGATCGCCAGCCAGGCCAGCTTGCTGTGCACGAATTCGACCGCTTCATGCCCGGTTTCATTGGCCAGGAACCCCACGCCCGGAATATCGGGCCAGGACACCAGGCCGAACAGGACCGTCGACACATCGAACTCATACGCGGTCGAGACATACAGCCAGCCGGTCAGCGGCATGGCCAGCATCAATCCGTAAAAGCCGAGATGCACGGCATGCGACGCTGTCCGCTCCCAGGTCTTCATGCCGGCCGGCAAGGGCGGCGGCGGGTTCAGGATCCGCCAGGCGATCCGCGCCACGGTGAGGGTCAGCACGGTAATCCCGAAGGACTTGTGGAGCTGGTAGAGCTGCTCCTTGCCCGGCGCGCCGTTTTCCATGTCGCCCATCTGCCAGCCGACCAGGATCAGGCTGACGATCATCAGGGCGATGATCCAGTGAAGGGCAACCGCCACGGTTGTGTAACGATGCGAGCGCGTCATGCCATGTCCCGTGCCAAGTCCCCGGCCAATCCAGTCCAGTCCACTGTCGGCATCTAGCCTTCCTGCGCCGTCCTTTCCAGCCCGGTTCTCGTCCGGTCCGGTGTACCACCCAGCACGGCGGCTGCCCGAAACCGGACGAGGGTACGACAGTCGTTGTGGCCCGGCCTATTCGGCCGGCTCTGCCTCGGCTTCATCCTGAATGAACTCGCCGGTGAACGAAATGGTGACCGCATCGCCCACCATCGGGATCGCCGCGTCCATGCCGAAATCGGACCGGTTGATCGTGGTGGTCGCATTGAAGCCGATGAGGTCCCGCTCACCGTACCAGGGGGCGTTGAAATTGCCGTTATAGGTGACATCCAGCGTGACCGGCCGGGTCTGACCGAGGAAGGTGAGATCGCCGGTCACCGTGCCCTCGTTGTCGCCGGTGAACGTGACATCTGTCGATTCGAACGTGATTTCGGGGAACTCGTCCGAATTCAGCCAGCGCGGATTGCGCGAGAGATCTTCCTGCCAGGTCTCGTATTCGCTGTCGGCATGGCCGGCCTTGTAGTCGCCGGGATAGTTCACCATCAGATCGGCCGGATTGATCGTCACCGACACGCTCGACGTTTCGGGGGCTTCAGCATCGAAAGTGAGATCGGCATCGAAATCGGCGAAATGCACGACATAGTCCGAAATGCCGGTGCTGTGCCCCACCGCGAACTGCAGGAAAGCGTGGTTGCGATCGAGCGAGTAGGCACCCGACGAGACCTCCGCAAGGCTCTCGGGCAGCGCCGGCGCGGCCTCAGCCGTCTCGGTGACCGCCTCGGTGGCAGGGCTCGTCGCAGCGGCACCGGTGTCCTGCGGCGCGGGGGTGGCATCGGCCGTGGTTTCAGCGCCACCACAGGCGGCGAGAATGAACACTGCGGCACTGGAGGCAAGGAGTGTGGTTCGGGTCATGGGGGTCAGTCCTTCTGGTTTCGGTTGAGGGTTCGGGGTTGGAAAGACGTGCCGGGTCAGCGGGAATGGCGGGCGAGCATCATGTGCCGGGCTCGATGAATTCGCCGGAAAACTCGATCCGCACCTCATCGGAGACGAACCGGGACAGTGCGTCCATGCCGAACTCCGAGCGCAGGAATGTTCCGGTGGCGTTGAAGCCGACGCGGCGCCGGCCGCCATCGAGCGGACTGGTGGCCGTGCCGTTGTAAGTGACATCGAGCGTTATCGGACGGGTGACACCGCGCAGGTTCAGATCGCCCGTCACCCGGCCGGTGAATTCCCCGGTCCGTTCGATCGCCGTCGAGACAAAGCGCGCGACCGGAAAGGCATCGGCATCGAGAAACCGGCCATCCTCGGCCAGTTCCAGCTCCCAGTCCGCCTTCTTCGCGGGATCGGGATAATTGGTCTCCAGCGCGGCCGTTTCGACCGTCATCGAGACGCGCGAGGCCACCGGATCATCGGCATCGAATTCGAGCCGGCCGGACAGGCCGTTGAAGTCGATGGCATAGTCGGACAGGCCGAAATGGCGGACCTTCGCTGTCAGAAAAGCGTGTGTCGGTTCGAGCACGAAATTTCCGCTGTCGATGGGCTCGAGGCTCTGTTCGGTCGTCACACACCCGGCAAGGGCAAGCAGTCCGAGTGCCGCAACACCGGCGCGCCAGGCCGGGCCGAAACCCGGACCATCCCCCCCCACCTGGACCTGCGAAACCTGCTTCTGCATGGACAAGACCCACCATTACTCGCTGCGCATACGTAGGAAGTCCTTCCCGGTTAACCAGAGTAAGGCTAGGCTGCGCAGCAGAAAAAATCGCTTTTTCGGGGAGGAAAACGGCTGCCATGACCTATAACGCACCCGTCGAGGACATCACATTCGCGCTTCGTGCCATTGCCGGCCTCGACAGGCTGCATGGCTCGGCGAGCTTCCCCGCCTATGAGCCCGACCTCGTCACCCCGATCCTGGACGAAGCGGCGAAGCTGGCCCGCGACGTGCTGGCGCCGCTCAACACCACCGGTGACAAGGCAGGCGCGCAGCTCACGGAAAACGGGGTCAGGGCGGCGCCGGGCTTTGCCGAGGCCTATGCCGCCTATCGCGATGGCGGCTGGATGGGTCTGGCCTTTCCCGAAGCCCATGGCGGACAGGGCCTTCCCAAGGCGCTGGCACTCGGCGTGATGGAGATGTTCCACGGGGCCAACATGGCCTTCGCCCTTTGCCCGATGCTGACCTTCGGCGCGATAGAAGCCCTGCTGGCGCATGGTTCGGACGCGCTCAAATCGGTGTATCTCCCCCGGCTGATCGCCGGAGAGTGGACCGGGACGATGAACCTCACCGAACCGCAGGCCGGCTCCGATGTCGGCGCGCTGAAGGCAAAAGCCGTGCCGCGGGGCGATGGCACCTACGCCATCTCCGGACAGAAGATCTACATCACCTGGGGCGACCACGACATGGCGGACAATATCGTCCACCTCGTGCTGGCCCGCCTGCCGGACGCACCGGAGGGCTCGAAGGGGGTGTCGCTGTTCCTCGTCCCGAAACGGCTGGTCAACGCGGATGGCGAGCCTGGCGAGGCGAATGGCGTCCGCTGCATCGGACTTGAAAAGAAGCTCGGCATCCACGCCTCGCCGACCTGCGTGATGGCCTATGACGAGGCAACGGGCTGGCTCGTCGGCGAGGAGAACCGGGGCCTCGCCTGCATGTTCACGATGATGAACTCGGCGCGGCTCAATGTCGGACTGGAGGGGGTCGGGGTCGGCGAAGCGGCCTACCAGGCCGCCTATGCCCATGCCCGGGAACGCAAGCAGGGCCAGGCCCCGGGCGTGTCGGGCGCCGCGCCGATCCTGCACCATTCCGATGTGCGACGGACGCTCATCACCATGCGGGCCAGGGTGATGGCTGCCCGGGCGATCTGCCATGCCTGCGGGATCGCTGCCGACCTTGCCGACGCCGCAGAGACCGCCGAAGCCCGCGCCGCCGCAAAGCAGCGAGAGGACCTGCTGACGCCGATCGCCAAGGCCTGGTCGACCGACCGGGGCGTCGAGATTACCAGCCTCGGCGTCCAGGTCCATGGCGGTATGGGATTCATGGACGAAACCCTCGCCGCGCAACTCTATCGCGATGCCCGGATCGCGCCGATCTATGAGGGCACGAACGGCATCCAGTCGATCGACCTGGTCAGCCGCAAACTCGGTCGCGACAGGGGCGCCGCCATGGCCGCGATGATCGCCGACATTCGCGAAACGGCGCGCACCGCCCGTGCGAGCAATGAACCGCAGCTCGTCGCCATCGCCGATCGGCTGGTGCCCGCCGCCGATGCGCTTGAGGCGGCAACCGCCTGGATGGTCTCGGCAATCGACGCAGATCGCGAAACCGCGCTGGCCGGGGCAACCGCCTATCTCACCCTGGCCGGTGACGTGATCGGTGGCCATTTCCTGACGCGTGCCGCCATCGCCAGCCGCAGCGAAACCGGCGACCTGCGCGCGCGGATGACCGCACTGGCCGGCTTCTACGCCGAGACCACACTCGCCGAGGCGCCGGGTCACGTTCCCGGCATCACCGAAGGGGGCGCCGCCGCCCTGATGCACAGCATGGCGCTCTTCGGCGTCGCCTGACCGCACCGATTCCAATGATATCACGGGAATTCCACTGGACACGGGGTACAGGTCGCGGGCTAGAAACCTTATCGGGTCCTGTTTCGGAGTGACGGCCACATGATCAGGGACGGCAGGACGAGGCGCAAAGGGCCGCTCACCCCGCAGTGGGGCGGCATCCGGTGGAGCAGCACCCCGTGGGACGGGGCAGGTCGGCAGCCCTCCGCTCACTGCGGCAAGACAACTGAATATGGACCCTAGGCCCGGCCATGGAATTCGATGCCAATCTCGACGTGCTCATGGCCGAGCTCTCACCTCCGCCCGGCTATTCCCGGCCCGCACCGGCTGAACCGGACCAGCCCCCCGCTGCCCTTGTGCTTTCGCTCGATGCGCGGCTCGAGGGCGGACGCGACCGCGCGCACAGGGAGCGGCTGAGCGATGCGCCGGTCTATGCCCTTGGCGAGCAGCCGGTGACGGGGCGGTTCGCCCCCCGCCAGCCGCTGCGTCTGGTCTCGGCCGATGCCGCGCCTCCCAGTGCAGAGGCGGAACTGGTGCGCAACCAGTCCGTCCACCCGGTCGCAGCGATCGGGCGCATTACGGCGGTCTTCGGCGAGCGCGTGCGTTATTGCACCGGCACGGTAATCGCTGAACGGATCGTGCTGACGGCCGCCCATTGCACGCACCTGCGCGCGGCCGGCACGGACGGTCCCGCCGGGGGCTTTGCAGACTCGATCCTGTTCGAGCCGCAGTACTCCGCCGGCGAGAGCCTCGGCCAGTGGGCGGGGTCCGCAGCCTATGTCCTGTCCGGCTGGACCGATCCGGCACCTGGCGCTTCGCCCGGACGCTTCGATTTCGCCCTGATCCGCCTCGATGCGCCGATCGCGGCGCAGACCGGCACAGCCGGCCTCCTGACGAACACCCGTCCCGACGGCCCCTTCACCAGCTTCGGCTACCCCCGCCAGCCCTCGGCCGGGATCATGTTCGACGGCAATCGCCTCTATGCCTCGACCGGCACGCTGTCCGATACCTCCACGCCAGGCCTGATGCAGGCGGAGAACACGCTGACCGAAGGCTCCTCCGGCGGACCCTGGATCGTCCGGCACGAGGGGACGCTGAAGGTTGCTGGACTGAATTCCGCCAAGCCCCTGCTCAGCGACAAGCAGACCTGGTCGCCCCTGCTGGGAACCGCCTTCCTCGACCTGCTGGGCCGGGTCCTGGCGGACATGACCGGCGTATGATGCGCGCCCTGGCTGGCAGGAAACTTGCTCTCGGTTTCTCCGAACGCTGCGCGTGCCGGCAGGGATTGGCGGACACACGGGGAAATTGACACATGCTCCTCTTTGACAAGGCCCCGCAGAACGTGCTTGAGCGGAGTATGCTGCGGTAATGACCCGACGACCGGCAATGCGGCCTGCGAGGCAAGTCTTTACGTTGCGTCATGCAACACTTACATAACACTTGGGCGAGGGGCGGTCCCCTGCAATAATGAGTGGAGGAACCAGGGCATGTTACTGAACATGTTGAAAGCCAAGCTGCATTCGGCAACCGTGACCCAATGTGACCTCCACTATGAAGGCTCTGTATCCATCGATCAGGACCTTCTCGACGCGTCCGGCATCCTCCCCCACGAGCGCGTCGATATCTGGAACGTGACCAACGGCGCCCGGATCTCGACCTATGCGCTCGAGGCGCCGCGCGGCTCGAAGACCATCGGCGTCAATGGCGCCGCTGCCCGCCACTTTGCCGTGGGCGACACGGTGATCATTGCCGCCTTCGCATCCGTGGAAGCGGAAATGGCCCGCCAGCACGCCCCGACCGTGGTGCTGCTGGACGAAGGCAACGCGATCAAGTCTCCGGCTTAGGCCCGCTCCGGCGATCGCGGCCGAAATTCGTTTCCGAACTGTCCATGCCGGCGTCGATGATCGCCTTGCGGATGCCGCGGGCGCGGGCGAATTCCCGGAACAGGGTCTCGCCGTCATCCCAGCGAATGGCGCGTTGCAGAGCGGCAAGGTCTTCCGAGAAGCGGCCGAGGGTCTCCAGCACGGCGTCCTTGTTGGCCAGGAACACGTCCCGCCACATGGTCGGGTCGGACGCAGCGATCCGGGTGAAGTCGCGGAAACCACCGGCTGAGTATTTCACCACTTCGCCCTCGTCGACGCTCTCCATGTCATAGGCCGTGGCAACGATATTGAACGCAATCAGGTGCGGCAGGTGCGAGGTGATGGCCAGGACCCGGTCATGGCGTCCGGCCTCCATGCATTCAACCCGCGCACCGAGCCCTCGCCAGAAGCCCTTGAGTTGCTCCAGCGCCGCGGCATGGCCGTCGCGCCCGAGATCCGCGTCGAAGGGTGTGAGGATATGCCAGGCCCCCTCGAACAGGGTCGCGAAGCCGGCATCGGGGCCGGAGCTCTCGGTCCCGGCAATCGGGTGCCCGGGGATGACGAAGACATGCGGCGGCGCCTTCTCGGCCATGGCGGTTGCCGCGGCCAGCTTGACCGAGCCCACATCCGTCAGCACTGCGCCGGGCGCAAGATGCGGCGCCAGGTCTGCCGTTACCGCGCCGATGGCGCCCACCGGGACACAGAGCATCACGCAATCGGCGTTCTCAACTGCCGCCGCCCCGGTCGCCAACACCTCGCCGAGCCCCAGCTTCGCCGCCGCCGCGCGCACCCCGGCGTCGCGGTCCCACAGAACGATCTCACGGGCCATTCCCTTCGCCCCGGCCGCCCGGGCAATCGAGGACCCGATCAGCCCGATACCGATGATGGCCAGCCGGTCGAAGGAAGGCGTCGCCATGGCCGCGCTCAGGCCTGGCTGAATGCGGCAAAGGCCTCGAGCACGTCGCCATTGGCCGCTTCCGTACCGATCGAGAGGCGAAGACAGTGCGGCAGCCCATAGGCAGCCATCGCCCGCAGGTAGATCCCGCGCGCGCGCAGGAAGGCATCGGCCGCTTCGGCCCGGTCCGGGCTGGCCAGGTCGATCAGGACGAAATTGCCGACGCTCGGCACGATGCTGAATCCAAGCTCCTCCAACCCGGCACGCACCCGTGCGAGTTCCCGGCTGTTGTGCGACACCGACCGCTCGACGAAGGCCCGGTCAGCCAGCGCAGCGACCCCCGCTGCCTGGGCGAGCGAGGACACATTGAACGGTCCCCGCACACGGTTGAGCGCATCGATCACGCTGGCCGGACCGAAGGCCCAGCCGAGCCGCAGTCCCGCGAGGCCGTGGATCTTCGAGAAAGTCCGCGTCATCAGCACATTGGGCATTTCCGCGGCCAGTTCCAGCCCGCTGGAATAGTCGTTCAGGCGGACATATTCGGCATAGGCCCCGTCGAGCACCAGGAGAATGTCCTCCCGCAGCCCGGCATGCAGCCGCCGGACTTCGGGATAGGGCAGATAGGTCCCGGTGGGATTGTTCGGATTGGCCAGGAACACGATCCGCGTGCGGTCGGTGACCTGTTCGAGCAGCGCATCGACATCGGCGGTGTAATCGCGCTCTGGCGCCGAGCGGGTCTCCGCCCCCGATTGCTGCGCAACCAGCCGGTAAACCAGAAAGCCGTGCGCGCTCTGCACGATGTTGTCGCCGGGCGCGAGA
This sequence comes from uncultured Hyphomonadaceae bacterium, assembly GCA_964506685.1. Taxonomy (GTDB): domain Bacteria; phylum Pseudomonadota; class Alphaproteobacteria; order Caulobacterales; family Hyphomonadaceae; genus UBA5336. Next base: position 16,836 of record CAZDMQ010000034.1, on the reverse strand, counting down.
TAGGCGCGGCCGAGCAGCTGGAAGATCTCGTCCGATCCGGCACCGCAGACGATCCGCGCCGGGTCGATCCCATGGGCGTCAGCGATCGCCTCCCGCAGGGCCGTTGCGCTGCCATCGGGATAGAGTTCGAGATGCCGCGCCGCCGATTCCAGAACGGACTGCACCGCATCCGACGCGCCGAGCGGGTTCTCGTTCGATGAGAGCTTGTGCCCCCGCTCCGGCTTCTCGCCGCCCTTGTAGGGCGTGATTTCGAGAATGTTGGCGAGGGGACGGGGACCGGCAGGCAGGACTGTCATGCCCACGGCAGGTGCCGGAAAGGCAGATGGAAATCAAGTCGCCATCGGCGGTGCAGCAAGGACTGCGCTGGCCCTCCGGAGCGGTGAGAGGGGCGAATGCTGCAATCGGGCACATCGCCGGGTCGGGACATCTTGTCTATCCCTCCTCACAAGCGACATGAAAGGAACCGTCCACATGGCCGAGCCCCACCCTGTCCGACCATCGCCAATCCTCACCGGACTGACAGGCCGCTGTCCGGCCTGCGGCAAGGGCCGCCTGTTCAGCGGCTACCTGAAGTTCAACCCCGCCTGTCCGGAATGCGGACAGGATTTCACCGGGTTCGACACGGCCGACGGACCCGCCTTCTTCGTGGGCTTCCTCGTGCTGATCGTGTTTGCGCCGATCTATTTCCTGATGCCCATGCTGGACATGCCGGGCTGGGCCATGGCCATCGGATACATGGTCCTGATCGCCGCCTGCATCGGTTTCTGTCTGGCCCTGCTGCCGCCGTTCAAGGGCGTCCTTGCCAATCTCCAGCTTCACCACCGGGCCGAAGAGGCCCGGTTCGAGGACCGGGACAAGGGCTAGAGCGCAACGGTCCGTCGATGCGAGCATCGGCGGACGTTTGCGCGACGACGATCCTGGCGGAAGAGACGAGTGGCCAAGTGGTGCAAGCTGGTCGGAAACCGCCCTTAGGCATCGGTTCTTCGTTTCACGCCAGACCTTTGCTTGAGGTCCTTGCTGTGGCGTAACTATCGTTCGCGAACGCGCTTCGTTTGCTCCGAAGTTGCCTCTGGGGTCCTCTGGCCGCTCACTGGATGCGCACGCGGAACTCGAATGTCGCGGTCGGGTCCGGGTCGCCGCTGAGCATCGCCCCCTTCGGATTGAGGCAGACAAAGCGGATCGACGGGTCGAGCGCACTGGCCGGGGTCGCATTGCAGCCGGCCATGCTGGTGGGCGCCGCAGGACCGGTGGAAAAGCCGACATCGCGGGCGAAGTCGAACCGCAGGTTGCTGCCATTGCTGGTGAACCGGACCGAATCGGACACGCCATCGGAGGGATCGAAGTCGCCATTATAGAAGATCACGTCATCGGGCAGCGGATCGACAAGGAAGAGCGTGCTCGCATCGACTGCGCCGGTGCCGCTATTGGTCACGGTCAGCGTGTAGGCGATATCCTCGCCGGGCACTGCAAAGAGGCCCTCATTGGCTGGATCCCAGACCGAACCGGTCTTGTCGCCCTGCAGGGACACCGAGCGATCGTCACGATAACCGAAGACATCGACGAACTCATCGATATGGGTCCGGCTCACATCGCCGGCGACAACCTCCTCGTCAATGCTCACGCGAATGTAACTGCCGGGTAGCGGATCCGACCCGACAAGTGTCGCCCAGCCGCCCTGGCCGCCGTTTTCCCCCATCTGCGACACCGTCGCAGCGGTGAAGTCGAAGGCCGTGGTGTATCCCGTTGACGAATCCGAACTGATCCCGTCGATCTTCCGGGCGCCATTGAAGAACTGGTAGCGGATGCCCTGGCTGACCCCGGTCCCCGCCTCGACCAGGATGATCCCGATGGTCTCGGCAAGCCGGGTCCCGTTGATCTGGCCGATATGCTTGCCCACGCAAATGCCGTCGCCGTATCCGCTGGCAAAGGGCGGGTTGCCGCGCGCCTCGCAATCATGGGTCCAGACAACGCTCGGCTGGGGATCGTTTGCGCTGATCACCCCGGTCATGGCGACCGGGCTGGAAAAGCCAGCCATGAACAGGCCCGAGGCATCCACGCGGTTCGCGGTGGTCCAGCCGACGCGCTGTCCGGCCGTGGTCGGGGCCGGAATGCTGCGCGCCTCGACCGTCCGGCCATCATCGAGCGTGTGGATACCCGTATCAGCGATGGTGCAGAACACGGTGCCCGGGGTCGTGCTCGCGGTCGGATTGGCGCCGCCGGTGAATTCCTGGATACGCAGCTCGAAGCTGCTTTCGCCGATATTGCGGATCCGCGGCACGGCGGACCGGTCGCTGAGCCGGGCAGTGACATAGGTGCAGACCGGAACGGCCGCATCGTAAGCATTGTCGAGTTCGACCGCCTGCCAGGTCGTTCCGACATTGGCGATCACCTGGTACTCGAAATCCGCCGAGAGCGGCACGGCGCCAGCCTGCCCGCCAGATATCCCGCCCGACAGCGCAATCGTGGTCACAACCACGGCGCACCGCACAAATCGCACCAGTGATGCAACCTTGAATGGAATTCGCGCGCTCATCGGAGCAGATTTCCATCACGGTTCGGTTAATCCGGAATGAAGCGCAAACTTCTGACGGCAGCAGGGGGCGTCTGGCACGATTCCGGAGCGCACTCCGGTTGCAGCCGGCCGATCCGCTCGCGATAAGGACATGAGCCAGGCGCGGGACGCAGCCGGGGCCACGCCCACGTGCGGCCCGTACGCTGCAGGCCTCTGACACTTGCGGGGCAGCAACACTTGCGGGCCTGCATCACTTGCCGGGCCGGGCCCCGGTCGCGAGAGGAGACGGAATGGCCAGTCCGGTCGGTGAAGGCCAGGAAGTGATGATCAAGGATGCCATCGTCTTCCTGTTTGCATCCGGTGTCGTGGTCCCACTTGTCCGGCTGGCTCGGCTGCCAGCCGTTGCCGGTTTCGTGCTCGCCGGCATTGCGCTCGGGCCCCACGGGCTGGGTGCGCTGGCCGAGACAATCCCCTGGCTGCGCTATGTCAGCATCACCGAACCGGAAGCGGCGGCCCCGTTCGCCGAACTCGGCGTGCTCTTTCTGCTGTTCCTGCTTGGGCTCGAGCTCTCCTTCCAGAAGCTCTGGGCCCTGCGCCGCCTCGTCTTCGGGGCCGGTGCGCTGCAATCAGGCACCTCCGCGCTGGCCATCGGACTTGCCGCCTATGCCCTTGGCCAGTCCGCGCCGGCCGCCGTTGCCATCGGGCTTGCCTTCGCCCTGTCCTCGACCGCCATCGTCATGCAGTTGCTCATGGACCAGCGCCAGGCCACCTCGAAGACCGGCCGGACGGCGCTGGGGGTGCTGCTGTTCCAGGATATCCTCGTGGCGCCGATCCTGATCTTTGTCGGCTTCGCCTCGCGCGGCGGCGACGGCGACCTCGTTGGCGCCATGACCCGCGCGCTCGCGGAAGGCGCGGTCGCGATCGTGGTCATTCTCCTCATCGGCCGGTTCGCGCTCAGCCGCGTCTTCCGGCTGGCCGCCCATGTCGGCGGTCGCGACGGCCTGATGGCGCTGACCATGCTGACCGTTGTCGGCGGCGCCGTGATCACCGCAAGCGCCGGCCTGTCGCTGGCGCTCGGGGCCTTTCTCGCGGGCATGCTGCTGGGGGAAACCGAATTCAAGCACCAGACGGAGATCGATCTCGAACCGTTCAAGGGCCTGTTGCTGGGCCTGTTCTTCATGACCGTGGGCATGGGGCTCGAGCTTGCCGTCATCTTCGCCCAGGCCGGGACAGTCCTTATGCTCCTGCTTGCGCTGATCAGCGTGAAGCTGGCCCTGGCCATCGCCGCCTGCCGCCCGTTTGCCGGCACCCGCGCGTCCGTGGAGGCCGGCTTCCTGCTCGCGCCATCCGGCGAGTTCGCCTTCGTCATTCTCGGCGCCGCACTGGCCGGCGGCCTGCTCGATCCTGCAACCGGGTCGGTCCTCGCCGCCGTGGCCGGACTGTCCATGCTGGCGATCCCCGCCCTTGGCAAGCTCGGCCAGGTGGTCGCAGCACGCTTCGAACCGGGACCGGCCGGGGATATGGACATGGCGGACTATCGTGACCTTGAAGGGCATGTGATCATTGCCGGCTTCGGCCGTGTCGGACATGCCATCGCCCGCATCCTCGAGAGCGAGGAGGCAGACATCGTCGCCCTCGACCGCGACGCCCTGCGCGTCTCACGCGAACGGGAGAAAGGCTGGAAGGTCTACTTCGGCGATGCCGCACGGCCGGAACTGCTCGAGCGGGCCGGCGCGCAGGGGGCGGCTCTGTTCATCGTCACCGTGGATGACCCGGCCAGCGCAGATGCCATGGTGCGTGCCGTGCGCTCGCTGCGACCCGGCGCACCGATCCTCGCCCGCGCCCGCGATGCCGAACACGCCAGCGAGCTCTACGCAGCCGGCGCCAGTCTTGTCGTGCCGGATGCAATCGAAGCGGGCCTGCAGCTCGCCAGCCGGGCCCTTGTCGAATTCGGCTACCAGGGAGATACGGTGCGGGACCGGATCGCATCGGCACGCGCGACCGCCTATGCCAGGGCCACCGGTCCCGACACGCCGGACTGATACCGCCGCGCGCCCGGCCTGGACGCCCCCTGCAGCGCTTTCCCGCCGTTCCGGATCCCGCCGATGCCGGAGCGGGCCTATTGCTCGGGCGGCGGGCAGTCCGGGCCGTCCGGCTTGCGCGAACCGGCCGGCGCCCGGAGCGAGAGGACCATCGCCTCGCGCAGGCGCTGTGCGATCTCGTCAACCGTCAGGCTGCGATCGGCACACGAAAGCGGTTCGCCATTGTCAGCCGCCACGAAGACCGCCAGCCCGGTGACCCCGCCATACCAGTCCCAGAGATAGGCCACATCGTGCTCTGCGGCCCGTTCCGTTGCGGCCCGGAATGCGGCCTGTCGCATCGCGGGATCGTCGGACTGGCTGGCGGTGAGGTCGAGATCGACCTTTTGGATCTCGCCGGGCTCGAAGCGCGAAAGGGCTTCATCGAGACGGGGATCGAGCACCTGGCAGTTGGGACACCAGTCGGCCGTGAAATTGATCACCTTCACGATCGGAGCCGGCTCCCCTGAGGATTGCACCTGGCTCGCGGCAAAGGGAACCCACAGGCACGCGGCCAGGCAGGTCACCAGTCCGACACGAAACGCGGCCATCAGCCGGGGACAAGACGAATACAACATGATCCTCGAACATCAGGGCAGGGCGAGACCGGATACCGCAGCGCATGCCATTCAGCTGAGTGCGCCCACCCGTATCCTTACCCAGAGTTCATGATAGTTCCGGGCAATGACGGCCATTTCAAGGCAATCGCCGCCGCACAGTCGTCAACACCCCTGGCACGGCCAGGTGCGAGGCATCGCTGCTATTCCGCCGGCTTCAGCACGCTTGTCCCTTCGAGCGAGCTGCCCATGGTGGCTTCCTCGTCGAGATGCACCTCGCCATGATAGGTCTCGCCGATCTGGCGGAACGGCCGGCCATTCCAGCTCCACCGGAAAATGCGGCCTACCTCCACTCCGGCCGCGTAAAGGCTCGGAACCATCAGCAGCGAGACGAACAAGGCGAAGGTCACCGCACAGCCGAGGGAGATCACCATCGGCTTGAGGAACTGCGCCTGCACCGATTGTTCCGCGATCAGCGGCAGGATGCCGACAAAGGTCGTGATCGAAGTCAGCAGGATCGGTCGGAACCTCGCGACGCCGCCATCGACAATGGCCTGGACCGCGCCGGCCCCTTCGGCGCGTCGTCGGTTGATGAAATCGACCAGCACGAGGTTGTCATTGATCACCACGCCGCCGGCTGCAGCGATTCCGAAGAAGGAGAACATCGCCATGGGCACGCCGAAGATGAGGTGGCCGAAGACCGCACCTGCATAGGCGAAGGGGATGGCTGTCATGATCAGCAGCGGCTGGCTCCAGGAGCCGAAGGCAATGGCGAGCAGGATGTACATCGCACCCAGGGCGATCCAGGTGAAGCGCGTGACCTCGTTGAAGAACTCCACCTGGTCCTCGAATCCGCCCACGTCGCCGCGCGTGATATCCGGCCAGCGCTGTTCGAACCCTGGCCAGTAATTCAGTTCGAGATCGGTCATGATCTGGCCGCGGACATCATCGGAGAGTTCCGCACGCACTGTCACCGAACGGGTGCGATCCCGCCGGACCACCTGGTTCACTCCCGGCGCAAAGGTGAAGTCGGCCACCTGGCTGACCGGGATGGCCCGGCCGTCGGGCGTGCGGATCCTGAAATTGTCGAGACTGTCGAGGCTGCGCCGCTCGGCTTCCGGCAGGCGGACCCGCACTTCCACGTCCTCGCCATTCCGCGGCAGGCGCTGCACGAGACGACCGAAATAGGCGTCGCGGATCTGTTCGGTCACGCTGGCGAGCGTCAGGCCGAGCGATTCCGCACCGGGTTTCAGCGTCACCCGCAGCTCTTCCGCCGCAGACGAAAGGTTGTCGCCGATATCATAGGTCGTCGAATAGGTGGCGAGCTGCGCCTTGAGGTCCTCGGCGGCCAGACGGAGCCGTTCGAGATCGGGATGGTTGAGGGAGATCGCGATACCCGAATCCTCCTCGTTCTGGGTGAAGTCGAAGCTGACTTCCTCGGCATCCTGAATCGGGCCCACAAGCTCCCGCAACCGCTGGGAGACGTCCTTGGTCGCGATGGTCTTCGGCCGGTCCTCGGGCGCAATCAGCCCGACCCAGGCCTGGATATCGCGTCCGAAAGCGCCGGCGGACGCGCCGTCGATCAGCCCGTTCTCCAGGGCCGGATACGCGTCGGCATAGCCCGCATACGTTTCGCGCATTTCCTCGGTCAGCAGGTCGATGCCATTCTGGACCTGGGCGAGGACCTGTTCGGACCGCGAGAACGGCGTCCCGTCCGGCAGTTCGATATTCACCTGGATCAGGTCGCCCTCGATCTCGGGCATGAACCGGAACGGCACCCAGTTGTTGCCGACCATGCCGATGGCGATCATGAACAGCGACGCGAACAGGGCGACCGTCGCATAGCGGAAGGCCACGGCCAGTTCGAGCACCGGCTTGTACACATTGTTCGCAAACCACAGGAGGCTGTCGGCAATGCTGCGCTGGATCCTCAGCAATCCGCCGCCCGGTCCGTCGAAATTTTGCGGTTTCATGTGCGCCAGGTGAGCCGGCAGGATCAGCAGGCACTCGATGATCGAGAAGATCAGCGCGCAGACCACAACGAAGGTGATCTGCTCGGTGAACGAGCGTGTCGGCCCCGTGAGGAATGCCCAGGGCAGGAAGGCGATGATGGTGGTGATGACCCCGAAGATCACCGGCTTCATCACCAGCTGCGTGCCGACGATTGCCGCATCGACGCCCTCGCGCCGGCCACTTTCGACCTCGCGGTGGATGTTCTCGCCGACGATGATCGCATCATCGACGATCACCCCGATCACCAGCAGCACGGCGAAGGTCGACAGGATGTTGAACGACACCCCGAACAGGGGCAGCAGCATGATCCCGCCAGCAAAGGCGGTGAAGATCCCGGCCGTGACCCATAGCGCCACGATGGGGCGCAGGAACAGGATCAGCACGATCAGCACCATCAGTCCGCCCAGCAGGGCAGAGTTCGAGATGGTGGTCATCCGCGCGGCGAAGGCCTCGCTGTCATCCCAGAGAATGTCGATCTTGACCGCTTCGGGCAGGATCCCGTTCGCCGGGTCATTCGCCCGTTCGATAAAGTCGCGGAAGCCTTTCGTGTACTCCACGATCTGCATCCGGTTGGGCGACACCACCATGACCCAGGCGGTCGGCTTGCCATTGTGGGTGGCGCTCATCTCCTGGTCGACGAAGCCGTCGACGACATTGGCAACATCGGACACCCGGATGACACCGCCCTCTGGGGTCTGGCTGACGATGATGCGGTCGAATTGCGCCTTGGTGTCGGCAAGGTTGCGGGCCTGGATGCTGACGTCGCCGGTGGCGGTCTTGATGCCGCCGCCGGACGAGTTGAGCGAGGCGCTGCGGACCGCGAGCGCCACGTCAGCGAGGGTCAGGTTATAGCGGCGAAGGGTCTCCTCGGAGACCTCGATCGACACTTCCTCGCCCAGGACCCCCTGCAGCCGGGCCAGCTCGCCACCCGGCAGCTTCGCGATCTCATCGCGGACATTGTCCGCAATCCGCTTCAGCTCAAGGGGCGCGACATCGCCATAGACCGCCATGCCGAAATACCAGTTGCGCTGCTCCCAGCGCTCGACCCGGGGCTGGAAGGCGGCCTGGGGGAGATTGTCGATCTGGTCGACGCGCAGCTTGATCTCGTCGAGGAAGGCCAGCATGTCGATATCGTCGCGGCCACGCACGTTCACCACGCCGCCGCCCTCGGTCGCGATAGAGGTCACCCGGTCGAGACCGTCGACATCGGCCACCGCCTCCTCGATCCGCGTGATGATCTGCTCTTCGACCTCCTGCGGGCTCGCCCCGGGCCAGGCCACACTCACCGACGCGCCGGCGACCGGCACGGTCGGGAACATTTCCCGCTCCATGGAGAAGAAGCTGAACGTCCCGCCGATGAAGGCGACGATCATCAGCAGGTTTGCCGCGATCGAATTGCGCGCGAACCAGGCGACAATACCATTCATTGGGTGGCTCCTTCGCCATTTCCGGCCACGTTCGCCTGTGCGGCACCGGAACCCGCATCGGGCTCCGCGGCGGCCGGCTCCGTCACCTCGTGGGTGATCACGCTGCCATCGGGACGGCGTTCGAGCACCTTGATGCGCATGCCGTCGAACGCTGCCTGGACGGGACTGACAATGGCCAGTTCGCCGGGCACCACGCCGCGGGTGAAGTAGGCTCCCGTCTCGTTTGTGAAGGCAACGTCCACGTCGCGGATCTCCAGCGTCCCGGTCTCGGGATACCCGATGTAGACCTGATTGCCGCCGCGCAAAGCCGCCCGCGGGCCGACGGCAACATTCTCGATGAGTTCGCCCTGGATGGTCGCCGTCACGAACAGGCCCGGCGCCATCGGCACACCGCCGTCCGATCCGGCACCATAGGGGTCGTTGACTTCGGCGATCACCGTGATGAGCCGCGTGCGCGGGTCGAGCGATGCGGCCGTCCGCACGACGCGGCCGATCCAGCGTCGCGGTTCGCCGCCGACATTAGCCTCGAACACCACGTCCGGTCCGGGCGTGTCGGCGGTTTCGGCGAAGGCGAGCGGCAGGCCGAGCCGGCCAATCTCGTCATCGGTGATCGGCAGGGCGACTTCCACCACGTCGGTGGCGAAGATCGAGCCGAGTGACTGGCCGGGGCTGACGAACTGGCCGAGATCCGCCGATTGCTGGGCGACCCGGCCGGAAAACGGCGCCTCGACCGTCGTGCGCGACAGGCCCAGTTCCGCTTCGGCCAGCTGCGCCTCCGCGCTGGCGAGACGCGCGCGCGCTTCGGCCAGCTGCGGTTCCCGGCGCGCCAGCGGGCTGGCATTCTCGATACCGAGCGCCTCAAGGTCCTGGATCGCGATCTCGGCCTCGGCCTGCTCGCGGGCGAGGGCCTGCTCGGCACTGGCCACTGCAGCGCGGGCGCGCGTGACGGATAGCTCATAGTCCGCCGCTTCCAGGCGCACGAGCGTCTGGCCCTTCCTGATGAAGCCGCCATCCACGAAATCGGGCGAGACATGGGCGATGCGCCCGGAGATCTGCGGTGAGATCAGGATTTCGCGCTTCGGCCGGACCTCGCCCTGCGCCTCGACGGTGAGCCGCAGGTCGGTCTCGGTGATCGCCTCGGCGAAGACGGCGAGCCCGGGCGGCGCGTCCTCGGTTTCTTCCGGCTCCGGGGCGAGCGCGCCAAGCAGGGCGAAGCCGCCTCCGCCCAGGCCAAGCAGGATGATGATCGGAAGGACGATCGCGAGGATACGGGTCATGAGAGGTCGCTCGTCTGCTGTGGGTCAGCGAGCGCGTCTGGCAGGCTGCCTTGGATTGGAGGAACGCCGCCGCCGAGGGCGAGATGGTAGGCCACCCGGTTCAGCGCGCGTTGTGACCGCACCGCCACCAGGCTGGACTCTGCATTGAGGCGCCGGGTCTGGGCGTCGATAAGGTTGAAGATGGACACAAGGCCGTTCTGGTACTGCCTCTCTGCCAGGGCCTCGGCCTCGAAGGCCTCTTCCAGGGCCCGCGCCTGGGCCTCTTCCTGACGGGCGAGGAAGGCATCGGCGGCAAAGGCGTCCTCGACCTCGCGCCAGGCCGACAGGGCCGCCGAGGCATACCGTGCAACCGCTGCTTCGGCCCGGGCGACGAAGCCATCGCGGCGGGCGCGGAGCTGGCCGCCGGCGTAGAGCGGCTGGGTCAGGCTGGCAATCGCCCGGGCGGCAATGAAGGCCGGATCGAACGCATCGGCCAGCGAGTCCTGGGATGTCGAGACATCGGCGGTGAAATTGAGCGCCGGCAGGAGTGCCAGCCTCGCCTGTTCGGCCCTGAGACCGGCGGAAACGACCTGCGCCTCGGCCGCCCGGATATCGGGACGGCGGGCCAGGAGTCCGGCAGGGCCGAGAACCGGCTCGATTGGTGCCATCTGCGGCAGGCGGGCCGGCGCATCGATCTCCGCGGCAGGGTAACGGCCGAGCAGGATTTCCAGCGCGCGGGCCGCTTCGAGGGTCTGGCGCTGCTGTGCGGCAAGACTGGCCTCGGCCTGGAAGGTGGTCGTGCGGGCCAGCCGGACATCGAGCGCCGAGGAGAGCCCGCGGGCCAGGCGCCGCTCGGTCAGGTCCTGGGTCCGCCGGCGGGCTTCCAGCGTGGCATCGGCGACCCGCTCCTGGGCGATTGCGGCATTGAGGCTGATCCAGGCGCGGGCCGTCTGCGCGGCAACCGACAGCCGGGCATTGGCAAGATCGGCCTCGGCGATGGCCACGTCGCTGTCCGACAGGCGGACGCCCGCCCGCAGCCGGCCCCAGAGATCGGCCTCCCAGCTCGCCGTCACCCCGACCCCGTAGAGCGCGCTGTCGAATTCGACCGCATCTCCGTTGACTTCCTGGACCTGCCGCGTCCCGCCGGCGTTGAGATTGCCCGAGACGAAAGGCAGCAGCGTGCCGCGCGCGGCCCGGGCATCGGCAAGGAAGGCATCGCGGACCGCGATCTGCGCGTCCAGCGACGGATTGTTCGCGAGCGCCTCGCGCACGAGACCGGCCAGGCGGTCATCATTGAAGCCGGCGATCCAGTCGCCCTGTTCCGCGGCCCCGGCCAGGTCGGCGGACGCCCAGTTGTCGGGTGCATCCGGCGCCACGGCATCAAACGCCAGCGGAGTCGTGGCCGCCTGGTAGGTGCTGCACCCCGTCGCCAGAAGGGAACCGATGAGTATGGACGTCGTCTTCATGCTACCTCTTGCCCCGCTGACACGGGCCGTACGCCCGGCATTTCCGAAAGTCAATCAGGAATTATTGATATTCAATATCTTCTGACCGTCGCATTCGACAATACCGGCCGTGTGTTGCCAGCTTGCTACGCATCCGCAGTCCGTATGGATTGACCCGCACCGATCCTGCCGAAACTGCCCCGGACGCAATGGCGTTTCGTCCTGCCATGGAGTAGGGCGGAACAAACCGGATCAGGAAGGACATGCCGCCATGGCCGAGCGCGGCCTCACCTCCGACAGCGATGCCGAACCGCCGCTGATCGAGCGCGGGGCCCGGCTGCGGGACATCGCCGTGATTGTCTCCGGCGCGATTGCCGTTCTTGTCCTGCTCGCCGCCTCCGGGGCGCTGGGCTGGGTCGAGGCGGCAACCGCAGCCGTCGTGATCGCGACCGGAAGCGGCGCCTACTATGTCGGCTCGACCACGCCGGAGCCAGTGCGCCGGCCGCGTCCCGGCGGCGCGCTGGAAGGGGGTGTGGCAGCCGACCGGCCGGCACGGCTGCGCGACCTCGCACCGATCGTGTCGGCGTTGCCCATGCCAGCACTGCATGTCGGGCGCGATGGCCGGATCGCGGCGGCCAATGCCGGGGCGCGGGCGGTCTTCCGCATGCATGAAGGCCAGAACAGCCTCGCCAGCGCGGTGCTGCGCGACCCGGCCCTGCTCGCCAGCCTGAACAGCACACTGGATGAGGGCGTCCCGCACACCGTCGAATATACCCGGACCGGAGCGTCTGACAGTGTCTGGCTGGTCCACCTGCGGTCGGCCGGAACCATCGGTGGTGGTGCGCTGCTGGTGCTCGAGGACCGCACCGAGCTGCGCCGTGCCGAGCAGGCCCGGGCCGACTTCCTCGCCAATGCCAGCCACGAACTGCGGACGCCGCTGACCTCCCTGGCCGGCTTCATCGAGACGATGCGCGGGCCCGCGCGAGAGGACAAGGAAAGCTGGGACCGGTTCCTCGAGATCATGTACGAGCAGACCGAACGGATGCGCCGGCTGATCGCCGATCTCCTCGCCCTTTCGCGCATCGAGTTCCGCGAGCATCGCCCGCCGGCAGACACCCACGACCTCGCCTCGATCATCGCCAAGGCGACCCAGGCGCTGGTCCCGCTGGCGGCCGAACGCAACATTTCCCTGACCTTCGAGGCGCCGGGTGGCGAGGCGCTGGCAATTGCCGATCCCGACGAGATCACCCAGGCAGTGCAGAACCTGATCACCAATGCCGTGAAATATTCGCCTGATGGCGGCCACGTCGCGGTCGAGCTCGGTGTCGCCCCTTCGCTCGATGCGGCAAGGACCCTGGCCGGCCGCCGCTGGGAGGAGGGCGCGCGCATGACCCTGCTTGATGCGCCCCGCAATGACGCCGCTGCCGCGCTCTTCCTCCGCGTCTCCGACGAGGGCACCGGCATTCCCCGCGAGCACCTGCCCCGGCTGGGAGAGCGGTTCTACCGCGTCGATCCCTCGCGCGGCGGCAAGATCACCGGCACCGGGCTCGGCCTGGCCATCGTCAAGCATGTCATGACCCGCCACCGCGGCGGGTTCATCGTCGAGAGCGTCGAGGGACGGGGATCGGGCTTCGGCTTCTGGCTGCCTGCGGCGGAACGCCCGACCGCCTTGACGGAGGCGGGCCGGGCGGGCGACGCTCCTGATAACAAGGGAGTAGACTGATGGCCATGACCCGTTCCCTCGCCGCCCTGCTGGCGAGCCTCATCCTCGTCGCCGGACTGCCGGCGGGCGCCCAGGAGGCGGCGGAAGCCGCCGCGCCAGGAGCAGGATCAGGGTCGGCGACGGCGCCCGACAGTCCGCCCGCCATACCCGAGCCGATCAGCCTGCGCGAAAACCGGACCCTCGCGCTCGGCGGCGAGACCATCCGCTACATCGTCAATGCCGGCGAAACCTATCTCCGCGACGAGGATGGCACCCCGACCGCATCGATCTTCTCCGTCGCCTATGTCGGGACGGACACCGACCCGGCGCGTCCGGTGACCTTCGTCTTCAATGGCGGCCCCGGGTCCGCTTCGCTCTGGCTGCACATGGGCGCATTCGGGCCGAAGCGCGTCATCACCCCCTCGGACGCGACCGATGTCGGCGCACCGCCCTATCCCATTGTGGCCAACCCCCATTCCCTCCTCGACGTGTCCGATCTCGTTTTCATCGACCCGGTCGGCACGGGCTATTCCCGCGCACTCGGCGAGACCGAGGCCAGGACCTTCTACGGCGTGCGCGAGGACGCCGACGCCATCGCCGAGTTCATCCGCATCTGGCTGACGGAGAATGATCGCTGGAACAGCCCGAAATACCTTGCCGGCGAGAGCTATGGCACGACCCGCGCGGCCGCCCTGGTGGAGGAGCTGCAGGGCGGCTGGAACGGCATCGCCCTCAACGGCGTGATCCTCGTGTCCGCCATTCTCGACTTCCAGACGGCCCGCTTCGCGCCGGGCAATGACACCCCGCATATCGGCTTCTTTCCGACCATGGCCGCCACTGCCTGGTATCACGACAAGCTCGACCGGTCCGCCTGGGACGGGGACTTCGCCCGCTTCATCGCTGCGGCCGAGACCTTCGCCATCGAACGCCTCGCCCCGGCGCTGATCCGTGGCAACACGCTGGATGCAGATGCGCAGGCGGCGCTGGCGCGCGACATGTCCGGCTTCCTCGGGCTCTCGCCGGACTATATCAAGGGCGCGAACTTCCGCATCGACGCGACCCGCTTCCGCAAGGAACTCCTGCGCGATGAAGGCTTTACCGTCGGCCGCTTCGATACCCGCTACAAGGGCATCGACCCCGACACGGTGGGCGAGCGACCCGAAAACGACCCCTCGGGCTATGGCATGGACGCGGCCTATGTCGCAGCCATCAACGACTATCTCACCCGCGATCTCGGCCTGCCGGTGACACGCGAATACAAGGTCCTGACCGGTGAGCCCGGCAGCCAGTGGAACTGGAGCCTCGAAGAGCGCGGCTGGCCGGCCTATGTCAATGTCGCCCCCTGGCTCGGCCAGGGCATGCGGGAGAACCGCGAACTGCGGGTCCTGCTGGCATCGGGCTGGTACGATCTCGCCACACCCTTCTTTGCCGCCGAGATGGCGCTGCAGAAGAATGGCGTCGTTCCCGACCGGATCACCTACACCTACTACGATGCCGGCCACATGATGTACCTCTCCGAAACCGAGGCGGCGAAGCTGTCCGCCGACGTCCGGGCCTTCATCACCGCTCGGTAGGCCACCTGCCGGGGGGCACGGCCCCCCTTCCGAACCATCCAGCCGTCCCGCAGTGGCCCGCCCTGCGGGCGCACCCTCCGCATGCGCGCCCCCGCTGGCGCCGCCCGACAGGGCCGTCGCACAGCCCCCTCCGCCCTTTCCACAGGCTGTGGAAAGGGCGTGTTCCCGTTTATTCTTTCTTCGTTCATCAAATAGGCCGACACTTGGCATGAAAGTGACGTCTGTGTCGTGATATCCCATTGGCGCCCACCTCAACCCATGTTAGCCCATTCTAGAGCAGGGGTCGCCCATTGGGCGGTGGCAAGAGGCGAAAGCGGTGTTTGTCTCAACATTCGAGGCAATGATTGACGGCAAGGGGCGGGTCATCGTACCGGCGCCCTTCCGCGCCGTGCTGGTTGCAAGCGAACTGTTCCTGCGACCCGCGCTCGACAATTCCGGCTGCCTCGAAGGCTGCGGCGAGGCCCTGATGCGGGTCTACCAGGAGCAGCTCGACGCCCTGCCCATGCTCTCGAGGCAGCGCCAGGTCCTGCACCATGCGATCTTCGCGCGCTCGCACCGGCTCAAGATGGACGAGGCCGGCCGGCTGAAGATCCCCGACACGCTGCTCGCCCATGCCGGCATCGACAAGGCCCTCGTCTTCGCTGGCCAGGACGACAGCTTCCAGGTCTGGGAACCGGCCCGCTACGCGGCGCACGAAGCGAAGATGGCCGAGCTTGCCGCCGATCCCGACATCCTGAACGCCCTCGCCGCGCCCCGCCGGGCCGGCCTGGAGGCTGCCGGATGAGCCATGTCCCGGTCCTCCTCCACGAGATGCTCGAAACCCTCGCCCCGCACGATGGCGACGACATCCTCGACGGCACCTTTGGCGGCGGCGGATATACCCGCGCCATCCTCGACCTCGCAGACTGCCGCGTCCTTGGCGTCGATCGCGACCTTACTGCATTCGAGCGGGCCGAGCAGTTGCAGGCGCGCGAGCCCCGCTTCCGGGCGATTTTCGGCGCCTTCGGGGATCTCGATGCGCTGGCCCTGACAGCCGGCTTCAGCGGCCTCGATGGCGTCGTGCTCGATCTCGGCGTCTCTTCCTTCCAGATCGACCAGCCCGAGCGCGGTTTCTCCTTCATGCGCGACGGGCCGCTGGACATGCGCATGGGACCGTCGGGACCGACCGCAGCCGATGTCGTCAACACGCTGGGCGAGGCCGACCTTGCAACCGTGATCTACCGCCTCGGCGAGGAGCGCCAGTCGCGGCGCATTGCCCATGCCATTGCCACACGGCGCGGTCGCGCAGCCTTCCGCACGACGCTCGACCTCGCCGAAACCGTCGAGACGGCGCTGGGCGGGCGGCGCGGCGCGCGGACCCACCCGGCCACGCGCACCTTTCAGGCCATTCGCATGTACGTGAATGACGAGCTTGGCGAGCTGGCCCGCGCGCTGTCGGCCGCGGAGAACATTCTCCGGCCGGGCGGCCGGCTGGTGGTCGTCACCTTCCATTCGCTGGAGGACCGGATGGTGAAACAGTTCCTGCGCGAGCGATCGGGCCTGCTCGGCAGTGGCTCACGTCACATGCCGGGGCTGAAACGCACCCGCCCGGCCACGTTCACCCTGCCGGTCCGCAAGGCCGTCGAGCCCGACCCCGAGGAGGTGGGGCGAAATCCGCGGGCCCGTTCGGCCCGGCTCCGGGTCGCCGAACGCCTTGATGCGGAGCCCTGGAACACCCCCCCCGAGACCGGGCTGGACGTCCCGCACATCGCCACGCTGGAGACCGACCGATGAGCCGGCCCGCCTGGATCTTCGGCCTGCTCGTGGTCGCGGTGCTGATCGCGGGGCTGTATCGCGCCAAGTACGGCGCGCGCGATGCCGAGGACGAGATCGCCAGGATCGAGGCCGAGATCGAGGCTGCCGAACAGCGCGTCCTGGTGCTGGAGGCCGAACTCTCGCACCTGTCCCGGCGCGAATGGATCGAGGAATACGCCCGCCGCGAACTCGGCATGGCCCCCCCGGGCGCTGACCAGATCATCGCCCCGTCCGATCTCGACAATCGTGTCGGACTGCCGGCGGGAGACATCGCCCCCGGACCAGCGGCGGAACAGGGGACAGGGAACGGGACAGGAAACGGGACGGGAAACGGCACCGGGACAGCGTCCCGCGCCGACGCGCCGCAATCGGAGATCGGGCAATGACACAGCCGGTTTCACCCGCCCTGACGCCGGCCCGTGCGGCACCGGCCCGCCAGAGCAGCCGGCGGGCCCGGGCGATCGGGGTCTTCCTTACC
>CAZDMQ010000033.1:0-36466 GCA_964506685.1 uncultured Hyphomonadaceae bacterium | reverse complement strand
TCAGCGCCTTGATCGCCTGCACGCCGGAATAGTCGAACTCGCAGGCCTGCCCGATCACGATGGGTCCGGCGCCAATGACGAGGATGGACGTGATATCTGTCCGTTTCGGCATGGGCAACTCCATTGGTGGGGGGCGGCGGGCAAACGGCTGGTCAGTAGCGGAGAGTCTGCGGGCAGGGCAAGCAGAATCGGCGCGCCGGCCCGCTGCCCGGAAATTGGGCAACCCGCGCGGAGGTCACCAGCGGGGCGATCCCTGCGCGGTGAAACGCAGTCGCTCGCTTCCGTCTGCCGCGTGCCTGTGAGACAAGCGACGCGAAGAGACGGCCCCAGCGAGGGTGCCCGCCGGGGAAGCGAGAACATGGCAAAGCTGATTGTGGTGTATCGCCTGAAGACGGGCGTAACGGCCGGTGCATTCGAGGCCTGGGTGTCCGGCCAGACCGTGGATCGTTCGGCCGAACTGCGCCGGATCGAGGCCTTCACGACGGAAAGGGACGGCGCGATCGATTACGTCGAGGTGTTTCATGTCCCGCACTCCTCGGCCTTCGATGCCAGCAAGCTGCCAGCCCATGTCGACGCCTGCATCATGGGCGAGTTTGCAGGCCTCAACGGCCAGCCGCAAATCCGCGTGTCCGAGGAACCTCACTGACGAACGTTGGAGAAAGCGGGGTGCGTTTGCGAACGGAGAGTTGGGCTGAGACAGGGATCTGAAGCAACGACCGGAGGACACGAAGGATCGGCGCTTCAGACGTCCGGGCGCCAGCCGGCCGGGGCGAGTTCGAACCCGTCGAACTGGAAGGCCGGGGCGACGATGCAGCTGGCAAGCGTCCATGCGCCGAGCGTTTCGGCTGCCTGCCAGTGACCTTCCGGAACGATGCATTGTGGCCGCTGGCCGGCTCGTAGGTCCGGGCCGAGGTGCCGGGATTCCGCGCCCTTGCCGTCGGGCGGTGAGATCGTCAGGCAAAGGGGGCCACCAGCCTGCCAGAGCCAGGCCTCGGCCGCATCCACCCTGTGCCAGGCCGACACCTCATCGGCCTGAAGGAGGAAGTAGATCGCCGTCATGGCGGCGCGTGCGTCGCTGTCCGCCGGCGCGCGATAGGTCTCGACATAGTGGCCACCCTCGGGGTGGGGCGACATGCCGAGCAGGCGGATGATCTCGCGGGCGCCGAGGTCGCCGGAGCGGGCGGTCATCAGAACCGGTCCTTGCGCCCGCGGATCTCGGCAAAGGTGGCGACAGCGTCGCCTCGATGTCCCATGGCGGCCTGCAGGTCCGGATCATCGGCTCGCAGGAACGGGTTGGTCGCCAGTTCGCGGCTGAGCAGCGTCGGCACCGTGGGATGGCCGTCGGCGCGCTTGTTGTCGATCTCGCTGACATAGGCCTGCAGCGCCCGGTTCTGCGGATCAACACTCATTGCGAAACGCGCATTGGCCTGGGTGTATTCATGGGCGCAATAGACCACGGTTTCGGCAGGTAGCGCCTTCAGCCGCGAAAGGCTCTCCCACATCATGGCCATGTCGCCCTCGAACACCCGGCCGCAGCCCAGGGCAAACAGCGAATCCCCGACCAGGGCGATCCCTTCGTCCGCAAAGTGATAGGCGATATGGCCGAGCGTATGCCCTGGCACGTCGATCACGCTTGCGGTGAGGGTGCCGAGCGAGACCGCGTCGCCGCCGCCGACCGGCCGGTCGATCCCGGGGATCTTCTCGGCCTCGGCCACCGGCCCCGTGATCAGGCAGCCGGTCAGGTCCTTGAGCTTGGAATTGCCGCCGGCATGGTCAGGGTGCCAGTGGGTGTTCCAGACCTGGGTGATGGTCCATCCCCGGCGGCCGGCCTCTTCGAGGTAACGGTCCGGGTCGGGGGTGTCCACCGCAGCGGTCTCGCCGCTGTCAGTGTCATGAACAAGAAAGCCGTAATTGTCATTGAGGCAGGGGAACTGGTGTATCGCGATCATGGGCCTGATTTTACTGTCCGTTTGCCGTATACTATCATAGAGACAAGACATGCGACAGGACGCCGTTTCGATCCACAGGTTCTATCATTCGCGCCTTGGACTGGCTGCGGGCCGCCTGCTGATGCGCAGGATTTCGGATCTGTGGGGGCCGGGAGATCGCCTGTCGGTTCTCGGCATCGGCTTCCCCCACCCGGTCCTGGAGGGCTTTGCCGACCGTGCGCGCCGCTGCGTCAGCGCAATTCCCGGGTCGGGCGGGCATTTCCGCTGGGATCCCACCGGACGGGGAAATGCAACCGTGATGTCACCGCATGACCGGTTGCCTTTTTCCGATGGTGTGTTCGACCGGGTGATTGTCCTGCACGGTCTGGAGGAAGCGGAAAGCCCGCAGGTGCTGCGGCGGGAGATCTGGCGGGTCATGGCGCCGGAGGGCCGGCTGGTGATTGCGGCTGCCAACCGTCATGGCCTGTGGTCGGTGGCTGACCGGACCCCGTTCGGGCATGGCCGGCCATGGACGCGCCGGCAACTCGCCGCGTTCCTTGCTGATGGCAGCTTCCAGGTCACCGCCAGCACCCATGCCCTGTTCATGCCGCCGATGAACCGTAGCCTGGTGACAGCGGCAGCGGAGGGCTGGGAACGTGTCGGCGAGTGGATTGCGCCAGCGCTGGGCGGGGTTGTCCTCGTCGAGGCGGTGAAACGGCTCTACATCGAGCCGGGCGGCGCCGTGGCGCCGGCGGTGAATGCCCTTAAAACGCCCAAAGGTGCGGCGATCCTGCCCATCGATCAGGCTGGACGATCGCGCAACCGGTCTGTCGACTGAGTGTGTTTGACCCGGGCGAGCGATCACGGCAGTGTTCGTGGAATAGCAGAACAGGGGCCAGCCATGAAGCTTGTCACAGCGATCTTTAAGCCGAGCCGGCTCGACGCGGTGGTCGATGCCCTGTCGGAGATCGGCGCCGAGGGCCTTACGGTCTCGGAAGTCCGAGGCTATGGCCGCCAGCAGGGCAAGACCGAGGTTTATCGAGGTGCGGAATACGAGGTGCGTCTCCTGCCGAAGGTAAAGGTGGAAGTCGCCTGCTCGTCCGATGCAGTCGAGCGGGTGACCGAGGCCATCGGCACGGCCGCGAATACCGGCACTATCGGCGACGGCAAGATTTTCGTGTCCGATCTCGACACGGTGATCCGGATCCGGACGGGCGAACGCGACGCCCAGGCGATCAGCTCGTAGTCCTCCACCCGCCGCCCTGGCCCGTCCCCGCTCGCCCTCTTGGCCTGCATCAGAAGTTGCGGTGATTTCGTTCTGGTTCTGGGCGGTTTCGGGGGTTTGCAAACAGAGCTGTGTGATGTTGGCGGGGGTGCCGCCGATGGAGCAGGTGCAGCGGAGTTGAGGGCGGCGTCCGGCGCTGTTGTCTCCAGCGTCAGCCGGATCGTCTCGGCGACAGCCTCATCCGTGACCCGGCGCGGCGCTCCGGGGCGCGCTTCATCGTGCAGCCCGTCAGGGCGGAGCTCGGCATGGCGCCACCGCCACCGGCTGGCAGCGTTCTCAAGCCTCTCACTGGTCAGCAGAACGACCCGCGCGCGCTGGGCCAGACGTTGGATCGTGCGCGGGCATGGGCAGAGAGCCAGCAGGGGCAGAAAGCAGCAAGGGGGTGCGCTGTCCCCGGGCCCGCCTGCCGGTCGGCTCAGCCCCGGTGGACCCTCAGCCCCGGCGGACCCTGGGCCGCAGCCGGTCAGGCGGCACAGCCCTGCCAGAGGCACTGATGAAGCCAACCCTTACAGGCTGGTCGGTCTTCCGGTCGGTGAAGCGCAGCGGCGGGGGCGCGCCATTGCCGAGGTGTTCGTCGCCCCACTGGGTCAGCATCAGAAGGATGGGCTGGAGCGACTGGCCCTTTTCGGTCAGGACGTACTCATGGCGGGTTCGCCGGCCAGGCTCGCGATAGGGCGAGCGCGTGAGGATGCCGGCATCGCTGAGTTTCCTGAGCCGGCCGGACAGCACCGTCCGGGGACAACCGAGTTCGTTCTGGAAATCATCGAACCTTCGAACGCCGAACATGGCGGCGCGGAGGATCAGCAGGGTCCAGCGCTCGCCGATCAGGTCGATCGAACGGACGAGGTGACACTGCTCGAGGGGGATGGGCGAGCGCGAGGTGCGGGGCGGCAAGGACATGGCGGTCCTATAGGATAGGTCCGCTGAAGAAATCCAGCCCCTTGTCGGCGCGCATCCGGCGGGGGCGCGTTGCGGGAATGAGCTGGTCGGCGGTCCGGAGCGGGAAACGCTTTGCGAAGGCGCCGATGAGACGGCACCGGCACACTTTGGTGGCGGCTGCATTGCCTCCCCGCCCGTGCTTGGCTAATCCGGCACCAGACCACATTCCAGCCAAGGCAAGGAGGCCTCCCATGGCTCGCAAGAAGATCGCTCTCATCGGTTCCGGCATGATCGGGGGGACGCTTGCCCATATCGCGGCGCGCGAGGAACTCGGCGACGTGGTCCTGTTCGACATCGCCGAGGGTATTCCCGAAGGCAAGGGGCTCGACATCGCCGAATCGACGCCGGTCTACAAATCGTCGGTCAGTCTCAGGGGCACCCAGGACTATGCCGACATTGCCGGCGCGGATGTCTGCATCGTCACAGCCGGTGTGCCGCGCAAGCCCGGCATGAGCCGTGACGACCTGATCGGTATCAATCTCAAGGTGATGAAGGCCGTCGGCGAAGGGATCGGCACCCATGCGCCGGACGCCTTCGTGATCTGCATCACCAACCCGCTGGATGCAATGGTCTGGGCGCTGCAGAAATTCTCGGGCCTGCCGACGAACAAGGTGGTCGGCATGGCCGGCGTGCTCGACTCCTCGCGGTTTGCCTATTTCCTTTCCGAGAAGACCGGGATTTCGGTGGCCGACATCGTGGCCTGGACGCTGGGCGGGCACGGCGACACCATGGTACCCATGGTGCGGCATTCGACGGTTGGCGGGTTGCCGCTTCCGGAACTGGTGAAGCAGGGCTGGATGACCCAGGCCGAGCTCGATGCGATTGTCGACCGCACGCGCAAGGGCGGCGGCGAGATAGTCGGCCTGCTCAAGACCGGCTCGGCCTATTATGCCCCGGCCGAGAGCGCCATCGCCATGGCGAAATCCTATCTGAACGACCAGAAGCGCGTCCTGCCGATTGCTGCGCACCTGCAGGGCGAGTACGGCCTTGACGGTCTCTATGTCGGCGTGCCGGCGGTGATCGGGGCGGGCGGTGCCGAGCGCGTGATCCAGTTCGACTTCAACGAGGCGGAAACGGCCATGTTCCAGAATTCGGTCGATGCAGTGAAGGGCTTGCTGGACGCCTGCAGGAACATCGATCCGAGCCTCTCCTGACGCTGCGCCCGTGCTGTTGGCGGGTGTCCTGCCCGGCGAGTGCTGGTCACGAATGCAGTGAAAAGGCGCGAGGCCGGGTGCGTTCCGCGCCCGGGGTGGTACGCTCTGCGGGCGTATCAATGCCCGTCATCGATTCAGGAGACCCCCGACCATGTTGCGCCAGACCGTCGCCACCCTTATCGCCGCCATGCTGCTGGCCACTCCCGCCCTGGCCCAGCAGACGCCACCGCCCGACACTGCCGATGCGCCTCGAACCGGGATCGGCCCGGTGGTCGGCCAGCCGGCGCCTGCACTGGACATGGTCGAGGCGGTCGGCATAGAGGATTCCCTGGTGCCGGGCCGGAATGGCACGATCATCGTCTTCTTCCGCTCGGCCGATTGGTGCCCCTATTGCAAGGCCCAGCTTCTTGAGCTGAACCCGGCCACATCGACGCTGGCCGCTGCCGGCTGGCAGCTTGCAGCGCTTTCCTATGACAGTCCGGCGGTGCTGGAAGCGTTTGCCACCGAGCAGGGGATCGAGTTCGCCCTGCTGTCTGACCAGGGATCGGAAGCGATCCGCGCCTTCAATCTGTTCAATGATGAGATGCAGCCGGCAAGCCGCGCCTACGGCATTCCCCATCCGGCTGTGGTTTTCATCCGCAATGATGGCACGGTCGCGGCCGTCCTCCGCGAGCAGGGATACAAGACCCGCCCATCAGTGGACTCCATCCTGGAAACGGCGACGCTCCTGAACGAGGTCCCGCCCGCGCCCTGAAGGCCGTTCCGTTTGACAATTGCAATTCGCCATTGCCGATGCCCGCGCTGTGACGGGTATCGAGGCGGACAGCGGGAGCTGTTCCGACGGCGGCGGCGAGGGGCCTGAAAAGCGAGCCCCCCGGCCCTGTTGTGGAGGACCGGGGGGCTCTGGCCGGACACTGCGGCGAGGGGCGTCTGGGAGGAAAGGCGGTCGCCGTGGTCCGGTGGGGTCGGGGTGGGCCGGATCAGCCGATCAGGCCGGTACCGGCATAGATGCTGGCAAGCAGGGCCAGCGCAAGCGGGATGGTCGCAATGAATGCGATCAGGTTGCGTTTGCCTTCAGTCGTGTTCGCGATGTTCATCGTCTTCTCCTAGAACCAACGGCGTGCGGTGGCCGTGCTCATGATATAGACGAGCCAGATCGGATAATCAATGAACGAAATCGATAATGTTCAATTTTCATGACTGTCATGCGAAACCGCATGGATGCCGCACTTCAGGCCTGCGAGAATGATGACCGTAACGCCATCGAGCTCGCGGATGAGTTTTTCCAGCGTCAGGCGCGTGAACAGCTGGGGGTATTTGAACTTCATCATCGCGGTCTGGATCATTTCCGCGATGAAGGCCGGATCCTCCATCGGCGCGAATTCCCCGCTTCCGACCCCGTCCTCGAGGATCCTGACGATGTGGATCCGCTCCTGGGCCAGTTCCTCGTTCGAGAAGCCGGGCCGCTCGCGTGCCAGGACTTCGGCGACCTCGAGGATCTTTGCGTCGGAGGCGAGCTTGTCATAGGTGGTGCGCAGGCCGTAATCGAACAGGCGGTGAAGCCGTTCACCGGCCGGACGGTCTTCGCGCGCGATCTGGGCGAGGGTCTGGTGCAGATCGACATTGAACTTTCGCGCCATCGCCTCGGCGATATCCAGTTTCGATGCGAAGAAGCGATAGATATTCCCCGCTGACATCGAGCAGTCGCGGGCGATCTCGGACATGGTGGTCTTGGCGTAACCGTAATGCAGAAACCGCTCGATCGCCGCTTCAAGTATGCAGTCGCGTGTGTCAGTCTTCGTACTCATGGCACCAACCTTAGGCAAAATGGCTGAATGATCAATTGTTCCTTCAGGTCAACGCATGATCGGGGCCAGGCATGAAGCCGCCCGGAACGGTCGGCGTGCTCGGCGCCGGCGCCTGGGGGACAGCGCTCGCCCTGTCGGCGCAGTTGGCCGGTCGCGAGGTCGCGATCGTGGCGCGGGAAGCGGAGATTGCCAACGACCTGTCATCGGGTCGGGGCAACCGCACCTACCTGCCCGGGCTGGAGCTGCCGCCCCTGCAGGCAACGATCGATCCGGCGGTGCTGGCGGGGGCCGACATGATCCTCGCCGTCGTCCCGGCACAGTTCGCCCGGGCCGCGTTCGAGGCCCTCGCCCCGCACGTGACGCCCGGCGTGCCGGTGCTGCTGTGCGCCAAGGGGATCGAGACCGGGACGCTCGCGCTGATGACCGAAGTCCTCGCCGAAACGCTGCCGGAAGCCGTGCCGGCGGTCCTGTCGGGTCCGTCCTTTGCGGCCGATGTTGCGCGCGGCCTGCCGACGGCGGTAACCCTTGCCTGCGCGGACCCGGCGCTTGGCGAGGGGCTGATGCAGGCAATTGGCCATGCCCGGTTCCGGCCCTACTGGAGCCCGGACCTGATCGGGGCGGAGATCGGCGGGGCGGTGAAGAACGTGCTCGCGATCGCCTGCGGCATGGTCGAGGGGCTTGGCCTCGGACGCTCGGCGCACGCGGCGCTGATGACCCGCGGCTATGCGGAGATGAAGCGGCTCGCTGTCGCCAAGGGGGGGCGGGCGGAGACCCTGTCGGGGCTCTGCGGGCTGGGCGACCTGGTGCTGACGTGCTCGTCCACCCAGTCGCGAAACATGAGTTTCGGCAAGGCGTTGGGCGAGGGCCGTTCGGCCGCTTCGGTGCTGTCCGGGCGCAAAGCCGTGACCGAAGGCGCAGCGACCGCCCCGGCGATTGCGGCGCTGGCTGCACGGCTCGGGGTCGAGATGCCGATCTCGGTCGCCGTGTCGGACATTCTCGCCGGACAGGTTACGGTCGGCGAGGCGATGGACGCCCTTCTCGCCCGCCCCTTCCGGGCTGAAGACTGATACTCGACCCAGGGGACCCGCCGGGCCAAAGAGACCCGCCGGGACTGAAAAGGAGAGACTCATGGCCCTGTTCGCTGTTCACTGCCTCGACAAGCCGGGCGCGCTCGATTTGCGCATGGCCAACCGTCCGGACCACCTCGCCTGGGCCGGCGCCCATGCCGACCGGATCGCAATGGCCGGTCCGCTGTTTGCCGAGGATGGCGAGACCTTTGCCGGCTCGCTTTTCCTGATCGAATTCGATACACTGGAAGAGGCTCGCGCCTGGGCGGCCGAAGATCCCTACAGCCGGGCCGGCCTGTTCGAGCGGGTCGATATCCGGCCCTGCCGCTGGCTGATCGGCGACGGCAACCCTGCGCAGCCCTGAACATCGCCCTCGAACAGGAGATCCCGATGCCCAAGTCCCCCACCCATGAGCCGATCACGGACGCACAGCAGGACAGGCTCGATGCCGCTGCATTTCGCCGGCTTCTCGCTCATCTGGATGCGCGCAGCGACGTGCAGAATATCGACCTGATGATCGTCGCCGATTTCTGCCGGAACTGCCTCAGCGACTGGTATCGCGAGGCGGCGGCAGAGGCCGGTATCGAGATCGACCGGGAGGCCGCACGCGAACGGGTCTATGGCATGCCCTACAGCGAATGGAAGGCCGCCTACCAGACCGAGGCCACGTCCGAGCAGATGGCCGCTTTCGAGGCGCGAAAGCGCGCAAGGTCGGAAACCGCCCTCGGCTCTTGATGGGTGCCCGGATCACCGGCGCGTTGCGTCCGGTGCGCCCCCTCAGAAGGGCCGGCCGATCCAGAGCCTCAGATTGGTGTCCGGACTGGCATCGGTCAGGCCGAACAGGACCCCGGCGACCATGGACCAGGTCTCGCCGAGATCGATCGACGCATCGGGCCCGAGCAGGTGTTGCTGGTCCTCGAGGTTGGCGATGTCCTCGGTGGTGCCATACGTGCTGAAGAGCTGCAGGCTGACCTGCGGTCCGGCGTCAAGCGCGTAGGCCAGCCGGGCGCGGGTCTCCAGCGACACGCCATCGAAGGCCGCGTCGCCGAATTCGGCGCCGGTGACGACAATGCCGCGCACGCTCAGCCTGTCGGTCAGCTTGTAATCATTCGTCCAGATGGCCCGGAAGAGTTCCGGCTCGTCGGCAGGGCGGACGCGGGCATCGAAGCGGAAGGCCGTCTGATAGGCGTTGCCGTCGGGTGTGAGCTGCCAGAGAAGTTCGGCCTGCACGTAATCGAGGTCGGCATCCTCTCCGGGGTCGCGCTCGAGCTGCACGATGCCGCGCAGCCGCACGGTCGTGTCGAGGGCGCGCTGGGCATGGAAGCGTTGGGTCCAGGTGTCATCATCGGGGTCGAAGCCCAGCCGGTACTGGGCGCTCAGGTCGCCCTCCCGGACAACCGGGCTGAATACGCCGGACGTGTTTTGCGGATAGGCTGCGCCAGCCATGGCGGCGACCGTCCCGAGAAGGGCAATGGATTTCACTGTTGTCACATACAACCTCCCGCCGACGGCAATCGTGGTGACAACTTCCAGGGGGAAGGCCCCGATTTGCCCAGCGGAATGCCGTGCCGGGTATCACTCTGACGTGCGGAGCCCGGCAGTCTGCTCTTTCGCGAGGGGTTCTGTCACGCCCGGTTGGGTCCTTGCAAGGAAATTCACGATGGCCCGGCGCTCATAGGGTTGCAGGTGGCCAAGCCCGGGCATCGACGTCCCTTCGAACATGCCCTCCGGGTCGGTGATGAACGCATTGATCCGCCCCTTCGTCCATTTCCTGCGGCTCTCGGTGAGCGGGGTGGTATAGGGATAGCCGGAATGGCTGCCGATCTGCTTGCCGATGATGCCGTTGAGCGGCGGGGCCGCGCCGACCGTTCCGTCGAGGCGGTGGCAGCTTGCGCAGGCGCCCTGGAACAGGAGCTGTCCCCAGGGGTACTCCTCCTCCATCTTCCGTCCGGCCGCTTCGATCACGCCGATGGCGTCATATCCGGCCACAAGGAAGGGCTGGTCGCGCGGGATGTCGCGTTCGGCTGCCGCTTTCGGATCGCGGATGAAGATCAGCGTATGGGCGCCCGTCAGGATCACGAACTGGCCATTGTCGAGCTGGATGATGTCCCGCAGGCGACGGCCAAGCTCGACCGGTTCCGCCATGCTGATGCGGGGACCGTCCTCGACGCGCATCCGCCAAAGCGTTTCGCCCTTGAGCGAGACCGCCAGCAGGTCGTCCTGCCATTCCTTGTAGGCCTCACCCTCGCGCGGGACGAAGATGATGTTCGCCAGCCCGACCGAGGGCACGAAGGAATACATCGGCGGGCGATAACCATCATGCCGGCCCTGGATCGGGTTGAGCTTCAGCGGCCGGCGCGGCGCGCCGTAATCGGTGCCGTAGGAGACGTTCGGCCAGCCGTAATTCTCGCCGGGGATGATGAAATTGACCTCGTCGCCGCCCTGTGCGCCGTGCTCGGCCTCCCATAGCCGGCCGTCATTGTCCCATGCCAGTCCCTGGGCGTTGCGGAAGCCGTAGGCGTGGTAGCTGGTCTCGAGGGTGTCGAGGTCGAGCCGGATGATCTTGGAGTAGTCGATGCCGCTGTCGGCCTGGGCCTCCTCGGGGCGGTCACGGAAGGTACCGATGCCGAACTCGCCACCATTGAACAGCAGGGCATCGTCGCCATCGGGCACCATGCGTCCGCCCGACAGGTGACCCTCGAAGGTCCAGTCATCGGCCGGCATGTCGAGACACCTGTTCAGCCGGTAGATTTCCTCCCAGTCACCTTCGGAGAGGTCGATGGCCCCATCCACGAGCCGGACCGGCCGACGATGGATGGTGTTGCACATCGACAGTGTCGGTTCGTCGAAGAGGTGGTGGTTCACGTAAAGCGTGCCGCGGGTGGGGTCGGCCTGGTCCCGGATGATCAGGAGGTCGTGCACCCGGTACCAGTTCTGGTTGAACTGGGGATGGGCCATGAAATAGGTCTTGCGGATATGGTCGTAATTCATCGGCACGCGCAGGTCGAGATAATCGAGCGTGCCGGTCTTCAGGTTCAGCGTTGCGAGATAGCCATTTGCCGAGGCGTAAAGAATATTGTCGCCGAAGCTGGCAATGGCGCCGCCGGTGCCGCTGCCGTCGGGATTGCCGAGAGCGACCTCCATGGTTTCCAGCGACAACACTGCCGTTTCAAGCGGTCGCCAGTGCGCCTCGATGACATTCGGTCGGTCGATCGGGCGCTCATCCAGGCCGAGCCGGCCCGAGATCCGTTCCCATTCAAGGATCGTGGCCGCGCTCACCATGCCGGCCATGAAAACCGTGAAGACGATCAGGGCCAGGGCACCCCGCCGCCAGATAACTCTACTCACCATCGTCCTCGTCCCACATTCCGGGACGTCGGTACTGACCGCTCGTGGCCCATACCGGCGCCCGAGACCTTCTGCTCAATGTGAGTGGAACCTCTGGACGTCCTGTCCAAGGGTTCGCGGAAGGTCCACCACGCCTTCCGTTCTGCAATTTTTCTGCCAACGCAGGGGGCGTCGTGTCCGTGCGACTGTCAATGGAGTTGACGCAGCGGGAGGGCGGCGGCCCTGCCGCGTGGACAGGGCCGCCTGGCGCATTCCGGTTGGGGGACGAGGGGAATAGTCCGGAATGCGATCCTGAGGGCAGGACCGGGCGGTGGGCCAGCCCCGGCCTGCCGGATGGGTCTGAACAGGAGGATGGGGGCGAGCGGGGCCTGCGTCCATGCCCCTGCGGATCACTTCCCTGTCATGTCGCCGCCTGCCATGTCCCGGCGGGTCCCTTCCGGGGTCCGGTTCACGTGTCCTGGTCCGGTTCGGCCATGTCAGTTCGGCCCGCGAGACGGCCCTTTCCTTCCTGCATCAATCCGTATCCTATCGCGTCAATGATATAATAATTACGGCGAACGGTTCAATGATCCTGAATCACATCGGCGTCATATGCCATGTTCACGCCCTGTTTTTGCTGGTAAGGATTCCGGAATGAGTGTCTGGGCGCAACTTCTCAAGGCGGGCCGCAACCTTTTCGAGCCCGATATCCTCCCCGTGCCGGGCGAGGATGAAGACGGCTGTGCGCCGGAGCCGAACGATGTCGGGTTCACGGCCGCGGTGATCGGTCTCGGCGCCAAGATGGCCGCCGCCGACGGGGTCGTGACAGATGACGAGGTGATAGCCTTTTCCCGTGTCTTCCGGGCCGGAGTACAGGACGCCCCGGCCGTGCGGCGATTGTTCAATCTCGCGCGCCAGACGGTGAAGGGTTATGAAGGCTACGCCCAGCGCATCGGCACCAAGTATCGCAACCGCCCCTGCCTGCTCGAGGGCGTGCTGGACGGATTGTTCCAGATTGCCGGTGCTGATGGTGTCGTGACCCCCGACGAACTCGACTATCTGCGGACGGTGTCCGATGCGTTCGGCTTCTCGGAGGCTACCTTCCGGCGCATCCGGGCGAGCCATCTCGGACCGGAACGCAATGACCCCTATCACATTCTGGGCGTGGCCCATGACGCACCCTTCCCGGACATCCGGCTCGCCTATCGCCAGCTCATGGCCGACAACCATCCCGACCGGGTGGTGATGCGCGGCGCGCCACGGGAATTCGAGGCGGCGGCCCACGACAAGACGGCGGCGATCACGTCGGCCTATGCGAAGATCAAGGCAGAACGTGGCCTGATTGGTGCAAACTCGTGATATTCGCCGACATGAACGGATCGGCAATTGACCTTGTCACGCGGCGATCCCATCATGAAGGTGGAAGGAGACCTCTATGACGGCACATGACACTCATCGTCAGACCCTCTTCCCGCCTGGCCTTTCGGCGCGGGCCGGGGCGTACCTGCGCCAGGTCGGCGAGTGGACGCGGCACCTGCTGATTGCCTTTGCAGTCATCCTCGCGGCCGGATTGCTGGCAGTCATGACCGCCGTTTTCGGGCTTGTTCTTGCGGCGATCGCCATTCTCATGCGGTTCGCCGGGCGTGGTGCCGAGATGGAAACGCGCCGCCGCCGGCAGCAGACCGGCCGGCTGACCCTGGAAGCCCGCCGCACCGCCCGCGGCTGGACCGTCGAATAGAGGGCACGCCCCCGGTCCTGTCCCCTGCGGTCTGGTCCCCGGACCCCGCAAAGGCGCCACGTCGTGCTGGGGTCAGTCGCGTTTGAGGCCGGGTGTGGCCACGCCGGAGACCACACGCCGGCGGAGCAGTTCGCGACGGAAGCGATAGAATTCGGCCGGTCGACCGCCCGTTGACAGCTCCATCTCCCCGGTCCCTTCGACCAGCCCGGCCTTGTCCAGCGCCCGGCGGAAGTTCTGCTTGTGCAGGCGCAGGCCGAGGATTGCCTCGACGGTCTGTTGCAGCGCCGACAGGGTGAAGCGCGGCGCCATGAGTTCGAACACGATCGGCCGGTACTTCACCTTGCCGCGCAGGCGCGACATGGCGGTGGCAAGGATCCGCCGATGGTCGGAGGTCATCTCCTCGCCGAGCGGCACCGACGTCCCGGCGGACGCAGGCCGTCCATCGCGCGTCGCCTCGGCGACCAGCCCGGCCTCGTAGAGCAGTTCATAGCGTTCAAGGACCCGTTCATCGACCCAGGCCTGGCCATCGAGACCGAATGCCAGTTTCGCGCGGTCGAGCCGGGATGCGTTTCCCCCGGCCCAGTCCATCAGGCCAGGACCGATCACCTCGCGGACAAGTCCCGGTGGCCCGTCGCGATGATCCTCCCATGGGAAGAACCGGTACCAACCGAGCCAGCGGGCGTCGAAGCTCGTGTCGATCTCTGCCTTTTCGGGCGTCAGGCCGAGATAGCCGATGGAGATGATCCGGGCTGCCAGCCGGTCATCATCGCAAGGGATCGCCTGCGCTTCCCGTCCGCGGTCGCCGAACGTGTAGAGCTGTTCCACATAGCCCAGCTCGAAACCGGTCTGTTCGCGCACCCATTCCCGCAGGCCGCGATCGAGTGTCGCGTGACCGACCGGATCGAACGGGCCGAAGGGAAGCGCCGGAAGGCCGCCGTCCCGCCGCGTCGCAAGCACGGAGGGCCGGTTGCTGTCGGCCGCAACGATCACGGCAGACAGTCCGATGGAGATTGCGATTTCGGCCATCCGGTCAGCCGTCCCTGTCCATGGCGGCGAGAAGATGGCGGAACCTTTCGAGGAAGGCTGACTGCGCGTCGTTCGGGCTCTGCGGGTCGAGCGCGAGGTCGATGCCGGCGGGCGGATGGCCGAAGAAGCCATCGGCCTCGGCGGGGGCGAACCCGGCGAGTTGGGTGGCCTCGAACCAGGCGCAGATCATGTCGGCCTTCTTGATGACGGTCCTGAGCGATCGCGGCGTCTCGGCTGGCAGGCCGAAGCGGAGATGGATGGCCCTTTCGAGCCGCGCTTCCACGGATTTGTAGCCGGTCCCGAGCACCGCCTTGAATGGCGAGATCATGTCGCCGACGACATATTCGGGCGCGTCATGCAGCAGGGCAGTGAGTTGCATGGTCGGTGTGACCGCCGGCTTCAGACGGCTGACGAGATGTTCCACGACCAGCGAGTGCTGGGCAACGGAGAACGCGAAGGGACCGGTGGTCTGGCCATTCCATCGGGCGACCCGGGCCAGGCCGTGCGCAATGTCCTCGATCTCCACGTCCAGCGGGCTCGGATCGAGCAGGTCGAGGCGCCGGCCCGACAACATGCGTTGCCAGACCCGGGGCTCGCCCGTTCTGCTCCCGGGGCGCCTTGATGCGTTCGAACGAGTCATGGGTTGGTCTTAATTCTTCGCGGACCGGCTGGAAACCGCCCACAGTCAGATGCGGGCCGGGACAAGCCGGCGCCGACCGGAAAGCAGAGGTGTAAACCCCGGGGCGGGTCAATCTTAACGCATTGGCGGCGTTTCGGCGGGCCCGTGACAGGACCTCTTAACCCTGCGCGCTGCAGAGTGGGCGCCAACACCGAAAGCCGGGGCGAATGGAATGATGGACAATCTGCTGGCATGGGCAAGTGAGCCGAGCACACAGTGGTGGGTGCTTGCGCTGGTCGGACTGGCCTTCACTGCCGAAGTGATCCGCACCAGCCGAAAGGCCCTGTGGGGCGACTTCTTCGACGAGGATATCGAGGACGACTACTGACCCGCGGCGCCGCCAGGGTTCGCTGATCCTGCAAGGGCGTGTGCCATGCCGGTACGCGCCCGGCGACACCTGTCCCACAAGACTGGTGCACACTTGGCATGAGAATGTGGGGAACGCGGTCTCCGCTGCTCGTCGCTCGCGTGGGGCGGGATCACGTCGGGATCCCTTCGTCTGGTGGACAAGACTTGCGGCGCAAGTGTCCGCGCAAGAAGATTTCCGGGAAAACAAAGGTCTTCTTGCCCCATGGCTGTCCAGCTGTGCCGTCATGCAGGGGCAGACCGCCGGTCTTCTTCCGTTCCTTGTGCCAGTTTCTGCTTCTGTAACTTGACCGTCTGGCCCGTTTGTTGCTCCAACGTAACCATCTTTGGGTGTGGAAAGGCTGTGGAGTTATCATGCCGGATATTGTTGTGGGCCTCACCGAGGCCGAATCGCTCGACCTGACGGACGGTTACAGGGTCGAGACTCGTGGGGATGCTTCGGGCGGCGCGGTCGTCTGGATTTCGGCAGACCAGGTGCAGACCACCGGGACGGCGACGGGAACCTTCGTCGGTCAGGCTGCCATCTATGATGTGAAGATCAACTACTTCAACGAGAGCGATGGCGAGGGGACCTGGACGCTGTTCGTGAACGGCACGCCGGTTGGCTCGTTCACCGGCGAGGGCGGCGGCGCTGGCCTGGGTACACCGGACTCCGAGACCTTCACCGTGGCGCTGCAGGATGGCGACACGGTTTCTGTCCAGGCCGATCAGGATGGTGGCGAACGGGGACGCTTCGACAGTTTCGAGATCAGCCGGCTGGGCGCGCTCAATGTCGGCAGCAACGAGGCCGAGGACCTGATCCTCGATGGCGGCTATACCGTCGAGACCAATAACGACGCGTCCGGCAACGAACTCGTCGCCCTGTCGCCGCCGCCCGGAGAGGGCAGCGGCACAGTGAGTGGCGAATTCACCGGCGAGGCCGGCGCCTACGACCTGTCGGTGACCTATTTCAACGAAGCGGACGGCGTCGGCACCTATGACGTGCTGGTCAATGGCATTGTTGTCGGAAGCTGGCAGGGTACGGGCGGCGGCGCGGGTTTTGGCACGCCCGATACCGAGATCGTGACGGTCTCGCTGAATACCGGCGACACGGTCTCCGTCCGCGGCACGCGCGGCGACGGCGAACTTGCCCGCATCGACAAGATTGATGTCGCAACGGCGAAGACAATCAATGTCGGCCGGACCGAGGCCGAGGACCTGACACTCGATGGCTATGCGGTCGAGAACAAGACCGGCACGTCCGGCGGACAGGGCATTGTCACCGAAACGAGCGGGACCGCTTCCGGCATCTTCACCGGTCTTGATGGCACCTATTCGCTGGATGTCACCTATCTCGACGAGAATGACGGCGTGTCGACCTTCGCCGTCCTGGTCAACGGGGTCGAGGTCGACAGCTGGCTCGCCAATGGGGCCGGCTCCGGTCCGGGCGTGCCGACGGTGCGCACGGTCCAGCTCGATCTCCAGGCCGGCGACCAGATTTCCATTCAGGGCGTGCGCGATGAGGGCGAGCGGGCCCGCGTCGACTTCGTCGAGCTGACGGCCATCAATACCGGCCCCGTGACGGGCCCCGATACGGCGACAGCGGACGAGGACGGCTCGGTCACTGTCAACGTGCTCGCCAATGACAGTGATCCCGAAGGCAGCGCAATCAGCCTCACCGCCATCAATGGCACGGCAGTTGTCGAGGGCGATACCGTCGCGGTCACCAATGCCTCTGTGACGGTCGGCGCGAATGGCGCCCTGACCGTGGTGCCCGATGCCGAATTCAGTGGTGAGGTCGGTTTCGCCTACACCGTCACCGATGGCAGCTTCGAGACCCAGGGCGCCGTGACCGTGACCGTGAATGCGGTGAACGACGCCCCCGCCGCCGTTGGCGATACTGGCAGCGTCGAGGAGGACGGCTCGGTCAATCTCGACGTGCTGGCCAATGACACCGATGTCGAGGGCGACGCGCTCTCGATCACCGCAATCGCCGGTACGGCGGTCGTCGCGGGCGACAGCGTCGCGGTGGCCAATGCCACCGTCACGCTGGAAGCGGATGGCACGCTCACCATCGCGCCGGATACGGACTTCGACGGCGAGATCGTCTTCGATTACACCGCCTCCGATGGCGCGGCGAGCAGCAATGCCACCGTCGCCCTGACGGTGGGCGGGGTGAATGACGGCCTGGTCGCGGTCAGCGACACTGCCGTGACCAATGAGGATGCCCCGGTCAGTCTCGATGTGCTCGGCAATGACATCGATCCCGATGGCGACCCCCTGAGCGTCACCGAGATTGCCGGCACGCCCGTAGCGGCTGGCGACACGGTCGATGTCGGTGCGGCGCAGGTGACGCTGGAGACCGACGGTCGGCTGACCGTGACGCCCGACGCGAATGTTTCCGGCGAGGTGTCCTTCACCTACACCGTCTCCGACGGCGCGATCACCGATGACGGCTCGGTCACTGTCGCGGTCGCTCCGGTGAACGACGCGCCCGTGGCTGGCGACGATACGCTGGCGGTCAATGAGGATGGCTCGGCCAGTGTGGACGTGCTTGCCAATGACAGCGACGCCGAGGGTGCGAACCTGATCGTGACGGCGATTGCCGGCGCACCGGTTGCCGCCGGTGACACGGTCGATGTCGGTAATGCCCAGGTCACCCTGGAGGCCGACGGCACGCTCACCGTGGTGCCCGACGCCGATTTCAATGGCGAGCTCAGCTTCGCCTACACCGTGTTTGATGGCGCTGGATCCGATAACGGCTCCGTCAGCGTGAGTGTGGCCCCGGTCAATGATGCCCCGCTTGCGGCCGACGATACCGCTGACACCACCGAGGACTCGCCGGTGAGCGTGGACGTGCTGGCCAATGACAGCGACCCCGATGGCGACAAGCTGAACGTGACGGCCGTGGCCGGCCAGGCGATCGCCCCCGGCGGGAGCGTGGACGTCGGCGATGGGACGGTTTCGCTGGGCGAGGATGGCAAGCTGAACGTGCAGCCGGACAATGGCTTCGATGGCGCGATCAGTTTCGAGTACACGGCCTCCGATGGAGCAGCCACCACCAAGGCGACCGTCTCGGTCGGTGTCGAGGGCGTGATTGCCGATGCAACGCAAGGCGATGACACGATCAACGGAACGAGTGGCGACAACACGATCAGTAGCGTCGACGGCAATGACGATATCTTCGGGAATGCCGGAGATGACACGCTGTTCTCCGGCAATGGCAACGATCTTGTTGCCGGCGGCGGCGGTGACGACCTGATCAGCGGCGGCAACGGTAATGACGACCTGCGTGGCGGGTCAGGCATTGACACGCTGCTCGGCGGCAACGGGGATGACCGTCTCCGTGTCGGGGCGGACAATGATTTCGGCTTCGGCGGCGATGGCGAAGACTTCCTGCAGGGTGCCGGTGGCGATGACTCGCTGTTCGGCGAAGCCGACAATGACGTGCTTTACGGCGGCATCGGTGTGGACTGGCTGAACGGCGGAGAGGGCGACGACGAGTTGCGCGCCGGATCGAGCGGCGACACGCTCGAAGGCGGTGATGGCAATGATACCCTGCTCGCCCAGTCCGGAGATGACGCGGTCACCGGCGGCGTCGGCGATGACCTGCTCAACGGTGCGGCCGGCGATGACACGCTGCTTGGCGAAGCCGGCAATGACGAACTCAATGGCGGCAGTGGCATCGACCTGATCGATGGCGGGCTTGGCGACGACATCCTCAAGGGCCAGGACGGTCTCGATACCTTCGTGTTCGACGCCGATGAAGACGGGACTGACACGGTGATCGACTACGAGAATGGCGAAACCATCCTGCTGCGCGACTTCGGCTATGCTTCGGCTTCCGATGCCGCGCTCGACTTCTCCCAGGTTGGCAATGATGTCGTCTTCCAGAAGGACGGCAACACGGTGACCTTCCAGAACACCACGCTGTTCAGCCTCTTCGACGGGATCGAAGTGGAGGGAGCCGTCGATACCGCCCCGGCCAGCGAGGATATCGGCAGGCTCGAGGCCCCGAGCCTCGACGCGCTGTTCGAGATGAGCCTCGTGGACGAGGATGGCGGCCTCGCCTGATCGCGCCGCCCTCGCGCGTGCAAGACAATCGGGCCACCCGTCCCCGACGGGTGGCCCTTTTCATCGTGGGGGCGGCCGCCAGTTCTGTCTGTCCGGCATGGTCTCGGGCCTTCGCGGCATACAGCCGATGCGTCGCGCGGCGACTGGCCTGAGGTCCGTTCAGTTCTCGTCCGCCCCGAAGCCGACAAAGGTTGCCGCTTCGGCGACGGACTTGCGGCGGGAGACCACGGCATTGGCCGGGAAGGTCTCGTCCGGCCAGCCCATGGCAACGCAGGTCTGAATGACCTGGTCGTCGGGAATGCCGGCATGTTCGCGCACCACGGGGCTCTGCATGATGCCCTGGGTATTGATCACGCAGCCGAGCCCCTTTGACCAGGCAGCATTGACCAGCGCATTCACCACCCCGCCGCAATCGAAGGGCGCGATGTCCGAGCCCTGGATCGACTTGTCATAGGTCACCACGATCGAGACCGGCGCATCGAACTGGCGAAACCCGCGCAGCACCCAGTCCTTCCGCGCCGCCTTGTCCTCGCGCGCAATGCCCATGGCGCCGAAGAGCTGCTTGGCGATCTCGATCTGGCGCTCGCGATGGACGCCCTCATAGCCCGGCCCCATGCGGAACTCCCGGCTGTCCGGGACGCCGGCTAGGTTGCGCTCGACATTGCCGGCGCGGATGCGGTCCAGCGGCTCGCCGGTGACCACGAAGAAGTTCCACGGCTGGGTGTTGAGCGAGGTCGGTGCGCGCATGGCGAGGGCCAGCACGTCCTCGATCAGTTCCCGCGGAACCGGCTTTTTCAGGTAACCGCGGATCGAGCGGCGGCCCCGGACAACATCTTCGTACTGCATGGTTTGTGGGGTCCTCCCTTGCGGCCGCTCTGACGCCGGCACAACCTCTTTACCTTGCACCTTCGGGAGAAGCCTGTGCCGGTCAAGTCCGGCGTAGGCGTAACGCAGCGTCAGGTCTTCTCGATGAAGACCGTCCCGGCTGAATAGCCCGCGCCGAACGAGCAGATGAGCCCCTTCTCACCGGTCCGGAAATCGGCCGAATGCTTGTGGAAGGCAATGATCGAGCCGGCCGAGGAGGTATTGGCATAGGTGTCGAGCACGGTCGGGCTCTCATCCTCGCTGGCCTCGTGGCCGAGCACCTTCTGCGCGATCAGCCGGTTCATGTTGGCATTCGCCTGGTGCAGCCAGAGGCGCCTAAGGTCGCCCGGTGCAATGGCGAGCCGGTCCATCTGCTCCACGATCATCTCGGCCACCATGGGCACCACTTCCCGGAACACCTTGCGGCCTTCCTGGATGAACAGCTTGTCCGGCGCGCCGACACCTTCAGGCGCGCAGCGATTGAGGAAGCCGAAATTGTTGCGGATATTGTTCGAGAACTGCGTCTTGAGTTGGGTTCCGAGGATTGCCCAGTGGCCTGCCGGTGCGAGGTCTTCAGCTTCGACCAGGACGGCGGTTGCCACGTCGCCGAAGATGAAATGGCTGTCGCGATCGGTGAAGTTGAGATGGCCCGAGCAGATTTCCGGGTTCACCATCAGCACCGAGCGGGCATGGCCGGCGCGGATGAAATCGGCCGCGGTCTGGATGCCGAAGGTCGCCGAGGAGCAGGCGACATTCATGTCGAAGGCGAAGCCCCCGATGCCCAGCGCATCCTGCACCTCGATGGCAATCGCCGGATAGGCGCGCTGCAGGTTCGAGCAGGCGCAGATCACCGCATCCACGTCCGCAGGACGGCGGCCCGCCGCATCGAGCGCCTGCCGGGCAGCGGTCACGGCCATCTCGGCGAGGATGGACATCTCCTCGTTCGGACGTTCGGGAATGCGCGGCGCCATGATCGCGGCGTCAAGCACGCCGGCCTTGTCCATGACGTGGCGCGCCTTGATACCCGAGGCCTTCTCGATGAATTCGGTCGAGGAGTGCGGCTTGGCCTCGACCTCGCCGGCCGCGATCTCGGCGGCATGTTCGGCGTTCCAGCGGTCGGCCCAGGCATTGAAGCTGGCGACGAGCTCTTCATTGGTGATGGATTGTTCCGGCGTGAAGAGGCCGGTGGCGGAAATGACGGGACGGGTCATGCTGGCACCCAGGGCAGGGGGCCCGAAGCGTTCGGGCCGGGTGGAGACGGTTTATCCCCTTGATACGGCCCGGCCTGCGTCGCGTCGAGCCAGTCGCCTAGTTTTCACGCAACGCGTCCTGGCGCCGTTGCCCTTTTGCCTCTTCCACCGCGATTTCGCAGTTCAGCCGATCCTCTACATCAGGAATGTCCTGGCATTCAGTCCGGGCCTGGCTGTCATAACTTCCCTGCAGGACAGCGCAGCCGGAGATGCCGAGGCAGGCGGCCAGCAGGGTCAGGCCGGCAAGGGCAGGGCGTTTCATGTCGGGTCTCCCGCGTCTCAGTTGAACCAGGCAGCGAACATCAGGCTGTCGCTGCGTGTCATCTGCCCGAAGCGGCGCCCGGCGTCCATATCGGCCAGGCGTCCCTGTCGGCCGGGCGTCCATGGGCCGGGACCGAGCCCGAACGGCGCCTGGCATCGACCACGACACCCCTGTAGCCTATCGCGCCAGCGCCTGCACCTCGGCATGTCGGGGACAGTCGGTCTGGTGGTCGTTGATCATGCCGACCGCCTGCATGAAGGCGTAGACGATTACCGGGCCGCAGAACTTGAAGCCGCGGCGCCGGAGGTCCCTGGCCACGGCCTCGGAAAGCGGCGTCTTCGCCGGCGCCTCGCGCCAGCTTGTCCAGTGGTTCACCACCGGCCGGCCATCGGTGAAGCCCCAGAGATAGTCCGCGAAATCCTCGCCCGCCTCGCGCATGTCGAGATAGAGACGCGCATTGGAAAGGGTCGCCGCGATCTTCTTCGGGCTGCGGATGATCCCGGGATTGCCCATGGCCTGCTCGATCCGCGCGGTGTCCCAGCGCACCAGGCTTTCGGGGTCGAAGCCGTCGAATTCGGCACGGATTGTCTCCCGCTTCCTCAGGATCGTGATCCAGGAGAGCCCGGCCTGCATCCGGTCGAGCTGCAGTTTCTCGAACAGGGCGCGGGAGCCGTATTCCGGCACGCCCCATTCGGTGTCGTGATAGGCGCGATAGAGCGGATCATTGGCAGGCGCCCAAGCGCAGGGGACCGGGGCGGGCGCGGCATCGGTGTCAGGCATCGGCTGCCCCAGCCGCCATTTCCGCTTCCAGCCAGCCGGGAATGTCGGGCGTGACGGGGTGGCCATTCGCCGTCACGGCCTTCCCAGCGGCGAGGGCAGCGGTCAGCCGGTCGATGCGGATGCGGGCCAGGGCGTGCGCGCCCGCCACGCTCGTGATCTCACCGATCGGCGCGCCGGCGTCCACGGCCATGCCCGGTTCCAGCCCTTCGCCCGTCAGCGCGACTGTCCGGCGGCGGACATTGCCACGCCGGTGCATGCGCGAGACCACTTCCTGGCCGACGAAACAGCCCTTGCCGAGGTCCACCCCGCCCATGCGGTCCATGTTGATATCGGCGGGGAACACTTCTGCGGCGGTGAAGTCCGCGCCCCATTCGGCGACGGCATGGGCAATGCGGTCGGCATGGTAGTCGGCCAGCGGCTGCGCCCCCTCGGCAGGGTGCGGCCCATGCCAGCGCGCCCATTCCGGCTCGGTCGCCAGCAGCCTGAGCCGCCCGCCGGGATAGCGCGGATCAAGGTAGACATGCGCCGCGCCGGAAACCGGACGGACGCCGTGTTCGGCCGGCTCGGTACCGGCCAGCACGATGAGGTCGGGCCGCGGCGTGATCGCCACATCGGCGCGCAGCCGGAACAGGGCGAGGCGCCGGCTGAAATCGTCCAGCGCATCGGCGGCGAGGTCGAGCAGCACGCCCTCACCGGTGGGCAGGGCAAGATAGTCCGCGATCACCTTGCCCTGCGGCGTGAGCAGCGCGCCATGGCGCGTCCCGCCCGGCGCCCAGTCCTTCGTGTCATGGGTCACGAGCCGTTCCAGCAGGGCGAGGGTGTCCGGTCCGGTCAGGGCAAGTACGGCGCGCTGGGGCAAGAAGGTGTAGGGATGGGTCATGACCGATGAGGTTGCGCGGCCCGGAGCGCGGGTCAAGGCGCTGTGACCTGCAATCGCCCGTCGCGCGCTGAAACCCGCCCGGCTGCGACAAGGTGAGTGCGTGTGCATGGCAGTCAGAGCCTGTAATGGGGACCACCATGACGCGTCCGCTGTCCCGCATATCCTTGTGGCTGGCCCTTCTGGCGATGGGCCTGCAGGTTCTGTTGCCCGGCGCAATGGCTTCGGCCCGGACCGGCGGCAGCGATCTCGCCCGCTACTTCTGTGCACCGGCGGGCAGCGCGCTCGACCCGGCCGCCGAGGCCGCGGCCTGGACGATTGCCCGCCTCCTCGGCGAGGAGCTGCCCGAAGATGACCCGCAGGGGGGCGACTGCCCCCTCTGTACGCTGGCCCATGCGGTTCCCCTGCCCGAAGCGGCCAGTCCTGCCCAGCAGGTTCACTATGGCCGGCAGGCCGAATACACCGCCTTTGCGCCCGGTCATGCCCACCGGCCACACGGACCGCCCTGCGGCTCCCGCGCCCCGCCCGCTCTCACCTGATCGCAGTCCCTGACCTGCCCGCATGGCCACCATGCGGGCCTCCGGCGCATCCCGCGCCATGCCTTCAGTGTGAGACCAATCCAATGCAGACCCGACCCCATGCCCGCTGCCTGACCGGTGCGGCGATCGCGGCCACGGCCGCCCTCTTCCTGCTCGCCGACGCTCCAGCGCTGGCGCAGGACGCAGACCCCGCCCGCCAGGACGTCATCATCGTCACCGGCTCGGCTTCCGCCACGGCCACCAGGCTCGGCATCGTACCCGAAGCGGCCCCGTTGCAAGGCGGTGACATCACCTATCTTACCGCCCGCACGCCCGGCGGCGCCCGTATCGGCAATGGCGAGCTGTCCGGGCAGATGCAGTATCGCGGCCTGTTCGGCGAGCGGCTGAACCTGCGCGTCGATGGCCAGCGCTTTGCGTCAGGCGGGCCGAACCTCATGGACCCGGTCTTTCACTACGCCCCCGCACCCTTGGTCGCGGCCGTGGTGATCGACCGCGGCGTCAGCCCGGTCTCGGCCGGACCGGGCCTCGCCGGCGGTGCCGATGCTGTGTTCAAGCTGATCGGCTATGCCACGGGCGAAACCACCGACTTCGGCTATGACCTCTCCATTGGCGGGCGCAGCGTGAATGACAGCCTGTCGGCCGGCGGGGTGGCCGGGCTCGCGGGCGGCTCCTGGCGGGCCAACCTGCTCGGCGCCTGGGAAGAGGGCGGCGATACCGAATTCGGCGACGGCACGATCGGGGGCACGGCCTTCGAGCGCGGCGTCCATGGCCTGTCGGCCGGCCTCAGGACGGGCGCCGGGGAGGTCACCCTTGATCTCCGCCGGCAGGAGACCGGACCGTCCGGCAACCCGCCCTTCCCGATGGACATCCAGTATTTCGACACCGATTTCGCCCGGCTCGGCTATTCCGGCGAGGTCGGCGTGGCGCGTCTCGAGGCTGAACTGCACTATACCGATGTCGCCCACCTCATGGACAATGTCTCCCTCCGTCCGGCGCCCATGCCGATGCGCCAGCGCGCGACCTTTGCTGACGCCACAACGAGAGGCGCGGAAGCCAGCCTCGCCTTCGATCGGTTTGGCGGCGAACTTCGGTTTGGCCTCGATGGCGAGACGGCGAGCCATGACGCGACCATCACCAATCCCGCCAATGCGGTCTTCTTCGTCACACCCTTCCCGGATGTGGAACTCGACCGGTTCGGCGGTTTTGCCGAATGGGTGGGCGGCATCGGTCCCCTCGAGGCCGAACTCGGGCTCAGGCTCGACCAGCATGGCTATGACGCCGGCACCGCGACGCTCGGCGACGCGCTCCCCATGGGCCCGCGCATGCTGGCCATGGCCTTCAACACGGCCGACCGGTCTGGCGAGGAGACCACGGCCGATGCCGTCGCCCGGTTCTGGACACCCGCCGCGAACGGGCTCTCCTGGCGCTTCACCCTGGCCCGCAAACAGCAGACGCCGGGCTATATCCAGCGTTTCGGCTGGCTGCCGATCAATGCCAGCGGCGGGCTTGCGGATGGCAATATCTATGTCGGTGACCTGACCCTTGCGCCGGAGACGGCATGGATCGCCGAGGCCGGCTTCGATCTTGCCCGCGAGACGGCCTATCTCCGCCCGACGGTCTACCTGCGCGAGATCGAGGACTACATTCAGGGCGTTCCCTTTGACGACACGATCGGGGTCGCGGACACGCCGGTGGAAATGATCGCCGGCATGAATGGTGATGCGACGCCGCTGCGCTGGGCGAATACCGATGCGCGGCTCTATGGGATCGACCTCGATGGCGGGCTGGATTTCACCGGCCCGCTGCGGCTCGACGGCGTGGCGAACTATGTCCGCGGCGAGCGCCGGGACATTGACGACAATCTCTACCGCGTCGCCGCCCCGAACCTGACCGTCGGGCTTGGCTGGGAGAAGGCGACCTGGTCGGCCACGTTCGAGGCCCGCGCCGTGGCCGAACAGGGCGAGGTGTCGGCAACCAACAGCGAGGCGGAGACCGATGGCTACGTGGTGCTCAGCCTCCGTGGCGAATGGCATCTCGATGACCGGATCCGCCTCGCGGCCGGTATCGAGAACCTCGCCGACGCGGTCTATGAGGACCATCTGTCCGGCTATAACCGCAATGGCTCCGGCGATGTCGCCCTGGGTGAGCGCGTGCCCGGGGCAGGGCGCGGCGTGTTCGTCCGTCTCGGCGTGAAGGGATAGGGCGAGATGGCCCCCGGGCGGCGCCGGTGCGCGCGGGCGATCTGGTGCTGGCGCCCGTCCCGGGCTATCCTCGCGCCATGACAGAGACCTATGACATGATCCTCCGGGGCGGCACGCTGGTGACCCCTGGCGGCGAGGGGCCGGCCGATATCGGCGTGCGGGCCGGCGTGATCGCCCATATCGGCGATCTCGCCACCGCCGATGCCGGCACGGTGATCGACTGCACCGGCCTGCATGTCCTGCCCGGTGTCATCGACAGCCAGGTCCACTTCCGCGAGCCCGGTCTCGAATGGAAGGAAGACCTCGAAAGCGGGGCCCGGTCAGCAGCGCTCGGCGGCGTGACGGCGGTATTCGAGATGCCCAATACCGAGCCGGCCACGACGACACCCGACGCCCTGCTCGACAAGCTCGCGCGGGCTGCAGGGCGCATGGACGTCGACCATGCCTTCTATGCCGGTGCGACGAACGAGAATGCCGGTATCCTGCCCGAAATGGAGCAGATGACCGGCTGCTGCGGGGTGAAGGTGTTCATGGGCGCATCCACCGGCTCGCTGCTGGTCGAGAGCGATGAGGGCGTCGAGCGGGTGCTCCGTGCCATCAGGCGGCGGGCGGCCTTCCATTCCGAGGACGAGTACCGGCTGGCCGAGCGGCGGTCGCTGGCGGTCGAAGGCGACTGGCACAGCCATATCGTGGTGCGCGATGTGGAAGCGGCTGTCAGTTCGAC
Organism: uncultured Hyphomonadaceae bacterium; assembly: GCA_964506685.1. Lineage (GTDB taxonomy): Bacteria > Pseudomonadota > Alphaproteobacteria > Caulobacterales > Hyphomonadaceae > UBA5336. Next base: position 9,599 of record CAZDMQ010000033.1, on the reverse strand, counting down.
CCGCCGGCTGATTGGCCTCGCCCGAAAGACCGGCAAGCGCATTCATGTGCTCCACATCTCCACCGCAGAAGAGATGGAACTCCTGCGCGAGGCGAAGGACGTGGCCAGCGCCGAGGTCCTGCCAAACCACCTGACCCTTGCTGCGCCGGACTGCTACGACCGTCTCGGCGCCCATGCCCAGCAGAACCCTCCCGTTCGCGAGGCCCGTCATCGCGAGGCCCTGTGGCGCGCGCTCAATGCAGGGATTGTCGATGTGCTGGCCACCGACCATGCCCCGCACACGAAGGAGGAAAAGGCCCGGCCCTATCCGGCCTCGCCTTCCGGGATGCCGGGCGTGCAGACCTTCGTCCCGGTCATGCTCAACCATGTCCATGAGGGTCGTCTCAGCCTGCGCCGCCTTGTCGAACTGACCAGCGCCGGTCCCCAGCGTGTCTTCGGCATCGCGAACAAGGGCCGGATCGCCGAGGGCTATGATGCCGACTTCACGCTTGTCGACCTCAGGCGCACGGAGACGATCCAGGCCAAAGACGGCGCGTCGAAATGCGGCTGGACGCCCTATGATGGCGAAACCGTCACTGGCTGGCCCGTCCGCACCATCATCCGCGGCGCGACTGTCATGGCCGATGGCGAGATCGTCCGGAAAGGCGGTGGCAAGCCGGTGCGCTTCGTCGAAACGCTCGCCGCCGACGGCTGAGCCCGGTCACGGCCCTTGCGTCGCCGACGCGCTTGCAGGACACTCCGCCGATAAATACAGCGCTTCGGGGAGGAGCCCATGACCTGCAGAACCGCCATCCTGGCCGGCAGCACCTTCATTCTACTGGCCGCCTGCGGAGGGCCGGGCGGCGAGACAACGGCCCCGGATGCGCCGGCATCCGAAGTGGCCGTTCCGGAGAGCCCGTCCGTGATCCGGCTCGCCGCCGCCGAGGACTTCGGCCCTGTGCTGCAGGCGGCCCTGATCGAGGCCGGGCCCGGCCAGACCATCGAGATGCCCGCCGGCACATTCAGCCTCGTCGACGGGCTGTCCCTTGATGTTGATGGCGTCCATCTCAAGGGCGCAGGCCAGGGCGAGACCATCCTCAACTTCAAGGGCCAGGCCGGTGCCGGCGAGGGCCTGCTGGTCACCTCCGATGACGTCATCCTGTCGGACTTCACCATCCAGGACACCGCCGGCGACGGCATCAAGTCCAAGAATGCCGACCGCATCACCTATCGTGATCTCACCGTGGAATGGACGCGCGGGCCGCATCCGGAGAATGGCGCCTATGCCGTCTACCCGGTCGAATCCGAGCACGTGCTGGTCGAACGCGTGACCGTTCGCGCGTGTTCGGATGCCGGTATCTATGTCGGCCAGTCCTCCAACATCATCGTGCGCAACAATCTTGCCGAGTACAACGTGGCCGGCATCGAGATCGAAAACTCCTCGAATGCCGATGTGCATGGCAACCGGGTCGTCAACAATGCCGGGGGCATCCTCGTCTTCGACCTGCCGGACCTGCCCGTCATGGGCGGCAATTCCACGCGCATCTTCGACAATGAGATCATCTCGAACAATACCGAGAACTTCGCCCCGCCCGGCGGCATCGTCGCCGACCTCATCTCCGGTTCGGGCCTGACCATCATGGCCAACCGCAACGTGCACGTGTTCAACAACCGGTTCGAGGACAACAAGTCCGTCCATATCGTGGTCGCCGGCTATACGCGCCCGACCGGGGACGAAAACTACTCGCCGATCCCGGACGACATCGTGATCCGCGACAACACCTATGCCGGCGGCGGCGATGCCCCGGAGGAGATCTTCGCGATGCTGGGCGAGGCCATCGGCACGCCTCTGCCGGAAGTGATCTGGGACGGGGCGACTGCCTATGGCGATCGCGCGCCGGTGGACGTGAACCTCGTCGTCGACGAGGCCGAGAATGTGCGCTTCGTCTCGCTGAATGCCGGGCGTGTGCCACTGGACCCGGCCAGTATCAGCCCGGTCTTCGAGCGTCCGGCCGGCGAGTCTGTGGATGAGCCGGCCGCAATCGTCCTGCCGCAGGACAAGGACGCGTAATGGCCGGGACTTCGCGGCTGCAGGGGTGGATGTCTCGCGGTCTCGCCCTCGTCGCGGCTGGCCTGCTGCTCGCCGGATGCGGTGCGCCCGGCACGCCCGGGGCCAATGCTGCTGGGGCCAATGCTCCAGGGGCCGGGCCGGACCTGTCGGTCATCCTTGCAGACCGGCCAGCTGAACGATTGTCGGACTATGGCCTCTTCACCGATGCCGGCGCCCGCAAGCCGGCATCGCGCGTCCTCGCGTATGACCTCATCAATCCGCTCTTCTCGGACCATGCGGCCAAGCATCGCTACGTCTTCGTGCCCGATGGCACGGCCGCGCAGTACGATCCCGACGCGGCTTTCGGGTTCCCGGTCGGCAGCGTCCTCGTCAAGACCTTCGCCTTCGCGCCAGACATGCGCAGCCCGGATATCGGAGAGCGGTTCGTCGAGACCCGGCTGCTGGTCCGCAAGGCCGATGGCTGGGCGGCCTATCCCTATGTCTGGACCGACGATGGCACCGAGGCGGTCTATGCCCCGGTCGGCAAGCGCCTGCCGGTCAGCACGCTTGCGCCGGACGGCACCCCGCTCGCCTTCACCTATGCCGTGCCGAACCAGAACCAGTGCAAGACCTGCCACGCGGTCGGCGGCGAGATCGTGCCGATCGGACCGAAGGCGCGCAATCTCAACCATGCCGGACCTCAGGGGGCCAACCAGCTTGCCGACTGGACGGCCCGCGGCCTGCTCGAAGGGGTGCCCGGCGGGGGACCCGGCGCTGCGCCCTGGCAGGTGGATGTCCGCGAAACCGAGGCGACGCTCGAGGCCCGGGCGCGGGCCTATCTCGAGATCAATTGCGCCCATTGCCACCGCGCGGGCGGCTCGGCGTCGAATTCCGGGCTCTGGCTCGAATGGGACGAAACCGACCCCGCCCGGCTCGGCATCAACAAGTACCCGACCGCGGCCGGCCGCGGTGGCGGCGCCTCGATCCATGTCATTGTGCCGGGCGACCCGGATCGCTCCATTCTCGCCTACCGGATGAGCTCCAATGAAGCCAGCATCGCCATGCCGGAGCTCGGCCGGGCTGTCGTGGACGAAGACGGCCTCGCGCTGATCCGTGCCTGGATCGCCGGCCTGGACGAAGCCGGGAGGGAAGACGGCTGACCCGGCGGGTCTCGCGGGGCGACAGCCGGCCCTCTCGCCAGACCCCCCATTCCTGCCCCATAAGGCGGTGACGGGCAGGAAGGGCGGAGACCATGCACAAGGAACGCAAGGGGCTGAACCGGGTGCTGTTCTGGCTCTATGAGGGCCACGGGACGGTGCCCTACTGGTTCAGGGTCGGGTTGCTGGTCTTTGATGTGCTGACCATTGCCTATTTCCTCCTGGCCCCCTTCCAGGAGCGGGGGATCAGCCACCCGACGCTCGACTATATCATCGGCGCCATGCTCGGGGCCGACCTCCTGGCCCGATTCCATATCGCCCGGCCGAAGGCAAGGTTCTTCCGCCGCATCTACAACTGGGCGGACCTGATTGTCGTCCTCTCGATGTTCGCCCCGCTGTTCACGCAGAACTTCGCTTTCCTGCGCCTCATCCGGGCCGTGCGGATCATCCGGGCCTTCACCCTGCTGCGTCGCGCCAAGGGCCTGTCCAGCTATCTCAAGGCGCATGAGCAGGTGTTCGACCGGGTGACCAACCTCGTTGTCTTCATCTTCCTGATGGCGGCGCTGGTCTATGTCGCCCAGGTCGAACAGAACGAACAGATCAACAATTATGTCGATGCCCTCTATTTCACCGTCACCACACTGACCACGACGGGCTATGGCGACATCCTCATGCAGGGCGTGTGGGGCCGGTTGCTCGCCGTGGCCATAATGGTGCTGGGCCTCACCCTGTTTCTGCGCCTGTTGCGCGCCATCGCTCTGCCCGGCGACAAGGCCGAGGTCGAATGCACACGCTGCGGCCTCGCGCGGCACGACCGCGACGCGGTGCACTGCAAGCATTGCGGCGAGGTGGTGAAGATCGGCACCGAGGGTGCGGACTAGGGCACCTCGCCCCCGGCCCGGGTTCGACCTAACCAGCCTTAGCGGCGCTCCAGGCAGCAATCTGCGCGTTCGCGCGGCGGGCCTCTTCGAGGATCGGATGGAAGATCTGGAAGATGTGGATCATCCGTGGCCAGATCTCCAGCGTCACATCCACCTGCGCCGCGCCCGCCCGCTCTGCCAGCGTAACACTGTCCGACAGCAGGCACTCGTCCGAGCCGACCTGAATCAGCATGGGCGGCAGGCCGGCAAGGTCCGCACGCAGCGGGGAGGCCAGCGGATGGCTGGCGTCATGGCCGCTGCCGGCAAGATATGTGTCGGCGAACCAGTTGATGTTCTTGTGACTGATCATCGGATCGGCGGCGGCGCGGGTCTCGTAGCTCCAGCCCGTATTGGCGAGGTTTACCCAGGGCGAGAGAAGGATCAGCCCGGCCGGCATGGGCAGGCCCTCGTCGCGCGCCTTCACCGCGGTCGCGACTGTGGCCCCGCCCCCGGCACTGTCGCCGCCGATGAAGATGCCGCCCGGATCGATGCCGGCCTCGATCAGTCCGCGATAGGCAGCCACGCCATCCTCGATGGCGGCGGGGAAAGCGTGTTCGGGCGCAAGGCGGTAGTCCATCGACCAGACTTCGGCGCCCATCAGGCGGGCGAGGTCGGCATTGAGGCCGAGATGGGTCTCCGGCGAGCCGATGACATAGCCCCCGCCATGGAAGTAGAGTAGTGTCCGCCCCGGCTTCGCTGCCGGCGGGACAAGCCGCTTTGCCCGCACGCCGCCCAGGCTGGCGTCGGTGACCTGCACATCCGGGTGCGGCGGGAAGGTCTCGGTGATCGCGGCCATGCCGGCGCGCATCTCCTCGACGACCAGAGGGGCATCGGGATCGCCGGCATTGGCGGCCAGCATGGCGCGCAGCTCGTCGATACTGAGGGTGGGAGGGGCAGTGTCGGTCATCTATTCAATCTCCAGTCCGGCAATCCAGACATGTTGCGCACTGCCATCCCCGCGGATGGACGTGTCGCGTGCGGCGCGGTCGCGCGCGCGCAGAGCGTCGCCGTCGGGCGCGCGTTCGGTGTTTGCCATGGTCTGTCCTCCCGGAAGCGGGCCGGCTTTGCCGGTCGTGTATTGCGGAAAGGTCTCACGGGCCGGGGCCGCCAGCAAGCCCTGACGCTAGGTCCGGCTTGGCAAGTCCGCGTGCGAGGCTCAGGATCGCGGGAGCACCCCGAAGTGCGAACAAATGGAGAAAGCGTCATGAAGGATTTCAGCGGAAAGCTGGCGGTGATCACAGGCGGCGGGTCGGGCATGGGCCGGGCGCTCGCGCGCCAGCTGGCGGCCGAGGGCTGTAGCGTCGCCATGTGCGATGTCTCGCAGGCCGACATGGATGAGAGCTGCGCACTGGCCATGGAGGGCGCGCCGCAGGGGGTCCGCGTGACGGGCTTCCTCGCCGACGTGGCCATGGAGGCACAGATCGAGGCCTTCCGCGATGATACGCTCGAGCGCCACGAGACCGACCATATCCACCTGCTCATCAACAATGCCGGCATTGGCGGCGGCGGAAGTTTCGTCTCGACCCCCCGCGACGTCTGGGAGCGCACCTTCGGGGTCTGCTGGTACGGCGTCTACTATTGCGCCCGGGCCTTCCTGCCGGCGCTGATGCGGGCCAAGGAAGGGCACATGGTGAATGTGAGTTCCGTCAACGGCTTCTGGGCGAGCCTCGGGCCGGACACCGCGCACACCGCCTATTCGGCGGCGAAGTTCGCGGTCAAGGGCTTCACCGAGGCGCTGGTCAATGATTTCCGCCTCAACGCGCCGCACCTCCGGGCGAGCGTCGTCATGCCCGGCCATATCGGCACCAATATCGCGCTCAACACGATGCGCGAATTCGGGGCCGAAGCTGAGGGCGACGTGCCGGGAAATGCCGGACCCGATGCCGACATGCTGGCCCGCGGCGAAGCCTTCCGCGACAGCGGCCTCGACCCGGAAGCGGCGGCCACGATCATTCTCGACGGTGTGCGCGAGGAACGCTGGCGCATCCTCGTCGGTCCGGACGCACATGCGCTCGACGGTGTGGTCCGCGAGGCGCCCGAAGCGGTCTACGACCGGGATTTCTGGGAGACCCGGATCGGCCCGGCACTGTCTGGCGTCTTCAATCGCTGAGCGCCGGCCAGATCGCCGCGGGCCGTTACCGGTGGTCCTGCACGCCGGCCCTCAGGCAGCTTGCTTATGGACGCCGGCACGACCGCCGGATTAGGGTTGCAGGAAACAAGCGGGAGGCGAGGCGCCATGGAGCTCAGGGACAAGATCATCGTCGTGACCGGGGCCGCCAGCGGCATCGGCCGGGCCATGGTCAAGCGCTACAATGCCGAGGGCGCACGGCTCGTCGTCTCGGCCGATCTCGACGGCGAGGGCGCGGCGAAGACTGCCGCCGATCATGGCGGCGTCGCCTTCACCACAGATGTCAGCAGGGAAGCCGACATCCAGTCCCTTATCGAAACGGTCGAGGCCGATCACGGGCCGATCGACCTGTTCTGCTCGAATGCCGGCATCGGTGTGGGCGGCGGCGCAGACGCCTCGAATGAGGCGTGGCAGCGCATCTGGGACATCAATGTCATGGCCCATGTCTGGGCCGCCCGCCACCTGATCCCGCGCATGGTCGGGCGCGGCGGCGGTTACCTGCTCAACACCGCGTCAGCGGCCGGCCTGCTCAGCCAGATCGGCTCGGCGCCGTATGCGGTGACCAAGCATGCCGCGGTCGGCCTCGCCGAATGGCTCGCCCTCACCCATGGCGATGACGGCATCCGGGTCTCGGTGCTCTGCCCACAGGCCGTGCGCACCGCGATGACGGCCGGCAATCCCGATGGCGTCGCGAGCATTGATGGCATGATGGAGCCCGATGAGGCGGTCGAAGCCTGCGTCGAGGCGATCCGGGCCGAGACCTTCCTCGTCCTGCCCCATCCCCAGGTGCTGGACTACATGCGCAGGAAGACCGACGATTATGACCGCTGGATCGGCGGGATGCGCAAGCTCAACCGGGCGTATAAGGGTTGAGGACCAGCGAGTAGATTTCCGAGTGGAGGGGGACCCCATGAAGCGCGTATTCATAGCCAATCGCGGCGAGATCGCCGTCCGCATCGCCCGTACGGCCGCCGATATGGGACTGACCACGATCGGCATCTTTGCAACCGACGATGCAGACAGCCCGCACCTGCGCGCCATGGACGAGACCGTGGCGCTCTCCGGCGGCGGGGCGAAGGCCTATCTCGACATCGAAGCGGTGGTGACGGCGGCCGTCGAGGCCGGCGCCGACGCGCTGCATCCGGGCTATGGTTTTCTCAGTGAGAGCGCGGCCTTCGCTGAGGCCGTCGAGGCCGCGGGGATCAATTTTGTCGGCCCGACGCCGGACACGCTCTCCCTGTTCGGCGACAAGACCGAGGCGGTGGCGCTGGCCGAACGGCTCGACATTCCCACCCTTTCCCTCGGCAAGGGGGTCTGGGACACCGAGACGGCCCACAAGGCCTTCGACAAGCTCGAACCCGGCGAGGCGCTGATTCTCAAGGCGGTGGCTGGCGGCGGGGGCCGCGGCGTCCGCATCGTCCGCTCGGCCGAGACGCTGAACGATGATTTCGCCCGCGCCGCCTCCGAAGCCCGCGCCGCCTTCGGCAATGGCCAGCTCTATGGCGAGCTTTTCCTCGAGGACGCCCGCCACATCGAGGTGCAGGTGCTCGGCGACGGCCAGGGTAGCGTCGCCCATCTCTGGGACCGTGACTGCACGCTGCAGCGCCGCCACCAGAAGCTGGTGGAGATTGCGCCGAGCCCGTTCCTGACCAATGCCCGGCGGAACCAGGTCACCAAGGCGGCCCTGCGGCTCGCCAGGGAAACCCGCTATCGCGGCGCCGGCACGATGGAGTTCCTCGTCTCGGCGAATGGCAAGCATGCCTACTTCATCGAAGCCAACGCCCGGCTGCAGGTGGAACACACGGTCACCGAACAGATCCTCGGGATCGACCTTGTTGCGGCCCAGCTCGCCATTGCCGGGGGGACGACCCTCAACGATCTCGGCCTCGACCAGGCCAATCTTCCGGCCCCGGACGGTGTTGCGATCCAGGCCCGGATCAATCTCGAGAGCCTGCAGAAGGACGGCACGGTGCGGCCGAGCGGAGGCGCGCTGGCGGTCTTCGCCCCGCCGGCCGGGCCGGGCATCCGGGTCGATACCCATGGCCGCGCCGGCTACAGGCCAAGCCCGGCCTATGACAGCCTGATCGCGAAGGTGATCGCGTCGGTGCCGGGCGGGACCTATCGCGATGCCCTGCGCCGGTTGCGTCGTGCGCTCGGCGAGTTCGAGCTCGAGGGCCCGGCCTCGACGATCGGGATCCTGACAAAGATCCTCGATGACCCCCGGGTCGAGGCCGGCGAGATCCACACCCGTTTCATCGACGAGAATGCGGCCGATTTTGTCACTGCCGCCGAGTCCGAGGCCGCGGCCCGTGCCCGCACTTGCGGTGCCGAAGCGGCTGCCGGTGCTGGAACTGCCGACAGTCCGGGTGCGGATGCGGCCGAGGCCGCGCCGGGGGCTGACGGCGAGACCGGTCCGGATACCGGGGATGGTGCCGCAGCCCCCGGCGATCCGAACGCGATCCCCGAGGGTGCGGTGGCCGTCACCGCGCCCATGGCCGGCACGCTGGTCAGCGTCACGGTCCAGCCGGGCGATGCGGTCTGGCAGGGCCGGGTGGTCGCCATCCTCGAAGCCATGAAGATGGAGCATGAGGTGCGCGCCAGCGAGAGCGGCATCGTCCGGGCCGTCCGCCTCGAACCGGGTGATACCTTCGCCGGGGACGAGGCCATCCTCCTGCTCACCCCCGAGGCCGTCGAGGCCGGTGAGGACGAGGCGGAAGGCGAGGTCGATCTCGACCATATCCGGCCGGACCTGCAGGAGGCGCTCGACCGGATCGGCGCCGGGCTCGACGAGAACCGGCCCGAGGCCGTCGCCAAGCGCCACGGTCGTGGCCACCGCACGGCGAGAGAGAACATTGCCGATCTCTGTGATGAAGGGAGCTTCGTCGAATACGGCTCGGTCGTGCTCGCGGCCCAGCGGCGCCGGCGCAGCATGGACGACCTCATCGCCAACACCACCGGCGACGGCATGGTCTGCGGTCTCGGCCATGTGAACGGCGACCGCTTCCCCGAGACGCGCTCGCGGATCATGGCGATGAGCTATGACTACATGGTTCTTGCCGGCACCCAGGGCGCGCTCAACCACTACAAGAAGGACCGGATGTTCGAGATTGCCGAGCACCAGCGTCTTCCCGTGGTGCTCTATGCCGAAGGCGGCGGCGGCCGGCCCGGCGACACTGACACCATGGGCGTGGCCGGGCTCGACTGTCTCGCCTTCAACTATTTCGCACGCCTGTCGGGTCTCGTGCCCACCATCGGCATCGTCAATGGCCGCTGCTTTGCCGGCAATGCCGTCCTGCTCGGTTGCTGTGACGTGATCATCGCCACGAAGGACTCCAATATCGGCATTGGCGGGCCGGCCATGATCG
>CAZDMQ010000032.1:626-36681 GCA_964506685.1 uncultured Hyphomonadaceae bacterium | reverse complement strand
TCAATGACAGCCAGCGCCAGGCCACCAAGGATGCCGGCAAGATCGCCGGGCTCGACGTGCTGCGGATCATCAACGAGCCGACCGCCGCTGCCCTCGCCTATGGCCTCGACAAGGGCGAAAGCAAGGTGATCGCGGTCTATGACCTCGGCGGCGGCACGTTCGACGTCTCCCTGCTCGAAATCGGTGACGGCGTGTTCGAGGTGCTCTCGACCAATGGCGACACCTTCCTGGGCGGCGAGGATTTCGACCTGCGGATCGTCGATCACCTGGCAGCCGAGTTCAAGAAGGAGCGGGGCATCGACCTCAAGGCCGACAAGCTCGCCCTTCAGCGTCTCAAGGAAGAGGCCGAAAAGGCCAAGAAGGAACTGTCCTCGACAAGCACATACGAGGTCAATCTCCCCTTCATCACGGCCGATGCCTCGGGACCGAAACACCTCAACATGAAGCTCACCCGGGCGACCTTCGAGGGCCTGGTCGAGGACCTCATCAAGCGCACCATCGAGCCCTGCCGGAAGGCATTGCAGGATGCGGGCAAGTCTGCCGGGCAGATCGATGAGGTCGTGCTCGTCGGCGGCATGACGCGCATGCCGGCGGTGCAGGAGGCGGTGAAGAAATTCTTCGGCAAGGAGCCGCACAAGGGCGTCAATCCCGACGAGGTGGTCGCCATCGGCGCGGCCATTCAGGGCGGCGTTCTGCAGGGCGATGTCAAGGACGTGGTGCTGCTCGACGTGACCCCGCTTTCGCTGGGCATCGAGACGCTGGGCGGCGTGTTCACCCGCCTCATCGACCGCAATACCACGATCCCGACGAAGCGATCGCAGATCTTCTCGACGGCCGAGGACAACCAGCCGGCGGTGACGATCAAGGTCGTCCAGGGCGAACGCGAGATGGCCGCTGACAACAAGCTGCTCGGCCTGTTCAATCTCGAGGGAATCGCTCCGGCGCCGCGCGGCCTGCCGCAGATCGAGGTCACCTTCGACATCGATGCGAACGGCATCGTGTCGGTCTCCGCGAAGGACAAGGCGACCGGCAAGGAGCAGCAGATCACCATCCAGGCCGACGGCGGGCTCTCCGAGGACGATATCCGCAAGATGATGGAAGACGCCGAGCAGAATGCCGAAGCCGACAAGCAGCGCCGGGAACTTGCCGAGGCGAAGAACCATGCAGAGGCCCTCGTCGCGCAGACCGAGAACCAGCTCGCCGAGCATGGCGAGAAGGTCTCCGCTGACGTGAAATCGGAGATCGAGACGGCGATCGGGTCTCTCCGGACGGCGGCTGAAGGCGACAATACCGGCGAAATCCAGTCCGCGACGCAGGCCCTGATGACCGCCGCCATGAAGCTGGGCGAGGCGATCTATGCGTCCCAGCAGGAGGCCGAGGCCCATGCCGACGCCGCTGCGGATGCTGCGGCCGACGAGGATGTTGTCGATGCCGATTATGAAGAGGTCGATGACGAGAAGCGCTCGGCCTGATCGGACCGACACCCTGGCCAGCCGGACCTTTGGGTCCCTGGCCGGCAACGCGGGCTGGACAAGGCGGGCAGATACCTTCCCGGGCCGGCCTTGCCGAAAAGGCCGGCGGGTCCTGCTTGCCGGCCTCCCGTCCAACGTCCTCTGAGGGTGTGCGGCTCGCATTGCCGCCGCCAGAGGATCATGGCATTCAGGACCCGTTGGAGCGTGCCCGGATGCGGCCATTGCCGGAGCCGGGTGCGCGCCCATCATTTGTTGCGTGTTGTGCCGGGTGTTTCGCTTGAGTGATCTTGCCTCCATAAAGGGCCCGAGGGCGATGCCGCGCTACAAGGTCGGCCCGCTGCGGGCAACCGGCCGGGTCCTGTCGGAGATCGCCAGGCATCGCCGGCAGATCCTCTCGGTCTTCTGGAACAATTTCTTCGCCCCCCAGCGCAAGAACGTGCTCGGCGCCCTCTGGGCGTTTGCGATGCCGTTGCTGCCGATCAGTGCCTATATTCTCGTCCGGACCGTCATCACGGATCCGAACGCCGATCCCGATGCCATGCACCCGGCGGTGTTCGTGGTCATGGGGGTGATGCCCTGGCTGCTGATCCGCGCTGCCATGCTGACGCCGTTCGAATCCGTCAACACCTACAAGTCCCTCGTCCTTGGCTCGACATTCCCGCTGGTCGCAGCGGTCGTCTCAGGGTTCGGGACGGTCGCCCTCGAAACACTCATTCGGCTCGCAGCCTGTTTCATTCTCCTGTTCGTCGTCGGGACCTATTCGCCGGCCGGCATAGGCATGTCGCTTCTTGTATTGCTGGTAATGACCCTGTTCGGCTTGAGCCTCGGCCTGATTCTCGTGCCGATCATCATCGCCATTCCCGACGTGCGGCACCTGCTCGACATCTTCTTTCGCTATGCGATCTTCTTCAGCGGCGTCATCTGGACCGTGCCGGAAATCGCCGGCTCCGATGCGCTTTACCGGTTCAATCCGCTGGCCGTGTTCATCGGCGCATTTCGAGACCTTGCCGTCACGGGTGTCACCGCCTACCCCTTGGTGCTGGCGGGTCTGACCCTTGCCACGCCCCTGCTGTTCATTCTCGGCGCACGGACGCTGTATGCGACCGAGCCGCAGATCAAGGAGAGCCTGTCGCGCTGACCCACCCGGCGACGCAGGTGCCTATTGTCCCATGGAACAACCGCTGATCGAACTGGACAATGGCTGGAAGAAGTTCTCCCGGACCGTCGCCTCGAACCGCAAACGCCTGTCACGATCGATCTTTCGCTCGGCCATCGGTCACCCGCCGCATCGGGGCCTGCTCGAAGAGCACGAATACTGGGCGCTTGAAGGGATCTTTCTCAGCCTCGATCGCGGCCAGTCGGTTGGCCTGCTCGGCCGAAATGGGGCGGGCAAGAGCACATTGCTGCAGGTTCTCGCCGGTCACATGGACCTCGACCATGGCGCGCTGACCATGCGCGGGCGGGTGGCCGAGCTGATCAATCTCACGGCGGGTTTCCAGCCCCTGCTGAGTGGACGGGAGAACATTGTTCTCGGCTGCCGGTTGCGCGGCCTGCCGAGCCGGGAAATTGCACGCAAGTGCGAGGAAATGATCGATTTCGCGGAAATCGAGCCGTTCATCGACGCGCCCTTCGTCACCTACAGCATGGGGATGAAGATGCGGCTGGCCTTTGCCGTGAACATCCTCACCGATCCGGACATCCTGCTGATCGACGAGGTGATTGGGGTGGGTGATGCGCGGTTCCGGCAGAAATGCCTCGACCACATGTCACGGATCCGCCACCAGTGCGCCATCGTGTTGTGCACCCATTCCACCGGAACACTGTCGCAATTCTGCGAGTTCGGCGTCATCCTCGACAAGGGGAAGATGGTGTTTGCAGGCATGGCCCAGGATGCGGTGCAGGCCTATCTGGAGGCCGAAGAGTCCGACGAGGCGAAGCGGGCGGCCGAGCGCGCGGCCCGGCGCAAGGCGGCCTCGGCAGCGGCGCCCGAGGCCCCTACCGATGCGTCTGCGCAGGCGAGCGGGGCAGGCAACTCCGGGGTGAGCAAGGGCGGTGCGAGCGCGAATGCGCCGGCGGTTCCGGCCACCCGCGACGGCGAGACCCAGGAACATGTCTACGTCAACAACGACATACTCAGGGATGTCAGCACGGTCTGGTGCAACCAGCTTGGCGAACCGGTCGAGACCTTCGAGGAGAACGAAACGGCGCAGCTGACCGTTCGTGCCGACTTTCACCCGAACCCGCCGCGGGAACTTGTGCGCGTGGTGGTCTACCTGACCGATCGGGACTATAACCGCGTCGGTCACACCTCGATCCGCGCGCGGACAGGGGTTCGCGGCTTTGTCGAGGTCAACCTGACGCTGGACACCACGCCGCTCGCCAATGGCCACTACAATGTCGAACTGCGTATCCTGCAGGAAAGCCAGACCCTCTACCGGGCGAATATCCGGCCGTTACTCATCAATCGCGACAGGGAGAGCTGGGGGCCCGTCGCCCTGCGCGGCGAATGGAGTGTGCGACGTCAGTCGCAGGACAAGCCGCCAAGCGGCGCCGCCGAGTAGCCGGGGATATTCTGATGCGCCCTTTTTCGCCCGGGCGGGGCGGGCTATTTCGGAACAACCCCGGGCTGAAATCGCCGCCGGCGGCCACATGCAGGAGGAAGATGTCCAGATGAACCGTCTGGTGGAGAAACTCCCGGGCCTGTCGGCCCTGCTAGCGCCGCTGCGGACACGGGCTGTCCCGCTTCCCCGTGTTCCAGGGCTGGCGGGACGGGTCGATGTGCCGGCCATGCGGGCTGCAATCGCTGCCGCCGGACCCGAGGGCTCATCGCGCTGGCTCATCGCCATTGTCTCGACCTATGAGCAGCTCGCCAGGCAGGTGCGGCCCGAAGGCTGGCATACGATCCCCGGGCTCAGGGAGTTCGTGAAGGAAACGGGCCAGTACATCCCGATGATACCCGGTCCGATCCTCGAGCAGGTGCGCGCGCATGAAGGCACGGTGATCTCGCCGCGGATGTTCAAGCCGGCCTGGGAAGCCGATGGCCAGCTTGTCGAACCGGCCCTGATCGACCCCGCCGCACTGCTCGCCGAACTCGCCGGTGATGCCGAGGCCGAAGCCTTCGCCCAACGCGGCGGGGCGAGTGGGGATACGGTCTTCCTCCGTTACGGCCTATGGTATCACAGCCTCGAGACCGCGCGCGCCCTGGGGGCGGAACGGATCATTGATTTCGGCGCGTCCGGTACCGAATTCGCGCGGTTTCTTGTTGCCCGGCATCCCGACGCCGAAGTCTGTGTGGTGAACGACACCTTCGCCGACGGGCTCAGTGCCGCCGAACCCGGTATCTGGCGCCTCGGCGCGCCACCTTTCGAACTGGGCCTGTTCGACGATGAGAGTGTCGATCTGGTGGTGGCTCATAACCGGTTCGAGCGGCTTCCGGGGCTGGCCGACCGCCGGGCCATTGCCGAGGTCGAACGTGTCCTTGTCCGCGGCGGACGCTTCGTCATCGCCCCATTCATGGTTGCCGACCAGCATGCGCTCATGGTCAGCCCCTTCTCCTGTTTCATCGCCAATGGCGGCACCGACTATGCAAGCGCCATCGAGGCCGAGATCCGCCACGAGCACGCCCGCATCGATTTCAACCTGGACGTCGTGACCCCCATCTCGCGGCGCTATGATCTCGGCTCAGCACTGCGCCGACTGGTGCGGCCTGCCAGGAGCCTGACCGCGCGCCTGCGGCCGCTTGATTTTCTCGATGAGGGGTTTGACGATACCGGTGACTTCACCGCCGATCTGTTCGGCCTGACCCTTCGCCGCGCGCTGTTCGACTCCCGCGCCTATCTCGCGATGGAATTCATCAAACACTAACTCGCAGGCGCCTGGCGACTCGGCAGTGAGCCGTCCAGCATGCCCCCATAATGTGATGAAATGAAACCAATCCTACCGATCCCAGTCGTCTACACCATGGGCAAGGTGGCCTCGTCGGCCATCAGCACCGCCATCCGTCGCAAGGGCCGGCTGGTTCACGACATTCACACCCTGGATGAAGCGAAACTGAAACGGGAAATGCAAACAGCGCTGCAGGAGGACCGGTTTCCCAACCCGCATGTCTGCGTGTCCATGGCGTGGAAGACCCGGGACATCACCGTTCCCCAGCGCTGCGTGTACATCTCCCTCGTGCGTGACCCCATCGCGCGTAACATCTCGGCCTATTTCCAGAACCTCGGACGCTTCATCGATTCGCTGGAAGGGGGCGGCAATGCCGAAGCAGAAGCCCTGCTCGACGATTTCATGGACCGCTATCCGCATACCTTTCCGATTCAGTGGTATGACAGGGAGTATCGCCGGTTTCTCGACATCGACATCCACGACGGACGCTTCCACCCTGACAAGGGGTACCAGCTCAGCCACCATCAGCGCATCGTTATCTTCCGCGTGGACACACCGGACGAGGTCAAGTCGAACGTCCTGACCCGCGTCCTCGGTTTTCCGGTCAGGGTCTTGCGGGCCAATGAGGCTACGACCAAGGCCTACAGCGACGACTATGACACGGTGCGCCGTCTCGCACGGTTCGATGCACCGCTGCTGGACAAGATCTATGGCAGTCCCTTTGCACAGCATTTCTGGACTGCGGAAGAGATCGAGGCGATGCGCGCGCGCTGGCTGAAGCCCAACAGCCAGCTGTGACGACCGGCAGACCGACAGTCCGGATCGCCGGCCCCCGCCCCGCCTATTGCAGCATTGCCAGCTTGCCGGGCTGTGCTGCGACCGTCTCGATATCAACCGGCTGCGCCCCGCCAAGCCGGTCACGAAGCTGGTCGATGCTGGCGCGATGGAGGTCGAAGGTTTCGAGGATCGCGCCCTCCAGCGTGCGGCCCGTGGGCAGTTTGAGACGCATGGCATTCACATGCTTGCCATCCCGGATCACCTCGTAATGCAGGTGCGGCCCGGTCGAGGCGCCGGTGGAGCCGACATAGCCGACCACCTGGCCCTGGCGGACGCGGCGTCCGGATTTCACGCCGGCACCATAGCCCGACAGGTGCGCATAGGCCGTCTTGTAGCCATTGGCGTGGCGAATGCGCACATAATTGCCATAGCCGCCATAGCGAGAGGCGCGTTCGACCACGCCATGGCCGGCGGCATAGACGGGCGTGCCGCGCGGCGCGGCGAAATCAGTGCCCTTGTGCAACTTGTTGTAGCCGGAAATGGGATGGCGACGGTAGCCGAAGGACGATGACAGGCGCGCGCCGTTGATCGGGGTCTTCATCAGGAAGCGCGTGGCGCTGGACCCGTCGGCGCCATAATAGTCAACCACGCCGTCATCAGGGGTTTCGAACCGGTAAAAGCCCTTGCTGGTCGACCGGCTGTCGAGCGACGCATAGATGACATCGCCCGTCCGCACAGGTGTCCCGCGCTCGTCGACAAAGGCCTCATAGACGATCTCGAACGTGTCGCCCGGATGAATTTCCCGCTGGAAATCGACGTCATAGGCGAAGATCTGCGCAAAATCGACAACCTGCTGGTCCCCGGCACCGGCGGCGAGGGCCGCTTCGTAGAGCGTGCTTTCGATCGTTTCGGTGATCCGCTTGTGCGCGGGAAACAGCCTGGTCCGCAGGCGCGTGGCGTCGAATTCGCCGTCGGACAGGCGCTCCACCAGAAAGGAGTGATCTTCAGCGGTCCGGACGGTGAGGCCGATCAGGTTAGGCGTTGTCCCGTCTGTTTGCTCGAAGGTCAGTTCCGCCTCGAGGCCCGGCAGGAGCCTGCGGGGGTTGAGCAGGTCCGCCTCATAGAGCGGTTGCAGCGCCGCGTAGGTGTCGGCCGGACTGGCCCCAAGACTGGTGATCAGGTCGGCCAGCGTCTGGCGGCGCTTCAGCGTGCCCTTGGCGCGGCTTGTGTGACGTTCGGGGACCGCGAATTCCGCAGTGTACCAGGCGCCCACCGGGGCGATAGCGGAAATATCCCCCTTTGGTGCCGGTTGGGATGCAGGATCGGCAAGCGGCTGGTCGACTTCGCCTAGGCTCGCGGTGCGGGCATGGCCGTGGGACCAGATGCCACCGATGAGGGCAACCCCTCCGGCGACGGTGGCGATAACGGCGCCATGATAGGCGGCTGATACGCTCGGCGTCAGGTGTCCAGTCGTCAATCGTCACTCCACCGACTTACTATCGTCTCAATAAGCGAGTGTCTCCCAGGCAGGAAGACCGCGAACTATTACAATTTCGGTAACGATCGCGGCTCGCAACACTCTTCTCGCCATGGAACGGGTATGCAAGACTTGAACCGTCGATCAGGGGAGCGGACCGACAGGGCAGGCACCATTGCGCGGACCCGACGGGACACAGCTTGATGCGTACAATGATCCGCGGCCTTCTCCTGGTCCTGCTGCTGGCGGCGATGGCCACTGGCGCATTATGGCTGTTCCGCAAACCGCTCGCCGAGGTCTATCTCACCCGCTGGTGCCGGGACCGTGAGCTTGCCTGCGAGGCGGACATCACCCGGCTCGACCCCGGCGGGCTCGAGATGCGCGCGCTGGCCGTGACCAGTGCCGAGGGCGCGCCACTGGCCGCCCGGCAGGTCCGGATTGGCTGGCGATGGGCCCGTCTGGCCGGGCCGGCACTCCATAAGGTCACGCTTGATGGCCCGGACCTCGCCGCCGCATTCGACGGAGAGGCGCTGTCCCTCCTTGGGCTGGAGCGTGCCATTCCCGACAGAACCGGCGGCGATGCCGCCTTGCCGGCTCTCCACATAAAGGGGGGAACCCTGTCGCTCACGACGCCTGCAGGTGCGGTGACCGCAGCAATCGACGCGACGCTCGATGACACCGGATCTGGTGGGCTGGACATCGCCGTCGAGCCGGTCGCACTCCGGCGTGGCCAAGATCACATCCGGGTGGAGGTCGCCAGGCTGCACCTGGCCCTGGATGCCGGAGACCTGACGGGCGAGGGGGAGCTGACTGTCCCGGACGCGCGCCTCGGCAATCTTGCCGTCGAGACCCTGGCGGCGTCGCTGTCGATCGAGGACGGACCCGACGATGCCGCCCGCCGGATGCGCTGGAGTGCCGGGGCGGCGCGCATTGTTGCCGCGGCCGGTGGCGTCGAAGCGCTCAGCGTGGATGGGCTTGTGGCCATCGACAGGTTCGATCCGCTGAATCCCGCCGCGCTGCCGGGCAGCCTGCGCGAGGCGCAGGTCTCCCTCAAGGCCGAGCGCGGCGCGCTGGCAGACGTGTCTGCCCGGGCCATCGGCGCGGACCTCGCACTGGACTGGCAGGAAGGCGGGGTTGCAGGCAGGCTGGCGGGCCGACTGGCGGGACCGGTCTCCCTCGAAGCCCGGTCGGTATCTGCCCCTGCAGGGCGCGCGGACAGCTTGTCCTTCACCGGTGAACTGGCGCTTGAAGGCCTCCGGGATCAGGTCCTGCAGGGCGCGCTCGTACTGGAGGCCGCAGCGCTGGCGGAGGCCCACCGGGACCGGCTGCTGGAAAGGCTCCCGGAACTGCCTGGCCTGCCCGGGCACCGGGATGCCCTGGCCGCAGCGCTGGACGCCGCACTTGGCGACCTCCAGGCCGGGCTTCAGGGGCGCATCGAGCGCAGGCCTCGCGGACTGGTCGCCAGCGCGCGCGAGCCCATGCGGCTGTCCTCGGCCAGCGGGGCCGACATCCTGTTGCAGCCCGCCGGTGACACGCCATGGCTGACGGTTTCGAACGGTGATGTCGTACTCGGCGGAAAACTGGCGATGTCGGGGGGCGGACTGCCGCAGCTGACCCTTGATCTCGAACGGGCCGCACTTGGTCCGGGCGGGCTCGACATGCGCGCGGAGAACATTCGCCTTCGCGACTGGACCGTGCGGGCGCGCACCATCGGGGCCGAGCTCGACCGGCTGGAGCTTCTTGTGAGCGAAACCGCAGCAGGCGGCGCGGCAACGCGCATTGAGGTGAACGGTGGCCTCAGCATGGCGGGACGGTTCGGCGGGAGCGAGCTTCGACCGACAGACCTGTTCGGCGCTGCGAGCGCTGTGCAAGCCGAGGGAAGCTGGCGCATCGACACGCCCGGCAACACCTGTCTTGGCCTTGCCAGCGAGGGCCTTGTCCGGCCGGGCCTCTCGCTCGGCGCATTCGCGACAAAGGTGTGCCCGAGCGGCGAGCCCATCGAGTTGGCCGGCAGGGACGGCAAGGCGACCCCATTTTTCTATCAGGCCGTGAGCCTGCCCTACACGATCGGAACTGGCGGCGGGATGCTTCGCCTCGGCAGCGGCGAGGTGAGCTGGCGCGCCTCGCCCGGCTTCGAGGTATCACTGTCTGCGGCAACCTTCGAACAGGACTATGCCGCAGCCGGTTCGGACCTGCGCCTTTCGGGACAGGATGCACGCATCGACCTCGCGCTCGGGACCGGTCCGCCGGAGCTCCATGCCGTGCTCGGACCGACCCGTCTGCGTGGCAGCCGCCTGCCCGCTGCGCTGTCCGCCGGGGGGCTCGATCTTGCCATCACCGGCACGGGAGCGGCGCTGACCGGCAGTGGACACCTGCACGCAGTGGAGATCACAGCGCCTGGCGATGATCCGGTCTTCGAGCCGCTGCTGACCTCCCAGGCCCTGCGCATCAGCGGCTCGACGCTGGCGCTCGAGGGCCCGGTCCGGCTGGCGTCGGGCGGCGAGCTGATTGCCCACAGCAGCCTGTTCCTGTCGTTTCCGGGCCTGTCGGGGACAGCTACCCTGCACACACCGACCCTTGTCTTCCGGCCAGGCGGGTTGCAGCCGACCGACCTGTCCGAACGGTTCCGGGGCCTGCTCACCGATGCGAGGGGGGCGGCGCGGGCGGATGCGGAGATCCGCATCGAGCGCGGCCGGCCGACCGTATCTGCTCGGGTCGCGCTCGACGCGCTGGGCTTCCAGACTGTCGCCCTTGGCCGGGTGCGCGGGGTCAATGGCACGGTCGCGTTCGATGACTTCCTGGCGCTCAGCACGCCGCCCGGCCAATCCGTGCGCATTGCGTCGATCGATCCCGGCATCACGCTGGAGAACGGAACGCTGACCTTCCAGCTCGACGGCGCGCAGACGATCCGTGTCGAGCAGGCCTCCTGGCCGTTTGCCGGCGGACAGCTGGTCATGTCCGACGAAGCCTGGACCGTTGGCGGACTTGAGAACCGGCTGGAGGTCGATGCGGAGGCCATCACGCTTGACGGGCTTGTCGAGGCGCTCCGGCTGCCAGACGTGACCGCCAGCGGCGTGGTGTCAGGACGTGTCCCGCTGATGTTTACCGGCACCGATGCCATCATCGCGGGCGCCCGCCTGCAAGCTGCCGCGCCGGGTGGGACGCTACGCTATACCGGCGAGGCCGGACGGCAGGCCGGGCAGGTGAACGAGACCGCCGCCCTGGCGTTCGATGCCTTGAGAGACTTTCGCTTCGAGGTGCTCGAAATCGTGACGAACGGACGCCTGTCCGGGGATCTGGCGGTCGATATCCGCCTGCTCGGGCACAATCCGGACGTGCTCTCCGGGGCGCCCTTCGCCTTCAATCTCGCGATCGAGGCGCCGTTTATCCCGCTCCTCAAGTCCGGCGCCTCGCTCAAGGGCACCGGTTGGCTTGCCGAAGCGGTCGTGCAAGAAGATGCCCGAGGTGATGAATGATCACCATGTTCAAGCCATGTTCAGGGGCCGGGGGTGAACCTGCAGCCATGATACGCCATGTTTCTCCCCTCCCTGCCTGGGATTGCGCGACCGAACACCCACCGTCAGGACCGGTCCGGCCGGCAGGCCTCCTCGCAGCCGCAGCGCTCGTGCTTGTCTCCGCCTGTACGCCGAGAGTGATTGTCGAGACGCCGAGCGACCCGATTACCATCAACCTCAATGTCAAGATCGACCAGGAGGTCCGTGTGAAACTCGACAAGGAAGTCGAGGAGCTGATCGCGAACAATCCTGACCTCTTCTGACGGTGCCCCGGGAGCCCAGCATGATCTTATTTCGACTCCTTGCCCTCGTCCTTCTCGGTGCCGCAGCGATGGCGGTGGCCCGCCCGGTGCCGGCCCTCGCCCAGACGCCGGCCATCGACGCGGCCAAACAGGCCGGCGTTGTCGGCGAGCGCATCGACGGCTATCTCGGCTTCGTCGGCGGCGGCGCCGTGGACGCCTCACTCCGCCGTCAGGTTCAGGAAATCAATGCCAAGCGCCGGGCGGCCTATGATGAGCTGGCCCGCGATACCGAGACCACAACCGAGCAGGTTGCGCGCATGACTGCTGAGAAGCAGATCGCACGGCTCGCTCCGGGCCGGTACTACCTCAATGCCGAGGGACGCTGGGTGCGCAAGCCGTGAGCCCCACCCAATGCCCCCTGACCGAAGCGTGCCATCGCAAGGAGCGCACGTCTTGAGCCGGCCCGAAATCCTCCTGGTTTCGGCGGCAGCGGCGACGTGCATTGCGGTGCTTGCCGCAGTCCTCCGCATGAATGCCGAACTTGGCAACAGCATGGATGGTCTCGGGTGGTTCGCCTATGCGGCAGGCGGCATGGCCAGTCTCGCCGTCGCCGGGGGATTGTTCTTCCTGCTCTTTTACAGCGCCCGGCATGGATATGATGATATCGAGCGGCAGGATGATGAGGACGTCCGGCACTGATGCATCGCCCGGCGAACGGGTCTGGTCGGCTTGGCACGCGCACGTCATACACGAATCTGGTAGAGTCGGTGTCTTCAGCCCCCGGGAGCTACAGAAATGATCGATCCAGCCCTGCTGACTGCCTACGTCGCCTCCAAGATCTGCCACGATGTGGTCTCCCCGATTTCCTCCGTCACTTCGGCGCTGGATCTCATCAACGACCCGAACGATGCCGAGATGCGGGCGTCGGCCCAAGAGCTCCTGCAAAAGGGCGCGTCAGACGCTTCGGCCCGGATCGAATTCCTGCGTTACGCCTATGGCTCGATCGGATTGTCGGACGGAGCGGCCGACATACACGAGGCGAAGCGGCTGACGGAACGGTTCGCTGCGACGCACAAGCCGAGCCTGGAGTGGGACATCGAGACAGCTCATCTCAGCTTCTCCCACGCCCGTCTCATGATGAACCTCGTCCTCATCGCGATCGACTGCCTGCCCCGTGGCGGCGTGGTTTCGGTCAGGATCCGCAACGAGGCCCCAGGGCTCTGCATGGAGGTCGCTGCGAGGGGCCTGCGGGCCCGGCTCAATGAGCATGTCACCGCCGCCGTCGAGGGCCGTGATCCAGAGGACGGCTGGTCGGCGCGAACCGTGCAGCCGCTGTTTGCGTGCATGATCTCCGAGGGGCTTGGCGCGCGGCTGTCGGTCCAGCTCACGGGCGAAGAAGAGGTCACGATCACAGCCGCGAACATACGCGCCGAGGGCTGACGGGAGGCGACAGAGGCAGCGGCCCGGAGATCCGGCGGGTCTGTCATCCAGTTGCAGGACTTTCTTAACGCGAAGCACGGAGGGTCGGACCTACAGTCCATCCGGAGACCCAGATATGAGACGTTGCCTCGTTGTTGATGACTCGCGTGTGGTGCGGAAGGTTGCCAGCCGGATCATCGAAGGGCTGGACTTCGAAGTCGAGGAAGCCAGTGACGGTGCGGAGGCACTTGCCCAATGCCGGCGCCAGATGCCGGATGCAGTCCTGCTGGACTGGAGCATGCCGGTCATGAACGGCATCGACTTCCTGCGGGCCCTGCGTCTCGAAGAGGATGGCGAGCGGCCGGTGGTGGTGTTCTGCTCCACTGAGAACGACGCCGATCATATCGCGGAGGCGGTACGGTCGGGCGCCAACGAGTTCATCATCAAGCCGTTCGATGCGGACATCATTGAAAGCAAGTTCGCCGAGGCCGGCCTGCTTTGATCCTTTGTTAAGGAAATCAGCCTGGCATTCGTCATATGCTGATCGGTTCCCGGAGGTGGCATGCTCGAGAGCAGTTTCAAGACGCTCGCAGACCTGGCCCAGCGGGAATCGGGACAGTTTCTCGCCCCGTCGAAGGCCTATCTTGCCGATGCACGGCTTGCCAGCCTTGTCCGCCGCGAAGGTTTCGCCTCGACAGATGATCTCGTCGCGTGTCTCAAGGCGCGACCGAACCCGGTCTTCGAAGCCGAGATCGCCGCGGCCCTGCTGACCCGGCAAACCTGGTTCTTTCGCGAGCGCGATGTGCTGGAACGGGTTGTGCGGGATGTCCTGCCGGCCCGGCTGCGGGAATCCAAGTCCGGGCGCATCACGGTCTGGTGCGCGGGTGGGGCAACGGGACAGGAAGCCTACTCCATTGCCATCCGGCTGATGGAGCTTTCCGGGGATATCGGGCTGTCGGGGGCTCGCATCGACCTGCTGTCGACCGATCTCTGCCGGCGGATGACGGAACAGGCACGCCATGGCGTCTTCGGCCACTACGACGTCCAGCGGGGGCTCTCCATCCACCGCCTGCTCTCGCATTTCACGCGCCAGGAATCGGGCGGCTGGCGGATCGGGGATGCCCTGCGCGAAGCGGTGAACTTCCGGGTCCACAACCTGATCGACGACGCAAGCCCGCTTGGCCAGTTCGATGTGATCTTCTGCCGCCACGTCCTGTGTGACATGAGCATGGCGATGCGCGCCGAAGTGGCTGCCCGCCTTGCCGCACAACTCAAGCCAGATGGCGTGCTGATGCTCGGCCACGGCGAGACTCTCACGGGCGTGACGACTGCACTGTTACCCTCGCGTTCAATCCGTGGTGGCTGGCAGCGCCCCGAAACGGCGCAACGGCCGGTCGCGGCCTGATCGCTGCGCAACGGCGCTGCATCGGCTGCCGTGTACCCCCGCAGAATGGCGCGTTGTCCGGGCGCGCCGCTGCAAAGCCCTAAGCCGTCCTGACGCTTTGTTAACCACTGACTGGCTGAATGGGCGCTGTACAGGCGGGGGACTGTAAATCGCCTCCACCCGCCATGACCGGACAGTGAGGCTTGAGTGCTGCAATGCGTATGAAGATGTTTTCAGCTCCGACCCTTGCCGATGCGAAGGCCGCCGTTCTTGCCGAGCTTGGCGAGGATGCGGTCATCCTGTCGGAGCGGGAAACTGCTTCCGGGGTCGAGGTGCGCGCCGCAACCGACCGGATGACGGCGCCCGGCTCGAACGGCAGCGAAGCCCTGTTCATCAACCGGTTTGCCGGCCGGCCGGTGGCTCCCACGAGCGAGGACCCCGTGCGCGCGCGAGTGCGTGACAGCCTCGCCTGGCACGGCGCGCCGAACACGTTCATCCGGAAACTCAGCGATGTCTGCCGGATCGAGGGCCACTTGCCCGACAATCGCGCCGCGATGACGACCGGGCTGGCAGCGCTCTGCCGTTTCGACGTCCTTCCGGTCCGTCCCGACCGTGACGTGATACTTGTTGGCGGACCGGGGCACGGTCGGACATCCGTCGCCGCCAAGCTGACACGGCGGGCTTTCGTGGCCCGGCGCCAGCTGACCCCGATGGCGGCCGATTTCGACGGGGCCGCCGGCGGTGAGCAACTCGCCGCCTGTCTCGCCGAGGAACGCAGCCAGATCCGGACGGTCGCCACCCCCGATGCGCTGTTTGCCCAGTTCCGTGCCCAGCGCACCAGCGGCCGGCGGTGCGTCGTTGATCTTCCGGCCATCGTCAGCGCCGATCCCGATGACATGATGCGCCTGAGCGACCTGGTTCATGCCGTTGCCGCAGAACCTGTCCTCGTGATCTCCGCCGAGGGCAATGCCGACGAGCTGGCCGATGCCGCCCGGGCCTTTGCGCGCGTTGGCGTCCGCCGCGCCATCGTCACCAAGCTTGATACGGTGCGCCGCCGCGGGGGCATTGTTTCCGCCCTGGCCGGCGCGGGCATCGCGTTCTCGCACCTGTCCGTGACCCCTTTCATCGGCGGCGGCCTGGTTCCGGCTGGGCCGCAAAGGCTTGCCGCCCTCCTCAATGAAGACGCCCCAGGGCATGCCGCCCTGAAAGGAGCAGCGTAATGAGCTTCATGTTCGGAAAATCCGCTGACCGCCGCACCACACAGCCGACGCGCCGGGTCGCACCCGCCTCGATCATCGCCGTCGCCTCCGGCAAGGGCGGGGTGGGCAAGACCTTCATGGCTATCACCCTTGCCAGCGCGTTTGCGCAGGCCGGCAAGCGCACTCTTCTCGTGGATGGCGATCTCGGGCTGGCCAATGTCGATGTCCAGCTCGGCATTGCACCGGAGACCGACCTGGCAGCGGTCATGTCCGGATGGGTCGAGCTCGACGACGCCGTGACAGCTGTGGACGGTGGCCCGGGCAAGGGCGGGTTTGACGTGCTGCCCGGCCGGTCCGGATCGGGCGCGCTGGCCGAACTGCCGCCGGAGGATGTGGCCCGCCTTGCAGCCGGGCTGTCGGCGCTGGCGCTGCAATATGACCAGGTGGTCCTCGATCTGGGCGCTGGCATCGAAACCAACTGCATGCGTCTCGCGCGGGCGGCCGACCGGGCCCTGCTGGTCATCACCGACGAGCCGACCTCCATGACGGATGCCTATGCCTTCATCAAGGTGCTGCGCGGGTATGCGCCGAATGTCGAGCCGGTGATTGCGATCAACCAGGCCGACGATCGTGCGGGCGGCCAGCGCACCTATGAGGGCATCGCGCGGGCGTGCCAGAAATTCCTCGGCTTCCGTCCCCTGCTGGCCGGCGTCGTGCTGCGCGATGACCGGGTGCGTGACGCCATTCGTCGCCAGAGCACGCTGATTTCCACCGATCCGGGCGCCCAGGCGATCCAGGATGTCATCGCCATTGCCCATGCGCTGATCGGCGATACTGCGCCGGCGCCTGCGCCTGCCCACGCACCACTGGGTCATTAGGGCGGCGTCCGACCCCCTCGCCCCCTAGGCGAGACCGCGACGGATTAGCGCACGGCGATGAACATGCCAGGAATTGTGCGGTCGGATATGGACGCCAACGACGAAGCTCCGTATTACCGGACTTGTTTCACATGCGTATCAATTAATCCGTACCACTACATAACTTGTTAAGACCTGAGAATTATGGTCACACTGGTTAACGAAGCAGCCTAGTCTTGGCCGCAAATGTGATTCGGGAGATTTAGTGATGCGGGTCCTTCTCGTCGAGGATGACAGCGCCGTCGCCCGCAGCATCGAACTGATGCTCAAGGCGGCTGGCTTCAATATTTACATGACGGACCTCGGCGAAGAGGGCGTGGATCTTGGCAAGATCTACGAGTACGACATCATCGTGCTGGATCTCACCCTGCCGGACATCTCTGGTTACGAAGTGCTCAAGCAACTGCGCATGAGCCGCGTCAACACGCCGGTCATGATCCTCTCCGGCAATCCCGATATCGAGGCCAAGGTCAAGACGCTCGGCTTTGGCGCGGATGATTACCTGACCAAGCCGTTCAACAAGGATGAGCTTATCGCCCGCATCACGGCGATCGTGCGTCGCTCCAAGGGCCACGCCGAGAGCATGATCCGCACGGGCGAGATCATCGTGAACCTCGATGCGAAGACCGTGGAAGTGGATGGCGACCGTGTCCATCTCACGGGCAAGGAGTACCAGATGTTCGAGCTCCTTTCCCTGCGCAAGGGCACGACACTGACCAAGGAGATGTTCCTCAATCATCTCTATGGCGGCATGGACGAGCCCGAACTCAAGATCATCGATGTCTTCATCTGCAAGCTGCGCAAGAAGCTCGCGAAGGCGACGGGTGGCAATCACTATATCGAAACGGTCTGGGGCCGGGGCTATGTGCTGCGCGATCCGAAGCCGGAAAAGGCCAGCAAGAGCGAAACGCTCGCCGCCTGACAGGCAACATCGCCCCTGACGAGACGACACCCGCCCCGGCGCCATCTGGCGACCGGGGTTTCTTCTTGCAGGTGACGATGGGGCCGAGGTCATCGCCTGCAAGGCCGCGCCGGATGTCGCGCGGGGCGCTGGCGATCAGGGCGAAGCCTCCGGCACCGAGGCTTGATGAAAGTTCGTCTTTGAGTTGTGCACTTCAGTCCGGATTCGCGCAAGTATCTGATCGTCTACGTGGTGTGTCCTCAAATACACACCTTCGAATAGTTCGACATCCATGCCTTGTCCCGGACGTTCGAGCACTGAATATTCAATCAGACATAAAAGCAATCGACTCAATGGAGAGTACGAACGATGTTCACAAAGACGCGAACAGCCAGATTCATGGTGCTATCGGCCTTCTGCCTTGGCTCTGCGGGTATCGGCCTGGCACAGGATGCCGGGGAAGCGGAGAGCGACGAACTTCGCCAGGAGAACATCGTCGTCACGGGCACGCGGTCCACGGACCGGACGGCCCTCGAAACCGCCGTGCCGGTCGACGTCTTCCCGATTGCCGAGCTCGAGAGCACTGGACGGGTCGAGCTGAACCAGATCCTCTCCACCACGGTGCCGAGCTTCAACTTCAACCAGACCGCCATCAATGATGGCACGGACATCGTCCGCCCGGCCACCCTCAGGGGCCTGTCGCCAGACCAGACGCTGGTCCTGGTGGATTCCAAACGCCGGCACACCTCGGCGCTGGTGAACATCAACGGCTCGGTGGGCCGCGGCTCTGCAGCGGTTGACCTCAATTCCATCCCGACATCGGCGATTGGCAGCGTGCAGGTACTGCGCGACGGAGCTGCGGCGCAGTACGGTTCGGACGCAATCGCCGGGGTGATCAACGTGCTCCTGAAGGAAGAGCGGTCCGGCGGCGGTGTGGACCTGCGCTACGGCGCCCATGTGACCGATCCTGACAGCCTTGACCGGTCCGACGTCGACGGGGAGACTCTCACGGTGGGCGGCTGGGTCGGGCTGCCGCTGACCGAAACGGGTTTCATCACGCTGGCGGCAGAATATTCCGACCGCAACCCGACCAACCGGGCAGGGCTCGATCCGCGCAGCCAGTACATCACGCCGACGCCTGGCGTGCTCGACCCGCGCGAGACAACGTTCGACCGCCTCAACCATCGCTACGGCAACGGCAATGCCGAGAATGTCAGCCTGTTTGCCAATGCCGGCTTCGACATCAATGCCGACTGGGAGCTCTATGGCCATGCCGGCTTCCAGTCGCGCGAAGCGGATTCGGCCGGTTTCTACCGTCGGTCCAGCGATTCCGCACCCGGTCCCCTGGGGACGCGATCCACTCCCCGGAACCTCACCGAGATCTATCCCGATGGTTTCCTGCCCCTGATCAACGGCGATGTGACCGACTATAGCGCCAGTGGCGGGGTGCGCGGCGAGATCGCGGGCTGGAACAGCGATTTCAGTGCGACCTTCGGCTCGAACGAGCTTGAATACACGATCACCAACACCCTCAACGCCTCGCTTGGCCCGACAAGCCCGACGAGCTTCGACGCCGGCAGCCTGACCTTCGAGCAGCTCACGCTGAACGCCGATTTCACGCGCAGCTTCGAGACCCTGCTCCCCGGGACAACGACGGTCTCCTTCGGCGGTGAATTCCGCGATGAGAGCTTCGAGATCGGTGAGGGTGAGCCGAACTCCTTCATCAATGGCGGTTATCGCGGTGTTCCAGGCGTGAACTATGCGCCGGAGCCGGGGGTCAACGTCCCGGCCGGCTTCGATATCGACGATCCGGCCACCTTCCCCGACCCCTTCGACCCGAACTTCGGGGTCGGGTTTGCCGGCGGCTCACAGGTCTTTGCCGGGTTCACACCGCAATCGGCGGTCGATGAAAGCCGCGACTCGGTCGGCGTCTATGCCGATGTCGAATGGGAGCCGACGGAGCGGCTGCTGCTGTCTGGCGCCGTGCGCTATGAGGACTATTCCGATTTCGGCGACACCACGAACTACAAGCTGACAGGCCGGTACGACTTCACCGACCAGGTCGCCCTGCGCGGCGCGGTCTCGACAGGTTTCCGCGCGCCGAGCCTGCAGCAGCAGTTCTTTACTGCCACCTCGACCAACTTCATCGATGGCGTACCGTTTGAAGTCGGCACCTTCCCGGCCACCTCCGACCCGGCCGTGGCACTCGGCGGCGGGCAACTCGATGCCGAGGAATCGGTGAGCTATTCGGTCGGCATCGTGCTCACCCCAAGCGAGAACTGGTTCATCACCCTCGACGCCTATCGGATCGATATCGAGGACCAGATCTTCCTCTCGGAAAACCTTGGCGGGGCGGAAGTCGAGGCGGTACTCGCGGCGGCTGGCGTGGAGGGGGTCCAGCGGGTCCGCTTCTTCCAGAACGGGATCGAGACGGAAACCGAAGGGGTTGATCTTGTCACCAAGTATGCCTTCGATTTCGATGCGCTCGGCACGGTCGATGTCTCCGCTGCGTTCAACTACACCGATGTTCAGGTGACCGAGGTGCCGGAGAACGAGACCATTCCGGGTCTCACCCTGTTCAGCCGCGACAATGTCCTGACGCTCGAGGAAAGCGCGCCGGAGACCAAGATCATCCTTGCCGCGAACTGGGGCTACAAGGTCGCTGACATCAATCTTCGCGCGACACGGTTCGGCGAGGTGGTGGACCCGTCCAACAATCCCGAAAATGACTTCACGCTCGATGCGGCCTGGATCCTCGACGCTTCGGTGGATCTCGATGTCACCGACCGGGTCCGGGTGGGTGTCGGGGCGGACAATCTCCTCGACGAGTATCCGACGCTGACACCGGATGGGCAGAACTTCAACGGCATCTTCCCCTATTCCAGCCGTTCGCCCTTCGGCTTCTCCGGCCGTTTCCTGTACGCGCGGGCGAGCTACACCTGGTAGCCCCAGCCTGCGCCATCGGCGTGACGGAATTGGGCGGCGGATCCGGCACAGGGTCCGCCGCCCTTTCCTTTTCGGCGCTGTCCGGCCCCTTCCCTTCAAGGCCCAAAGATGTCATAGGGGCCGATCGGCAAGGGCCACCCGCCTTTAGCCTGGCTGGACGACATCCCGGCTTGCGCTGAATGGTTCCCGGGTCCCTTCGCCGAATTCGCGTCATTCAGACGTTTCTTGAACCGCGCGCCTGTCCGGACCTGCTCCTGCCAGTCGCCCCAACGGGAAAGCCATCGATGTCGATCACTGCTGAAAAGAAGACCGAACTCATCAAGAAATTCGCCCGAAGCGAAGGCGATACCGGATCCCCCGAGGTCCAGGTCGCCATCCTTACCGAGCGGATCAACAACCTGACCGAGCACTTCAAAACCAATGCCAAGGACCGGCATTCGCGTCGCGGCCTGCTCGGACTGGTCGCCAACCGGCGCAAGCTCCTTGATTATGTCAGGGGCAAGGACGAGGCCCGATACAAGGCCCTGATCCAGGAATTGGGAATCCGCCGCTAGCGGCCCCGATGACAACCCGCCGCGCCATGGGGGCCGGCGGGTTTTTCGTATGTGAATGAAAGACGATCTGAGATGTTTGACAAGCAAACCGTGTCGCTGGAATGGGCCGGCCGCACATTGACGCTCGAAACCGGCCGCATGGCCCGCCAGGCCGACGGCGCCGTTGTCGCCACCTATGGCGATACGACAGTGCTCGCCACCGCCGTGTACAACAAGCAGGGAGACCCTTCGAAGGATTTCCTCCCGCTGACGGTGAACTACCAGGAGAAATACTACGCGTCGGGCCGGATTCCCGGCGGCTTCTTCAAGCGCGAAGGTCGCCCGACGGAGAAGGAAACGCTGACCTCGCGTCTGATCGACCGGCCGATCCGCCCGCTCTTCGTGAAGGGCTTTACCAATGAGATCCAGGTGATCATCACCGCCATTTCCTATGACCTAGAGAACGATCCCGACATTCTCGGCATGGTCGCGGCCTCCGCTGCACTCGTGCTGAGCGGGGCGCCCTTCATGGGTCCGATCGGGGCCGCCCGGATCGGGTACAAGGATGGCGACTACCTCATCAACCCGACCTCGGAACAGCTCGAGGAGTCCGAACTCGACCTTGTGGTCGCGGGCACCGAGGATGCGGTGATGATGGTCGAAAGCCAGGCCAGGGAACTGTCCGAAGAAGTCATGCTCGGCGCCGTCATGGCCGGTCACCAGGCGATGCAGCCGGTCATCGAGGCGATTATCCAGCTCGCCGAAAAGGCCGCCAAGCCCCCCTTCGACTTCGACGGCGTCGATCTCGGCGATGAGGTCAGGGCGATCACCAAGGCCGTCGGCAAGGACCTCAGGAAAGCCTACGGCATCAAGGACAAGCAGGCCCGCCAGGACGCCGTGGCGGCAGCGAAGGAAAAGGCTGCCGAAAAGCTGGTTGCCACTGAAGAGGCCGAGGACGGCATGTCACCGCAAGCGTTCAAGGCCGCTTTCAAGCAGGCCGAGGCGGACGTCGTCAGAGGCTCGATCCTCGAGACCGGCAAGCGGATCGACGGACGCGGCCTTGCCGATGTCCGACCGATTGTCGCCGAAGTCGGGGTGCTCCCGCGCACCCATGGCTCGGCGCTGTTCACCCGTGGCGAAACCCAGGCGCTCTGTGTGGCCACGCTCGGCACCTCCGATGATGAGCAGTTCATCGACGGGCTAGGCGGCACCAGCAAGGAGCGCTTCATGCTCCACTACAATTTCCCGCCTTATTCCGTCGGCGAAACGGGCCGCATGGGCGGGTCCGGACGCCGGGAGATCGGGCATGGAAAGCTCGCCTGGCGGGCCACCCATGCTGTCCTGCCGGCTGCGGATGAGTTCCCCTACACGCTGCGCGTGGTCTCGGAGATCACCGAGTCGAACGGGTCATCCTCTATGGCTACGGTCTGCGGGGCCTCGCTTGCGCTGATGGATGCCGGCGTGCCCATCACCCGGCCTGTTTCCGGGATTGCCATGGGCCTGATCCTCGAAGGCGACAAACACGCTGTGCTGTCCGATATTCTCGGCGACGAAGACCATCTCGGCGATATGGACTTCAAGGTTGCGGGCACGGACCTGGGCATCACCAGCCTGCAGATGGACATCAAGATTGCCGGGATCACCCGGGATATCATGCACACGGCGCTCGAACAGGCGAAGGGCGGGCGGATGCACATCCTTGGCGAGATGGCCAAGGCGCTGACCGAAAGCCGCAGCGCGCTCTCCGACCACGCACCGCAGATGGAGGTCATGAACATCCCGGTCGACAAGATCCGGGACGTGATCGGATCGGGCGGCAAGGTGATCCGGGACATCGTTGATACCACCGGCGCCAAGGTGAACATCGACGATGACGGCACCATCCAGATCTCCGCGCTCGAGAAATCGGCGCTGGACGCCGCGCGGAAGCGGATCCGGGAGATTGTCGCCGAGCCGGAGATTGGCGAGATCTATGAAGGGCGGATCGTGTCCATCAAGGATTTCGGTGCGTTCGTGAACTTCTTCGGACCGAAGGACGGACTGGTTCACGTTTCGCAAATGGCCGAAGGTAGGGTGAAACACCCCAAGGACCTCGTGTCCGAGGGCGACACGGTGTGGGTCAAGCTCATGGGCTTCGACGATCGCGGCAAGGTTCGCCTGTCCATGAAAGTTGTGGACCAGGAGACCGGCAAGGAACTCGAAACCGCCGAAGAAGACGAATAGATCAGTCTACTGATCAATACTCAGGACCAGAAAGGCCGCCTCCGGGCGGCCTTTTTTTATCTTTTTACGGATGAACTGCGAAGAAATAATACGCAACAAAACAAGGCAGAGCACCTTTTCTGCGCGTTTTGCACATGAACCCGGAGCAAATTTTCGTCCGTCGATCTTGATCTTTCGTCCGGCCGGGCGCACGCTCCCTCTTATGTTACAGTTTTATGACAAATCCCTTGCGGCGTCAGTGCTGGCTCTAGCGGCCCTGGCGTCTCCGACCTCCGCAGACACCGACGATCCGGCGACACTTGCGGCCTGCAGTCTTTCGGACGGCTATGCTGCCGACCTCTTCGCCTTTGCCCGCGAAGCCGAAGCCTGTCTGGATCGCCCGATCTCCGCTGACCTTGATGATAGGGCCGATACGATCCTGACCCTGACGGACCGGGCCCGCGAGAAGGCCGCTGCCAAGCCCCTGATCCGGCGCGAAAGTCTCGCGGACGCCGCCCGTGCGCATGCCATGGACATGGCGTCCCGGGGATATGCTGCGCATGCGGATGATAATGGCCGCGGCCACCTCGAGCGCGTTCGCATCCTTGACCGGACGGGGATCTATGGCGCAACCGGCGCCAATGTGAGCGTGGTCGATGCCGGTCTTGATGCTACGGAGATCTACTCGCTTCTCGCGTCCGACCCGGTCAATGCGGCCAACCTCTCGCGCGAGGCCTTCACCCATGCGGGGATCGGCATGGCCGAAGCGGGGGGCCGCCTTTACGTGGTGCAGGTCTTCGGCCAGCTCGACGGTGAACTGGCGGAACCGCTCCCGATCGGCCTGCCGGACGCCGCACCGGTCGATGTGCGCTTCACCGATCCGGCCTTCTCGCTCGCCAACTGGCGGCTGGAGGATGCCGACGGCGTCCGCGTCCGGCGTGGCACGACCGGCCAGCTCGTACGGACGGGCGAGGAAGCTGGCGCGCTGTTCCTCGTGATCCAGGCGGAGCTTGGCGGCGTGGTGCACTCGCTCAAGGGACCGGCCATGACCGCAGACACGAACGGGGCGGCCTCCTGAAGACCGGCGCTCGCCGTCGGCATGTCCCATCCACACGGCCTGGCCGGATGCTGATGCACCCGGCCGGGTCAGGCGCCCCGCCCCACACCCCGGAGCGGGGCGCACCTTTTTCCAGTGGCGTCGCCCGAAACTGAGGTCCTTTCCCTGCGTGCAGCAAGCGCGTATCTCTCCGCCATGCACGCGATTGAACGCCAACCTTTCCTTGTCGCAATCTCCGGCGGGTCCGGATCGGGCAAGTCCACGGTCGTTGAAGCCCTGCTGGACAGGCTTGGCGAGGGACGCGCCGTGGTGATCGCCGAGGACGCCTATTACTGGCCCTTGTCGCATTATGACGGCGCCAGCGAGGCAATCGACTATGACGACCCGGCAGCCAAGGAAGTCTATCGCCTCTATCGCGATCTTGAGCAGCTCCGGCACGGCGAACCAGTCGACATCCCGGTCTATGACTATGCACGCCATGACCGTTCCGCCGAAACAGTGCGTGTCCTGCCCACGCCCGTCATCCTCCTGGAAGGGATACACGCGCTGTCGATGCCCCAGCTCGCGCCTCTGATCGATCTGCGGATCTATGTCGATACGCCCGACGACCTTCGTCTCGCCCGACGGCTCCGGCGCGATGTCATCGAGCGCGGACGCAGCGTCGAGAGCGTTCTGGAACAGTACCTTGCCACGGTGCGGCCCGCCCATTACCGCTTCACCTTTCCGGCCAAGTTCCAGGCCGACCTGGTGATCGCCGATGAAGGGCTTCCTGCCTACGGCGACGTCAAGCCGTCAAAGGCCGCCATCGAGCGCATGCTGGCGCCGATCCTCGAACGCCTCGCGCACGAGGGTCTGCTGCCGGGATGATTGCACCCGGGCGCTTGCCGGACATTCGCCGATATGGCCATGTCGGCCGATGATCACGCTCCTGGCTTCCTTCCTTGCCTTGCTGGAGACGTCGGCCACGCTGCATTGCGACATGGGTCCGGAGGCGCGCCCGGACGACCTTGTCGGCTATCATGCGCTGGCCGAGACCTGCCTGCTGTTTCCGCCAGAGGAGGTGCGGTTCGCCGAGGAGATCGAAGCAGACCTCGTCGCCCACATCAATCGCGAGCGGCGCGCGGCCGGTCTTGCGCCGCTCCTTTACCGCCCCGAGCTTCGGGGCGCGGCCCGGTTTCACAGCCTCGACCTGGCCGCCAATGGCCGTTTCGACCATGCGGGGACGGCCGGTCGCTCGCCATTCGAGCGCATCGCGGCGCTAGACCGCACACTGATTGCCGCTGGCGCGTGGGAGAATGTCTCGCGCGTCGGCGGGGATGTCGCACCGGGCGAGGTGACCAGGTGGATCCATGACGGGCTGATGCAGTCGGACGGCCACCGGGCAAACATCCTGGCCGCAGAGGCGACCCATGTCGCGGTCGGCGTCGTCGCCATTGGCAAGACGGTCTACACCACGCAGCTCTTCGTCGCCGAGGTCGCCAGCCTGCCAGCACCGCTGCCGGTCGAGCTTGTCGATCCGGCGGCGTTGCACCCGCTGTCGCTGCCGGGCTGGACATTCGCGGCCTACACGGTGGCCTATGACGATGGCACGCGTGTCCGGCTCCCCGGCGCGGTTGACCTGCCGGGCGGGGAGGGCCGATTGCTGGTCGAAGCGCGCCGGGCCGATCCCGGCGATCCGCAGCTCTACAACATCATAAACTACACGGGCCCGGCGGTGGTCGTGCCGTAGCGCTCACAGGAAGGCGGCGATCTCGCCGAGCGGCTTCTTTACCAGCGCATGGCGGGGCACCATCGCGCCTTCGGACGGATGGCCCGCGACAAGAATCAGGAAGGGCTTCTCCGTCGCCGGTCGCCCGCAAATGCCGGAGAGAAAGCCCATGGGATTGGGCGTGTGCACGAGCGTGGCCAGCCCAGCCGTGTGGCAGGCGGCGATCAGCAGGCCGGTGGCGATGCCGACGCTTTCATGGATGTAGTAGTTCTTCCGGTCCTCACCGGCGCGCACGCCGCCGCGGCGCTGGGCGAAGATGCAGATCAGCCAGGGCGCGGTTTCGAGATAGGGCTTCTGCCAGTCGGTGCCGATCGGGGCGAGCGCGTCGAGCCAGTCCTCCCCCGCCTTACCCCCATAGAAGTCACGCTCCTCGGCTTCGGCGGCCTCGCGGATGGCCCGCTTTGCCTCCGGCGACCCGACGCAGGCGAAAAACCAGGGCTGGTGATTGGCGCCGGAGGGCGCCGAGCCGGCCGTGAGCACGCAGTGCTCGATGACGGACCGGGGCACCGGCCGGTCGGAGAAGTCGCGCACCGAGCGGCGGGTCGCCAGCGCGGCGTGGAAAGCCTGTGCCCGCGCCTGCATGGCCTCGACAGGGTAGGCCGGAAAGTCCGGGCTCAGGGGGACATGCGTGTCGGGCGCGGACTTCACAATTCTATGCCCAGCCGGTTGAGCAGGGTGATGAAGCCGGCATAGGCCAACACGGTCAGCCCCGTGGCCAGCGCAAAGGCGCCGGGAAAAGGCAGGCCGGCCCGCTGCGCCAGCGGCAGGGTGATGAAGAAGACAAGCCCCGGCCAGACCAGCCAGAAGGTCGAGGTCGCAAACCGCGTCGAGAGCGCAGCATCGCGCGTGTCGACATAGGTCAGCAGCACGGTCATCATCGTCGCCAGCGGCAGCGCGACGAGTAGCGCCGCGAGCAGGGTCGAGCGCTTGGCGACCTCCGACACGAAGACAATGAACAGTGCCGTCACCAGTGCCTTCGCAATCGTCTCGACCATGCGGTGCCTCCCCTGCTCCTGACCTGTTCCTTAAGCCTTTGCGCCGGCTTTGGGGAGCCTGTTGGTCAGGCCAAGTCCCTACTCCTCCAGCTGGGGCACGCCGACGGCGTGGAAGCCGGCGTCAACATGCATCACCTCGCCGGCAATGGACTGGCCGAGGTCGGAGAGCAGGTACAGCGAGGCGCCGGCGACGCCTTCCATCTTCGTGTCTTCCTTCAGGAGCGACCAGTCGCGGCCCGTGCCCATGAGCGACTTGCCGCCACGGATGCCGGCGAGGCTGAGTGTGCGCATGGCACCAGCGCGGATCGCGTTGACGCGGATCCCGGCCGGGCCGAGATCGCGCGCGGCATAGCGCGTGGCGGCCTCGAGCGCGGCCTTGGCAACGCCCATGACATTGTAGCTCGGCACGGTGCGCTCGCTGCCCAGATAGGTCATGCAGATGATCGCCCCGCCGCCCTGTTCCTTCGGTTTCATCAGTTTCGCCCCGCGCCGGCAGACATCGATGAAGCTGAAAACGGAAATGTCCATGGCCCGGAGGAAGCCCTCGCGCGAGGTGTTCTCGACCATCGAGCCCATGAGCTCGTCCTTGCCAGCAAAGGCGATGGAGTGGACGAGGAAATCGATGGTGCCGAACTTGTCCCCGATGGCCGCAAAGGCGGCATCCATGGAAGCGTCATCGGTGACATCGGCGGGGATCATCGTGTCCATGCCGATCGATTCCACCAGCGGCCGTACCCGCCGTTCGAGCGCCTCGCCCTGATAGGTGAAGGCGATCTCCGCGCCTTGTGCCGCGAGTTGTTTCGAGATGCCCCAGGCGATGGAGTTCTGGTTGGCAACGCCCATGACGACGCCGCGCTTGCCGGCCATCAGGGTGCCTGTGGGCATGTTCCAGTCGTCCGACATGGGGGACCTCCTTGTGATCGCTCTGCATCTCTCTGGCTAAAGCATCGCCGCGCGGAAGGGAACTGCCTGGCTCATTCCGGAGCGGGACGGGGCCGGGCGGGCGCCGGCCGCTTCGGACCCGCGCTCCCGCCGCTTGCCTCACTTCGCCGTGTTGAGATTGTCGATGCGCCGGTAGGCCTCGTGTTGCCACTGGCGGCGGGCAAAGGCCTGGCGGATGATGCGCTGTGCCTCCTGGCGGGTCGTGCGGCTCGTTACGGGCACGCCCGCATAATCAGCGGCAATGGCGCGAAGCGCGGCAACATTCACCGACTTGTCGGACAGCAGTTCGGACAAGGCGGCCTCGAACGCCGGCTCATCAACATCCGAGCGCTCCAGGGCCGCAAGGTGACGTGCGCAAGCCGGGCGGTCGGCCGGCGGGGTGCGAACGACGCGAAAGGGCTTGTGAGGGGACCGGTCGCCGGCCGTGACCGTGAGATCGTCCAGGGATGCCCGCGGCGCATCGAGCGCCTCGAGACGCGCCGAGAGCGCTGCACTCACCGAGCGAAGGACACGCGGATCGACCGTCTCGTCCCGCGCCAGCCGGGCCAGCATGTCTGCCGCCTCTTTCAGGGTTGTCATGGGTTCACGCCGATCACTGTTCCAATGGCTGCACCGAGGGCGAGGAGGCGAGCCCGCGCGGGCTCATGGCCAGCATAGAAGGCGATATCATGCCCGGCGACACGGGCAAAGACTTCCCCGTTGGGGATCTTGGCATGGCGCAACACCGCCTCGGGATGGCCCCACAGGACGTTGAGTTCACGGTCGAGGTAATTCGCGATCGCCGCCTCATAGGGGTTCAGCGTGTCATTGGTCAGCCCCGAGGTGCGCGAGGGGATCACACCGCCCAGGATGATATCCGGCCACAGCGGATCGGCCAGCGCGACGACCTGCCTGGCAAAATAGGTGGCCGCTTCGGCCGAGAGCTTGTCGAGGATCGCGGGAATGAAGAGGTGGGTGGACGCGCAAAGCGCGTTGATGAAACCGGCGGTCAGCCGCGGCGGCGCATCGATGAGGACGAGGTCATAGGTCGACTGGATCAGCGGGTCGGCCAGCACACGGCTGAGCGAGAAGCGGATGTCGCGGGCCTCGAGGCCGGCCAGCCAGGACAGCATCAACGTGTCTTCGCCCTGTTGCAATTCATAATAGGACGGCACCAGCCCGCAGCTCAGCGTCGGGTCGAGGTCAATGATCGCCCCTTTCAGATTGGCGGCATTGGCGTCGCCCTGCAGGAAGCGTTCGGCGGTCTGGGTGCCCGTGAAATCGGCAACCTTGCCAGTCGTGGTCAGCAGCGTGGCGGTGAGCGAGCCCTGATAGTCGAGATCGATCAGCAGCGCGCGTTTGCCAATATGGGTGAAATAGGCTGCGAGGTTTGCGGTAATCGTGGTTTTGCCGACCCCGCCCTTGAGATTGGCAATGGTAACGATCGGAATCCCGCCATCCGACACCTTCACCGGCCGGGTAGGCTCGTCATGGAGCGGCCGCGCCCAGAGGTTCCGCCCGGTCAGGATACTGGCGATGAAGGTGTCCCGGCTCGGCCCCTCGACCGCCGCAGCTGGCGCGGTCCCTGTCGGAGACGGCGCGCTGACCCTGGGCGGCGTTCGCCGGATCAGGCTCATGGGCAACGCGCCGATCAGGGCCCCGACAAGCAGAAGGCCGACACCAACGCCCACCACCTCAAGCAGATGCGTGGAAAGCGCTTCGCTGAGCCATTCCATGCGACAGGTCTCCTATCCCCTCGACGTCCCGGACCGGCAAGGCCGGGGCGGTTCTCCATGCCCGTGGCAGTAACCACAAAGCGCCGGGCGAAGCGAGGGGGCGCAGGCGGCTTGCAACAGCCCCCATGTCGGCGCCGTGGACGGAACTGGCATGGTTTCTGCTCCGTTAAGGACACCAGAACGGGACGCACCCGCGCGCTGCAAAGGGACTTCGGCAGGCATGGCGCAGATATTCGGCAAGAGTATGGGCTTCACCGGGCTGGCCGGGTTGGTTGCGCTCGCTGTGGGTCAGGGAGCGGTTGCGCAGACCGTGGTGGACCGCATCGCGTTCAGGGTGCCCGGCGTGGTCGTGGCCTGGAAGGGCGTCGGTCCGCCTCGCACGGCAGCGGCGATGGCCCTGGCACCCGATCCGGCCGGTTGCATCGCCTTTGCCAGCAATACGGCCGTCGACGTGGCGCTGGAGACGGCCGACGACACGCTCGCACTCGAGATTGTCGCAACCGGCCGGTCGGCCCGCCCGCTTGCTGCCGTCACTATGCCGCCCTTCCGCCAGCACCGCTTCACCGAGCGCACCGCAATCCAGCCCGACGCCGCGCGCCACCAGGCGCTCACCCTGTGTGTCCGCCCGCAGGACGACATTCCCGCAACAGCTCTTCCGGGCGATATCCGCATTAAGCTGCGGGCAATCGGGTGAGATGAATTCCACAGGTCTTGTTGGCAGGATGGCAGGCCCGTCCGTGTTAGGCAGGCAAGGTGTCTCGTTCATGCGTCCTTCGCGCGGGTCTTGCCGGTACCGCGCTGGTCCTCTCCGGCTCGGGGTCTGCCCTGGCGTCGGTGACCGATACGCCGCGGTTCAAGGTCATCGGCATGGTGATCGTCTGGGCAGCAGACGAGACCAACCAGGCACCGGTCGTCTCCGATCTCGTCATCGACACCGGCGCGGGAGATCTCGACCAGGACCTGGTCGGCGGCGATGTGCACACCGTGGTGACGGGAACACTGGATTCGAGCTATTTCAGCGCGAGCCTGGACGAGGTGGCCAGCCGGCCCTTCCGGGTCCGAAGTGCAGCCAGTGGCGGCGGCTCGACCGACAGCAATGCCAATGGTCAGACGGATGCGGGCGATAGCTTCTCCGCATTCACCCTTGCAGCCAACACGCGGATTGGTCTCGACGATGCGGCCTCGTATACCAGCTTCTACGTGGCGTCGAATGTGCCGTTCAATATTGACGGCCAGGCCCTGCGGGTCATCGGCCGCGATGACTGGGTGCTTGGCAAGATATTCTGGGACATGCAGGTCACACCGACAGGAGACGATGGACTTGCCTTCGGCGCCGCAGCGCAGCTTCCCCACTCCGCCGGCCATACAGGCGGGATTGCCGGCGTCGACTCGCTGCTGGACATGACGACGCGGCAAACGGTTTTCCAGGGCAACCAGCGCACGGCAGCGTCGCGCGGATCCATCGTCGACCAGTCGGTGCGGTTCGATGTGACTTACAAGCTCGGCTCCTGGCCGGGTTACGACCTGTCACACAATTCCCATCTGCAGGATGGCGTCTATGTCGTGGCCGCAGAAGTAACCTACACGGTCTGGGTACCCTGAGGCGCCGGTCAGTCACTGGCCGGTCTGCGCTTATTCGATATCCGCGCTATCGCTCGTGACGCAAGGCTTCTGCGGCCGCCTTGACGGTCTGCAGGATGGACTTTCGCAATATGGGATCTGCGATCTTCTGGAAGGACGCAATGAGGTCCAGGGTCTCGGTGTCCATGATCGGCGCCGCTGCATCCTCGTCGACCTGCGAATACTGAGCAGAAGCGCCGATATGCTCTTCGGCCCCATCATAGAAGTATCCGATAGGCACACTCAGAACATTCGCCATTTCGAACAGGCGACCAGCCGAAATACGGTTAACGCCTTTCTCGTATTTTTGAACCTGCTGGAAGGTTAGATCAAGCATATCGCCAAGCTTTTCCTGAGTGAGCTTTAACTCACGTCTTCGCCATCTGATCCGCTGACCTACGACCCGGTCGATCTCATTGGGGAGTTTGCTGTCTGACATCTTCGTCTTTGTGAGGTTATATTTGCTTAAGTGTCTAGCGACGCCACAACAAAAAGGCCAGCCCGAACAAACAAGAAAGTGTGATCCAGAAGATCAGTACACCGCCGCGTTCCTGGTAAAAGGCGCCCTGCACGGGTGCAGGCAGGTCGGCCCTGGCCACGCGTCCACGCCAGCCTTCAGGATCGCCTTCAACAGGCGCGCCGCGGGCGATTTCGCGGCCATGGCCATCGATAATCGCGGATACGCCCCGGCTTGCTGTTCGCGCCATCGGCAGGCCTGTCTCGATCGCCCGGTAGCGATTCTGGGCATAGTGTTGTTCCGGCCCGACCACGGCGCCGAACCAGGAATCATTGGAGATCACCACCAGCCAGTCGGCGCGGTGCGAGGCCCGGATCTGGGCGGTGCGCGGGACCGACGGATAGAGCGCTTCATAGCAGATCATCCCCACAAAGGGCGGCAGGCCCTCGGCATAGGTGATGGCCGCCCCCGACTGGCCGGGCTCGAAACCGCTGGTGGCCATGCGCTGGATCGCGCTGGGCAGGATGCCGGAAATCGCCTCCCCGAACGGCAGGATGCGCGCCACCGGCAACTCGCCAACCGGCACGAGGCGGTGCTTGTCATAAAGTCCGATCGGTCCGGAGCGGGCTGACTCGCGGGTCATCACGGCAAGTGAGTTGTACCAGGCATACCGGTCCCCGCCGATGGGCTGGTAGCGCGAGGCGCCAACAATCAGGGTTCGCCGGCCAAGCTGGCTCGTGATCCGGTCGAGGGATTCAGGGCTCTGCAACAGTGGCTCCGGCAATGCACCCTCGGGCCAGACGACGATATCGTCGGCGCCGACATCGGTTCGCTGGAGCAGGTCGAGATAGCGCTGACGCACCTTGCGGGCGACCGCGCGCCGCTCGTCGGCGGAGTCTGGCCACTTCTCCGCCTGCGGGATGCCAACATCCATCAGCACGACCTCCCGGGTCGTGAAGACGGTCGGGCCGGAAATTCGCTGGGCGCCCCAGCTCCAGCCCAGCGCGAGCACGAGCACCGCAGCAAAGGCCGGCGCAATCCGGACTGCAATCCCGCGGGTATTGCGGGTATCGACCAGGGCCGCCGGTGCCGCTGCCATGAAGACGGTCAGCAGGCTGAGCCAGTAGACGCCGCCGATCGCCGCCAGCTGTGAGACTGCTCCGCCCGGTGTCCAGCTCGTCCCGACCAGGTTCCATGGAAACCCTCCGAAAAGGGTTCCCCGCACCCATTCGGCGAGGCCGAAGAACGCCGCGAAGACGAAGATCCGCGACGGCGAGGCCGACCAGAAGGCGCCCGCCATGGCCAGTGCGCCCGCCCAGATCAGCGCCATCCCGCCGGGCAGCAGGACCAGGGGCATCCAGAGGAAGACCGCGTGCTTTTCCGGTTCGACAAGAAAGGGCGAGGCCGTCCAGTACAGGCTGACAAGGAAGTATCCGAAGGCGAAGGCCCAGCCGCGGGCAAGAACGGCCCTGCCCCAGCGCGCCTGTCCGCGGGCGCCGTCGATCATCCAGATGATGCCCGTGAAACTGACCGGCAGGACAGCCGTGACGTGAAAGGGTGCAAAGGCGAGCAGGCAGAAGGCGCCGAACAGGACGGCCATGGCATGCGCCTTCCAGCCCGTCAGCCTCGCCAGCGCTTCGTGAACGGGACCGAGGGCAGTTGCGCCCTGGCTGCGCACATCAGCCAGCATCAGCCCGTCCGCTCGTCTGCACGCCGCCTGCCGACCGCAGGCGAAGGCGCCGGATCCGCCGGGTATCGGCGTCGATGATCTCGATGTCGATCCCGGCCGGATGGCTCAGGATCTCGCCCCGCACCGGGATCCGGCCTGCCAGCGCAAAGGCCACCCCGCCCAGCGTGTCGATCTCGTCCTCATAGTCGGGCAGTCCGGTATCCAGGCCGGTTTCGGCGAGGAAATCCTCGATTTCCATCCGCGCATCCGCTTCCCAGACCTGTCGGCCCCGGCGGATCAGGGTGATCTGCTCGTCGTCATGCTCGTCCTCGATATCGCCGACAATCTCCTCGACGAGGTCCTCGAGCGAGACCAGCCCGTCCGTGCCGCCATACTCGTCGACGACAAGCGCGAGGTGAATGCGGGTGGACTGCATCCGCACCAGCAGGTCCGGCAATTTCATCGAGGCCGGCACATACATCATCTTGCGGTAGAGCCTTTCCAGCGGCGCGGGCGCCGATCTGCTGCCACCGCTCTCGGCGCCCCCTGCGTCGTCGGCACATGGCCGCGCCAGCTCCGCGACAGCATCCTTGATATGCACGAAGCCCAGCGGATCATCCAGCGTCTCGCGATAGACGGGCAGCCGGGAATGGGCCTCTTCGGCAAAGACCCGGACCAGCTCGTCGAATGGCGTGGAAACCTCGACCGCTACGATGTCGGCCCTCGGGATCATCACATCCTCGACCGTGGCCGCCTCGAATTCCGATATTCTCAGGCGCATGTCGCGCGTATGGCCGTTGCCGTTCAGGTGGCCGGCCGGGTTCGGACCCTCTGCGGCGCCGGCCCCTCCAAGGCCAAACCAGCGCCGCAACCGTGATGGCGGCTCGCTTTCACTCGGATCAGGGGCATCTGTCATCTGTCTTACCGTGAGGAGGCGTGATCAAGGGTGTCGGGATAGGGCGTGCGATAACCCAGGCTGTCCATGGCGGCGATCTCGAGGGCCTGCATCGTGCGTGCGTCTTCATCGTCCTGATGGTCGTAGCCGATGAGATGCAGATAGGCGTGAATGAGCATATGCGCCAGATGTTCGCCCAGCGGCCGGCCGAGATCGGCCGCATCCTTTGCGCAGACACCATGGCCGACGGCGATATCGCCCAGGAAAGCGGCGGCATTCACGCCGGCCGGGAAAGCCAGCACGTCGGTCGGCGCATCCCTGGACCGCCATTGCCTGTTCAGCGCCTGCATGCCGCGATCATCGGTCAGCCGCACGCACACCTCCCCGCCCGGACCGTCACTGGCGTCGCGCGCTGCCTTCAGGGCGGCCAGTGCCATCGGGGTCGGATTGGC
Source organism: uncultured Hyphomonadaceae bacterium (assembly GCA_964506685.1). GTDB lineage: Bacteria > Pseudomonadota > Alphaproteobacteria > Caulobacterales > Hyphomonadaceae > UBA5336. Next base: position 2,242 of record CAZDMQ010000032.1, on the reverse strand, counting down.
AACATCGCGGGCCCAGTCCTCGCAGTCCACGGCAAGGTCGAGAGACACCTCGCCACCTGCGCCGGTTCCCGTTGCAGGTTCGCTCATGGGCGGACCGGTCATGCGGGAGCCGGTCATGGCTGACCTGCCTTGTCATAGGCGGCAATGATCCGGCTGACGAGATCATGGCGGACCACGTCGCTTCCGGTCAGCATCACAGTCTCGACGCCCTGCACATTGCCGAGAATGGACAGGGCATGGGCCAGTCCCGATCCGACTGTCTTCGGCAGGTCCACCTGTCCCGGATCTCCCGTCACCACCATGCGGCTGTCGCGGCCGAGCCGGGTCAGCACCATCTTCATCTGCGCGGTGGTGGTATTCTGCGCCTCATCGACGATCACAAAGGCGTTCTTGAGCGTCCGCCCGCGCATGAAGGCCAGGGGAGCGACTTCGATATCCCCCCTGTCCAGCCGGCGGCTCATCTGTTCCGGACCCAGAAGTTCGCGCAGCGCATCCCAGATCGGCATCATGTAGGGATCGACCTTCTCCTCAAGGCTGCCTGGCAGGAAGCCGAGCTTCTCGCCGGCCTCCACCGCTGGCCGCGTCACGATCAGCCGCTGCCGCACGCCGGAGAGCAGTTCCGAGGCCCCCACAGCGACAGCAAGGAAGGTCTTGCCTGTGCCAGCGGGTCCCGCACCGAAGACGAGACCATTGGCCGGGTCGGTCAGGGCCCGGAGGTAGCCGGCCTGTCCGGCCGATTGCGCCGTGATCGGCTTGCGCAGACCCCTGACAGCGGTGAAACCTCCATTTGCCCGACTTTCCGCTTCGGCAAGGGCGCCTTCCATTTCAAGCTGCACGGGATCGGCCCCCGCGCGCACCCGCCGTTCGAAATTCTGGAACGCCGCTTCGCACAGGTCGACACCCTCCCGCTGGCCGCTGATCGCGATTCCCGCGCTTTCAGGTGTCAGGGACACCTGGTGATCGGCAAGCCGGGCTTCCATGAGCTGGAGATGACGATGGTGTGGCCCGCAAAGGTCGAGAAGCTGGTCGGCACTGGCAATCGGATAAAGACGCGAGATCTTCAAGCAGCGGCCTCGTTCGGCTCGGGCAGGAGCCCGGTCAGCGAATTCAGGCTCGCGCCGACGATCTCGACCCTGGCCAGTGTTCCGATCAGCCGCTCGGGGCCGTCGAAATGCACAGCCTGGAGATAGGGCGAACGGCCGTGCAACTGGCCCTCGAGCCGCCCCTTGCCGGTAACCAGGACGTCAAGCCGCTGGCCTATGCAGGATTGATTGAAGGCCGTCTGCTGGGCCCGGAGCAGGGCCTGCAGCCGTTGCAGGCGCTCATCCTTGATCGCTTCGGGGACCTGCCGTGGCAGCTCAGCCGCCGGCGTCCCCGGGCGGACCGAATACTTGAAAGAGTACGCGCCGGCATACCCGACGGCGCGAACGAGGGCGAGCGTCGCCTCGAAATCGGCATCGCTCTCGCCGGGAAAGCCGACGATGAAGTCCGAAGCCAGGGCAATGTCGGGGCGAACCGCACGCACCTGTTCCAGCACCCGCAGGTACCGGCCGGCCGTGTGACCGCGGTTCATTGCGGCAAGGATCCTGTCCGAGCCGGACTGCACCGGCAGGTGC
>CAZDMQ010000032.1:0-616 GCA_964506685.1 uncultured Hyphomonadaceae bacterium | reverse complement strand
CAGAGCCGTTAAACTACAGCTGCGATTCTATTCAGCAACCCTCTCCCGGGCGTGTCCCGGCTTCAGCCTGCCGCACCCCGCGGCGCGCCGTGCAGATAGGGCATGAGGGCGGGCGTGTCGCCATGGGCGGCGATGAGGTCGTCATCCATGTCGCGGGGGTGGCTGGTCGTGTACCGGATCCGCTCGATACCGCCGACCTGGGAGAGGTGCCGGCACAGCCGGGCGAGGCCCCACTCCCCGGCACCGCTTTCCACGGCCGGCGGCGCGCCGTGAAAGGCATTCACATTCTGGCCGAGCAGGGTGATCTCGCGAACACCCTGACTCGCGAGGCTGCGGGCCTCCAGGGTAATGTCATCGACACTCCGGGACATCTCGGCGCCGCGCGTATAGGGCACCACGCAGAAAGTGCAGAACTTGTCGCATCCTTCCTGCACCGACAGGAAGGCGCTGGGGCCATCCACCCTGCGAGCCCTTGGCAACGCATCGAATTTTTCCAACGTGTCGAAATCGGTTTCCAGTCGCTCGCCGGTCGCGCGGGCGGCCCGTGCAACCATCTCGGGCAGCTTGTGATAGGCCTGCGGCCCGAGCACCAGGTCGACCGCAGGCTGGCGGCGCA
>CAZDMQ010000031.1:0-37363 GCA_964506685.1 uncultured Hyphomonadaceae bacterium | reverse complement strand
CAAGGCGATGAATGCCTTTGGCTCAATAACCTCACCGTCCTGCAGGGGACCCAGCGAGAAGCCCATTGGGGTCCGGATGATGGCGACGTGGCGTTTCCGACCCTCGTTACCGAGTGCCTCGAACGCGTCTTCCTGCCTCTCCTTGAAGGAGTCCTCGATGCCTCGCCGTCGGGCCTGAAAGTCAGGCTTTTCGAACGCAGCGGGAAGCGCTTGGCTCAGATCAATGACGAGATCTCGAATGGCCGTACGAAAGATCGGGGCGCGTCCTGGCGGCAATTGCAGGGCGCGCGGCCTGTGCGGAGTGTTGAAATCGGAGACATAGACCCAGTCGCTCGGCCGATCGCGGTCAGCTGCGACGCTTTCGAGAAGGCGACGAACTGCGCTTGCGGCATCTGCGCCGGGATCTGCGGCGACGAACAAGTTGAACCCGTCGGCACGGATTGCGCCCGCCAGTTCCACTGCATCGCGCGCTCGGGCCTGGCCTAGAAAGCCCAAGGGGGCCGACGCAACCACCGGGCGGGTATCCGAAGGATGTGTCCGACGGCGAAGTCGCTCCGGCGCGAGCGGCAAAGGAGCGGGGATGCGCGGTATTTCCATGGCGATGAACCTCGTCGGACTTGTTGGGCATTCAATCATTTTTCGCGTCGCGGATCATCCCGATTGGGTATCAGTCGAGCCGCGAACATGATTTGGCAGCGCAACCACGACATAATCCAGCTCAATGTTCTGGTTCTGCATTGCAGGATGGGCAGGACGCAGGCCGGGATTGCATTCGGACCGTCCACCGACGCAGCGTATTAGCGATCAGCTATGGTGCGGCGGATCGGCTCTGGCAGGGCCAGCAGGACGTCCTGCATTTCACCATCCGAAACATGGCGATGGAGCACTTTGACAACGGCTCGGGCTGCATCGGCTGCATCGACCCTGGCGTCCTTATCGAAAGCATCGGTTACAGGCGTCAGAAACGTCTCCAGGGTGCGGTCGCCTTCGCCGCATCGGCTCGGCGACCATCCATCATAGAAAATACCCTTGACCATGAGGGGAAGTTGGGCAGCAAGGTGGGCGCCTTCGGTGACTGTAATCCGGTCCCGGAGCGCGTGGATCGTGCTGCGCAGCGCCCGGTAGGCATGGTGGCGGTCCTCCCACTCCATTTCCGTCATGATCTCTTTCAGCCAGGTGTTGGTCAGATGCAGGGTTTCGTCGAACTGGCGAAGGCCGGTATTGGTCATCTTGGGATCTCCTCCGGGCGTGCGGAGCAGACTAGGCGGAAACGGCGGTCCGGCATTGACTGACATCAAGGCGCTCTGTGCAGGCCGGACAGAAAATGGACCTATGGTCACCAATCACGATATTGCCGGGATGCTGGAGGTGATCGCCGATCTTCTGGCCTCTGACGATGCGAACCCCTTCCGCGTGCGCGCCTATCGCAACGGCACGTGGACCCTGCGCCGCTGCGATGAAGAGATGGCGGATCTGGTCGAGCGAAGGGCCGATCGTTCCGGGCTGCCTGCCATAGGAGAAGACTTGGCCGCCCTGATCGAGGAAGCGGTGTGCGCGGGCCGCATGCGGACACGCGACGACCTCTGTGCCTCGTTGTCCATGCCTGTCAATCGGCACACAATTCTAACCCCCTATCGGCGTCCGAAACGGACCCCTTTGGAGCGCACGGTTCGCTGGGCCGGGGTGGCGTCCCGGGACATGGTGTAAATTCGACCTGAGGAAGGTCATCGTGCTCGAATCCGTCGAGGCTGTGGTTGCTGACAACAACCAGAAGGACCTCACACGATGACCGAAGACAGATTGGCTTTGTTCGAGCTGATTGACCAGAGCGCCGACGATGATCTGGTGCGCGACATGCTGGCCTTTGCGGCCGGACGTTTGATGGAGATGGAAGTGGAGCCGCGCCCGTGCGCGTCTCCACTTCCATCTCCATGATCCGCGCATAATGGTGCCGCCTCAGAGTGAGTCGGGACTGCGCCAACCTTTCCGCGCGGAAATTAGCCTTCTTGTTCGGAACAAAAGCCCGGTGAACCAACCTTTCCTGGCCAGCCAGGTCGGCTCCTTTACGGGCGGGTGCTCACAACATGTCCCTGAAGGGGATGGCGAATTTGAGTGCTTTGCAGAACAGTCGATCTTTTTCGCTCCGATCCCACGGTTCGGGAGCTAGGTCTCATCAAGGCGCTTAAAACGGCATGGCGACAGCTGGATTTCGACAGCTGTCGCCATGCCGCGGGCATACATGATCACGATCTTGCGGTCGAACTCGGGAAAGCGACGCTGGTACTTCGCGATCAGCAGCGGGTCGAACGGGCCGTTCCGGTCGCGGGGAATGTCCAGAACCACCTTGCCGCTGTCGGTGGTCACGGTCTTCTGGCTGCTGCCATTGCGCCGGTTGGCCGGCTGGTTCTGGCCCTCAGGGGCTTGCCCGGTGCGCTCTTCGTCGAGATGACCGTCCATCTCCGTGCTCAGCGCGCGGTCCGCCAGCGCCTTAGTCAGTTCAGCCAAGATGCCCGTCTTGCCAAACAAGTCGCCAGGCGAGCCCCCTTCCATCAAGCGGTCCAGCCGGTCTTTGTCGATGCTCATACGCGGCTGTCCTCTCAGAGCAGTTACCACGTCAGCGCACAAAATTCAGGATAGTCCCGAAAGAATTCTTCCTGTGAGCCACCTCACATCGTCGTCCGCGTCGAGCGGGCAGAGTGTCCTTGTCGCAGATCGCGATGACCTGAACGCGGAAGGACCACGCCCATGAAAAAGCTCTTCTCTCTGATCGCAGCCGCCGCACTCGCCGGCTCCGCTGCTGCGCAAATGCCCCAGCACGGCCGCGACCAGATGCCGAACCCGGGTACGAACCAGATGTACCAGCAGGGTGGCTACGGTGCGCCTCAACAGCAGCCAGTCCATGGTCAGCAGGGATATGGCCATCAAGGATTCGCCGGGCCAGGCTCGGTCAACTACAGCTCGCTGGGTGGCAAGTGGCACATGACCTTTAACGGACAAAACGATCCGGCGCCCGTCGCAGCCCAGGTTGACGCTCAAGGCCAGTTCATGGTGCGCATTGGCTCCGTGACCTGGCATGGCCAATTCAACGGCATGGTCGGACAGGGTGTGTCGACATCTCCGAAACGCAATGGCCGTGGTATGGACCAGTTCCCGATAAGGCTGCAGTTCGATGGCCAGTGTCACATTCAGGTTCAGGGGTTCCTGCAGACAGGACAGCCGATCGGGCAACCGGTCTTCGTCCACGTCAATCACCTCGCTGGCCAGCCGTGCCCACAGTGAAACCGCGTTGAACGGCCCTGGTCTGTTGTGCCAGCCTGCCCCCATTCCGGATGCGAGCCGCCTCACTCCCGGGTAATCATGCGGAATTTTCTGTGTCGGCCCGTGTGCGCCGCAGCGGAACGGCACGGACAGGTCCGACCTTGCCAGCGACGTCGAACGTGCATGGCGGCCCGAAACCATCAGGCGTTCCGGCCGCGGCGAAGAGCGCTTCGCTGACCAGCGCCGACGTTTCAAGTCCCTTGTTGGCCGCCTCAAGCCGGGCTGCCACATTCACCACATCGCCCATCGCCGTGTAGTGGAAGCGCCGCCGCGCGCCGAAATTGCCGACAATCGCCGGACCCATCGCTGCGCCGATCCGCGTGCGCCCGACGCCTTGATTTTTGCGGCCGAACGCCGCACCCGCGCTGTCGAGGGCACGGACGCAGGCAACGGCCCGGGCGGCATGGTCGCTCTGGTCCAGCGGTGCGTTGAACAGAGCGACAAGACTGTCGCCGATGAACTGGTCGATCATGCCGCCATGGTCGAGAACAATCCCGCTCAGCGTATCGAGATAGTCACGCAGAAGCGCTGCCCCCTCACCGGGACCGAGTCGGTCCATCAGCGCTGTGAACCCCTCAAGGTCCGTAACGATGACCGAGATCACCCGTTCCTCCCCCCCGAGTTCTGGAGGGTTTGGCGCATCGAGGATCCGGCGCAGGATTTCCGGTGATACGTATCGCTCGAACCCGGCCGCGAGCCGGCGGCGGGCCGCGAGCGCGGCGCCGCCGATCAGCGCGACTTGTCCGAACGCGGAGAGCCCGAGCCCGGCAAGGGCCGGGCCTGTGAGGATGACCCAGCCGGCACCGTAGGCAAGCCATGCCAGGGCAATGACGCACGCCAGACCGCCCGCAGCCCCAGCCATGCCGAGCAGGATGGCGCGCGAGAAGCCGCTCACCAGCGCGAGGGTCAGGAGGAAGGCCGAAAAGCCGGGTATCGCCTCAATGACCCGCGGCGCCCGCGTCAGCGCATCCCCTCGCAGTAGCGTTCCCAGGGCGGCGGCATGGGCTGTGACCCCCGGCTGCGGCTCTGGCCCTCCGACATGCGATGGCAACAGCAGGGTGTCGCCGACCGCGCTGGCCGTCGGGCTGGCTTTGAGGGCCAGTCCGACCAACAGGATGCGGCCCCGAAGCCTGTCGGGCGGCAGGTGCGTCTCCGGCGAAAGCGCCTGATAATAGGATACGGCGTTCAGGATAGGGCGCCGCGAGAAGCGAATATACCGGTCCGGCGGCACCAATGGCGGTTCAACACCGTCAAGCCTGCGTGCGCTGATCGCTGCGAGGCTGTCCGGATTGGCTGGCAATCGCCGCAGGCGTCCGTCACCATCGAGCGGAAGATCAGCAAAGCCCGTACCCGCTGCTGCCTGTGCCAGCGCCGGTACGGGCAGGGCCAGCGTTTCGATAAGTCCCTGCGGCGTGCGGATGGTTGACCGCTCGGCAGCCAGGAAAACGGGACCAAACCGAGCGACCGCCTCGGCAAATTCCTGATCGTCCGGCGTCCCGGCATCGAAGACGATATCGAATACCACTGCCCTGGCGCCCGCCCGCCCGGCTGCGTCAAGCAGGGCCGCATGTCTCGAACGCGGCCATGGCCAAGGCTCGCCGATCGCCTGGAAGCTCGGCGTGTCGATGGTGACCACGACGATGTCCTCGCTGGCCCCGGGTGCCGGGGTCAGGCCGGCGACAAGGTCAACCACCCACCGGTCTGCCGGCTTGAAGGCGCCGGCCCATGTGAGCCCGCTTACAGCCAGCCAGGCCGCCAGCGTCCACAGGATCGCAATCCGGGTGATCCGATGGTCGAGGCGTTTCCCGCCCGAGGCGTGCGCGCTTGACTTCATAAGGTCCCCAAAGCGTCCTTTACCGCAGGGGAGCATGTGATGTCTCTTGGGATCAATTGGTTTCGCTCGGTTCTGGCTGGGCTGGTGTCAATCGCCCTTTGCCAGGGGGCGGCCGCGCAGCTCCTTGAGCGCCGCGCCAGTTCCGTCGTCGCCAATGTCGTGGAAGCCAAGGGCGAGGAGGATTTCACACCCGTCGAATACGCCGACTGGCAGACGCTGCTTGCCGATCAGGACCTCAGCGCCGGCGACCTGCTCCGAACCGGCGCGTTTGGCGGGCTTGGAATTGCCTTCGAGGACCGCACCTACATCCGACTGCACGCCAATACGCAGATGGCTGTTACCGATCCCGGAGGCACGGACCGACCGAAACGCTTCGATCTGCAGCTCGGGCGCGTGTGGTCGCGCGCCAGCAAACCGGACAGACCTGTCATTGTCGAGACTCCCAGCGCAACGGCGGCTATTCGCGGTACCGACTGGTTCATGGAGGTCCTCGCCGATGGCACCGCGCGCCTCAACGTGCTCGACGGCGAGGTACGCTTCTTCAACGCTTTCGGAACGCTGGATGTGGCAGCTGGCCGGTCCGCAATCGCACTTCCCGGTGCCGCGCCGGAATTCGAGCTCCAGATTGTGCCCGTCGACCGGCCGCGCTGGGCGCTGACGCCGCGCTCGGACTGGATCAGCTTCTTGCCGATCAGAGCCGTCGCGGAGGCTGAGGCTGCGGGCCCTCTGGCACCGGTCTGGCTTGCGCTTGCCGCCGGGCGTCCGCGGCTCGCAGGCGAGCGTCTGGCAGCGGTCCCGGCCAGCGATGCGGCCGAAGTCCGGATCGCCGGGGCGCTGATGGCCCTTATGCGGCGCCGCCCGGGTGAGATTGGCGATGATCTCGGCGCAGACTCCCTGCCATTACATCTGCAACGCCTTGCCCAAACCGTTACCATCGGCGCCGCCATCGACGGCGCGCGCTTTGGTGAGGCGCTCGAACGGCTCGACGACTATGAGGCCGCGCAGGGCATCGATCTCACCTCTCTGGCCCTGAGAGCCTATCTCGACGCCTATGCTGGTCGCTATGGGGCTGCAGCCGCACAGGCGGACCGTGCGGCCGACATCGCGCCGGACGACTGGCGCCGCCACCTGCTGGCCGCCCAGATCGCCGCGTTGACCGCCGATGACGCGACCTTTCAGGCATCCACGGACGCTATGGTGCGGCTCGCTCCGGACGACCCGGCGGCCTGGCACTGGCGCGGCATCTATCTCGCAGCCGCCGGCGGCAGCGATCCTGCGACTGTCGGCGAAGCCTTTGCCCGCGCCGCCAGCCTGAACCCGGAGCGCATCACGTCCATCGTTGCTGTGGCCCAGCTGCAGTCCCTTGAGGGCCGCTATGCCGAGGCGCTCGGAACTTATGCCCGGGCGCTCGAGCTTGATCCGGCAGAACCTTTCGCCATTGCGGGTAAGGCGGTCGCCCACCTTGCCACGGACAGGCTGGACCTCGCCCGCACGACGCTGGACCCGCATCTTGGTACGCCTCTCGGCCTGCATCCGGAAATACAGGCCGCACGCGCGGTTCACGATCTCATGGCCGGCGCGCCCGATCGCGCTGCGACCGCTACCGGGCAGGTGATCGCGGCCAATCCCGGCCGCACCGGTGCCGCCCAGCTCGATGCCATCGCGCACTGGCAGGCCGGGCGACACGCGGTCGCGCTGGACATCATCGCCAATGCGGTGCGCCTTGACGCCAATGATCCCGTCTCGGCGCGGATCGCCTCGGCCATGGCGCAGGACCAGTACCGGGTCGCCGACGCCCTCGACAATGCGCGCGCGGCCTGGGATACGAGGCGCCGAAATGCCGACGCCGGTCTGCTCCAGCTCCCCGCGAGCCAGAGCGGGCGGATCGATATCGGCGCCGCCTTCCAGTATGCCGGCCTGCCGGCCCATGGCGCCTATTATTCCAGCCTCGCCCGCAACCAGGCCGACGCCAACAGCGCGTTCGGCTTCGCCCAGCTCTTTCCCGACCCGCTCGCCCGCCAGTCGAGCACGAGCCTCGGCCTGCTGCTCGACCCGCTCGCCGTGACCTATCCCAACCGGTTCGCCACCTTCTTCCGGGCGCCGCACGCACAGCAGACGCTGGACATCGCTGCGACGACTGGCAGCGCGGGTGTTTCCGGACTGTCGGCCGCGAGCGACAGCCAGGCTCTTGTTCGTTCACCTCGTCAGCCCGTCGCGCTCGCTGCATTCCTGTCGCTCGCCCGCTTGGACGGGCCTGTCCCCAACGATGCCAGCCAAACTGCGCTGCTGTCCTTGCGTGCCGGCACCGTTCGGGACGGCACACATGGCGTGACTGGCCGGATCACGATCGATGCCCGTGACCGAGCCCTGCCGGGCAGCTTCGCCATGCCTGACCGAGATGATGACGAGACCATAGTCAACGCCATTTTCGATCTCGGCTACACTTATCGTGACAGCTGGACCGATCGCTGGATGTTTCGCGCAACCGGCGGGACCAGCGACCGGACCTTCAGCAATCCCTCAGCCTTTGGCAGCGGGCTCGACCCACTCGACTATTCGCTGGCCGTGTCACTCGGCCTCGCCCCGTCGCAGTCGCTTGCCGCCCGCGGCCTGTTTGACACGCCGTTCAGCAGCCCGGACGAGGCCATCCTCGCCGTTGCGCCCCCGGCCGAGGTTCCCGTCACGCGTCAGCTGGGCGGCACGCTCATTCCATTGCTCGATGATAATGATCCCGTTCGCCGGATCGACGCCGATCTTACCCTGCTGTCCGTTCAGACGCGCCGGATCCTGAGGCGCGGCAATACCGACTATTCCTTCGGTGTTGAATACGGCTTGATCGACAGTGATTCTGCGATCCGGGAACTGGTCTTCACGCCTACGGGTGCGGGCGCCCTCGTCGATTTCGGACAGGCCGGCGCGATCACCACTTTCGACATCGGCAACCCACTCGACTTCGCCTATGCGACCACGAGCCGGTCGACAGCCTGGCAAGCGCATGCCTCAGCCGACTGGCGCCCCGCGCCTGACTGGCGCATCGAGGCTGGCGTCTTTCCGGCCCTCCTGGAGGACCGCTTCCGCTCCCCCTTCCTCAACGGCGAGGTTTCCGACACGACGCGATCGCTCGATCCCCGCCTCGGCCTCGCCTGGCAGGGCGAGCAGACACAGGTGCGCCTCGCGCTCCAGCGCACGCGGCGCCTGCCCGGCGTCGACACGATTGCGCCGCTCGGCACGCTTGGCCTGTTGCCGACCCGTTCGCAGGGCGTGACAGCCGAACGGACGGACAGCGCAATTCTCCGTCTCGAACACGAGGCGCGGCCGGGCCTGTTCCTGCATGCGACCGCCGAGCACCAGGACATGCAGATCGTCAGCGCGGGGCTCGCAGGCGAGCGGATTGAGGAGGCTGCCTTCTTTGCAACCGATGCGAGGCTCAACCGTCTGGCCATCGGCGCCGATGTGACACTGGGCAACCGCGTCGGCCTGTCGGCTGAATATGTCCGCTCGGACGGTGAAATCGATGGCGGACCATTGGCTGGTGCGGATCTGCCAGTTGTTCCGGGGCATCAGGCCCGCCTCGGCCTGACCTGGGTCGATCCGCGCTTTTTTCGCGTCAGCGCCAGCCTCACCCATGTCAGCGAGCGCTTTGCCGACGGGGCCAATCTCAGGGAACTCGACGACGCCCTGATCCTTTCCGCCGCACTGGCGAAAGAGACCCGCGACAAACGCTGGCTGTTCCGCATCGACGGCGAGGCGACCAGTAGCGACGACAATCCCGCCGAGCTTGGACAGCCTGCCACCGAGAGCCGCGTAACCATCGGGCTTTCGCGGCGCTGGTAAGGTCCCGACCAGCCCTGTGAGCCGGCTCACAGCCATTCGCCTGGGCAGCGTGCAGTCTCCAGCCATGGCCGACGCCCCATGTATCAACAGGAGACAGCCCATGTTCAGGACCATTTTGCCGGCCGCCATACTGGCTGCCATCGCCGCCAGCGCAAGCCTTGCCACCCCTCCGGCCAGCGCCCAGACAGCCCGTGCCATGCCGGACTACATCGTCAGTATCAACAAGCAGAACAGCCTGCTCGGGGTGTGGACAGTCACCACGCGCGACGGGACCACGACCGCAGAGTACAGGGCCGATGGCACGGTCGTCAGATACGTCACCCTCGGCCGTAACCCGCAACGCGCGCCATTTTTCGGCAATTACAGCGTGCAGGATCTCGGCAATGACCGCATCCGCCTCAGCGTGACCGTGCCGATGGGCCGGCAGAAGCCGCAACAGCTTGTCGAGATCCTGCGCTTCCTGCCGGACGGCTCGCTCTACTCCGAAACCGCGGGGTCTGTTGCCTATCGCCTTCGCTAGCGCCCCCCTTACCGGCGGCCTATAGCTCGAGGTCGAGATCGTCGGCCCAGAGATTGATGCGCTCGATATCGGTCAGCACGATCCGACCGTCCTGCTGGCCGATTACACCATCGCGGGTCCACTGAGCAATCTGCTTGGACACGCTCTCGCGGCTGGCCGCGATCCGCTTGGCCAGTTCGCCCTGCGTATAGCGGGCCGGAAGGACGATGCTGCCGTCCGGCGTATGCGACCCGCGCGCGGCCAGCATAAGCAGGAGCCGCGCCAGCCTCGGCCCGAGTTCGAGGAAGGAAACGCTCTCCACCAGCCGGTTAGTGATGCGCAGCCGGCGGCTCAGTACGGCCAGCATCGCGATCGGGATCGAGGCATCCGCTTCCATCGCGCTGCGGAAGGCGGCCTGGTCCAGCACGAACAGTTCGCCCGATTCCACCACGCTGGCATCGGCGGATCGCGGTTCGCCATCGATCAGCGCGAGTTCGCCAAACACCCCGCCTTCCTCCATGGCCGCTAGTGCGATCTCCTTGCCCTCGCTGGTAAACCGGCTCAGCAGAACCCGACCCGAGCACACCGCGAACAGGGCATTCCCCTCATCACCGACGCTGAACAACACCTCCCCCCGTCGCATCGCCCGCCTGCGCCCGCGCGAGGCAATAGTCTCCAGTGCATCGTCCGACAGCGTCTGGAACATGTCCGACTGCCGAAGCAGGCTCATCAGCGCGGTCTCGGTTTCCACGACGTCTCCATTTCCGTGCCGACGTGTGAGCCGGCTCACAGCCCGTCGGCAGCCTCGCCCCTAGAGTTGGACCTGTCGAGACTGATCGACAAGCAACCCAAACCGCAAGGACCAAGCCATGAAAATTCTCTCCCTTCTCACCGCAGCCGCCCTCTCCGTCAGCCTGCTGGCAGCGCCGGCCTCCGCCCAGATCATCATGGGCGGCGAAATCATGCTCCAGGACGAATACGGCAACACCTATTGGGGCGATCCCTACGCCAATGACTACTGGGGCAGCACCGACGGCTCCACCTACAATGACGATTCCAGCTGGGGCACCAATCCCGACTTCTACGCCTACACCGAACTGAATGTCGTGCCGGACACCTATTACGACTCCGGCATGGACAATTCCGGCTGGGACAGCTGGGGCTCGAACTGGGGCGAAGCCGACGCCTATGGTTCGGACGACAGCTACGGCTGGTAAGTCCGCTGCCCCTGCAGGGGACGTCCATTCTCATGGGACCCGGACCGCGCGTCCGGGTCCTTTTTTGTTCCCTGGAATGCGCGCAATTTTCAAGCGTGGTTTGCGGCCTGTGAGCCGGCTCACATCCAGGCGGTCGGATGGTCTCTAGATCTGCCGAGGTCGCCGCGGCAGTCGCGGGGAGACATCAACCGGAGACAAGACCATGACCAATATCATCATCCGCCACACAGCGGGTTCCAAAGCCAACCAGATTGAGGAATTTGCGCTCGAGGCGGCCCCGCTCAACATCGGACGTGACCCGTCCTGCGAGCTTGCGCTGGATCCGACCCGGGACACAGCCGTCAGTCGCCGCCATGCGGCGATCACGGTGACGTCGAACGATCCCCTGACCATCGAGATCAAGGATCTCGGCAGTCGCAACGGCACCTTCGTCAACGGCATTCGGATTTCCGATCCTGTCGAGGTGTTCCCTTCGAGTGAAATCCAGCTCGGTGAAGGCGGCCCCGTTTTCGTATTCGATCTCGACCCTTGCCCCGCGCACCTTGCCGCTCCCGCAACCCAGATCATCGATCTTCGCCCCAAAACCGAGCGGGTGAGCTTCGCCCGCGGGGACGTGCCGGCTGCAAAGTCCGGCGTCGGTGCCGACACCGTCCAGCGCATGCTGAATGTGGAGCGGCGATCCAGCGCCCGCAAACTCGCACTTGGACTCGGCGCGGCGGCGATGGCGATGCTGATGGTCGGCGGCGGGCTTCTCCTGACCGGCCAGAGCCAGGCCGCTGAAACCCGCGGCGCAATCGCAAATGCCAACCAGATCATCGCTGAAGCTGGCCGCGAAATTCAGTCGGTGAAGCAACGTGTAGGCCTGTCGGCAGAACAGATCGAGCAGCAGTTCCGCGATACGAACGTGATGATCCATGCCGGATGGCGGCTAACCGATCCGATCTCCAACGCCACGGTCTACCAGCACACGCTGAAGTATGAGAGCGATGGTTTCGTGCACAATCTTCCCGTGTTCATGAATGTCGGCGGAACACTCGTTCGGGTCCTGACCCTTTCCAGCGAGTCCGGTTTCAACCCGGCGATTGCCGAGGGACAGCTTCAGGGCAGTGGTTTCGTCGTATCGGAGAACGGCTTCATCCTGACCAACAAGCATGTCGCCGCATCGTGGAATATTCCGTACACGTCGGACCTTGGTCGCTACGCCGCGGCCATCATCATCAGCGACAAGGGTGAGATGCAGGTCGAAACCATCGACGCCCTCCTGGGTATCGATCCGAACATCATGGAGTGGCGCCCAAGCGATGGCGGCTACCTGTTCGATACATCCGGAAATGTTCCGCGGAACCTCGGCTGGAGGGACTTCGAAGGTCAGGCCGACCAGCTGAAAGTCCAGTTCCCTGGCACGGCCATCTCATTCGAAGCTGAGCTGGTCCGGGTGTCGTCCGCGGCGGATGTGGCCATGCTGAAGGTCGATGTTCCGACCCGTCTCAAGGCCGTGACGCTTGCTGATCCCAAGGATGAGCCGGCGCGCGGGTCTCGCGCCTATGTGATGGGTTATCCGGATGTATCGGAGCGTTACTCTTCCCTGGTTGAAACCACGGAAGTGGGCCGCCGTTATTCCTACGAGCAGATTGCCGATCCAACCATCACCGTCGGTAACGTGTCCAATATCGCCAAGGGGCGCCGGGAGTTCGAAGCCGAACCGGGCACCGTCCATTACACCGAGAACGTCCTCGGCTACATCTACGAGATCGCTGTTCCGGGAACGGGATCGGGCAATAGCGGTGGACCGGTTTTCAACGACCAGGGCGAAGTGATCGGGATCTACACCTACGGTCGGGAAACCGCCTCGGGCGCCAGTACTTCCTTCGCTGTGCCGATCACATTCGGCGTGTCCCTCCTTGGACCGCGCCGGATCGTCGACTGATCGATCATCCCTCAGACCACTGCGCGCCGCCCGGATTCCCCTCCGGGCGGCGTTCGCGCGTTCATGCCTTCGGCCATCCTCACGCCTGTTCTCCGGACAGCAGCATTCGTTTCGAATATGAGAGCCACCTCACAGCGTGCCGCGTCAGCATGCCTAAACTCCAATCATCGCCAGACGGGGAGGGGGCTCTTCGGACGGCCCTTGGATCAACACTTCAGGCGCGAACGCGTCCCACGAAGACGGAGATAAAGATGTTTGGGTTCCTGACACGTACACGCCCGACACTGCGCATCACGGGTGCGATGCTGTCCCATGTGGGCGCGGTGCGCCCGCACAATGAGGATTGTGTTTCCTTCATTGTCACGCCTGGCCGGCGCAGGGCCTGCTCGAACACGGTGCTTGGCATCGTCGCCGATGGCATGGGTGGTCACGCCGCCGGAGAAATTGCCAGCGAGATCGCGGTGGACACATGCCTTCGCCGTTTCAGATCAGGTGCCGGCAAGGCCCGGACCTGGATCCGGAAAACCATTCTGTCAGCTGACGCGTCTGTTCGAAAAGCCGCCGCACAGTCTCCGGACCTGCAAGGCATGGGAACGACACTCGCCATTCTCCTGATGACGGAGGGGCGCCTGTTCACCGGTCACGTCGGCGACTGCCGCATCTATGCCCTGCGGAACGGCGAACTCAAATTGCTCACACGGGATCACTCGCTGGTAGAGACTCTTGTTGCTCGCGGCGAGTTGTCGGCATCGGCCGTTCGCCAACACCCCCAGAAGAACATCGTCCTGCAGGCTATTGGAACAGGTACAGAGATCGTTCCCGATATCGCGCCGCAGGGGCGACGGCTTGCTGCGGGCGACCGTTACCTGATCTGCAGCGACGGCCTGACCGATGCCCTCGCAGACGACGCCATCGCCGCCTGTTTGCGCAACGTCGATGGTGCGGCGGAAGCTTGCGACGTGCTCTGTCACAAGGCCCTGAAAGCTGGTGCGCGAGACAATGTTTCAATCGGCGTCTTCGATGTCCATCCTGATGCGAGCGCGCCAGCCATACAAACCTCACCCCTTGCAGAAACCGGAGACATCTCAATCGAAGGAGCCCGTTCATGACCCGGCGCATCACCCTTGGAAACTACGAACTCACTGGCTTGCTCGGACGCGGTGGTGCCGGCGAGGTCTACCTAGCCGAAGATACCGCGCTGGGACGCGAAGTGGCCTTCAAGACGCTTCACACGACAAGTGCCGGAAGCGGCTCGGACTGGCGGAAACGCTTCAAGCTCGAGGCCCGGACGCTGGCGCAGCTCAACTGTGCGAATATTGCTGCGGTCTATTCGCTTGAGAGCTTCGACACGTTCGATGCGATCATCATGGAGTATGTGAAAGGGCCAACACTTGCAGCAGTGGCCGGCAAGCTCTCGCCATCGGCAATCGTGCATGTCGGACTGGAACTGGCGAACGGGCTGGAGGTCGCGCATGCCGCGGGTGTACTGCACCGCGATCTCAAACCTGCCAATGCGATCACCACGGCCGAAGGCACAGTGAAGCTGATCGATTTCGGCATTGCCCAGCAGGAAGGCGGTGAGCGCCTGACCCGCCAGGGCTGTCTCGTGGGGACGCTGCACTACATGGCCCCCGAAGCGTTCTCCGGTGCCGGCACATCGCCCGCGACGGATGTCTATGGTCTGGCAGCGACACTGTACGAATTGGTCGCCGGGACACCGCCCTTCGCCAACTGCTCAGAGACCGAGTTGCTGCGTGCAAAGATGAGCGGCCAGGCGCCCAGAAGCCTTCCATCGTCCGTTGATGCCGGTCTGCGGCGCCTGATCGAAGATGGCCTGAAGGCAGACCCGAACCAGCGGATTGGCAGCATCTCAGCCTTCCGGACGCGGCTGGTCGCTCTGGGGTCGGCAGATGGCCGGGACGTCCTGGTGGAGGCCATAGCACGGGCGCAAAAACCCAGGCCCGGTCCCCTGACCTCTTCGGTGGTCGAGGCCATGCGCCGCGCCGGTGCCGGCAACGGGCTGATGTCTGACGTCCAACGCCTTGTCGGCCGCGCGGGTGAGAGCTTCAAGGCGACCCTCCGCTCCATATCGGACGATACCGCTATTCTCGCATCCGCAGCAGCGTTCACGATCGCACTGTCCTTCGTGGCGGGCCTTTTCGTCTTTCAGAGCGGGTCTGCACCTGGGGCGGTGCGGCAACCTGTTGCTCACCCGCCAGTACCGGCTCTTACTCAGTCCGCAGACATTGCTGCAGAAAGCACCTCGGAACGTCTATCGCGCCTTTTGAACACCCCTGTGAGCCAGCCCACATTCCACGAGCCACAGATCGCCTACGACAGTCCTCGTGAGGTGGAGCGGCCCCGTTCTTCCGATCCGACAGGGAAGACGCCCAGCCAACCGGCCCCGCAACCTGTCGCCGATAGTCTTCCGCTGCCCCAGCCGGTCGTTCCGGCGCCCGCGGCGGAACCGACCCCGGCTTCACCCGCAAGTGGCTCCGAGGTCACCGAGACAAACCCCGGGCCGGCACCGACAAGCGCTGGCTCTGAATGGACCTGGAAGGACACTTGATATGAAACGCCTCAAGCTCTTCGCGTTTGCCGCACTGGCCCTGTCGTGCACAGCCTGTGCGTCAATTCCAACGGATATCCCCGGCACGGGGGCGATCTCCTGGCCCGCCGAAAGACCGGGCATGACCCAGGAGAGGGACGCAGCCAAGAACGACGCCGATATTGGCGCAAAGCTCGTCAAGGCGCCGCTTCTGCTCCGGCTCGAAAGCAACTGCCGGCAGCCCGGTGTCCATGTCAGCCTCGACGGGCATGCCGTCGGTCCCCGGCTCGTCTTGGCGGGAGAAGATGTCAGTCAGAGCTTCACCTACACGCTCTGTGGCCGCAATGCCGACACGGTCGATGGTAAGCTGACCAGCCGGATTTATCGCAAAGGACAGCCCGTTTCCGTGCGAGAGCGGGAATATCGTCTGACCGCAGGCCGCTGGAGCGTCCGGTTCGAGGCGACTGTGCCCGAAGGCGCGCCAACGGGCGAATACAATATGGAGTTGCAGTTCATCGCCAATGGAACCAACCACTTTTCTGATCTGAAGCCCTTTCGCGTGGTCAAGTAGACGGCAAAGGCAAGTGTAGACGTCGGGGGGGGGGCAGGCTGTTCGGGATCTCTTGGTAGCGCCGGTGGTCACGTGATGGCCGCCCGCTATTGCCTTGACTCGCCCCGACAAGCGGCTCGCTGAATGACAGCGACAGATCTGATATCAGCCCGCGAACCAGGACAGCCGCCGCAAAAGGCGATACTGAAACACGGTTCGCGGGCTGTGGGAGTCGCCTGTGTCAAAACCCCCTTCTCAGGGCCGCGTAGTGTCGGCCCTTGCAATCACCGTTGCTCACCAATTCATGATGCGCGACCAATTCTGGCAACCGCGTACCATGAACAGCCTTTTCGATCAGATCGGTGGCACAGTCGCGTCGAGAGAGCCGCGCCTGTACGCCCCTGATCCCATGGGATCGCCGGCGGCAGGCCGTGTCCGCCGTCGCCTCGAAGTCTGCATAGATTGCTGCTGCAGGCGCGCTCCGATCGTAATTGAAAGTGACCTGGAACTCGTTGGCGAATGCCGGGGTCACGATGGCGGCGGTGAACGTTCTGAACATGGTGGTCTCCATCTGCTGACCGACGGGCCATTCCCATCAATGGCAACACAATGCCTGCGAGCGTCGGGCACCAAATCGACGAGATGGATGAGTTATGATGAGAACTGCAGAGGAACCTGGTTCCGGGATTTTCTGACGGGCTCATCATTATTGATGAGGCAACCGGGAGAACACCGGGTCACCGTCAATTCCGATGACGCGACAGGAGCTGACATGACGATAGCCGAGCCCTGCGGTACAATGAATGATCGGCGGATATGGATGGGCCGAGTGACCTGAACCCTTTGGCTCCCTCGATCAAAGCGAGAGTCCTGCTGGTGGATACTCCGGGTGTGTGGTCTTGGCCAGCGCGCCGGGCGTGGAGCCTTCCGTCGGCAGCTTCGGCGACAGCTATGACAACGCATTGGCCGAGACGATCATCGGCCTGTTCAAGACCGAGGTCATTCACCGGCGCGGGCCGTGGAAGTCATTCGATACCGTCGAATACGCCACGCTCGAATGGGTCGACTGGTTCAACCATAGGAGACTATTGGAACCCATCGGCCACATCCCGCCCGCAGAGGCAGAGAGCAACTCCTATGCAGCCAGGTCGCAAAACGCTATGGCTGCATGACCCCAACCAAATGGCCTCCGGGGTTGCCGGGGAGGTTCAGTCTCGTCTGGAATCCGATCACCCCGCTAACGGGGGTCCTTTTGCACGCTTGTGCACACGCAGAAAGTGGGACACTTTCGATGTTTGTTCACGGGCACGACCGGGCGCTTATGACGTCCCACTTATCACTAACTCGTTGATTTAACGAGCTTCATTGGGACCTGCCGGGCCCACCATCCTTGGTTTGTCTGATTGGAGTTGATCGGAGGAGCGGCGTCTGCCCGGGCGGGGCGAGGTTGCCGCCTCGTCCGTACAGGTTCGCTGTGCGCGCGGGGCCGTCGCAAGGGCGGCGGGCCCGGCGAGCGGTCAGGCGGCCCAGCCGGACTGGCCACGGAACTGGCCCGACAGGATCGGGATCAGCTTTCCGATTGCCGCCGGCGACGTCATTCCGTGAATGCGGGCAAGCGCCTCGTCGAGTGCGATGACATGGCGATGCACAATCGGATCATCGGTGCTGCGCCGCTGTGCACCGAAACAGCGCAGCAGGCGCTTGGCATTGCGGTTCTCTGCCAGCGTGTCGGCAGTCAGCCGCTCGATCCCTTCGTGCAGGCAGTCGAGGATGACAGCCGCAACCACCAGGCGGCCAAGACCGAGCCCGTGAAAGGCGTCGAGCACTCCAAAGGCGAGTTCGGCATCGGGCCCCTCATCGGCGCGGATGGCGTGCGCAGCCGCAATCGCCCGCGGCAGCTTGCCTGAAACATCCATGATCCCCCAGGCAATGTGACGATGGCCATCGGCATCGGCGAGGGTGTGGATCACCGAGGCCGGCAGGTGTCGTGCTCCCGAAAAGAACCGGAGGTAGCGCGACCGGTCCGAGAGCGAATCGATCGCCTGGCGCAGGCGGGCCTCGTCATCGACCGTGATGGGCCGCAGCAGCACCGGGGTGCCGTTTTCGAGCCGGGTGCGGATAACCGTTTCCATGCAGCTCTATCTGGGGAGGGGTTCAGGCGGAAATGTGGCGTCGCACCATTATTCTTGTGCAATGCAGCATTGCCGAAACGGGGGCATGGGGTCCAGTCTGACCCGTGGTGATGAAAAGATCGGCTGCAGGAGCGGTTGCCATGGGACGACTTCAGGCGATTGCCATTCGCCGCAAGCGGCGGGCGCCGACCGAGGCGTGCGAGACGGCCCAGGTGACAGCGGCGGGCGGACTCATTGGCGATCATGCCGGCCGGTCCACCGACCGGCTGGTCACCGTCATGGCCTGCGAGGCCTGGCAGGCGGCCCTCGAAGAGCTCGGATTGCCGGCGACGGGCGCAGGCGCCCTGCCCTGGACCGTGCGGCGGGCGAACCTCCTCACAGGAGGGGTCGAGCTCCCCCGCGCAGCGGGCGGGGTGATCGCGATCGGCACCCTGACGCTGGAGGTGACGGGCCAGACCTGGCCCTGCCGGCGCATGGAAGAGGCGCAGCCGGGCCTGCTCAGGGCGCTCGCCCGGGACTGGCGGGGCGGGGTGACCTGCAAGGTGCTGGTGCCGGCAGCGATTGCCATTGGCGATCCGGTCACGGTGCCCGTTTCGCCGCCCGAAGTGATCCGCCGCCTGCCCTGAGGGCCGGCGAAAGGCATCAGGACAGCAAGACGGCCTTAACCGAAACGGCTAAGCTCCGGTCGGATGAAGGAAACGATTCGCATTCTGGGCATCGATCCGGGGCTCCGGGCCACCGGCTGGGGCGTGGTCGAGCAGAACGGGGCACGCCTTGCCCATGTCGGGCATGGCGTGATCCGGATCGATCCGGGCCTTGCCCTCGCCGAACGGCTGGCCGGCATCTTTTCGGAAGTGACCGAGCTCGCCACGACCCACCGGCCCCACCTCGCGGGCGTCGAGGAGACGCTGGTCAATGCCGGTGCGCGCTCGGCGCTGAAGCTTGGCCAGGCGCGCGGTGCGGCGATGGCAGCGCTCGCGCGGGCCGGCGTGGCGGTCAGCGAGCATGCCCCGCGCCAGATCAAGCTCGCCGTGGTCGGCACTGGCGGAGCGGACAAGACCCAGGTCGCCTTCATGGTCCAGCGCCTTCTGCCGCGCGCCGGTCCGGTCAGCCATGATGCCGCCGACGCCCTTGCCTGCGCAATCTGCGCGGCCCATCACAGGCCGCTGGCGGGTCCGGTGGAGGGAGCGGCATGATCATCGGACGGCTGGCAGGCGAGGTGAGTGCGATTGGCCTCGACACCGTCCTGATCGACGTCAATGGCGTTGGCTATGTTGCGCTGGCCGGAACACGGCTGCTCTCGCGGTTGCAGGTCGGCGCGCGCGCTGTGCTGCATGTCGAGACGCGTGTGACCGAGAACTCCATCACCCTCTACGCTTTCGAGAGCGACGAGGCGCGGGCCTGGTTCGCGCGCCTGCAGGATGTGCCGGGGGTCGGCGGCAAGGCGGCGATGGCGCTGATGGATGCGCTCAGCCCCGGCGAGATCATGGATGCCATCGCGCTGGGCGATGTCGCCGCAGTGACGCGGGCGAAGGGTGTTGGCAAGAAGCTTGCGGAGCGGATTGTCGGCGAACTCGCCGGCAAGCCGCCGCCCATGGGCCGGTTCGGCCTCCTCTCCGGCGGGGTACCGGCGGCTGGCGCGGGGACAGCGCCCGCCGCACCCGTTTCCGGTCCTCGCAGCGAAGCGGTGTCGGCACTGACCAATCTCGGCTATGGCCCGACCGATGCCGGCCGCGCCGTTGCCGCCGCGGTCAAGGCGGGTGCCGACGGTGAGGATGTCGGCGCGCTGATCAAGGCGGCGCTCAAGGAGCTAGCGCCATGAATGATCCGGCCCATTCCCGCGAAGGCGCCCTCACCGATCCCGAGATGCAGGCCGGCGAGGCGCTGGACCGTGCGCTGCGCCCGCAGAGCTTCGACGATTATATTGGCCAGGCCACGGCCAAGGAAAACCTCAGGGTGTATGTCCGGGCCGCCGGCGTGCGTGGCGAGGCGCTTGATCATGTCCTGCTGTTCGGGCCCCCCGGCCTTGGCAAGACCACGCTTGCCCAGATCCTTGCGCGCGAGCTTGGCGTCGGTTTCCGCGCGACCTCTGGTCCGGTCATCGCCAAGGCTGGCGACCTGGCTGCAATCCTCACCAATCTCGAAGCCAATGACGTCCTCTTCATCGACGAGATCCACCGCCTGCCACCGGCCGTGGAGGAGATCCTCTATCCGGCCATGGAGGATTATGCCCTCGACATCGTGATCGGAGAGGGGCCATCGGCGCGCTCGGTCCGGCTCGACCTGCAGCCCTTCACCCTGGTCGGGGCAACGACGCGGGCCGGCCTCCTGGCCACGCCCCTGCGCGACAGGTTCGGCATCCCGCTCCGGCTCGAATTCTACACGCCCGAGGAACTCTCGCGCATCGTGCTGGCCGCCGGCCGCAAGCTCGGTGCAGCGATCACCGCCGATGGCGCGCTCGAGATCGCCACCCGTGCGCGCGGCACCCCGCGCATCGCGCTGCGCCTGCTTCGTCGCGTGCGCGACTTCGCCGAGGCCGATGGCGATCCCATCAACCAGGCGTCCGCGGCGAAGGCCCTGCTCCGCCTTGATGTCGACGAGGAGGGGCTGGACACGCTCGACCGGCGCTACCTGAACGCCCTTGTGAAAACCTATGCAGGCGGTCCGGTCGGTGTCGACACGCTGGCCGCTGCCCTGTCCGAGGCGCGCGACAGCGTCGAGGAAGTGATCGAGCCGTTCCTGATGCAGAAGGGCCTCGTCGCCCGCACCCCGCGGGGCCGCATGGCGACGCCCGGTGCCTATGAGAAGGTCGGCGAGAGGCCGCCCGCCGCACTCCAGGCCGGCCTGTTCGACGGCAATGTGGGTGACGACTGACGCGACGGCCGAACACACAAGCCGGACAGCCCTTCAGACCGGCAGTCTAAGTCTTGCCCGAAGACCGCCCAGCGGGCTGCGCTCCAGCCGGACATCGCCGCCATGGGCCCGGGCCGTGTCGCGCGCCAACGCCAGGCCCAGGCCGGAGCCGACGGAGGTCTGCCCGCGCGCCATGTCGATCTGGGAGAACGGGCGAAAGGCATCCTCATACTGGTCGGGATCAAGACCCGGCCCGTCATCATCGACAATGATCTCGGCGAATTTCGGCCCGGCATGCAGCGAGACCTGCACCGCTTCGCCATATTTCAGGGCGTTTGTGATCAGGTTCGACACCGCCCGCTTGAGCGCAATCGGCCGTGCTTCGACCCGGACGGATGCGAGGTCGTTCATTCCGACCGCCTCCCGATAGTGGCCTGCCATATCGCGCAGCAGACCGTCGAGCGACAGCGTTTCCGGGCCCTCGGTCTCCTCCCGCCGTGCGAAGGCAAGATACTCCTCCAGCATGGCCTCCATCTCGTCGAGATCGCGGCGCGCGGCGTCGATATCGTCGCTCGGCTCCAACATCGCAAGCTGCAGCTTGAGGCGCGTCAGCGGCGTGCGAAGGTCATGGCTGACGCCGGCCAGCATCGCGGTGCGTTGTTCGGCAAAGGCGGTGAGCCGGCGCTTCATTTCGAGCACGGCGCGGGCAGCATCGCGGATCTCTGTCGCGCCCGAGGGCCGTGTGTCACCGACCTCCTGGCCGCGGCCGAAAGCCTTGGCCATGTCCGTCAGCTTCAGGATGGAACGGACCTGGTTGCGCAGGAACCCCAGGGACAACAGGATCAGCACGAGCGTCGAAAGGATCACCCAGACGATGAAGATGTGGCCCGTGGTCGAAAAGGTGCGATCCCGGTCGGTCGTGATGTGCAGGACACCGTCCATCGTGGCGATCTGGATATCGACATTGCCGGGCGAGGAGAGATCGAACCAGAAGGGCTCGTCGATTCGCGCCGCAAGCTCGCGGGCGAGAATGTCGTCGAGCGAGGTAAAGGGATACGACGGCGGCGCCACATCCATCTCGGCGCCGGGCTCGAAACGGAGTTGCATGCGCAGCGTGTTACGCGCGCGCTGGCGTATCAGGGGCAGGCGCGAGGGATCGTCGGCAAGATCTTCGAGCACATAGGCAATCGACGAGGCCACGCCCTGGCTCATCTTTCGCGATGTCTGCCGCCAATGGCTGTCATAGAAGACGTAAGTTACCGCAGCCAGCAACAGGACCACCGGCAGAACGGCAATCAGCACCGATCGCTGGTAGAGGCCGTGGGGCATGATATCCCGGAGCCGGAAGGGAAGTTGCGGGCGCGCCATATCTCTCCGTTAGCGGACCGGCACGCGGTTACAAAGTCGTTGTGGAAAATCGCTGGTGCCCGCCGGCACGGGGCGCAGCGAATCCATTCTCGGCGAAATCTCTCGCCCAGGCCGGCACCTTAACGGATGGTTAACCACAGTTCTTATATTGTTCCATGCCCGGACTCAGGCCGAATCAAGCGAACTGGCAGTGATGACCATACGACTTCCCGAAGGCTTTCTCGACGAACTCAAGACCCGCGCGCGCCCGTCCTCGGTGATCGGCAAGCGTGTGAAACTGACGAAACGCGGGAAGGAATGGGTCGGCCTGTCGCCTTTCACCAACGAGAAGACGCCAAGTTTCTACGTCAATGACACCAAGCAGATGTTCAAATGCTTCTCGTCCGGCATTGGCGGGGATGTCATCAAGTTCGTGATGGAAACAGAGCGGCTCGGCTTCATGGAGGCGGTCGAACGGCTTGCGGGCGAGGTCGGCCTGTCGATGCCGACCGAAAGCGCCGAGGCCCGCATCCGCTATGACCGGCTGGACCGGCTGAAGGCTGCCTGCAAGGCGGCTCAGCGCTTCTTTGCCGAGCGGCTGCAGGCGCCAGAGGGCGCCGAGGCGCGACGATACCTGCAGGAGCGGCGCGGGCTGGCGCCCGATGCCTGGGCGCGTCACGGGCTTGGTCACGCCCCCGACGACTGGCGCCAGCTCCTGACTCACCTGAAACAGGCCGGGTTCACACCAGCTGAGATCATCGCCGCCGGGCTGGCAAAGGTCTCCGAAAAGGGCGGCGAACCCTATGACCTGTTCCGCAACCGCATCATCTTTCCGATCACCGATCCGCACGGGGACATCGTCGCTTTCGGCGGCCGCGCCCTCAGTCCCGACGACAAGGCGAAATACATCAATTCGCCGGAGACCGACCTCTTCCACAAATCCTCGATCGTCTACAATTACCGCCGCGCCCGGGAATCGATCGGCTATGGCGAGCGCGGCAGCCTCATCGTGTGCGAAGGCTACATGGACGTCATCGCCCTCTCCGAGGCGGGCTTTCCGGCCGCCGTTGCGCCACTCGGAACAGCCCTGACCCCCGACCAGCTGGCCCTGATCTGGAAGGCCGGGCCCGATCCGGTCCTGTGCTTCGACGGCGACGGCGCTGGCCTCAGGGCTGCCTATCGTGCGCTCGACATTGCGCTGCCCCATCTCCAGCCCGACAAGTCGGTATTTGTCTGCCTGCTGCCGGAAAAGATGGACCCCGATGACCTCCTGCGCCGCCCTGATGGCCGCGAGCGGATGGCGCAATTACTGGCCGATCCGATCCCGCTGGTCGAGATGCTGTGGCGGCGCGAACGCGATGCCGAGCCGCTCGATACGCCCGAACGCAAGGCCGGACTCGGCGAGCGGCTGAAGAAAGCTGCGAACCATATCCAGAACCCCGACGTGCGCTCCGCCTACCAGCGCGATCTCAGCCAACGGATGCGCGACCTGTTCTGGGCCAGCACGGCGGCGGCCCGGGCGCGCGGGCAGCGAGCTCGAACGGGCGGTGGTGACCGCACCCTCTGCGTCCACCGCTCCCGGCACGGCATGCTGAAGGGACTTGGCTACGTCGTCCGCGCCATCGATAACCCGGCGCTTCTCGACCACCATGGCGAGACATTCGCCGCCGCGCGGTTCCCCGATCCGGAGATCGGCAGCCTTCAGGATGCGGTTCTGACTGTCTATACCCGCGAGGGGGAGGTTGACCGGGGCGCGGTGAAGACCCATTTACGCAATTCCGGAAAGGCACGCGCCGCAGACTTGCTCGATAACTATCCCGAAACGCGCATAACAGAGTCCGATGGACCTGAGGCACGGGAATGGCTGATCGCCCTTGAGAAGTTTGTGGGACCCGACGAACCGGATGAGGTAGGGGAGGAGTCTGTGAGGATCGCTGCAACCCAGTCGGCAGCCAATCTCAGACGCTTCCAGCGCCAGATTGCAGAGGATCGTAGCTGGCTGGCGCGGTTGAACGAGGCGGCAGGGAAGGCGGAGTCCTAGACACCGC
This sequence comes from uncultured Hyphomonadaceae bacterium, assembly GCA_964506685.1. GTDB lineage: Bacteria > Pseudomonadota > Alphaproteobacteria > Caulobacterales > Hyphomonadaceae > UBA5336. Next base: position 13,256 of record CAZDMQ010000031.1, on the reverse strand, counting down.
CCTTTCGGATAACCCAGGAACAGCGAAAGCGCGACAGGCCCTGTTCCGGTATGAGGTAGGTGAATGGCGAAGGCGGAAGTGGACGATCGCGAGGCGGAAACAGATGCGCCCGTGCTCGACATGAATGCATCCGGGGTGAAGAAATTCATCAAGGATGCAAAGACAAAAGGCTATGTAACCCATGAAGAGCTGAACCGGGTCCTACCCCAGGACCAGCTGTCCTCCGACCAGATCGAGGATGTCATGGCGACGCTGTCGGACATGGGCATCAATGTCGTCGAGAGCGAGGAAGAGGTCGAAACCGAGGCCCGGGCGCTTGCGGCCAAGCCGGATGACGCCAAGGCAGTCGTCAAGAAAGGCAACGCCCGCGGGACCGAGCGCACGGACGATCCGGTGCGCATGTACCTGCGCGAAATGGGGACGGTGGAACTGCTCTCGCGCGAGGGCGAGATCGCCATTGCCAAGCGAATCGAGGCCGGCCGCGACGCGATGATCCGAGGCCTGTGCGAAAGCCCGCTGACCTTCGAGGCGATGATGGTCTGGCGCGACGAACTGATCGGCGAGCGCATCCTCTTGCGCGATGTGATCGATCTCGAGGCGACCTACGGCGCGGAAAACCCGCCGCCGGAGCCCGAGGAAGACGAAGACGACGAGGAGGACGCTGAAGCCTCCGCCGAAGGCGAGAAGAAATCCGATGAGGACGACGAGGACGAAGGCGCGGCCATGTCCATGTCGGCCATGGAAGCGGAACTTCGCGAGGGCGTCATCGAAACGCTCGACCGTATTGCGAACGACTTCAAGACCTTCCGCAAGCTGCAGGAAAAGCTGGTCGATCGGCGCCTCGAGGGCAAGGCTCTCACGCCCAAGGACCAGGAAAAATACGACGCGCTGTCGGTGGCCATCGTCAACAACCTGAAGACGATGCACATCAACAATGCGCGGATCGAGGCGCTGGTCGAACAGCTGTACGCGATCAACAAGAAGCTGATGGGCCTTGAGGGCAAGCTGATGCGCCTCGCAGACAGCCATGGCGTGCCGCGCAAGGATTTCCTGAACCAGTATTTCGGCCGCGAACTGGATCCGAGCTGGGCCGAGGATGTCAGCGCCCTGTCGAAGAAGTGGAAGAAATTCGTCGACAGCGAGCAAGCCAAGATTACGCACCTGCGCGAGGAGGTTCGCCACGTCTCGCAGGAGATCGGCGTGCCGATCGACGATTTCCGCCGCATCGTGCAGACTGTCCAGAAGGGTGAGCGCGAGGCGCGTGTGGCCAAGAAGGAAATGGTCGAGGCCAATCTTCGCCTCGTCATCTCCATCGCCAAGAAATACACCAATCGCGGCCTGCAGTTCCTTGACCTGATCCAGGAAGGCAACATCGGCCTGATGAAGGCGGTGGACAAGTTCGAGTATCGCCGCGGCTACAAGTTCTCGACCTATGCAACCTGGTGGATTCGCCAGGCGATCACCCGCTCGATTGCCGACCAGGCACGCACCATCCGCATCCCCGTGCACATGATTGAGACGATCAACAAGATCGTTCGCACCCAACGCCAGATGCTGCACGAGATCGGTCGCGAGCCGACGCCGGAGGAACTGGCCGAAAAGCTCGGCCTGCCACTGGAGAAGATCCGCAAGGTGCTCAAGATCGCCAAGGAGCCGATCTCGCTCGAAACCCCGATCGGCGACGACGAGGACAGCAATCTCGGCGATTTCATCGAGGACAAGGCGGCCCTCCTGCCGGTGGATTCGGCGATCCAGTCGAACCTGCGCGAGACAACCACCCGCGTGCTCTCCTCGCTCACCCCGCGCGAGGAACGCGTGCTGCGCATGCGCTTCGGCATCGGCATGAACACCGATCACACACTCGAAGAGGTCGGCCAGCAATTCTCGGTCACCCGCGAACGCATCCGCCAGATCGAAGCGAAAGCCCTGCGCAAGCTGAAGCACCCGAGCCGGTCCAGGAAACTCCGGAGCTTCCTGGATACGTGACGGTGGCAGCCACCCCGTTCCGTTACTCGGACGGGCTAACTGACTCAAGTGTGGGTTGCATCAAGTCTCCCGCAGACTGGAGCTGCAGGATGCAAAGGTGGATCTCAGGGGATCGGCCGGAAACCGAGTGTCGATCCCAGCAGCTGTGTTCTGCTCCCGCCCGCCTCTCAGCGATCCGAAGCCAGACGCTCTGCGGACCGTTTGCGACAGGTTTGGAGCATTCCGCATTCGACTTGGCCCAAGTCGGGGTTTACGCAAACTGCGAAACCCTTGTGGCCTGGCCGGGCGGATGCAGAAGACAATTTCACTCTACTCACCGCGCCCGCAACGCCCCTATTCCAGCCTGCGCTCGATTTCCTCGACGGTGAAGCACTCGATCTTGTCGCCGGGGCGGATGTCCTCATAGCGCTCGAACGCCATGCCGCATTCCATCCCACTGGTCACTTCGGGCACCTCGTCCTTGAACCGCTTCAGCGTCTTCAACATGCCCTGGTGGATGACAACGTCGTCGCGCAGCAGGCGCACGCCACAGCCGCGCTTGACCACGCCTTCGGTGACCTTGCAGCCGGCCACCTTGCCGACCTTGGTGATATTGAACACTTCGAGGATCTCGGCATAGCCAATGAAGGTCTCGCGTTTCTCCGGCGCCAGCAGGCCCGACAGCGTGTCCTTCACATCGTCGATCAGATCATAGATCACACTGTAATAGCGGATCTCGACACCTTCCTTCTCGGCCAGTTCACGCGCCTGCTTGTTGGCCCGGACATTGAATGCCAGGATCGGCGCGTTCGAGGACTGGGCCAGCAGCACGTCGCTTTCGGAAATACCGCCCGGCGCGCCATGGATGACAATGGCCCGCACCTCGTCCGTGGAAATCTTCTCGACCGAATGGCTTATCGCCTCGACCGAGCCCTGCACGTCGGCCTTGACCACGAGCGGCAGTTCCTGCGCCTCGACGCTGCCATCCTTGAGCCGCGTCAGCAACTGGTCGAGAGAGGCGCGCGCGGCGGCGCCGGCCTTGCCCTTCTTCTGGCGCTGCTGGCGTATGCGATACTCGGTAATCTCCCGCGCGCGGGCCTCGTTCTCGACGACGTAGAAGGGATCGCCGGGGTCCGGCGCGCCGTCGAGGCCGAGGATTTCCACCGGGAGGGAGGGGCCGGCTTCTGCCAGTTGCTGGCCCCGCTCGTCATTCAGGGCCCGCAACTTGCCCCATTGCGTCCCGGCCACAACGATGTCGCCGCGATGCAGCGTGCCGCGATTGACGATCACGGTCGCCACCGGGCCCTTGCCCTTGTCGACCTGGGATTCCACCACAATGCCATCGCCGGCACGTGTCGGGTTGGCCTTGAGTTCGAGCAGTTCAGCCTGCAGCGAGATCACCTCGGTGAGGTCGTCCAGACCCGTCCTGGCCAGCGCCGAGACCTCCACAGCCGGGGTCTCACCGCCCATGGCCTCGACCTGCACATCCTGTTGCAAGAGGTCCGTGAGGACCTTTTGCGGGTTGGCATCGGGCTTGTCGCATTTGTTGACGGCAACGATGAGCGGTACGCCGGCGGCCTTGGCATGGTTGATCGCTTCGATGGTCTGCGGCATCACGCCATCATCGGCAGCGACCACCAGCACCACGATATCGGTGACGTTGGCGCCGCGCGCGCGCATGGCCGAAAAGGCCGCATGGCCGGGCGTATCGAGAAAGGTGATCTTCTCGCCGGACTTCAGCTGTACCTGGTAGGCGCCGATGTGCTGAGTAATCCCGCCCGCTTCGCCTGCGACCACATCGGTCGAGCGGAGCGCGTCGAGCAGCGAGGTCTTGCCATGATCGACATGGCCCATGATGGTCACGATCGGGGCGCGTGGTTCGAGATCGGCCGGATCGTCGGTCTCGCCCTCTAGACCGATCTCCACATCGGCTTCGGACACGCGTTTCGCGGTGTGGCCGAACTCCTCGATGATCAGTTCGGCAGTATCGGCGTCGATGATGTCGTTCGCCCGCATCATCTCGCCTTGCGCAATCATGAACTTCACGACGGCGGCAACGCGCTCGTTCATGCGGTTGGCGAGTTCCTGCAGTGTAATGGTCTCGGGCAGGGTGACCTCGACTGACGCCTTGTCGCGCGTCTCGGTGCCGCCATCGGTCCGACGTTCGCGTTCGCGTTCGCGGGCGCGGCGGACCGAAGCCAGCGAACGCTGGCGGTCGCCGTCATCGCCCAGTGCCGAGGCTATGGTCAGCTTACCGCGACGGCGCTCGCCATCACCGCCACGCGGACGGGTGGAGTTGCGGTCGCTGCGGTCGTCGCGTTCGCGTTCGCGGCCCCGCTTCACACGGCCAGTGCTTGCCGCGTCGGGATCGGGCACTGCAGCAGCCGGGTCGACCGTGCCGACCGTATCGGCCGGCGCTCCGCGCTTGGCAGCGGTTTTCGAGGTGTCGTCCGCGCGCGCCTTGGCAGCTTCTTCCTCGGCCTTGCGCTGTTCCTCCTCGGCCTTGCGACGGGCCTCGGCTTCCTCGCGTTCCTTCTCGGCCTGGTGCTTGCGCTCCTGTTCGGATCTCAGCCGTGCCTGCGCCTCAGTCGTGCGCGCGGCCTCGGCAGCGCGTTCTTCTTCCTGCGCCTTGCGCTGCATCAGCACTTTTTGCCGGGCAACCACCTCGGCTTCGGTGATGCCGAGCTTGCGGGCGAGCGCGGCGATCTTGGCCTGCTGATCGGATGCGCCGGGCTTGCCGGCGTTCCCGCTGCCCTGGGCTGGTGCCGCATGACCGGTCGCGCCGCCGCCACCTCCTGGCGCGCCGTTCGAACCCGGTCCCACCGGGCGTTTTTTCTTCTTCTCGACGACGACCTGTTTTGACCGGCCATGGCTGAAGCTTTGCTTCACCGTGCCCGATGGTCCGCGTGTCGCGAGAGGTTTGCGTCCGCCAGTCTCTTTCGTGTCGCTCATGCGCTCCAAATACCAGTTTACCCCGGACCGCCCAAGCGTTCCGGATTGTCCTTTCGATCGCCAGCTGAGAACCAGTGATCTTCGGGGGCAGGCCGAAAGCCGGTCAGCCTTTCATAGGCCTGTGACCACGCCGCGGAAAGCGAACCGGCCTGAAGCGCACCGTGTACCACACGAGTGCGTCCGAAGGCCATGCCTAATTCCTCAGACGTTAACGCGCCTGCCACATTGATGTTTCCATACAACGCCTTCCCCAGCGCGTACACCTTTGTCCGGCCATCAGTTGCACCATCGGCCGCCTCCAGCAGCCACGCCGGCCGGTCCTTGCGCAGCGCCGCGCGGACCTGGTCGAAGCCCAGGACAACCTGGCCGCTGCGCCGGGCCATGCCCAGCAGGCCCTGGCAGCGGGCGAGAAGCAACCGCTCGACAAGGTCCGACAAGCCAGGATCGACCTTGAGGGCCGTCTTCAGGCCCCGGGAAAAGCCGCCGCGCCGGATGGCTTCGTCGACCCTGTCGCGCCGCGCGGTCACCCAGACGCCGCGCCCGGGCAGCTTGTTGGCAATGTCGGGAACAAGCTGGCCGTCCGGACCGGCAACGAACCGTAGCATGGCCGATTGCGGCAGGCGCTCGCGGCTGACGATGCACTGGCGAACGGGATCGCGGCTGTTTCGTTTCGCCTCGGCTATGGTCTGCGTCCTTTCTGCTGTTTCGGCTGGCCCGGCCGTGCCACCGGCCGCCGCGTCAGGCGCCCTCCGTGTCGACATCCTTGAGGGCGTCGAGATCGAACATCGCATCAGCGTCGCTGATCGTGTCTGCAGTGTTGCCGCTGCCGAGATCGCCGAGCGCCAGCAGGGCACGTTCCTCGTCGGACAGGTTCATCTCGATTGCCAGTTCCTCGGCGGCCATGTCTGCCTGCAGCGCTTCGAGGGCCTCGGGTTCGATCCAGCCGGCAGCCACACGCGCCTTCATGACGAAGATCTGCGCATCATCCTTGCGCATCTCGCCCTTCTTCAGAAGCCCGTCGACCCAGCGCGGCTTACCGTCCGGGCCGGGTTCGCGATAGCCGGTGATATCGTCCGGCACGAGGCCGGCGACGTCTTCCACGGTCAGTATGCCGTCCTCGCCGAGCTTGACAGCGAAGGCCGGTGTCATGCCGTCCAGCGCCATGACGGCATCCTCGACGCCGAGTTCGCGGCGTTTCTCGTCGTTCTCCCGTGCCTGCCGCTCAAGGAATTCGCGGGCCCTTTCCTGCAGTTCGGACGCGACTTCGACATCGAACCCTTCGATGGACAGAAAATCCTCCGGTGCGACATAGGCGATCTCCTCGACCGTCTCGAAGCCCTCCGATGCCAGCAGCTGGGCCAGCGTCTCATCGGCATCCAGCGCCTTCATGAACAGGTCCGTCCGGGCCTGGAATTCGGCCTGGTAGCGCTCGGAATCGGCGCTTTCGGTGACAAGATCGATCTGCCAGCCTGTCAGCTGCGAGGCGAGGCGCACATTCTGTCCGCGGCGGCCGATCGCCAGCGGGAACTGGTCGTCCGCGACCACCACTTCCACCCGGCGTTCCTCCTCGTCGAGTACAACCTTGGACACTTCGGCCGGTTGCAGGGCGTTGACGATGAAGGTCGCGTCATCATGGCTCCAGGGGATGATGTCGATCTTCTCGCCCGAGAGTTCGCCGACCACGGCCTGCACACGGGCGCCGCGCATGCCGACGCACGCCCCGACCGGATCGATCGAGCTGTCATTCGAGATCACGCCGATCTTCGCCCGCGAGCCGGCATCGCGCGCGCAGGCCTTGATCTCGATCACGCCATCATAGACCTCCGGAACCTCCTGGGCGAACAGGCGGATCATGAAGTCCGGCGCCGCCCTTGAGAGGAAGATCTGCGGCCCTTTCACTTCGCGACTGACCTTGTAGAGGTAGGCCCGCACCCGGTCATTGGGCTGGAAATTCTCACGCGGAATGCCGTCATTGCGGCGAATGATGCCCTCGGCGCGGCCGAGGTCGACGATCACGTGGCCATACTCCACGCGCTTGACCACGCCGTTGATGATCTCCCCGACCCTGTCCTTGTACTCTTCGTACTGGCGGTCCCGCTCGGCGTCGCGCACCTTCTGCATGATCACCTGCTTGGCGGTCTGGGCAGCGACGCGGCCGAAGTCGAAGGGCGGCAGCGGTTCCTTGATCTCATCGCCGATCTCGAGATTCGCATCGAGCTTCTTCGCATCCGTCAGGGTGAGCTGCTGGGCCTCGTCCTCGATCTCGTCATCGGCCACCACGGTCTGAACGCGCCAGAGCGACTGCTCGCCGCTCTCGGGATCGATCCGCGCGCGGATATCGTGCTCCTGCCCATAGCGCGACTTAGCCGCTTTCTGGATCGCCTCCTGCATGGCATCGATGACGATCTGCTTGTCGATCGCCTTCTCTTCGGCGACGGCCTTGGCAATCTGCAGGATTTCGAGGCGGTTGGCGGAAACGCCGATGGTGCTCATGGGGCAGGGCTCCTTGGAAGTCTGAACCGGGTCACCGCAGGTCTATGCGGCCGTGTCGTCGTCAAATGTGTCGTGTTCCGCAGTCCCGGCCGGATCGCTACCAGGCGCGTCAGGGTCCTCGGCGTCGATGTCGCGGTCGTCCTCGTCCACGTCGAAACCGGCGAAGTCGGCCTCGTCGGGTTGCGGTGGCAGGGCGCCGCGTTGTTGTGCGGCCTCGATCAGCGTGTCGGTCAGGACCAGCGACGCCTTCGTCATCTCGTGCACCTCGGCGACCAGCTCGGTCTCATCATCGAGCAGGATGTGCACGCCTGCAGCATCCTCTCCGGTGATGATCCCCTGGAACCGGCGCCGTCCGTCGAGCGGCATGGCCAGCTCGACCTTTGCGAGATGTCCCTCCCAGCGGGCAAAATCGCCCGGCCGGGTCAGCGGGCGATCGATGCCCGGCGTCGAAACCTCCAGCCTGTAGGCGCCGTCGATCGGGTCATGCGCCTCGAGGGCCGGGCTGAGTGCACGCGACAGTGCGGCGCAATCCTCGACATCGGTGGGCGCCCCGCCTGCCTTCTCCGCCATGACCTGCAGGCCGGGCCGCTTGCCGCCGGTCAGGCGTACGCGAACCACGTCCATGCCGAGCCCGCTCGCAGTGGGCTCGATCAGGGCGAGGATGCGCTTTTCCTGTGGGCTGAGGGCAATCACGGCCGGAGGCTCCGAAAGTCAGGGACCAGAATTAAGGGTGTCTGGAAACAGAAGCGGCGGCTCCGTTGCCGGGGCCGCCGCCGATATGTTTCGACTTGCTACGGAGTATAGGTGCCCGGCAGCGCCCTGTCACCCCCTATGCGGTCAAAGCACCTTCAGGTCGACTGCTGACGTCTTGTTGCGGCGGGTATCATTGTGCAACTCATAGGAGACCATCTGGTCCTCCTTGAGCGTTTGCAGCCCCGACCGTTCCACGGCGGAAATGTGCACGAAGACATCCTTTCCGCCCTCTTCAGGCTGGATGAACCCGTAGCCCTTCTCGGTATTGAACCATTTCACTTTTCCGGTTGCCATCGACTTGGCCTCTCCCGTCTTGAACGCGCCGGACCCCACACCATACGGGGCGGTCGCCAGGTGTCGATTACGGGTAGGCGAAGTCTAGGCCGTCGGTCTGACGGGGTCTTGGCATTCAGACCGACCGTATTCGATGCGGCAAGAGCACATGAAACGGGCCGATCGTCAAGTGAACAGGGCTTCATCCGATCGCCCGGCCACGCTGCCGGACGCTGGGTCATGGGCCCTGCATTGCATGGATGAAGTCGAAATACACCGGCGCAATATCGCCCAGCTCCTTGGTTTCATAGCGGGTCGTGACATGGTCGGCCGGGGGGCGGCGCCAGTCATCGGCGCGGCGGGCCATCCATGTGTAGGCCGGATGGGCGTGAAAGCGCTCCATCGCCCAGTTGGCATAATCGGCCACGTCAGTGGCCAGCCGCACATTTGCCCCGGGCGCCAGCACCCGTGACAGCGCATCGAGGAAGTCCGGCTGGATCAGGCGGCGCTTGTGGTGGCGCGTCTTCGGCCAGGGATCGGGAAACAGGATGAAGCAGCGCGCCACGGAGTTCGCGACCAGCGCGTCCATGACGTCACGGCCATCGCCCTGGTGCAGGCGGACATTTTCGAGCCCGCCCGCATCGATGCCGGTCAGGGCCTTGGCCACGCCATCGGGAAAGGGTTCGCAGCCGATCAGGCCGATGTCCGGATGCCGCCGTGCCTGCTCGACCAGGTGTTCGCCGCCACCAAAGCCGATCTCCAGCCAGATCTCCCGCGGGGCCGGATCAAACAGGCTCGCCGGCTCGAGGCTGGCAGGTTTGCCGTCCGCTGCGGCCAGCGGCACCGCAATCGCTGGCAGCAGCTCCTCCACCAGCCGCATCTGTCTTGCCGACAGTTTGCGCGATCCCCGCGCAGCATAGGTCGCAAGGCGCTTGAGGTTCCGGGGGGCTGCGTCGGGGGGTTCGGTCACGCCGCGGCTGCTAGCCGATATCGGCGGGCCGCGTCCAGAGCGGGGACAGGGCGCCGCGCAGCTCCGGCTCATCCGGCCTGCGCAAGGGGCACAGGATCCAGTCGCCCGCGCCCGTATCGAAATTGTTCCGGAGCGGCTCGCAGGCGTCCACCGTCCCGATGAGGCCTTCACGGATCCGCAACTTTTCGAGCACGCTGGCCCGGTCAAGCGGCGGCGCACTGTCATCGACGAACATCACCGCATAGAGGGGCCGCTCCGGCGCAGCGGCGAGCGCAGCCCGCAGGCGGGGGCGGTAGTTCGCCAGCGCCGGTGCGAAATAGTCCTGCGGGACAACCGCGCCGAAGGTCGCGCTGTCGGGAAAGAGCGGGGCGAGGAAGGCGCTCGGATAATCGCCGGCAAACAGGATGAAGGCATTCTCGAAGCGGGCCGTGTCCCCAAGGTCGGCAGAGATATAGGGCGCCGCCAGCCCGTCCCAGCTCACCCGGCGGACACCGTGCAGGTTGGTTGTCAGCAGCAACGCCACGCCCGCCACCGCGCCAAGGCGCAGCGCCTTGGGGGAAAGGTCCGGCTTGCCCAGCCGCAGCCACAGAAGGCATGCCACCATCAGCGGGCCGAGCATCCAGGCCGCCAGCAGGTAGCGCAGCACCGAAAAACTGTGCATCCACAGCACCATCGCCACCAGCAGCGCGATCGCCAGCGCACCAACGGGCCGGAGCCAGGCCGGCCGTTCCCCCGCGCGCAACCGCATCCCGCCCAGCCCCAGCAGCGCCAGCGCGCCGAGATAGGCCATCAGGAAACGCAGGTCCTTGGTGTCCTCGCTGCCGATGATCTCGCTGTTCCAGGTGAAGGCGAAGGGATAGAGCGGCAGGGTCACAAGGTCCGGCTTGCGGCGAGCATAGGCGTCATAACCGGTTGGGCCAAGCGGGCTCTCGAACAGGTCGTTGGCCATGGGAAAGAGCGGATTGCCGAACCGCTCCCAGAGGAGCCAGGCATGCGGCGCGGCAAAGGCCAGGCTGGTGACGAGACCGGCCGCCGCGCAGATCAGCGCTGCACGAATGCGGAGAGGCCAGCCCTCGGCGAGCAGCAGTACGAAGACGCCGAACCCGATCACATAGGGCAGGTTGGTGAACTTCATCCCCAGTACGGCGCCAAGCAGAAGGCTCGCAATCGCCAGCCTTGGCCAGCGGGCAAGCCGTCCCTCCGGCGTCAGCACCAGCGCCAGCGCACTGATAAAGGCGGCGGCGCCCCAGGCATCATTGCGGATCGAGGCAAAGATGCCGACCTGGCCCTCTGCCGTGAAGCCGACGAACGCGATGAAAAGGCACACAGCCCGCGTGGCCCCGCCAGTAAGGATCCGCGACAGCGTCCGCGACAGGTAGTAGAGCGCCGGCAGGACCAGGGCGGCCGGGATGGCCAGCACCGCGTTGACCGCCGGGCCGGGCAGGCGCTCGATCAGCCACCAGGCGAACATGTTGTAGGCCGGATTGATGAAGCTGTGCATGTCGGCCGGGGCGTAGTCGATATCTATCCGCCCGTTCCACGCCGCCCAGCCATTGTGGATATGGTAGTGGGCGACATCATAGCTCGCATCGAACGGCACGACCGCCGCGAGCAGCATCACGGCGAGCACCCAGGCAGTCCAGGCCGCGAGGGGTACGTCCGCCTCGCTGCGAGGCGACACCCATTGTCCGGCGCTCCTGCCAAGGGGCGCAGCAAGACCGGTCATTGGACAAGCTCCATGGCGGTTTCAGGGGTCGTCCGGCGTGTACCGGCCAGCGCGGTGAGGGCGAGCAGGCCATCGCCCGCCACGGTCGTGATGCGATACAGCGCAGCCAGAGCCAGCGCGCCCGGTGGTCCGAGAAAGGGCGACAGGATCGTCGCCAGCACGACCTCGCGCACGCCCAGCCCTGCCGGCGCACCCGGGGTGAGAAAGCCCACCGTCCAGGCCAGCGCCAGGCTGCCGGTCACCAGCAGCACGACCGGCAGGCCCACTCCGAGCGCGAAGGCCAGCAACCAGGCTGCGACGAGGCCGCAACCGAGAAAGAAGGAGAGATACAGACCGCCCGCGATCAGCAGGGGGCCCGCCAGGCCATCCCAGGCCAGCCCGTGCGCCCGCATGCGCCCCAACAACCAGCGTCCGACGCCGGCAATTGCCACGGCGAGTGCGAGCCCGGCCGGCACAAGCAGGCCGAAGCCCGGCATGGGCAGGCCTGTCGAGGCCGCGATCGCGTCGGCGATCCCCGGTCCTGCAAGCAGTGAAACCACCCCACCGACGACCAGCAGCAGCACCGCCTCGGTTGCGGCCGCCAGGATCAACAATTGGTGCGGTGCGCCCAGCCGGCGGCCCATGGCATGGCGACCGGCAAAATGCATGACGTTGCCGGGGAGGTATTTCATGACCTGGGAAACGGCATGGACCCGGCCGTGGCCGCGCGGATCGATCCCGAAGCCGAGCAGGAGCTGCCGCCAGGCCAGCACCAGCAGAGCGCCGAGGGCGGCATAGGCAAACGCGCCGATCCCGCAGGCAATGACGATCCGCTGCGGCTCGACCGTGGCGAGCCCGGCCCAGTCGGCGGCCACGAGCGACCAGGCAAACCAGCCGGTCAGCGCCAGTGCGCCGGCCAGCCCCGCCCGCTCGATCCAGACCCTGAGCCGGTCATCGGGACGCAGGATGCGGCGGCGACTCATGTGTCTGTGCGGGCGAGGATCATCGTCCAGGGCAGCGGCTGGCGCAACTCCACCACACGGGCGTGCCGGCGCACCAGCGCCTCGAAGCCAGCCGACGACCAATGCTGGATATGGCCAGGCGTGTTGCCGAGATCGGGAAGATACTTGCCCCGCGCCATGTTCAGCGCGCGCCAGAGGGGCTCGTTCGGCACCGAGACCAGCAGCCAGGGATCGGCCAGGCTGGCCAGCTTCGCCAGCGCCCGGTCAGGATCCGGCACGTGCTCGAGCACTTCACAGCTGACAATCAGCGGTGCCCGGCGCGCCACGCTGTCCAGCGCGTAGAGGTCCTCGACCTCGAAGCGCGCATGCACGCCGGCGGCCCGTGCATTGTCGCGTGCGTCGGCAATCGCATCCTGTTCGAGATCGATCCCGTTCGCGGCGATTCCGGCGAGGGCCATGCGCAGGGTGAGATGACCTTCGCCGCAGCCGACCTCGAAGGCTTCGCGTGCTCCGGTCTGTGCGACCAGTTCGTCGAAGCTGCGGAAGAAACCATCCATCAGCCAGCGGGCAATCGGGTTCTTCGTATTGTACTTGTCGTAGTAGTTGCCGGAGACATTGTCATAGGCAGGCACAGAGTCGGGGGCATTCGGCGCAGGTGCGGCCATGCTGGGTCTCCATCAGCTTCCGGTAGCGGCGGTGGGTGTCGTCCCGGTGGCGAAACGCCGGGCCGGATCCTGTGCTATGAGGGCGTTGCGGATATCGTCGAAAGTGACCGGCGTGGTCCTTTCACCGGTCTCGCTCAGTTCGGCGCGCAGCAGGCGCAGGCGGACGTCCTCGAGGAGCGTCCGGTTGACCGCCTGCAGGTCGGCAATCACGCCCACCGCGAAGCTGATGAAGCTCGCCATGGCCAGCACCGAGAGCAGGATCAGAGACTGCACCTTGCCGTCGCCATCGCCGGACGCATAGGCCCAGAGGAAGCGCACCCCGATCAGCGCGGCCAGCCCGCCAAGGACAACGCCAGCCGTGAAGAAGGCGCGGAGCGGCTTGTAGGCAAGGAACACGCGCAGGATCGTCACCAGCGAGCGCTGCACATAGCTGCGCATCGACTTCATCAGGCGCGAAGGCCGGGTCTCGCCATTCGTCCGCACCGGCACGGACGTGATGCGCATCTTCTTGCGGCCGG
>CAZDMQ010000030.1:0-37811 GCA_964506685.1 uncultured Hyphomonadaceae bacterium | reverse complement strand
CCTCCCCTGCTCCCAGCCGCGCAAGGTGCCGACAGCGACGCCAATGCTACGCGCAAACTCAGCCTGCGAGAGTCCCGCACGGGCGCGAATGGCCGCGACATCTGGCTCCGGCACTTCGATCTGGTGAACGCGCGCGCCTGTATCCTTGCCTTTGGCATGGGCGAGCGCATCCTCAAGGCCCTTCTTGATGCTTTGGTACGCGTCGCTCATGATCCGGCTCCATAGGTTTCTGCGATCAGGTCGCAAAGTTCGATCAGCTCAGCCTTCTCCGACCGCGAGATGTTCGCTTTCTCGTTCTTGGCAAACACTGTCAGCAAGAACAGCGGCATGTCTGGCGAACGGTAGAAATGGAGTACACGATAGCCGCCGCTCTTTCCGCCACCGCGCCTCGCGACACGCACTTTCCGCAGACCTCCGCCAAGCGAAACACCGGCCTCCGGACTGGCCGCCAGCTGATTGATGACATCCATACGCTCTTCATCTGACATGCCCACAGCGCTTGCACGCTTGATGAACTCTGGCGTCTCGACGACCGTATTCTGTGCCATCACGCATTTCCTAGATATACGTCATTGACGCATATGTCAATGACGCACTTCCCTCTTCGAAGCAGACACCTGGATAGTGCGATTGGCAGTTCGTGAAAATGGTGTGTCCCACCGCACCTGGATGACACTCAGACCGTGAAACCGGCCCGACGGAGGTGGGACACTTTTCCGGAAATCCCCAATAAACAGCGGTACAGAAGAGTGTCCCACTTTCTCATAACTCATTGTTTTCAATGACTTGAGCCACCCCGCCCCCGGGCACCATTTCTGGTGTGTTCCCGTACCGCTGCTCTCGCATGGATCGCGCTTGTCTATTGGTTTTTGCGCTGATCTGATAAGTTTCAGCCCAGCCGGGCGTGTTCTGCAACCACACCCGACGGGAGTTGGAGGTTGGGCCGTGGAACGCGTCGCTTTAGCCCCCAAACCTGCACCGGTGAAAGGCCAGCGCCTCGCCCTTCATCCCACAGCTCAGCGCAGGTCCGCGCCCACCGCCTCGGCCACCGTCTCGAAGCCGTCCGAGCGCAGCGCCCCGGCCAGTTCGAGATTGATCGCCTCGATCAGGTCCGCCCCGCCATAGACCAGCGCCGTATAGAGCTGGACGGCATGCGCGCCGGCCCGGATCTTCCGGTAGGCGTCAAGCCCTGAGGACACCCCGCCAACGCCGATCAGGTCCATCCGCCCCCCGAGCCGGCGGGCAAAGGCACGCAGCACGTCGGTCGACGGCGCCATCAGCGGCGCGCCCGACAGCCCGCCCTGCTCGAACCGGTCCTTCGAGCGCAGCGTATCCGGACGCGCCAGTGTGGTGTTCGAGATGATCAGGCCCGACAGCCAGCCGCCGGCCCCGCGCAGCACATCGGTCATCTCGTCGATCGCCGTCTCGTCGAGATTGGGGGCCAGCTTCAGGAATACCGGCCGCCGCCCGGGCGCATGCGAGGTATCGCCCCAGAGCGAGAGAAAGGTGTGATGGGCGCGCGAGCGGGCCGCCTCGCACCGGCTGAGCAGCGACTCCAGCGCTGCCGGATCCTGCAGGCCCCGCAGGCCGGGCGTGTTCGGCGAGGAAATGTTGATCGTGATATAATCGCAATGGGCATACACTGCCGCCAGGCCCGTCTCATAATCGGCGATCCGGTCCCCGGAGGTCTTGTTCGCTCCGACATTCGCCCCGACCGGGCCGGGCCGGCGGCGATGGGTGGAGAGATTGGCGACAAAGGCGTCCAGGCCGCGATTGTTGAAGCCCATGCGATTGATCACCGCGCGATCTTCCTCGAGGCGGAACAGGCGCGGCTTGAAATTGCCCGGTTGCGGCCGTGGCGTGACCGTTCCGCACTCGACGAAGCCGAAGCCCATGGCCAGCATCTGCTGGAAGACGTCGGCATTCTTGTCGAAGCCGGCGGCCAGCCCGATGGGATTGGCAAGCCGGAGCCCCGAGCGCGGCAGAGTGATGGCCGTTCCCCACTGGCCGGCATCGCGGCGGGTGAGGCCAATGCCCGATTTCAGCGCGCGCAGGGTGGCGGTGTGGGCCGCTTCGGGCGGCAGGCGGCGGGCCGCGGACAGACCAAGATCGGCAAGGGCCATGCGTTACACGTCCTCCGGCACGACCGGCACACCATCGGGTCCGGTCAGCAGCGTCCAGCTGCCGCAAGCCCCGGCGAGCGGCAAGGGGGCGTAAAGGTGAGGGAACAACGCGCCGCCGCGCGAGGTCTCCCATTTCAGGGCCTCGCCCAACCTGCTGGCCTCGAACGCGTACAGCCGGACGCCGGTGAGGCCAGCGAAATGGCGCGCCAGGGTCTCGCCGAGCTGCTCGCGCGTGGAGAGGTGGACATAGCCGTCGGCCGCATCCACCGCCGCGCAGCTGACCCCCGCCGCCTCGGAAGGGGCGACCTCTTCAGCACGCAGGGCCTTGTAGACAAGTTGATCGGTCATGGCCGCGTTGAAGCAGGCTTGTCCGAAGCAGGCAAGCGGCTGGCGGGGCCAGGACGCAAGCGCCGCATGCCAGTGGCTGGATTGACGCGGCGCCGCCGATGCCGAAACGGGGCCTCCCTCGCTCCCGTATTCCCTGCCCCCTCTGTGACCCGCGAGGGGGCCGATGACGCTGCGCTAGCGAGGCGGCACGCCCTTGCCGAAGACGTTGATGGCCCGGTTGAACGGCGCCCTGTGGTCGGTGTCATAGCCGGAAGGCGCGAACTCGGTTTCGTCCCAGAGCACCTGCGCATCCGTCGGGGAAAGGACGACCTTGAGGTGGTCCCATACGCCGGGCCCAAGGCCCGCCCAGTGCCGGCGCAGGTTCTCGAGGCACCAGACCCGGTAACGCGAGGACGGGACGTTGCGATAGCAGCACCCCTGGATGACCATGTCGAACCGCGACCGCCCTTCCCCCCAGGCCACGGCATTCTGACGATGCTGTGCCAGATGGGTCTCGCAAATCTCACGCAGGAAATCGGCGAGCGGCGCATCGATCTCGCCGATCAGGTCAGGGCCCTCCGGCGACGGCTTGGCGTTCCACATCCGCGCGACCCATTCATACACCGCCGGGGCACGCTCCCGCATGATCTCTGCCGGGGTCGGGTCCTGTCCGAAATGGCGCAGCATCGGCGCCATCATCCCGAAATCGGCAATGGTCGGCGTCTGGCCGAGCAGAAACGGGCGGCGCTCGAAAATCGCCTGCATCCGGTCCAGCGCAGCGAGATAGGTCGCGTCAGCATGCGCCAGTGTCTCGGGCGAGTTCACCCCATCGCCGCGCACGAAGCCGCCGCGCTGGCGTCGCTTCAGCATATTCAGGGCGAAAAGGCGCGGCATGCGCAGGGTGCCCCGGATCAGCTCCTCGTAGAGGAACTCCGCCGCGTGCTGGCGGTCCCGGCGATAGGTCCAGCGATAATGCATCGCCGACCGCCAGAGCCACTCATCCGCATAATCCTCGATCAGCAGGGCGACGAAGTTCAGCGCCGGATCATCAGGATAGATGCCAGGCACCCCCTGCTCGCCCTCCAGCCAGGCAATCATCGGCGTGGTGTCGGTCATCCAGCGGCCATCTGCGAGCCGCACCACCGGCATCTGCACCACACCCACGCCCGCGATCAGCTTCCTGCTGTGGGCAACCGTCGGAAAGCTCTCATAGGGGATCGAACGATACCGCAGATAGGTTTCGAACTTGCCGGTATAATACGAGATCTTGCTGCCATAGACCTCAACGATGCCAGGCGCGTCACCGTTCGTCATGCTGTGAGCTTGCCAACAATCAGTCGCGCGAGACGGTAGAGCCCGTAGGCAAGGGCCAGAAGGATCAGCCCCACCGCGAGCAGCAGTCCGCGATTATGGGCGGCAAACCGGGCCAGGGAATTGTCCAGCAGAACCGTCTGGGTGTTGTACCCTTCCGGCATTTGCAGGACGCCGGCTTCGGTCTCATAGGATGCCCAATCCGCCAGCATCTCCTCGAACAGGTCCGGACGCTCGCCGCTCAGGTCCCGGGTCTCGCCGGGATCGCGGCTGAGGTCGTAGAGCCGCCAGCGTGCATCGCCGACGGGCGGCATGCTGCGGGTGATCTTGTAGTCGCCCTTGTACAGCGCGGAGTTTCCCGAGACCTCGATGGCGCGCACATCATCCGGCGCGTAGACGCTCTCGGCTTCGCCCCTCAGCAGCGGCATGAGCGACCGGCCAGTGATGACCTTGCCGGCCTCGGAAGTCGCACCAGCCTCCACCCAGTCGAGCAGGGTGGGCGTCACATCGCTCACCATGGCTGGCGCCTCGATCCGCGATGACTCGATGCCCGGACCTGCAATGATCAAAGGCGCGCGAACGCCGCCTTCTGTCGCATAGAATTTGTAAAGCGCACTGGGGCTCGCCGCCGCTGCGGCCCATTCCGTCCCGATGAAGCCCCAGCTGCCCGCCTGGCCGATCCCGTCAAGCCCGATATGGTAGCCGTTCAGCGTCATCCACAGGCTGACCCGCCAGTCATTGTCACCGCGATTGTATTCCGGGCCATTGTCCGAAGTGACCACGAAGATCGTATCTTCATACTGGCCTTGGGCCTTCAGGTGCTCGATGAACCGGCCGATATGGTAATCCATCGCCTCCAGCATGGCGGCGTTGACTTCCATGCGTGCGGCATAGACCTCCCGGTCAGCATCGCTGAGGTCGCTCCAGCGGCGGGCGAAATCCGGCATCGGGGCAAGCGGAGCGCCCTGGGGAATGAGGCCGAGCGCCTGCGCACGTTGGTGGCGAGCCTCGCGCAGCACGTCCCAGCCCGCATCATAAACGCCGTCATAGTTTGCGATGAACTCCGGTGGGGCCTGGACCGGAATGTGGATCGCCTGGAACGGCAGATAGGCGAGGAAGGGCTTGTCCTGTTCCGTCTCGCCCAGATACTCGATCATCTTGTCGACGATGAATTCCGAGGAATAGAAATCCTCCGGCAGGCTTGTTTCCTCGCCATCCTCCCACCAGGGCGCGTCCTTGTAATAGGGCATATAGGACTTGTCGTCCCAATTGTCTGCGCCCGATGCCGCCAGGGCGAAGGAGCGGTCGAAGCCGTGGACATGGGGCATCTCGCCCGCCGCCTCGCCGAGGTGCCACTTGCCACTCATCAGGGTGCGATAGCCGGACGCGCGCAATCGGTCGGCAATCGTCAGCACGCCGGGCTCAAGTGCCATCGTGTAGCCGGGCTGGCCCCTGTGCTCAGGCGGCAGCACTTCCGGAATTGTGGAGACCCCGGTCTGATGATTGTCCATGCCCGTCAGCAGCATGGCCCGCGTAGGCGCGCACAGCGGCGAGGTGCGGTATTGGGTGAACATGGCGCCACGGGCCGCCAGCGAGTCGATATTCGGCGTGCGCGCTTCCCCGCCATAGGCGCCAAGGTCCATCAGCGCGGCGTCGTCCACCAGAATGATGACAATATTGGGCGTGGACATGATGTCCTGTGCGTTCGCGCCAAACGCGACCATTGCCCCAAGGAATGTGGCGACCAGTCTTTGGATCATCCGGTTCCATCCTCCGTTTGCGCCAGGAACGTCTGCATCATCTGGACCACCGCCGCCACACTGTCAGTCTCACCGTGGCCCGTTACGAGCCGGCCATCAAGCGGAACAAGTCCGGCGAAAACGTCCCTCGATGCGGCATCGCCCGACAAGAAAGGCCCAGCGTCACGCACCTCAAGCTCCGGTCCGGACAAGGCAAGAGACTGGAGCGGGTGAAGGGAATCGAACCCTCGTCTTAAGCTTGGGAAGCTTCTGCTCTACCATTGAGCTACACCCGCGAGGTCATTCTGGGTACTGCAGGGCCTTGCGACCGGCAAGCCCCCTTACCCGGAGTCGCAGTCTCGTCGCATCCTTCGGATCCGGCTTTCCGCCACCGGCCCCGCCCCGCAAGCCCGGCGCGACTATTCGATGATTTCGAGCCCGTCCGGAACCGGCAGGATCCTGGAAGAAGCCGACGCGGCCTCCACGGGCAACTCGTCTCCAAAACCGTTCTCCCTCCGCTCATAGGCCTCCACCAGCGACAGGAAGGGCGGCACATGCTCCCAGCCATGGGCTTCGGTATTCTGGATGATCTCGAAATGCAGATGGAAGGTCGTCGGCGTCCCGCCGAAATCATTCGAGACATAACCGATGATATCGCCCGCCTCGACCGCATCGCCTTCCTGCACCTGGAGTTCGGCCATGTTGAGATGCATGTACCGGTAGATGCGCCCCCCGCTGCGGAGTTTCACGGTGTAGGTCGCGATGTCGTAGATCACGCCATCCTCGACAGCCACGACTTCATGCAGGGTGCGCCCGGCCGCATCAGTCGCACGCAGTTGCCGGCAATCCTCGGGCGTGCCCACGCGGATATCCTGCCCGAGGTGGACGCGGCTCAACGGGCAGAACGGCGTACTGCGCTCGGCCGTCCGGGTCTCGCAGAAATTGTCCCGCCACGGATACGAATAATTGCGGGAGTCGCACTGGTCACCCCCGGCAACGCCCCCGCCGAAACTCCAGACCTGGGACTGCAGATAGGCCGGAGCAGACCGGATCGGGAAAACCATGTCCGGCGCGTGCACGATCTGCTCGAACGCGCCGGTTCCCGAACCGGGAAGCAGTCGACCGGGTGGAAAGTAACTGAACACCGGCTCCGGCGGTATCGCCGCCCCGCTGCCTGCACCATCGGAACCGGGCACGGTCCCGTCGTCCCCGGTTGTATCGTCCGGCGGCGGTGGAGCAAGCGGGTCGTCCGGTTCAGCCGAACCGGGCGGCGTCGCAGGCGCTGGCGGATCCCCCTCGCCGGGATCCGCGCTGATCACGTCCGACCCGTCCTCGCCGGCCCCATCGGCCTCACCGTCATAAGTATCTGCTACCGGCGTCGCCGGCGGTGGCGGTCCGGGCTGGCCGTCGCCCGCTGACGGAGGCGCGCGCGGAGGTTCTCCGCCATCTCCGGGATAGCGGACGGCATCACACGCTGCGACGAGGAGGAAGAAGCCAATCAGCGCCAGGAGCAGGGGAAGACGCGACATCACCGTGTTCCGATTATCTGTAGATCGCGGGCAATGGCGAGGGCCTCCTCTTCGGAAATGCAGTCGCCCGGCGCCCGGCCTTCGGCGTCCCTGCACTCGAATTCGACAAGATAGGCGGCGCCGTAGCGGTTCAGTGCGACCTGCGCGCCGGTCAGTGTCCGGGTGAACACAGCATCCCCGACAGGCGTGTCGCGACCGCCCGCACCGCCGGAGAACCATTCATTCGTCCCGCTGATGATGACATCGTATTCGGGCCCGGGATACCGGGCAAAATAGCCATCCGACAGAGCGCGATAGGCCGGACGCTCGGCGCTCGCCGGCCGCACCAGGCCGGAGGGCAGCAAGACTGGCACGGGAGGGGCCGAAGCGCCGGATTCGATCTGGAAGGCCTGGCCTTCCGCAGCAAGGCCGCGCGCGGCGAGATCATTGCGTGCCGCCGTCCAGTCGATCGTGGCCGTGTCCCGCTGCACCGTTTCCCGCGCACGAGGCGTTTCCGTTTCCTGGCCCTGAACCGGCACCAGTTCCGGTTCGGCGACCTGTTCTGCCGTGGCGTCGGAACGGGCCGGCGCGCGTGCTTCCGGATCCGTCAACGCCGCCTCTCCACAGCCAGCCAGGATAAGCAGTGTACCTGCCGCCATTATTCCTGCCAGGGGTCCCATTCCAAACCGCATGCCTTCGCCCATCATCCTCGTCCTTCGTCTTCCGCACGCGCGACATAATCCGGATCGGCATAGGCCACCAGAGGATGGGTCCGCAACGCTTCCAGCACCGTCTCTCCCGACCTGCTGGCGGGCTGGGCCGAAGGCTCGGCCTGCAGGACCAGTTCACCGCCATAGGTGCAGGAGACAAGATCCATCGACGCAAACACCGCCTTGTCGGCCGCCCACGCCTCGAACGAGGCCGTCGCTGCTGCCCTGTCGCGAAAATAGAGACGGGACAGGGCTTCCACTTCCCCATCCTTTACCTTCACGACAAATCGCGGCGCCCGGGTGGATTCAGTCCGGGCCTGGGCCGGCACAACGGCATCACCGTCGATATGCGCTGTCTGCAGGGGCATCTGCACCCAGTGCGAGGGCCCGTTCACACTGAAGCAGCTCGCAAGCGTGCCCAATAGCAACAGGGACAGGCCGGACCGTACCGATCGAGGAGGCAGGCGCGTATCAGTCATCGCCATCTTCCTCGTCGGGAAAGGTCAGATTGGCAAGGTTCAGCAGTCCACGACCGCACGGCCGGGCACACAGGCCGGGATTGCCGGCCAGTTCGGGAAAACCCTGGTAGACGTCGCAGCGGCCAGCGCACTGCTCCGGCAAACGCGCGTCCAGACTGGAGAGCAGACGGTCCGTCAGATCGGCCCCCAACAGATCCCGGTCGCGTGACATCATCAAGGCGAGGGCTGCCGAGACATGCGGCGCCGCCATGCTGGTCCCCTGCTCGAAGGCATAATTGCACGACTCCACGGAGATACCGGTCACCGGATCGGCGCAGCCCGATGCGCGTTTTGTCGACAGGACGCCATCGGGCCGGCCATCGCCATTGTCATCCCGCGTGAGATCGCCGCCCGGTGCCAGGACATCAACCTCGTCACCGTAATTCGAATAGGGCGTGATGACGCCCCGCGCATCGCCGGCAGCGACCGTCACGACGTTGCGGCAGCCGCCGGGCGCGTAGAATTCGGTCGGGACCCGGGCATTGCCGGCGGCCGCCACCACAACCACCCCGCGCTCGGTGACCGCATCGATCGCATCCTGCAGCGAGGCCGGACAATATTCGAACAGGCCGATCGACAGGTTGATGATGTCCGCAGGATTCTCGTTCCACCGCTCATTTCCGCGCGCGTCGAAGGCAGGCACCAGCCCGCCGGCCCAGCGAATGGCGTCATTTATGTCGGTCAGGCGGCCGCCGCATTTCCCGAGCGCCCGGACCGGCACCACGGTTACCCGCCATGCCCCGCCGGCAACCCCGGAGCGATTATTGCTCAAGTTGACGCCGATCGTTCCGGCCACATGCGTGCCGTGGAAGCTGTCTTCGGCAAACGGGTCACCGGGATCGCACAGATCGCCGGGATCATCCGCATCGGGATCGCGACCGTCGCCATCATTGCCCATGCGCGGATCGGAGACCATGTCCCAGCCCGGCGCAAGGTTCACCGAACCGCGAATGTCCGGATGATCAAGGTCGAGGCCGGTATCAACGACGGCCACGACGACGTCGGGCGACCCCTGTGTCCCCTGACGCGTCCAGAAATCCTGGAACCCGGCCCCGCCCGCCGTCTCGCCAGCTTCGCTGCCATTGTTCATGAAGTGCCACTGCAGCGTCCAGAGCGGATCATTCGGCGCAACCACGGTGGGCACGGGCAGGCCCGGCGGGCGGCGCGCGAACTGGTGGTTGAAGATGAAATCCTTCTCGACATATTCGAACTCACCGGATGCGGCGAGCCGTTCGAGCACGCATTGCGTTGCCAGCGCCTTGTCGTTGCGAATTTCGACCGGGTCAGGCCGGTCCGGGCATTCGCGACCCTGATCGACCGCAATATCGAGGCCGGCCACCGCCGTCTCGCCGGACGCATCGAGCTGCGTCGGATCGGCGCCTCCATTGCCGATCTGGACAACCAGCTCCCCGGTCGGGTTGAGTTCCACCTGCCCGGACAGTCCGAACTCCGCCATCACATCAAGCATGGTCGACTGCGCATCCGCCTGGAGCGCGCGCGTTGCCGGCCGCGGCAGGGCGCGTTTGGCGAGCTTGATCCGTTCATACGGCAACACGGACGCATCTTCCGGCCCCTCCGGCAAACCGCCGACGCGCGCCCCGGTTTCCGACCGGTATTGCTCGAGACGGTGACGCAGACGCTTGAGTTCGGTCTGGCGCGCCTCGATCCCGGGGTCCACACTGCTTTCGGCCGGCAGGGCGAGGCCTGGCGTTTCGCCGGGTGCGGATGCGGGCGGCTCGTCGGGCAGGTCGAGCGGCGGTGACCGCATCAGTGGACCAGCCTGCGCGGGCGCCTCGTCCACGGAAGGCGCCGCCATCGGCTCGATGCCAAGTTCGTCGGCCACTTCAGGCGCCTGCATCAGCAGCGCTTCCTCGGGCCCGGGCAGCACCGGCAGGTCCTTCGGTTTCGCAATGATCGAACCGACCGCGAACCGCGCCGCCGGTGCATCGACACCTTCCTCGTCGGCAGCAAGGGCGGCAACGGCAAAGGCCCGCGACTCGACAGGCACCGTGGCCATCGGGTCGGGCGGCGGTGTCCGGCCCGTCGCCTGCTCGATCGCCCCGTCCACGACCTTGCGCGCACGCTCCATCCGCTGGCTCTGCTGGTCGCAGGACGACACAAGAAGGCAGAGGGCGGCGGTGATCACCATGCCCCACCATTTCCCCGCATGTCTTTCAGGTGTCATGCCATCTACCCCTTGCCTCGAGGACCAATTCCGCCGGATCTAGCTTAGCCGTATGTTCGCAATATGACACAGGCGGGCGCAAGTGCCCCCCTTCATCCAGACACGGTTCAAGGAGCCCGGCATGTCCCTTCCCCGATCGATCGTCGTCCTGACCGGTGCCGGCATATCCGCCGAAAGCGGGCTCGGCACGTTCCGTGACACCGACGGCATCTGGACCCGCTATCCCCTCGAGGATCTTGCAACCCCAGAAGGTTTCGCCCGCAATCCCGACTTCGTCCATGGCTTCTATAATGACCGGCGCGCGCAGCTGAAACAGGCGAAGGCCCATGCCGGTCACGTCGCGCTCGCCAGGCTGGAGCAGGCCTGCCGGGCCGAGGGCGCCGATTTCCTGCTCGTCACCCAGAATGTCGACACCCTGCACGAGCAGGCCGGCAGTACCGACCCGGTTCACATGCACGGCGACCTGACCCGGATCCGCTGCATGAATTGCGGCATCGTCGCGACCTGGCACGACGCCATCGACCGAAGCTCGACCTGCAGCGCCTGCAACAGCACCGGTCATCTGCGCCCGCACATCGTCTGGTTCGGCGAAATGCCGCTCGAGATGGAGCGGATCTCGCGCGCACTCCGCCATTGCCGGCTGTTCCTTTCTGTCGGCACCAGCGGCGCTGTCTACCCGGCAGCGGGATTTGTCCAGGAAGCGCGCTATGCCGGCGCCAAAACAGTGGAAATAAATCTGGAGCCGTCGGACAATGCCGACGTCTTCGACGAGACCCATTACGGGCCGGCGAGCCGCGTGGTGCCTGCCTATGTCGATCGCCTGATCCATCGCGCCTGATCCCTCTTGACGCCCAGGAGGAATAAAGTAGAACCAGAACATGTCAAGAACGATTCCCGCCGGTCACGCAGGGTGCGGGAGACAACGGGTGGAGGTGACAGGAATGGGCAGGCGGCAATTGCCGAGCGCGGGTCGCGTGCGACCCGGTTCGTCCGCGCTGGATCCGGCGACACCTGCCGGCCCGGCGCCGTCCCCGGAAAGCGCGTGCGCCCGCCCCGGCAATCCGCAGGACGCGAAAGCGGCGGCAGGCGAACAGGCAGATGGATCGCAAACCGCGCGCCATGCCATCGCCGTGCCGGCAGACGCGCTCTGCCGTGGCGTGATCCGGCTCTTTGCGTCGCTCGGCCAGGCCTGCCTCCCGGAAGTCCCGCTTGCCAATGGGCGCCGCGCCGACATCATGGCGCTCGATCCCGGCGGCGCCATCACGATCGTGGAGATCAAGTCCTGTCTGAATGACTTCCGCAGCGATCAGAAATGGCCCGAATACGCCCCGTTCTGCGACCGCTTCTGCTTTGCGGTGTCGGCGGCCTTCCCGCACGCGGTCCTGCCTGAAGCGGCCGGCCTGATCGTGGCCGACAGCTTCGGCGGCGCCGTGCTCCGCGAGGCGCCGGAGCACAGGCTCGCGCCGGCGCGGCGCAAGGCCATGACGCTTCGCTTCGCCCGGCTTGCCGCCCTTCGCCTGGCGGCGCCGACCCTTTCAGCAATGGACGAAAGGGGATTTGTCCCCTAGCTGCAGGGCATGGGCCATCTTTATCCACTGGCGAGAGATGCGCGCAGGGCCCTTGAGGGCGCGGCGAAGGCGGCGCGCACCCGGGCCGATGCCGAGCGGCTGGCCGGAGCCGATGGCATCGAGACCCTGCAGACCGACTGGCTGACCATCGACCCGGCAGAGCTGGACAGCCTGCTGGCCCTGGCCGAAAAGGCCGTGGGTGAGGGCTTCGTGCAACGCTACGAGGATGCGGCGGGCCAGCCAGTGCTCGCCGTCTCCTACTGGCGCCTGGCCGAACCCAAACCGACCGGCGGCACGGAGGCTGGCGCGCAGGAAACTGGCGCGCGCGACACCGGCCCGCCGGAGCCTGCGTCGCCTGTGCCCGACCACACCGACGACCTCTATTTCCGCGCCGGCCGAACCCTCCCGCGTCGCCCGCGCAAGAGCCGTGTCGACCCCCGCCAGCTCGATCTCTTCAGCGGCCCCGACCAGCATGGCTTCGAGCGCAGGGACCCCGACAATCCCGCCATCATCCTCACCGACGAAGAAGGAGACGGCACGACCTTCGGCGATTGAGGCAACCGCCCTGATTTCCCGCTTGAACTTGCCGGCCCGCTCCGTCATAAGACGCGCTTTCGGACGGCCCTGGCGACGGCATTGCCATGGGTCGGTCCAACGGCCGCCCGACCGGGTGTGTGCTGTCAGCTGAAGGAGCCAAAGATGCCGAAGATGAAGACCAAGAAGGCCGCTGCCAAGCGGTTCAAGATCACCGCCACGGGCAAGCTGAAGCATGGCGTTGCTGGCAAGCGTCACCGCCTGATCAGCCATAATGGCAAGTATATCCGCCAGAACCGCGGCACCAGCGTGGTGGCCAAGGCCGATGAGGCCCGGGTGAGGAAGTACCTGCCCTACGGACTTTGACCACAGCCCTCACCGACCAGCGCGCAGCGCGCGACCGTGCCGGCCCCCTGCGCCGCCGCCGCGGCGCCAGCCGATCTTGACCCATATCTGACAGGAGGCCCCGATGCCCCGTTCCCGCAATAAAGTTCCCGCCCATGCCCGCCACAAGAAGGTGCTCGACGCCACCAAGGGCTATCGCGGCGCCCGCTCACGCCAGTTCCGCACCGCCCACTCCGCCATGTGGAAGGCCGGTGAGTACGCTTATGTCGGCCGCAAGGTGAAGAAGCGGAAGTTCCGCTCGCTATGGATCCAGCGGATCAACGCCGCCGTCCGCCTGCACGACGAGGAGCTGACCTATTCGCGCTTCATCGACGGACTGAACAAGGCGGGCATCGAGATGGACCGGAAGGTGCTCTCCGACCTCGCCATCCGAGAACCTGATGCGTTTGCCGAGGTTGTCAGGCAAGCCAAGGCGGCGCTGGTCTAGGAAAGGCTGGTGCCGGACGGGCTCGATTTCCGGGCCGCGACGGCGGCGGATAGGGCAAGGACCATCGCCCTCTGGCGGCGCTGCGGACTGACAACCGGCCACAATCCCCCGGAAGCGGATTTCGACCGTGCGATCGGGTCGGGTTCGGCTGCTATCTTCCTTGCCGAGTCCCGTGGCCGCCTCGTGGGCAGCGTCATGGTTGGAGATGATGGCCACCGTGCAGCCGTCTACTATCTCGGCGTTGTGCCGGAGGCGCGGAGGCGCGGGCTCGGACGCCACTTGCTCGGGAAGGCCGAGGCCTGGTCGGGCCACCGAGGCGCCCGGAAGCTCAACCTGATGATCCGCGAGGACTATGCAGCTGTACAGGCTTTCTACCGGGCTGCGGGCTATGAGAACACGCCACGACTGGTCATGGGCAAATGGCTTGATAAACAGGCTCCGGACTGACCGGGATCGAACAGCGAGGATGTGATGACCGAAATCACGGAGATCGAATCCGAAGCCCTCAGGGCGGTTGAGGCCGCCGCTGATCTCGACGCGCTGGAAACTGTGCGGATTGCCGAGCTTGGCAAGAAAGGCCGCGTGTCGGCGCTGATGAAGACGCTCGGCAGCATGAGCGCCGAAGACCGGCAGACAGCCGGCCCCCGGCTCAACGCGCTGAAGACCCGGGTCTCCGAAGCGATCGAGGCCCGCAAGGCCGTGCTCGAGGAGGCCGCACTGGAGGCCCGGCTGGTCTCTGAAACCGTAGACCTCACCCTGCCCGCGCGGCCAGAGGTGCCGGGCACGCTCCACCCCGTGATGCAGGTCTTCGAGGAGATCGCCGCGATCTTCGGCGACATGGGCTTTTCGGTGGCTGAAGGGCCGGACATCGAGGATGACTGGCACAATTTCACCGCGCTGAACTTCCCCGAAGGCCATCCTGCGCGCGAGACCCACGACACTTTCTTCATGGCGCCGGCTGGGGACGGCAGCCAGAAGGTGCTGCGCACCCACACTTCGCCCGTGCAGATCCGCACGATGACCCGCACCAGCCCGCCGATCCGGATCATTGCCCCGGGCCGGGTCTACCGGAATGACTGGGACGCGACCCACACGCCGATGTTCCATCAGGTCGAGGGGCTGGTCATCGAGACCGGCATCCACATGGGCCACCTCAAGGGCTGCCTCATCGACTTCGTGAAGGCCTTTTTCGAGATCGACGATGTCGAGGCCCGCTTCCGGCCGCACTTCTTCCCCTTCACCGAACCCTCAGCCGAGATGGATGTGAAGTATCGCCGGACCGGTGACGTCATCGAGATCGGCCAGGGCGACAAATGGATGGAGATCCTCGGCTCGGGCATGGTGCACCCGAACGTGCTGAGGAATTGCGGTATCGACCCGGACGAGTATCAGGGCTTTGCCTTCGGCATGGGCGTCGACCGGCTGGCCATGCTGAAATACGGGATGCCCGATCTCCGCCCCTATTTCGAGGCCGACCCCGCCTGGACCCGCCATTACGGCTTCGCCCCCTGGTTCACCCCCTCGGTCAGCGGCGGCCTCAGCTAGGAGGCTGCAATGGCGACCACCGCTAACGACTGGCGCGCCCTCGCGACGTTCACCTTCGGCGACAATGCGGAAATGGCGACCCGGCTCGCCGCACTGGTCGTTGCCGGTGTGAAGACCGCCACCTGCACAGCAGCCGCCAGCGGCGAAGCGGGCCCGGTCGGCGCGCAGCAGGTCTGCCTTGCCGGCAACGGCACGCCGGTCGCCATCATCGAAACGGTCAGCTGCGAAACGCTTCCCTTCTCCGCGATCACCGCCGAACTGGCCGCGCTGGAAGGCGAAGGCGATCTGTCGCTCGCCTACTGGCGCGATGCCCACCAGCGCGTCTTCGAACGCGCAGGCGTCTGGGCGCCGGACATGGACGTGATCTTCGAGACTTTCCGACTGGTCGACATACTCGACCTTCACTTTGCCGCAGAAGCCCGGCTGCATGTGGACGCCGAGCGCGCGGCTGCCTATGCCGCTGGCTACAGAGCCCTGGGATCCTGACCGATGAAATTCACACTGTCCTGGCTTCAGGACCACCTCGCCACGAAAATGTCCCTCGACGAGATCCTGGCCATCATGCTGCAGGCCGGGCTTGAGTACGAGGACGTCCAGGACCCGGCCGCCGATCTCGCCCCCTTCAGCGTGGCGAAGGTGCGCGCAGCCAATCCGCATCCCGATGCCGACCGGCTGCGGGTCTGCGAGGTCGACACGATAGACGGGCCGAAGACGATTGTCTGCGGCGCGCCGAACGCCCGCAGCGGGATGACGGCGATCTACGCCCCGCTCGGCAGCTACATTCCCGGCCTCGACATGCATCTCAACGCCAGGCCTCGGAAGATCCGCGGCATCGAGAGCCAGGGCATGCTGTGCTCCACGAAGGAACTCAATGCCGGCAGCGATCATGACGGGATTGCCGATCTCGAGGCCGATATCCCGCTCGGCACCCCGGCGGCCGAGGCGCTGGGCATGACCGATCCGGTGGTGGATTTCGAGGTGACGCCGAATCGGCCGGACTGGCTGGGCGTGATGGGTATCGCCCGGGATCTCGCAGCAGCCGGCGCCGGACGCTTCCTGCCGACGCGGATCAAGCCGGTTCCGGGCCGTTATGACTGTCCGGTCGAGATCCGGTTGCACGATAGCTCGGCCTGCCCGGTCTTCCACGGCGTCTGCATCCGCGGCGTGACCAATGGGCCATCGCCGGACTGGATGCAGGCGCGGCTCAGGGCCGTCGGCCTGCAGCCGAAATCGCTGCTGGTGGATGTGACGAACTATGTCTCGCTCGACCGCGCGCGACCGCTGCACGCCTATGATGCCGACAAGCTCCGGGGGCCGGTGGTCGCACGGCTTGGCCGGCCGGGCGAAGCGCTCGAGGCGCTGGACGGGGCGCGCTACGAGGTCAGCGAGGACATGTGCGTGATTGCCGACGACAGCGGGGTCATCGGCCTTGGCGGGGTGATGGGCGGGACCGGCACGGCCGTCTCGGACGAGACCGTCAACGTGTTCCTCGAAGCGGCCTGGTTCGACCCGTTGCGCACGGCGCGCACCGGGCGGGCCACAGGCATCACCTCGGACGCCCGTTACCGCTTCGAGCGCGGCGTCGACCCGGCGAGCTGCGGCGAGGGCCTCGCCCTGGCGACCCGGCTGATCCTCGAGCATGGCGGCGGCGAGCCCTCGCATCCGGCGATTGCCGGCACTCCGCCCGATGCGCCGGAGCCGGTCGCCTTCCGCAAGGCCGATGTCGCCCGGCTGACCGGGCTGAAACTCCGGCCGCAGAAGATGAAATCCCTCCTGCGGGATCTTGGCTGCGAGATCGAGGATGCCGGCGACACCTGGTACGTCACCCCGCCGACCTGGCGATTCGATATCGGGCAGTCGGCCGATTTCGTCGAGGAGATGGCCCGGCTTGTGGGCTATGATTCGCTTCCCACCGCCTCCCTGCCGGCGCCGGCTGGCGGGGTCCGGGGGATGCTGACACCGATGCAGTCGAGGCTTCGCGCGGGGCGGCGCGCGATGGCGGCGCGCGGCTACCAGGAAGCGGTGTCCTGGAGCTTCATGAAACGCGACCATGCGGCGCTCTTTGCAGGCGGCGCCAATGCGCTGCACCCGGGGCTGGCCATCGCCAATCCGGTGACCAGCGAACTCGACCAGATGCGCCCCTCCGTGCTCGGCAATCTTGCGCAGGCCGCGCAACGCGCCTCGGACCGGGGCGAGCGGGAGATCCGGCTGTTCGAGGCCGGGCCCGTCTATGGCGACGACACGCCCGACGGCCAGCGCACGGTGATTGCCGGCCTCGTCCGTCCCGCCCACCAGCGCCACTGGGCCGGCGACCACGTCTTCGACCTGTTCGATCTCAAGGCCGACCTGCTTGCCCTGCTCGAAGCCATCGGCGAAGCGCCGGACCGGTTTCAGGTCGCCAACGGCGCGGGCGGGCCCTGGCATCCCGGACAGTCGGCGATGCTGCGGCTCGGTCCGAAAGTCACGATCGCGCGCTTTGGCGCCCTGCATCCGCGCGTGCTGATCGCACTGGACGTGGCCGCCCCCGTGCTCGGCTTCGAACTGGATCTCTCGGCCCTGCCCCGCCCGAAGGCACGGCGCACCCGCACCCGGCCGGTCTTTGATGCCCCCGATCTCAGCCCGATCCGCCGCGACCTTGCCTTCCTTGTCGACCAGGACGTGCCGGCCGGCGAGGTGCTCCGGCTTGCCCGGGCCACCGACAAGTCCCTGATCACGGCGGTCCATGTGTTCGACGTCTACCGCGGCGCGGGGATCGGCGAGGGGCAGAAATCCATCGCCATCGAGGTCACCCTGAGCCCGCGCGGCGAGCCGATGAAGGATCACGAGATCGAGCACGTGATGAACAAGGTGGTCGCCAGCGTCGCCAAGGGCACCGGCGCCGTGCTAAGGGCCTGACGTCGAAGGACGTTGCCCGGAAAGACAGACCAGCATGGGAGTTCGCAACGCGCTTTACCGGGAAATGGAACCCGATGCCCGGGACCGATCGGGACTGTCGGGTATCAACCGTCTGATCATGTTCCTTGTGCTGGCCAGTTTCGTGCTGCTGGCACTGGAAACAGAGCCAGGCATCGACGGCGTGAGCCGGGTCTGGATAGAATGGGCCAACCTCGCCATTCTTGGCGCATTCAGCTTAGAGTATGTCCTGCGCATCTGGATTGCCGGCGAGGACCCGGCCTATCGCGGCCTCCTCGGGCGGCTGAAATATATTGCGACGCCGTTCGCGCTGGCGGACCTCATCGCCTTCGCCCCCGAACTCATCGTGATCCTGCTCGCCCCGGAGGCCAGTTCGCCGATGATCGGCCTGCTGCCGGTGCTGCGGCTGGCGCGGCTGGTCAAGCTCGCCCGTTTCGTCCCGGCCTTCGACCTGCTCGGGGCCACGATAAGCCGGTCAGGCGGCCAGCTCCTGACAACGCTGGCCATGGCCCTTGCGCTTGTCTATGTCGCCGCGGTCGCGCTCTATTTCATCGAGGGCGTCGGCGCGGGGCGGGAGGAATTCGGCTCGATCCCGCGCGCGGTCTGGTGGGCGATCGCGACGCTGACCACGGTCGGCTATGGCGATGTCTATCCGGTGACCATGGCCGGCAAGGTGGCCGCCTCGTTCATCGCCCTGGCGGGCATCGGCGTCGTGGCCCTGCCGGCGGGGGTGTTTGCGAGTGCGTTCTCCGATGAGATACGGGCGCGCGAGGCGGAGAAACGGGACGCGCACCGGACGGCACCGACCGCGCACGGCAAGGACAGCGACGCGCCCTGACCCGGCCTGCCTGAACCTCGCCCGCCAGACCGGCCCTCCAGACCGGCCCTCCAGTCCAGCCTGCCAGACCGGCTTAGCCGGCCGGGGTCACATCGCCATAGACGATGAAATGGGGATTGTCATAGCCGCGCGCGCGCTTGCCATAGAGCAGCGGCGTGCCGTCCTCGCACAGCACGCGGGCACCCGCCGCCTCGGCGACGGCCTGTCCGGCAGCGGTGTCCCATTCCATGGTGCGGCCCATGCGGGGATAAAGGTCGGCCTCGCCGGCCGCGACCATGCAGAATTTCAGTGACGAGCCGGCGGAAATCACCTCGCCGATGCGGTAGCGATCGAGGACCGCATCGGTTTCGGGCGTGCGGTGCGACTTCGAGGCAATGGCGGTCAGCGCATCCGGCGCCTTGCGGATGGTCAGGACCGTGCGCTCGGCGGGCGCCGGAACCGCCCCCCCGGCGCGCGCGCTGGCCTGCCATGCTGCGCCAGGTCCCTCGGCGACGAACAGGCGGTCGAGCGCGGGGGCATAGACCACGCCCATGACCGGCCGGCCATGCTCGATGATCGCGATATTGACCGTGAACTCGCCCCGCTTGTTGATGAACTCCTTGGTCCCGTCGAGCGGGTCGACCAGGGCAAAGCGGCTGCCATGCTCGGGCAGGTGGCCGGCCGCCACCGCCTCCTCGGCGATCACGACCAGGTCCGGATCGGCCGTTTGCAGCCCCTGCAGGATCAGCGCCTCGGCGCGCTCGTCGGCCAGGGTGACCGGCGAGCTGTCATCCTTGCGGCTGACATCGAAGTCACTGGCATAGATGTCCATGATGACCGCGCCGGCCTTGAGGGCGATGTCGGCAAGGGTCTCGGGCGTCAGCGGCATGGGTCGTCCCTTTCTGGATCGAGCCCGGCGGCGCGGTGGCCGGCCGGGGATGCGGGAGTCAGCGCGAGTCGCGCCGGAGCAGGTTTCCTAGCCGAGGTCGGGCGGGGCGGGAAGCCGACCATTGTCCATGAGCACTCGGCGCGGGGCTTCCGGGGCGCCGGGGCTGAGCAGGGCCCGCCCTCCGGCGGCCCGGACGATGGCCATGCCGGCGGCCACATCCCAGAGGCGCGCCCCGGTCTCGGCATAGCGGTCAACGCGGCCCGCAGCGACATAGGCCGCTGCCAGGGCTGACGAACCGAACATGCGGACCTTCTTCCAGTCAGCGAACCCGGCCGCCATGGCGGCCAGTGCCTCAGCGGAATAGTCCGCCTTCACCGGCAGGCCGGAGACCAGGATGGCGCGGCCCGGCTCGGTGATGTCCGAGACATGGATCGGGGTGCCGTTGAGGGTCGCAGGCAGATCCTCGCCACCTGCAAAGGTCTCGTCCCGATTGAAATCATGCACCACCCCGAGCAGCGGGACCGCATCCTGCATCAGCGCTATGGCGATGGCGCAGAACGGGATCCGGCGATCGAAATTGGCCGAGCCGTCGAGCGGGTCAATCACCCAGTGGCGCGCGCCCGGGCTGCCGTGCCAGCCGGTCTCCTCGCCGAGCATGGCAACGTCACCGCCAACGCCGGAGCGGAGATGGTCGATGATCGCAGCCTCGGCAGACCGGTCCGCAGCCAACTTGATGTCGCGTCCGGCCTCGGCCAGCACGCCGTCATAGCCCGCCCCCCTGGCGGCAAGGCGCGCGCCGGCAAGCCGGGCTGCGGCAATGGCATGGTCGAGCAGGGCCTGCACCGGGTCTGGTCTCCTATTCCGCAGCGGTGTGGATGTCCTGCAGGTCCCAGTCCGGATCGTCGCCATAGAGGCGGTGGACAAGGGTCAGCGCATCGAAGGCCTGCAGGCTGGTACCGACGGTCTGCATGCCGCGCCCCTGGATTGCATGGATGAAATCGGCCAGTTCCAGCGCGACGGCATTGTCGGTTTGGAACTCGCGGATATCCTCGTTCGGATTGGGGCGCGGAATGCCGTCATCATCGGTTTCAGGCCGGCCGATGATCAGCATTTCCGGGGCCAGGCCGTCATCGCCGCCAAGCAGCCCATCGAGCCAGAGATAGCCGTGCGTATAGCCGAGTTCGAGGCGGAAGGTTTCGCGCCAGGACGTGCTGGAGGCATGCAGGGTGGCGATCACCCCCTCCGCGGTGCGCAGGATGGCCATGGTATTGTCGTCGGCGCCGGGATTGGCCCAGGCGCGCTGGCCGACAAAGGCCCTGGCATCGGAAAACCGGCCGGCAAAGGCCTGCATCAGGTCCAGCATGTGCAGGCCGCGATCGAGCAGGGCGCCGCCGCGGTGATCGAGTTTCGGCTCGGCCGCGACGCCATAGACGGCCCGCAGGGTCAGCAGGGTGCCGAGCCTGCCCTCGGCGGCGATGCGTTTCGCGACACCGACCGAGGCATGATAATGCAGCGGGAAACTGTATTGAAGCACCTTGCCGACTGGGGCGGCCCGCTGGGCTTCGCGCACGGTGATGAGGTCGGCCGGGGTCACGGCGGGCGGGCGGAGCGACAGGACGTGCAGCCCGCGGCGGGCGGCCTCGGCGCAGGTGCTGGCCGCCACCTTCGAGGCGCCAGCGAAGATCACCGCATCGAGATCGGCGCGGGCCAGCAGGCCGCGTGCGTCTTCATAGTGGATCCCGGTCTTCATGTTGCGACCGGGGCCGCTGGTGGCGACGATTTCACAATCGCTGCGCTGGCGCAGGACCGCCGCACGCTGGCGTGCGCTCGGGCCTGTCCCGATGAGACCGAAGCGGATCCGTCGCGTCACCCTGCCCTGCCTCCCCTTCTTCTCTGCCGACCGGCGCCCGCGCCTACTGTGTCGACAGCACGTCCATCAGCTCGATCTCGAAATTCAGGTCGGAGCCGGGCGGGATCTCGCCCCCCGGCGTTCCTGTCTGACCATAGGCCAGCTCTGCGGGAATGTGCAGCAACCAGTGGTCGCCGGGCTTCATCAACTGCAACGCCTCGACCCAGCCCGGGATAAGCCCGCGTGCCGGGAAGATCGCCGCCTCGCCGCGCTTGTAAGCGCTGTCGAACACCTCGCCGGTGGCATCGAGCCGCCCCTCGTAGAACACCACCACCCGGTCCGAACCGGTTGGCGAGGCCTTGTCGGCATCGCCGCTCTCCAGGACGACATATTCGAGGCCGCTCTCGGTGGTGACCACACCCTCGCGCGCGGAGTCCCACGGCGTGTAGGTTTCCCAGGCCTCGGTGTTGACTGCGCGCGGTGCCGGCGCCGGCATCACCTTCTGGAGATCGACCCGGAAGACAAGGTCGTCACCCGCCGCGATCACCGGTCCGCGGGACTGGTTGCCATAGGCCAGCGCGTTGGGGATGTGAAACAGGTAGCTGTCGCCCTCAGACATCAGCTGCAGCCCCTCGACCCAGCCGCGAATGACACCGCTCACGGGGAAGGTGGCCGGGCTGCCCCGGTCATAGCTGCTGTCGAACTTCTCGCCGGAACGGGCGACCCGGCCTTCATACATGACGGTCACCCGGTCGCGGTCGGTCGGGCTCGGCGCCCCCTCCGGACCATCCTCGAGGATGATGTATTGCAGCCCGCTTTCGGTCGTCTGCACGGCCTCATCCGTGGCGTCCCAGGGCAGGTAGTCATCGATCACCGCGCCGGGTGTCTCGCCCGCAGGCTCGGCGTTTGTCGCACCTGCGCCCTGCTCGCTGGCAGCCGTTTCAACCTGGTCGTCCCCGGCCGGCGCCTCGTTCCCCGGCGCTGCGGGCGAACAGGCCGCAAGGAGGACGAGATATGCCACCCCGGAGGCAGCAGCAGAGAATTGGCGAGCGATCATGGCAGGCTCCCATCGTTCGGAAAGCCGTCCCCTTAGCGACCTTTTGCGGTCCCGTCACGGGGCCGCTGCCATTCTCCCCGCCTCAGATGCCCATCCGCCATGGCCCGCCTGCGCCATCCATGCCAATCAGACGCGCCCTGATTCCGCTGCGCGCGCAGGCCTTCCGGCAGCCGCGTTGTCGCACGCTTTCAGCCTATTTCCCAGCCAGTCGCAGGAAACGATTGCGGAGATCCTGGTCGGTCTTGAACACGCCGGTAAACTGGGTGGTGACCGTCGAGACATGCCGGTGGTGGACGCCGCGCGTGGTCATGCATTCATGCACGGCATCGATCAGGACCGCGACACCCATGGGCGCGAGACTGTCGGTGATTGCATCACAGATCTGCTGGGTCATGGTTTCCTGCGTCTGCAGCCGCTTGGCGAAGATCTCGACCACACGCGCAAGCTTGGAAATCCCGACCACCGCATCGGTGGGCATGTAGGCGACATAGGCCTTGCCCAGGAACGGCGCGATGTGATGCTCGCAATGGCTCTCGACCTCGATGTCGCGAAGCATGACGATGTCGTCATAGCCCTGCACGTCCTCGAAGGTCCGCGAGAGGTAGGTGACCGGATCCTCGCCATAGCCGGAAAACCATTCCTGATAGGCCTTCACGACCCGGCTCGGCGTGTCGAGCAGGCCCTCGCGGGCAGGATCGTCGCCAGCCCATGCGATCAGGGTCCGCACGGCCTCCTCGGCTTGTTCACGGGTCGGGCGCTGGCGGCCTTCATCACGGAGAAAGGCAGTCTTCGGCGTAACGGCATCCATGGCCATGTCTTGGATTTCCTCGATTTGAGGGACGAGGGTCGAGCCGGGGCACGGACGGCAGAAAGACACAGCTTCCCCCACGCACCCGGACTTAACGCCCGCCCGGAGTTGATACCCTCGGGGCTTATGATCTGAATATAGCGGCTTCATCCGACGGTTCCAGAATTTTTACGCACGTACCCCCGGATCGGATTATGGCCGGCCCGTGGCCGCCTGCGTCTCAGGCTCACACGTCGCCGGGCCGGCGCACAGGCGAAGGACCTGGCCGCGCGGATCCTGTCCGGCCAGGCGGAAATGACGAGGGGCGCCACCCGGTGTGGATGTCGCCCGCGGCGGGCTGAACCAGCTGCTCGACCGCGAATTGCCGGACGCGGCGCGCGCGCGGATCCGCGAACTGGCCCTGTCGGCGGGCGGACTTCTGGACGTGCACCAGCTGCGCACGCGCGCCTCCGGGCCGTATATCCACATCCAGTTCCACGCCGACATGCCGCGCGGGCTGACGCTCGTCGAGGCCCATACAAGGATGGTCGAGGCCGAGCGCGCGATCCTGACCGAATTCCCCGCCGCCGATATCCTGATCCACCCCGACCCCCGCGGTGCCGAACCCCATGGCGGCGAAAACTTCCGGGAGGAGCCGGATGCGTAGCCGGGCAACCCGGCGTCCGCGCTGGAGTTCCGGCATCTTTGCGGCTATGGGTGCACCATGACAGCCATTCACGGACATTGCGCGCCACGCTTTGAACCGGTGAAAGCCGCCTTCGCTGAGAATTTCCGCGACCTGAACGAGATCGGCGCCTCCGTCGCCGTCAGCCTCGAAGGCGAGATGGTGGCCGATCTGTGGGGCGGTCACCTCACAGACGACCGGACCGAGGCGTGGACGGCGGACACGATCACGAATGTCTGGTCGAGCACGAAGACCATGGCTGCCATGGCGCTGCTCGTGCTTGCCGATCGCGGCGCGGTCGATCTCGACGCCCCCGTCGCGCACTACTGGCCCGAATTCGCCGTCGCCGGCAAAGATGGGGTCGAGGTCCGTCACATCCTCGCGCACACATCGGGACTGTCGGGCATGGACACGCCCGTGTCGGGAGAGGCGCTCTATGACTGGGACTGGATGGTCCGCGAACTGGCCGCACAGAC
Organism: uncultured Hyphomonadaceae bacterium; assembly: GCA_964506685.1. Taxonomy (GTDB): domain Bacteria; phylum Pseudomonadota; class Alphaproteobacteria; order Caulobacterales; family Hyphomonadaceae; genus UBA5336. The sequence goes on along the minus strand of CAZDMQ010000030.1, from coordinate 13,438 downwards.
GCCCTGGTGGGAACCGGGCACTACGTCCGGCTACCATGCCCTGACCCATGGCCACCTCATCGGCGAAATTGTCCGCCGCGTAACAGGCCAGTCGATCGGCGCCTTCTTCCGCAATGAGATTGCGGGCCCGCTGGACGCCGATTTCCATATCGGCACACCCGAAGTCGCAGTCCCGCGCATATCGCCGCTGACACCGCCATCGGATCCGATCCGGCTCGCCGATGACGGTTCCATTGCCTCACGCACCTTCGCCAATCCGGCTGTCGATGTTGCCGCATCCCAGACCCGCGCCTGGCAGGCGGCCGAAATCCCGGCAGCGAACGGACATGGCAATGCGCGCAGCATCGTCCGGATCCAGACCGCCATGGCAAATGGCGGGGAGGCCTTCGGCAAACGCCTGCTGTCGGAGGCAGGTGCGCGGCGGGTGTTTGATGTCCAGTCGAACGGGACAGACCTTGTGCTCGGTATCCCGGTGACCTTCGGGATGGGCTACGGGCTGAATGGCGACGCTCGCCTGCTCGGGCCGAACGCCCATATCTGTTACTGGGGCGGCTATGGCGGCTCTATCGTGCTGGTGGACCAGGATGCGCGGCTCTGTATTGCTTATGTCATGAACCGGATGGAGCCGGGCCTTGTTGGCGACATGCGCGGGCTGTCTCTGGTTGCGGCAACCTATCAGGCGCTGACGGGCTGAGCCCCGTCCACGGACGCGGGCGCAACGCAATATCCGGTATTCGGTCAAATCCGTCTGTGCCGCGCTCTTCCCTGATGCGCGAGGCTGGGGCGTAATAGCGTTCTGTGATGACACACCGGAGGCGGCCCCATGCATTTTGAACTCGATGAAGACCACCGCATGCTGGCTGACCTGGTCCGGCGCTTCGTGGCCGACCACCTGATGCCGCTCGAACAGGGCGTGCTTGCCCGCGATGCGGCCGGCGACGGCGCCTATCTCACCGCCGATGAGAAAGCCCGGCTCGACCGGGTCAGCCAGGACCTAGGCCTCTGGAGCCTCGATGCGCCTGAGGAAGTCGGCGGCATGGACCTGCCGCATGTCGCCCTGGTCGCAGTCAACGAGGCGCTCGGCAGCACGGTGGCAAGCTACACCCTGCCCCCGGACTCGCCCAATCTCCGCATGCTGATAGCGACCGTGACCGAGCGCCAGAAGGAGGCCTATCTCGCCCCCTATGCGCGCGGCGAGACCGTCTCGGCCATCGGCATTTCCGAGCCCGGCGCCGGCGCCGATCCCGGCGGGATGAAGACGAAAGCCGTGCGCGATGGGGCGGACTGGGTGATCAATGGGCGCAAGATCTGGATCACGCGCGCCGCCGAGGCCGATTTCACCATCCTGATGGCGCTCACGGACCCGAAGAAGGGCAAGCGCGGCGGCATGTCGGCCTTCCTCGTGGACCGGGATACGCCGGGCTTCAACGTGCTGCGCCGGATTCCGATGCTGGGCGGGGAATTCACCTATGAGGTCGCGCTGGAAGACTGCCGGGTGGAGGGCTGGAAGCTGCTCGGCACGGAGGGCGAGGGCTTCGGCCCGATGCAGATCCGGCTCGGCACCCGGCGCATGGAGATGGCGGCCTGGTGCATCGGCGCAGCCCAGCGCGCGCTCGACATGATGTGCGACTACGCCCCCCAGCGGACCACCTTCGGCCAGACCCTCGCCCAGCGCCAGGCGGTGCAATGGTGGGTCGCCGACGGCGCGGCGAAGATCCATGCCACCCGGCTCATGGCCTATGACTGCGCGTGGAAGATCGACCAGGGCCAGGATGTCCGCACCGAGATCTCGATGCTGAAATACTATGCCACGGAAATGGCGCAGGAGGTCATCGACCATGCCATGCAGTGCTTCGGCGCCATGGGCATGACCAAGGACCTGCCGCTACAGCTGATGGCTGGCCGGGTCCGCAACATGCGCATCTATGACGGCCCCAGCGAGGTCCACCGCATGGTGGTCGCCCGCAACCTGATGGACACGCGCGGGCGCTGATCAGGCCAGACCGGCCACGCCCCTCGCATCCCGGCTCGCGGGCGGCAAAGTCACACCGCTTCGACGACCTGTTCGATCGCTCCGAAGATCGAGTGGCCGGCCGCATCCTTCATCTCCACACGGACGGTGTCGCCCGCGCGCATGAACGGCGTTGCCGGCTGGCCGTCGCGGATCGTCTCGATCATGCGGATCTCGGCGATGCATGAATAGCCGAGGCCGCCGTCGCTCACCGGACGACCCGGCCCGCCCGTCTCGTCGCGGTTCGAGACCGTCCCCGACCCGACGATCGTGCCGGCCACCAGCGGCCGCGTCCGTGCGGCATGGGCCACCAGCCGCGCAAGGCTGAAGGTGGCATCGACCCCGGCATTGGCACGGCCGAAAGGGGCATTGTTGTAATCGACCAGCAGCGGCAGGTGGACGAGATTGTTGCGCCAGGCCGCGCCCAGCGCGTCCGGCGTCACGGCCACCGGGGAGAAGGCGCAGGGCGGCTTGGACTGGAAGAAGCCGAAGCCCTTGGCGAGCTCGGCGGGGATTAGGCCGCGCAGGCTCACATCATTGCACAGCAGGAGCAGCCGGATATGGGCTGCGGCCTCGGCTTCCGACACGCCCATGGGGACATCGTCGGTGATGACGCAGACCTCTGCCTCCATGTCACAGCCCCAGGCCGGATTGCCGAGCGGGATCGGCTCGCGTGGTGCCAGCGTCGTCCCTGAAACCCCCTGGTACATCAGCGGGTCGTCATAGAAACTCGCCGGCACGTCGGCCCCGCGCGCCTTCCGCACCAGTTCCACGTGGTTGATATAGGCCGAGCCGTCGGCCCATTGCAGCGGCCGGGGGATCGGCGACAGCGCGTCGTGCTCGTGGAAGCGCTCGGTCGGCACGGCGCCCAGTGCGAGCTGGTCGGACAGAGCCCGCAGGGCCGGCTCGGCCCGGTCCCAGTCATCGAGCGCGGCCTGCAGGGTCGGGGCAATCGCAGCGGCGCTGGTGCACAGGGTCAGGTCGGTGGAGACGACAACGAGCCGGCCATCGCGCGCCCCGCTCCGGAGGGTGGCCAGTTTCATGTCGATGGTCCTTCTGTCTTCGCATGCGCAGCCCGGGCAAGCTCGTGCAACCAGGCCGCATGGCGCGGCGCAGTCTTCGTCCGGCTCCACTCCTCAAGCATGTCCGGGGCGACCCGGGCCAGTTCGGCATATTGCGTGTCGGTGCCGATATCGGCGGCCAGTTCGATGCGGTGACCGTTCGGGTCAAAGAAATAGATCGACTGGAAGATGCCATGATGGGTCGGGCCGAGCACGTCGATGCCGAGGCTTTCGATATGCGCCCTGGCCGCTTCCAGCGCTTCGACCGAGCCGACACGGAAAGCGATATGCTGGACCCATTCCGGCGTGTTGCGGTCGCGATCCATCTCGGGCTGCCCCGGCAGTTCGAAGAAGGCGAGGATATTGCCGCCGCCCGCGTCGAGGAAGACGTGCATGTAGGGATCATGGGCCCCGGTGGAGGGGACGTGGTCCTCGGCAAAGGCGGTGGTGAACTGCATGCCCAGGACCTTGCGATAGAAGTCGACCGTTTCCTTCGCATCCCGGCAGCGATAGGCAGCGTGATGGATCCCGCCGAGTTCCGGGGCCGCCATCACGCCGTCTCCTCGACCTTGAGGACGCCGCGATTGATCTGGTCGCGCTCGATCGATTCGAACAGGGCCTTGAAATTGCCCTCCCCGAAGCCCTCTTCATAATTGCCCTTGCGCTGGATGAATTCGAAGAAGACCGGCCCGATGCGCGGCTCGGCAAAGATCTGCAGCAGCAGGCGCGGCTCGCCACCCTCGGTCGTCCCGTCCAGCAGCAGGCCACGCGAGCGGAGCCCGTCGATATCCTCGCCATGGCCCGGCAGCCGCGCGTCGAGCATGTCGTAATAGGTGCCGGGCGGCGGTGTCATGAAGACCACCCCGCGCGCCTTCAGCCGGTCATAGCAGGCCTGGAGATCGTCGCAGATCAGCGCAATGTGCTGGATGCCCTCGCCATTATAGTCGCGCAGGAATTCCTCGATCTGGCCCTTGCCGCTCTCGCCCTCCTCGTTCAGCGGGATGCGGATGCGGCCATCGGGAGCGGTCAGCGCCTTGGAGGTGAGGCCGGTATACTCGCCCTTGATGTCGAAATACCGGATTTCCCGGAAGTTGAAGAGGGTTTCGTAGAAGTCGGCCCAGTAGGCCATGCGGCCGCGATAGACATTGTGCGTCAGGTGGTCGATCCGCCGGAAGCCGCAGCCCTCGGGCCATCGCTCGACGCCCGGCTTGTAGACAAAATCGATATCATAGATCGACAGCCCTGCCTCGCCTGCATCGGCATAGCGGTCGACCAGGTAGATGATCGAATTGCCGATGCCCCGGATGCCGGGAATGCGCAGTTCCATCGGGCCGGTATGGGTCTCCACCGGTTCGGCGCCGCGCGCCAGCAGGCCCTCATAGGCCGCTTTCGCATCGCGCACCCGGAACCCCATGCCACAGGCCGAGGGGCCATGTTCCCGGGCGAAAAACCAGGCCGCAGAACGCGGCTCGTAATTGGCGATGAAATTGATCCCGCCCTGCCGCCACAGGGTGACGGCCTTGGACCGGTGGGTCGCCACATGGGCAAACCCCATGCTCTCGAAGACCGGCTCGAGGACCCCCTCTTCCGGCGCCGAGAACTCGATGAACTCGAACCCGTCAAGCCCGGCGGGGTTGTCAAACAGATCGGCCATGGCCACTTCGCTCCGATATCTGGTTGCACGGGCGCCCGGTGTCGGGGCATGCCCGGACCGAGCCGGCCCCCTTCGGATCACTCGAGAAGACCCTACCATAAATAGTTACAATCGCAACTATAGATCCGAAGGCTTCGCCGGAGCGCTTGCGGGTCCGGCCCGCGATCCCCCTAGTGCGGGCGGCTTTCGTCGGGATCGGTCAGATCGTCCCAGAACCGGCGGACCCGGCCGAGGAAGCCCTCGCTCTCGGGATTGCAGTCGGCCCCCGAGCAATCACAGAATTCGCGCAACAGTTCCTTCTGGCGCCCGGTCAGCTTCTGCGGCGTTTCCACGAACAGTTCGACATAGAGATCACCGCGCGGCTGGTTGCCGCGCAGGTTCGGCATCCCCTTGCCGCGCAGCCGCAGCTTGCGTCCGGTCTGCGCACCTTCCGGCACCGACACCTTTGCCCGCCCGCCATCAATGGTCGGGATCTCGATCTCCCCGCCCAGGGCTGCGGTCACCATCGGGACCGGCGCGCGGCAGTAGAGGTTCGGCCCGTCGCGTTCGAAAAGATCGTGTTCCGGCACGTCGATGAAGATGTAGAGATCGCCGCGCGGACCGCCGGCCGCGCCCGGCTCACCCTCGCCCTGCAGCCGGATGCGCGTACCGCTCTCCACGCCGGCAGGGATCCGCACCGACAGGCTGCGATCGGCGCGCACCTGTCCGGTCCCGGCGCAGCCCTGGCAGGGATGCGGAATGACCTGGCCACGACCCGAACAGCGCGGGCAGGTCCGCTCCATGGTAAAGAAGCCCTGCTGGGCCCGGATCCGGCCCGCCCCGCTACAGGTCGCGCAGGTCTCCGGACTGGTGCCCGGTTCCGCGCCTGACCCCGAACAGGCCTGGCAGGTATCAAGACTGGGAAGGGTGATCTGCGTATCGATCCCGCGAAACGCATCCTCCAGCGAGACATCGAGATCGTAGCGCAGGTCCGAGCCGCGCACGGGACCGCCGCGCCGCCGGCCGCGCCCGCGTGCCCCCATTCCGCCGCCGAAGACCTGGGAGAAGATGTCCTCGAAGATGTCGCCAGGGTCCATGCCGTCGAACGGGTGACCGCCCCCGCCGCCTCCGCCGCCCTCGAAGGCGGCATGGCCGAACCGGTCATAGGCCGCGCGCTTGTCGGGATCGGACAGCACAGCATAGGCTTCGCCGACTTCCTTGAAGCGGGCTTCGGCTTCGGCATCGCCGGGATTCTGGTCGGGGTGGAATTTCAGGGCGAGCTTGCGATACGCCGATTTCAGGGCTTTCTCGTCGGCGCCGCGGTCGACACCGAGGATCTCGTAATAGTCGCGCTTGCTCATCGTTTCTGCCGACCTCCCTGACGCCGCTTCGCGACACGTTCACACCTCTGCCAGCACTTGGGGTGATGCGACCGAAGATGCAAGAATTCCCGGTGCGGGAAGTCGCCCCGAAAGCGGGCGAGGAAAGGCCGGACATGCAGGAAGACGCCGATGCAGCTTATGTGCGATCAGGTCCCGTCATGACGATATCGACCTGATCGCCAAGCATACGGGCTTCGAACACTCGAATATCAGAAAGATGAAGACACACCTCTTCTTCGCCGAGCACAGCCTGGACCGTCATGTTTCGCTTGGGGAGCCCGCGATCCGGGCACGTTTCGACAGCGACATGGGTATTGCCCGCACCTCGGCCCGGCTCATAGCTGGTACGTTAACAGGCGCCGATACAGACTTGCTCAAGCACGAAATCGCCGAAGCCTGGGTGATGCAACCAGTCGATCCGCGTTTTAGCGTCGCCCATCTGCGCGCCAGCCGGCGGTTTCCGGCACCGGAGGGAGACCGATGAGACTCGACGCCGGTGGCGAATGTCTGATCGCGACCCCGATCACAGGTCCCGAGCACAACCTCCTGGGGCTGTTGTTCACGTTCGAACCCGTCTCGGACTTCGAGGTCGATGCCCGTCACCATGGCGCTGAGGCCCGACGCCTGAATGCGGATGACGTCGTGCGGGCGGCGCTTGCCGGCGTCGCAGAGGCGAATGCGGACCTTGACCGGCCGGTTCGCGGTGCCGGCGTGCGTTTCGTGCTGAGCGATACACCGCCAGCCGACATCTATCGCAATCTTGCCGCTCACCTTGCCCGGCAATGGGCCCTGACCAACCGGCAGTCATAGACCGGCTGGGGCCCCTTTTCACCCGCTCAGATCATGCCGCCATCAGTGGGCAGGCCCATGAGGATGCGGCCGGTCAGTTCCCATGTCGCCGGCGCGGTGACGATATGGGCGGTCATCGCGTGGGCATCGCGGAAGCGGCGCTGGATCTCGCTCGAGGTGTAGACATCGACGCCGCCGGCAAGGTCGTGGGCCATGCGGCAGACATCGGCGCTGGTGCGGACCATGTGTGTGCAGGCCATGCGCAGCGCCGCCCGGCGCTCGACCGGGATGTCGCCGGTCGCTGTGGCGACGGCCCAGGTCTGGTCGATCTCGTCGAACAGATAGGCCCGGGCGGCCCGCCAGCCGGCCTCCATCCTGGCCGCCTCGGACTGGATCACCTGGCGTTCGGCGAGCGTCTTGGACGAGCCCTGGTTCTTCTTGCCGGCTGCCAGCGTGCGGAACGCATCCAGCGCGCCGCGGCCATTGCCGAGCGCAGCGGCGGCCACGCCGAGCGCCAGCAGGCCGAAGGCGGGGAAGGCGTAGAGCGCGCCGTCCACCACCGGCCGGTCAGCAACGAGGGAGACCGACCGCCCCTTCGGCACGGCGATGTCGCTGACCGCAATGTCACCCGACCCGGTGCCGGCGAGCCCCATGGTGTGCCAGGTGTCGAGGAGTTCGGCATCGGCGGCGGGGAAGACCATCATGCGGTTCTCCGGCGCACCGGACGGCAGGCGGCGCAACTCGCCATCGGCCTCGACCACGCACCCGCCGCAGAGCCAGGTACAGTTGGCCGAGCCCGATCCCCACTGCCAGCGCCCGGTGACGCGGTAATGGTCGCCCGCATCGGTGGCCCGGCCCATGGGGGCGAACACGCCGCCGGTGATGATCATCGGATCACCATAGATCTCGCGGGCGAAGTCGGGCGCCATGTAGGCCGCATTCATTGCGGTCGTCGCCCCGATCATGGCGCACCAGCCGGCGCTGGCATCGGCGCGGGCGAGGATCTCGACGGTCTCGACAATCTCGCGCGGGGCCAGTTCGAGCCCGCCATAGATCGCCGGGGTGACCATGCGAAACACCCCGATCGCGGCCATCTGCGCAGCGAGATCGGCCGGCAGCCGCCGCGCCGCCTCGATCTCCGCCGCCCGGGCGGAAATGGCGGGCGCGAGCATCGCTGCGGCCTGTCGGATGTCGGCGGGGGGCTGAGTATCGGCCATGGTCTGTTTCCTCCTGCATCCGATCATGCCCGAAAGCGGCCCACAGCCCAAGCCGTTCGCACGCGCCTACCGGAACACCCTTGGCGGCCGCTCCTGCCAGCGCTTCTCGGCGCGTTTCAGCCGGCCCTGCCATTTTCCCGGCGCCATCGCATAGGTCGCCTCGCGCAGGAACTGCATGAGTTCGGCTCGCTTGCCGGCGCTCGCGAGGTCTTCCGGGGTCAGCACCTCGCCGATATGGACCGGCATGCGCTTGCCACGCTTGTCATTCACCTCGCGGAAGATCAGCGCCAGCCGCAATTCCAGCGAAAGGTGACTGGCCAACTGGAAGAGCCGCGAATTCTGCCCCTCGAAATAGACCGGCACCACGCTGGCCCCGGATTGGGTGATGAGCTTGGCGGTGAAAGGCTTCCAGGTGTCGTCAACGGCCGCACGGGAGAACATGGTCGGCGCGGTCGAGACCCCGCCCGCCGGGAACACGACGATACAGCCGCCTTCGCGCAGGATCTCGAGCGACCGCTTGCGCGTTGCGATATTGATCGCTTGAGCGGCCTTGGTGCCGGCAAAGTCGATCGGCAGGATCCAGTCCGACGCTTCCGGTGCGCCATCGAGCACGGCATTGGTGAGGATCTTGAAATCGCTTCGGATCAGCGACAGCAGGTGACAGATCACGATGCCGTCGAGCACGCCGAAAGGATGATTGGCGACCACCACCAGCGGCCCCGTCCGGGGAATGGCCGCATGCCGGGCGACATCGATTTCCACGCGCAGGTCGAGCAGTTTCACCGCCGCCCCGAAAAATGGCTGGTCCTTCAGCTCCTCGCGATAGCGGCGATAGAGTTTCTGGATGCGCGGCTGGCCGGAAAGCCGTTCGACCGCCCGCACAAGCCGCTTCTTCACCGGGTGGTCGAAATAGTCGGCGTAGGAGAGGGAGGGCAGATTGTCGTTCGACGGCTCCATTTCCGTATCTTGGAAGGCCGCTGCCCCCGATGCAAGGGGCGCCGGATGCGAGACGGCCGGATTTGTCTGGCTTCGCAACGCCCCATGGCCGCGGGGAGCCTGGGGCGGGCCCTATGCGAGGGCGGCGGGCGGTGCCGTCCAGACGAGCCGGACGTCGGGCATGCCTTCCTCATTGCGGGCGCCATCGGTGCGCTCGGCTTCGATAAAGCCATGGCCGGCATAGAAGTCCAGTGCCTGTCGGTTACCCTGGAATGTCCAGAGCTGGAGCTGGTCCTGCATCGCCTGGGCGAAGGTCAGAAGCCGGCGGCCATAACCCTGCCGCCAGTGCGTCGGGGCCACATACAGGTGATCGACCCAGCCCCGGCGGATCGCCATGAAGGCGACGATCCCCTCCGCTTCCTCGCAGACGGTGACCTGCGCTGCGGGGATCACCTTCGTCTCGAAGAAGGCGACATCTTCCTCTGGCGTATGGATCACGGGCAGCCACGGCATCGCCGCCGCCCGCGCCGCCCGGTGCAAACGGGCCACACTTGCAGCATCATCAGGCCCGGCCTTGCGGTACGCATACAGCATGGACCCATTCCGTGCACATGTCCGGCAACGGGGCAAGCCGGCTCATCCGCAGTTCCGTCCGAGACTGGCCCTGTGCTGCAACACGTCGCTATACTCATGTCATGAACGGGAAATTGGACATCGCTATCGCCGGTATCGCCGGTCGCATGGGACAGCAGCTGGCGCGGGCCACCCTGGCTGCCGGTCATCACCTCGTCGGCGGCACCGAACGCCCCGGCGCCGAAGGCATCGGTCGCGACCTCGGCGACCTGGCCGGCATGCCGCGCGCGCTCGGCATCGCTGCGGTCACCGATCCAGCCGCAGCCGCTGCGGGCGCCAGCGTGTGGATCGACTTCACCCGGCCCGATGCGACGCTGGCCGCGCTCGCCGCACTCGACTCCACCCCGGTCCGAGCCGTCATCATCGGCACCACGGGCTTCACCACAGCCGAGGCCGCACAGGTCGAGACCCATGCCGCGCGTTTCGCCATCGTCCGGGCCGGCAACTTCTCGCTCGGCGTGAACCTGCTGGCGGCGGTGACCCGGCTCGTTGCCGCCCGGCTCGGCGCCGCCTGGGATGCCGAAGTGCTGGAAACCCACCACCGGCGCAAGCAGGACGCCCCCTCCGGCACCGCGCTGATGCTGGGCGAGGCCGTGGCCTCCGGGCGCGGCGCTAACCTCGCGAACCTGCAGGCGGCGCCCTATCTCGGCCCGGATGCCGGCCGGCGTGAAGGCGCGATCGGTTTTGCCGTCCGCCGCTCCGGCGGTGTCGTCGGTGCGCACGAGGTGAGCTTTGCCAGCGAGACCGAGATCGTCTCGCTCGCCCACACCGCGCTCGACCGCTCGGTCTTCGCCGACGGCGCCCTGGCCGCAGCCGCCTGGGCGCTCACCCAGCCTCCCGGCCTTTATGACATGGAGGATGTCCTCGGCCTGAAGTCCCTCGCACCCGGCGCTGACCCCGGATAATGCCGCAAGGAGCTACCCGGCATAGGCCGCAGCCAGGTCGGGATCCTTCCTCGCCACGAGATCGGCAAGGTCGGCGATCACCTTCGCCTGCTTCCAGGTCGCGTCATCCTGCATCTTGCCGTCAAGCATGGCGACGCCGCGGCCATCGGGCAGGGCCTCGAGGATACGCCGGGCGAGTTTCACCTCGTCGGGATCGGGACTGAACACCTTCTTCGCGATGGCGATCTGGCTGGGATGCAGCGACCAGGTTCCGACGCAACCGAGCAGGAACGTGTTGCGGAACTGCTGCTCGCAGGCCTCAAGGTCGGCGATGTCGCCGAACGGACCGTAGAACGGCTTGATCCCGGCCATGACGCAGGCATCGACCATGCGCGCCACGGTATAGTGCCAGGGATCCTGCTGCGCGCTCCGGCGCGGTGCGCCCTCGGTGTTCGGGTCGTCAATCACGCGGTAGAAGGGGTGTCCGCCCCCGACCCGCGTGGTCTTCATCTTGCGCGAGGCGGCCAGGTCGGCCGGGCCGAGCGAGATGCCCTGCATGCGCGGGCTGGCCAGCGCAATCTCCTCGACCCGGGCGACGCCCTCGGCGGTCTCGAGGATTGCGTGCAGCAGGATCGGGCGGCTGAGCCCCGCCTTTGCCTCGAGTTGGGCGAGCAGCTGGTCACAATAATGGATATCGAACGGGCCCTCGACCTTGGGGATCATCAGCACGTCGAGCTGGTGGCCGGCCCGCATCACCAGTTCGGTGACATCATCGAGGAACCAGGGCGAGTTGAGCGGGTTGACCCGGCTCCAGAACCCCGTGCCCCTGGCCTGCCAGTCAACCATGCCGGCCATTTCGATCACCCCGGCGCGGGCCGCTTCCTTGGCATCGGCGGGGATCGCATCCTCGAGATTGCCGAGAATGACATCGGCCTGGCCGGCCATATCCGGCACCTTGGCGCGGACCTTGTCGAGGTGCGGCGGCACGAAATGGATCATCCGCTCGAGCCGGACCGGAAGCTCGCGCATCGGCTCGGGCGCGCCGGCAGCGAGCGGCTGGAAGAACTGGCGGGGGGTGCGGGCAGTCATCTGCGGGCTCCTTCATGCAAGGCCGGGAGAGGGTCTACAGCGGTTTAGACCGCATCGCGTTCAGGTCAAACGGATTTCCCCGCCGAAAACACGTCGGAAAACACGCCGGAAAATCCGCCCGAAACCGCCCCGGACGATGCCCCGGCAGCGGCGCGGCAACGGCCCGACAGCTGCAAGTGCCTATGGCTCGCATTATCAATCAGGCCGTTGAATTCCCTTTGGTTTTGACAAGCGTCAAGACACACGCCATCTCCCATCCGGAGACGTCCCGCCCGTCCCGCGAACGCCCCCTGGAACGCCTGCTCCGAGAGCCCTGCCCCATGCCCCATGATGCCGCTCCCAGCCTGCCCGGCGCCCTGCCGGTCCGCGACACGGCCAGCATCACCCGCAACGTCGCCCGCCTGTCGGTGGCCACGGCAGTCATTCTCATGAGCCTCAAGCTCTGGGCCTGGCTGGCTTCCGGGTCGGTCGCCATGCTCTCCTCCCTCGCCGACAGCGGGCTCGATGGAATGGCCTCGCTGTTCACCCTGATGGCGGTCACCTATGCGGCCACGCCGCCCGATGACGAGCACCGGTTCGGACATGGCAAGGCGGAGGCGTTTGCCGCCCTGATGCAGGCGCTGCTGGTCGGGGTCTCGGCCACGCTGGTGGCGGTCGAAGCGGTGGAGCGGCTGCGCAATCCCGAACCCATCGCCGGCAGCCTCCTCGCGCTGGCGGTGATGGGCATCTCCATCGTGCTGACCCTCGCCCTGATCTGGGCGCAGACCCGGGCCATCCGCCAGACCGGCTCGGTCGCCACCCATGGCGACCGGGCGCACTATGCCGCCGACCTTGCTGCCAATGCCGCGGTGATTGCCGGCATCTCGCTGGCCGCCTTCACCGGGCTCGGCTGGGCCGACCCGCTGGTCGGACTGCTCGTCGCCGCGTGGCTCGCATGGAGCGCGCTTGACGTGGCCCGCGGCGGGCTCGACCAGCTTCTCGACCACGAATTGCCCGGCGAGGCGCGCGCGCGCTGGGTGGGTGCGCGCGGCCGGGGCACCCGCGATCACCTCGAGGAAGGTCTCGCCGAAGCTCTTCAATTTTTTTGCGCCCACCCCGTGACAGGTGGCCAGCGCCGCGAGGCTCAGGGGCTTGCGCGCGGCAATGTCGATCAGCGAGGCGTCGGGGAAGATCACATAGGCCGGCACGCCGCGGGCCTTCGCAAGCTCGGTGCGCTTTGCGCGCAGCGCCTCGAAAAGTTCGGCATCGGCCGGATCGCCGACCGGCGGCCGCGGCGCCGGTGCGCCTTTCGCGGTCTTCGCCGGGGGGTGCGGCGCGCGCAGGCTGACGCCGTCCTGTCCGCGCAGGACGCGCCAGCCCGCCTCGGTCGCGTGCCAGTTTCCCTGCTCGCCGATCCCGGCAAGGCCGAGCGCGTAGATCTGGCGAAAATAGTCGCGCCAGTCGGTGGCCGAGACATCGCGGCCGACCCCGAATGTCGGCAGCCGGTCATGGCCGAGCTGGACCACACGCGCGCCCGCCTCGCCGCGCAGCACCTGCAACAGATGCTCGACACCGAAGCGCTCGCCGGTGCGCAGCATCGCCGAGAGGGCCTTTTGCACCGTCACCGTGGCGTCGATCAGCTCGGGCGGGGCATGGCAGAGATCGCAGTTGCCGCAGGGCTCGGTCCCCGGCTCGCCGAAATAGTCGAGCAGCACGATCCGGCGGCAGCGCGGCGCCTCGGCCAGCGCGAGCAGCGCCTGAAGCCGGGCGTGGTCAGCGCGCTTGCGCGCCTCGGGCGCGTCGGTTTCGTCGATCTGGCGTCGA
>CAZDMQ010000029.1:0-38648 GCA_964506685.1 uncultured Hyphomonadaceae bacterium | reverse complement strand
CCATCTGGCCCTGGTTGAGCTGCTGGGTGCCGTGATAGAGCCCGGTCGTGTCGCCGAGCCCGACCGTGTTGGTGGTGGCGAACAGGCGGAAATACCCGTTCGGCGCGATCACCTTGTTCTGGTCGAGCAGGGTCAGCCGGCCCGAGGCCTCCAGCACGCGCTGGATCACGAACATCACATCCGGCCGGCCAGCATCATACTCGTCGAACACGATGGCCACGGGCCGCTGCAGCGCCCAGGGCAGGATGCCCTCGCGGAACTCGGTGATCTGCTTGCCATCCTTGAGCACGATGGCGTCCTTGCCGACCAGGTCGATGCGGCTGACATGGCTGTCGAGATTGATCCGGATCATCGGCCAGTTGAGGCGGGCGGCGACCTGCTCGATATGAGTCGACTTGCCGGTGCCGTGATAGCCCTGCACCATGACGCGCCGATTATGCTGGAAGCCCGCGAGGATCGCGAGCGTGGTCTGCGGGTCGAAGCGGTAGGCCGGGTCGAATTCGGGCACGTATTCGGTGCGCGTCTCGAAGCCCTGAACGACCATGTCCGTATCGAGCCCGAACGTGTCGCGGACGGAAATGTCCACGCTCGGCTCGAGGCCCGCCAGGGTGTCGGTGTCGCTCATCACGGTCATGGGGTCACTCACTCGGTTTCTCGTTACGGAGACTATTAGCACGCACGACGCCTGCGCCTAGGGCACGCCCGCGTGATAAATGCGCCCGGGCCGGTCCGTCCAGACCCCGGAGACAAAGGGGGCTTGCGATCCCGCGTCAGGCATGGTCGAGGTGGCGCTCTGATCGCTTGAGGAAAGTTGCTGCATGTCCTTGCCCCGCAACCGCCATGGAAAGATCGTCGCCACGCTCGGGCCCGGCAGCCGCTCGCCGGACACCATCCGCCTGCTGGCCGATGCCGGTGTCGATGTCTTCCGGCTGAATTTCAGCCATGGCAGCCACGACGACCACGCTCGCGCCTTCGAGACCGTGCGTGCCGCCGAGGCGGCGACCGGCCGCCCGCTCGCGGTGCTTGCCGACCTGCAAGGGCCGAAAGTGCGCGTCGGCAGCTTTCCCGGTGGCAGGATCAAGCTCCGCTTCAATGGCGAGTATGACCTTGTTGCGGGCGCCGGCACCGACCGCACCGACGCCATTCCCGTCCCGCATCCGGACATCCTCGCCGTGCTGGAGCCGGGCGACCAGGTGCTCTGCAATGACGGGCTGCTGGTGCTTGACGTGATCGAGGGCGGCCCGCAACCCCGGGTGCGTTCGCCGCTGCCGGGGGAACTGTCGGACAAGAAGGGCTTCACCGTGCGCGGCAAGGCGCTGCCGGTGCGCGCGCTGACGGACAAGGATCGCGAGGACCTTGCCTTTGCAATGGAACTCGGCGTCGATGTCGTCGCGCTCTCCTTCGTGCAGACGGCCGGGGATGTCGCCGAAGCCAAGGCGCTGATCACCAACCGGGCGCCGCTGGTGGCCAAGCTCGAAAAGCCCGCCGCGATCGACAATCTCGAAGCGATCATCGAAGCTGCCGACGGGGTGATGGTCGCGCGCGGCGACCTCGGCGTGGAGTTCCCGACCGAACAGGTCCCGGTGATCCAGCGGCGGATCATCCGCGCGGCCCGCGCCGCCGGCCGGCCGGTGATCGTGGCGACGCAGATGCTGGAATCCATGATCGAACATGCCGCCCCCACCCGTGCCGAGGCCAGCGATGTCGCCACCGCTGTCTATCAGGGCGCCGATGCCGTGATGCTGTCGGCCGAGACCGCCGTCGGGCGCCATCCCGCCACCGCTGTGGCGATCATGGGCCGGATCATTGCCGCGACCGAGGCAGCGGAGGATTTCTCCCGCTCGCTCGGCCAGTTCACCGGCGAGCTCAACGGCACTGAGCAGGCGATCGACATTGTTGCCGACGCTGCCTTCCGGCTGGCCGATCACCAGGCTTGCAGCGTGCTGGCCCTGCGCACCGGTTCGACCCGCCGGCTCACCCGGTTCTCCCGCCGGCGCGGCCTGCCGACGATCCTCTACGGCTCGCGCGACGCGGCGCGGTTGCGGCGCGCACAGCTGCTCTGGGGGGTGCATCCGGTCCGGCTCGAGGATCCGGACGCGCCCGACTGGGCGCACCGCCTGGCCGCCAGCGCCGGTATCGAGGGCCCCGTCGCCTGGTCGGCGTGGAAGGGCGAGGATCTCGACGTGGTCACGGCCTGGGAAATCGGCGTGGAGGCATGACCGCCGGTGCCTGAGCTGGAGCAGACCGCGCCTTCGGGCGGACGCAGCCTGCGCGAGCGGACTGGTCTGTGGCTCGGGCCGGTTCTCGCTCTGGCCATTCAGTTGCTGCCCCTGCCGGCCACGCTTGTGGACATGGCCGGTGGGACCGAGCCGGCGCGGAATGCCTGGATTGTCCTGTCCATGCTGGTGCTGATGGCGGTCTGGTGGGTCAGCGAGGCGATCCCGATTCCGGTCACCTCGCTGCTGCCCATGGTCGTGCTGCCGGTCACCGGCGTGCTGCCCATTGCAACCGCCTCGGCGCCGTACATGCACCCCATCGTGGTCCTGCTGCTGGGCGGGTTCATCATCGCCAAGGCGATCGAGCGATGGAACCTGCATGCCCGGATCGCGCTCAACGTGGTGGCGCGGGTCGGCACCTCGCCAAGCCGGCTGATCGGCGGTTTCATGGCGGCTGCCGCCATCCTGTCCATGTGGATCTCGAACACCGCCACCTCGATCATGATGATGCCCATCGCCATCTCTGCGGCAAGCGAGATCCTCGGCCGCGACCGGCTCGACGCCCCGTTCACCTGGGCGCTCCTGCTCGGGATCGCCTGGGCCTGCTCGATCGGCGGGCTGGGCACGCTGGTCGGCACGCCGACCAATCTCATCATCGTGGGCTATCTCAACGAAAACACCGACCTCCGCGTCGATTTCGCCCGCTGGATGTTGCTCGGCATTCCCGTCGTCATCACCCTTGTCCCGCTGGCCTGGTTCGTGCTGACCCGCTGGGCCTTCCGGATCGAGGTCACGAATGTCGCCAGCGGCCGCGAGGCGATCCTCGCCGACCTGCGGGCCCTGGGCCCGGTCAGCCGGCCCGAGCGGCGGACCATCATGGTCTTCGCCATGGTGGCCGGTCTCTGGATCTTCCGCCGTCAGCTCGAAGCGGTCGAGTTCGGCGGGCTGGCGCCCTTCGCCGGGCTGACCGACCACGTCATCGCAATCATCGGCGTGATTGCCTGCTTCCTGGTGCCGGCGGGGGCGAGGGACCGGCCGGGCGAGGCCCTGCTCGACTGGCGCAGTGCCGAGACGATCCCGTGGGGGGTGCTGCTGCTGTTCGGCGGCGGCATGTCGATGGCTGCGGCTATCACCTCGACCGGGCTCAGCAGCTGGATCGGGGCGGAGCTGTCCGGCCTCGCCAGCCTGCCCGACCTGCTGCTGGTCGCCATCATCACGGCCCTCGTGATCTTCCTCACCGAAGTCACCAGCAATGTCGCCACCGCCTCGGCGCTGATGCCGGTGCTCGGTGCGCTGGCGCTGTCCAGCGGTATCGATGTCGGCCTGCTGGCCGCTCCCCTGGCGCTGGCGGCGAGCTGCGCGTTCATGCTGCCCATGGCGACCGGGCCGAACGCTGTGGCCTTCGCCACTGGCCATGTCAGCCTGCCGACCATGGCGGCGGCCGGCCTGCGTCTCAATCTCCTCGCCATCGCCGCAATCACGGGGCTGGTCTATGTCCTGGTGCCGGTGGTCCTGTAACCGGCTGCCCGGCGGTCCGTTCCGGTATCAGCGCTCGGTCGGACCGCCCGCCTCGACGGTTGTGCCTGCCGCTTCCGAAGCACTTGCCTCGTCCGGGGCGCCGGCCTCTTCCGGTGAACCCGCCGCGTCCGGTCCGGTGCCCGGCACGGTCCCATCCGCCAGCGGCTTGACGAATTTCAGCGTCATCCGGTCGCTCTCGCCGATGGCCGCATAGAGCGCCGGGTCGAAGCCGTCGGGCGCCTCGCCATTGCGATCCTCCGTCCGGCTGTTGGGCGGCAGCGTCCAGACGCCGAAGGGATGGTCGGCGGTGTCCTTCGGATTGGCATTCACCTCCGTACTCTCGACGAAGACGAAGCCGGCCCGTTCAGCCGCGCGGCGCACGTAATCCTCGTGCACATAGCCGGTCATCGCGACCGGGTCCTGGTTTGCCGACGAGGGCAGGCGATGCTCGACCACGCCGAGGATCCCGCCCGGCTTCAGCGCCGTAAAGGCATCGCTGAAGGCCTTGTCGGCATAGCCCCCGGCCATCCAGTTGTGCAGGTTGCGGAAGGTCAGCACGACATCGGCGCTGCCGGGCGTGGTGAGGGGGCCGGACCGGTCGGAGAAGGCCGCCATCCTGACCGTGCCGAAGAGGTCGGGCCGGGCAGTGAAGCGGTCGGCATAGGCGTCCAGCCTTTCCACGATCCGCGCACGGCGCTCGCCCTCGAACACGTCCGGATCGAAGCCCGCGGCGATCAGCGTCCCGCCGCCGGTGGCAAGATACGGCGCCAGGATGGACGAATACCATCCGCCACCCGGCCAGAGTTCGATCACCGTGTCATCGGGCTCGATCCCGAAGAAGGCCAGCGTCTCGGCCGGATGGCGGGCGGTGTCGCGCGCGCGTTCCGTTTCGCTGCGCCAGGATCCGGCGATCGCCCAGGCCAGAGGTTCGCTTGCCCGGTCAGGGCCGGTCGCAGCCACATCGGCCGAGACAGTGTCCGCGCCATCGCCCACCGAAGGACCGGCGCCGGCCGGGCCGTCCGCAGCCGCGCCCGCAACCGCGTCGCCGGCGGGGGCACGCACCCGCTCGCCGGCCGGTTCGCCATTGCCGCATCCAGCCAGTACCATCAGGCTCGCGGCCAGACCATAAGTCACCCATCGCATGTTCATTCCTCCTGGCTGAAATCGCTTTCTTCCGCTTCCGGATCTGCACCGCGATCCCTTGAACCACAATTGCGACATTCCCACATCCCCCGTGTCCGGGTGCTGCCCAGCGGGTCCGGACGCCTGCATTGCCTTCCGGCGCCCCAGGGGCCGAGGGTCAGGCAGACAGACACCACATCCAGTTGCTTTGGAAAGGACTGACACGATGAACACGATTGATCTTACCCCCCTCTATCGCACCATGGTCGGCTTCGACCGGCTCGCCTCCATGATCGACACGGCCAACCGGCTTGACGGGACTCAGGCATATCCGCCCTACAATATCGAGCGGATCGGCGAGGACCGCTTTGCCATTGAACTGGCCGTGGCCGGCTTTTCCGAGGACGATCTCGATATCGAGATCAAGGAAGGCCTGCTGACCGTCGCGGGCAAGCGGGGCCAGGATGGCGACGCTCCGAGCCGTGAGTTCCTGCATCGCGGCATCGCAGAGCGCAGCTTCATCCGCCGGTTCCAGCTCGCCGACCATGTTGTCGTCACGGGCGCAGACCTGCAGAACGGCCTGCTCCGGATCGAGCTGGTGCGGGAGCTCCCCGAGGCGCTCAAGCCGCGCAAGATCGAGATCGGCGAGACCGCAACGCGGCGGCCGAAACTGATCGACAAGGCGAGCTCTTCGGCCGCCTGACGCGCCGGCCACCGGGTCCGCCTCACGGGACCCTCTTACCGTCCGTACGCGATGCGCCCCGGCCTCCCGCCGGGGTGCTTATCGCTGGGGGGCCGGTCGCCGTCCGGCAGCCGACCGGTCAGCGGTTCTGGCCATACTTGCGGAGTTGTTCGCAGGCATAGTCGAATTCCTGATCGCAAGCGCTGCGGAGATTGGTGATACCCGTTCGCCGGTCCCGCTCACCGCCAAGGCCGATATACTGCATGTTCCCCAGCCCGGCGCAGCTTCTCGGATCCCGCAGCCTGCAGCCGCGCGCGTAGAAGTCCCGGGCCGCTGTGTAATCGGGCGTGCCGGTCTTGCGTCCCTCGAAATGGATCGTCGCGGCACCGGCGCAGCCGTCGGCTTCCCCCGCCGCGCAGGCAATGTCGGCATAGTGGATGGCGCGGTCATAATCCTGCGGGCCGCCTCGCCCCACGCGCCAGTTATCCGCCGCTCGGAGACAGCTCACGATCTCGCCGTCCTCGCACTCCTGGCCGAACAGGTCGCGGGCGGCGGCATGGTCGCCAAGGGCTGCGGCATAGGCGCCGTCGGGATAGGACCGGGATGTTTCGCCGGAAGAGGCGGCGCCAGGGGAGCCTGCGGAGCTGCCATCCTGTGCCACTGCAGGCCCGCCGCCGAGGAGGGTCGCCAGGAGAGAAATTACAACCACACCGAACCTTGCTCGTGGGTTTCTACTCATGAAGGTGCTCCATTTCGAAGTATAGGAAGTATTTCGCTCGCATAATCAATGCCCTTCTGACGGTCGTATTTTGTTCATCTTGCTGGCCATGCCGTCTCCGCTCACCTCGGCAGGGTGTGGGGAGGAGAAGATGGCAAGCGCTGATCAGGTTCCGATTGGTACGGGTTTCCGCCCCGATACGACAGCTGCCGAGATCCTGGCCCATCGCGATCTCGCTGGCCTCGAAGCGATTGTCACGGGTGGTGCGTCGGGACTTGGCATTGAAATCGTGCGCGCGCTTGCCGCTGCGGGCGCCAGTGTCACGGTGCCCACCCGCCGCGTCGGGCCGGCGCGCGCAGCCCTCTCCTCGCTTCCGGGGAAGATCACTATCGACATCATGGATCTGGCGGACCTTGCGAGCGTCCGCGCCTTCTCCGAAAACTGGCTCGCCCGGTCGCAGGCGCTGCATGTTCTCGTCAACGCTGCCAGCATCGCGGCGAACCCGCTGACCCGGATCGGTCCCGGATGGGAAAGCCAGTTCGCGATCAATCATCTCGGACATTTCGAACTCACCCGGCGGCTCGCTCCCGCGCTCCGGTCGGCCAGGCGTTCCCGCGTCGTGTGCCTCACATCGAACGCCCATCACCTGACCGATGTGCACTGGGATGACCCGCACTTCAGGCACCATGAGTACGACAGGTGGCAGGCCCATGGCCAGTCGATGACTGCCAATAGCCTGTATGCGATCGGTCTCGACGCGCGCTGGCGCGATGCGGGCATCCGCAGCTACGCGGTGCATCCCGGCATCATCCTGTCGCCATCGGCGCGCAGGACGGCCGACACGCTTCTCGCCGACATGGGCTGGGACGGGTCGGACGACACGTTGCCTGGCGGCTATGAGAGCTTCTTCAAGACCCCGGAACAGGGGGCGGCCACGCCGGTCTGGGCTGCAGTCTCCCTCGATCTCGACGAGATTGGCGGGGTGTATTGCGAGGATGCCGATATCGCCGCGCTGGCAAGCAACCCGAAAGAGCGCTATAGACGCGTGCGGCGCTATGCTGTCGATCCCGAGGCCGCCAGTCGGCTCTGGGCGATGAGCGAAGCGATGATCGAGCGCGCCTGACGGCCCTGCGCCTCGATGGCGGGAACGAAGATGGGAGGGACTGAGAATGACGCCGGATGTTGCGCGGACCCTTCTGGCGGGTCTGCTTGCCCTTGGCCTGGCCGGTTGCGATGCTGTCCGCAATCTTGGCGGGGACGCGCTGACCGACAGCACGACGCCGCCAGCCGCCATCGCCACCGCCGAGACCGAAGGCGGACAGGCCGGTTCCGGCGAAAGGGCAGACCCTGACCGCGGCGCCACGACCGGCTCCCAGCCGGCGCTCAGCATGGAGAAGGTCGAACCGCCGACCGGGCTGGTCGACGCGGTCGAACACCCGGATCGTCCGGCCGACGATGTGGCGCTCGACCCCGCGCGCAAGCCGCTCGACGTCATGAGCTTTGCTGGCATCGAGGACGGCCAGACCCTTCTCGAACTGGAAGCCGGGAGCGGGTACTTCACCGAACTGCTTGCCCGCGCCGTCGGTCCTTCCGGGCGCATCTACATGCACAATCCGCCGGCCTTCGATGCCTTTCTCGGTAACGCCGTGGATGAGCGCCTGTCCGGCCGGCTGACCAATGTCACCGTTCTCAAGACAAATTTCGACCGGCTGCCCCTGCCGGACAATTCGGTGGATATCGTCACCTGGTTCCAGGGCCCGCACGAGCTCTGGTACATGCCCGAAGGCGCAGACGGCCCGCTCGGCGATCCCGAAGCCACCTTCGCGGCGATTGCCCGCGTGCTCCGGCCCGGCGGCACCTTCGTGGTGCTCGACCATCGGGCCCCGGCCGGCGCGCCGCCCAGCACGGGCGGGGAGACCCACCGGATTGACCCGGCCATCATCCTCGATCTCGCCCGGCAGGCCGGTTTTACCGTCGACGGCGAGAGCGACGTGCTGCGCAATGAAAGCGATGATCTCCTGCTCAACGTCTTCGACGAACGCGTCCGCCGCAAGACCGACCAGTTCCTGATCGCCTTCTCGAAGGGGTAGGGGACGCGGACGTCATGCCCTTGTCAGCCGCCATTGAGCTGCGCGCGCCGCTTGCGGATGAGCATGCGGCGCTGAGCGACCTCTGTATGCGGTCGAAGGCGGTACATGGCTATGATGCGGCTTTCATGGCGGCCTGCCGGGCGGAACTCGCGGTCACGGCGGAAACGCTCGGCAAGGGACCGGCCTGCGTGGCCGCCGATGCCCGGAACGGGGTGCCGCTCGGCTTTGCCCAGGTGTCGCTGACCGCCGGTCAGAGTGAACTCGAGGCGATGTTTGTCGATCCGGAGGCGATCGGGCACGGGGTCGGGCGACGCCTCTTCGGCTGGTCCGTTTAGACTGCGCGGGCGCGGGGGGCGACGTCCATGGTCATTGCGGCCGATCCGGGTGCGGAGCCCTTCTATGGCGCAATGGGCGCCGTTCGCGCCGGAGAGATTCCGTCAGTCTCGATACCCGGCCGCAACCTGCCGCGCCTTGTCTACCGGCTGGACGCCTGGGGCAGCGCGCCGTCACCATAGAGCAGGACGGCGGCAAGGGCGGCGACCGTAAAGGCGCCGGCCAGTCCCATCGCCCAGATCCGGTCAGCCGGACCGGCCGGGACAAGCCGCGCGAGCAGGTACAGGAGGCTGCCCCCGGCAAGGCTCGCAAGCGCTGCGCCCGCCGCCAGCGCGCCGGCCGCTGCATCGGGCAACGCCGCTGCCGACAGCACGAAGACGGGCGCATGCAGCAGATAGACCGAAAATGCTGCGGCGCCGAGCCACCGCGACACCGGATTGGTGAAGGCGTGCCCCAGCGTCGGCGCGCCCCGGGCGAAGATGATCGCGGTCGCGCCAAGCGTCGGCAACAGCCCGTCAGCCGCCGCGGGCCAGCGCCCGGACGCGCTGCTGTCCCAGAAGAGGCCCGCCGCGATCATCGCGAATCCGATCACCAGCAGCCCCTCCCGAGTCACATGGGCAAGCAGCGTGTGCTGCCATTCCAGCCGGTCGAGCGCGACCAGCAGGCCCCCCGCAGCGAAAGGAAACAGCCGCAGCAGCGTCACCTCCAGTCCCGCCGGCAGGAAGGGTGAGGCTGCCAGCGAGACGACGCCCAGCCCGCCAAGGGCGATCCAGAGCAGGCGAAGGCTGTGCCCCCTCAGCATGAGAACGGCCAGCGCCACGAGAAGCACGGCCCATTGCGCCGAAAGGCTGACCGCCCAGGTGTGCGACAGCGCATTGGCCAGCCCGCCCCCCGCCAGCCCGCCCTCTGCCAGCCCGCCGGCTCCGGCAAGCACGAAATTCGACACCAGCGCCGTACTGGCCAGCGCG
Source organism: uncultured Hyphomonadaceae bacterium (assembly GCA_964506685.1). Classification (GTDB taxonomy): domain Bacteria; phylum Pseudomonadota; class Alphaproteobacteria; order Caulobacterales; family Hyphomonadaceae; genus UBA5336. The sequence continues at coordinate 29,001 of CAZDMQ010000029.1, read as the reverse complement.
CTGACCGCAAGCCATTCCACATCCGCCGCCGGTAGCAGGACCGCGCTCGCGGCGAGGCTGGCCAGCAGGACCAGCGCCAGCGGCCCGTGCGCGTAAGCCGCGAGCGCCGTCAGCACGGAGGAAGGCGCGGCGCGCTCTACCGGAGTTGGCCCTGCGTCAGTGCGCACATCCTCGTGAAAGGCCCCGTGCGCATCCGTTTCGGCAGGGCCAGGCTCGTGTGCAGCGATCCCGGACGCAGTGCCGGGCACAGGCATCGCAGGGGCCTCATCAGGCCGGTGGGGTGCGCGCAGCAGGGCCCGGACACTGCCATAGCCGAACGCCACGAAGCCGACATCTATCGCAGCCGCAGCGGCGCCGCCGGGCAGGAATCCGCCTGCGGCGGCGAGCACGGCGAGCAGGGCCAGCGCGAGCAGTCCGCCGAGGTCGGCTCGGTCGTCGAGGGGAAGCGGGGACGGGTGGGGCACCATTGAGGGGGCCGGTAAAGGGTCGCGAGGGAAGAGGCAAGGCCACAAGCCCCGGCCCGGGCGCCCGGCCTCTGCTGGTTGAGCGGGCTTGACCGCTCCGGCCTGGCTTGGCCAATGGGCGGGAATGTCCTTCCTGCCGACCTTCCTGCGTCGCCTCGATGCGACGGCGACGCGCACGGTGGTCGTGTCGCTCGCCCTGTTTGCGACCGTGATGGTCATCTTCCTCGTCGGCAAGACCGGGCTCATCTTCGACCTGGACTGGCTCAAAGCGCGCATGAACACGCTCGCCGACGGGCCGTGGGGCCTGCCGGCACTGATCGGGGTCTTTATCTTCGGTGCCTTCATCGGCGTGCCGCAATTCGTCCTGATCAGCATCGCGGTGGTCGCCTTCGGCCCGATTCTGGGCTTTGCCTATTCCTGGGTGGCCACGCTGGTGTCGGGCGCGGTGACCTTCTTCACGGGCCGTCTCGCCGGGGAACCCGCGATCCGGCGCTATGGCGGCAACTTTGCCAATCGCATGTCCGCCTTCATCGGCCGCAATGCCTTCCTGGCCAGCGCGATCGTCCGCACTTTCCCGACCGGGCCGTTCCTGCTCGTCAACATGGCCTTCGGTGTCAGTCAGGCGAGCTTCGCCCATTATCTTGCCGGCATGGCGGTGGGGATCCTGCCGAAGCTCATGCTCGTGGCGTTCGCCGGCCAGAGCGTCCTGTCCGCACTCGATGGCCGGCCGTTGCTGGCGATTGCTGCAGCAGGTCTCGCGATCGCGCTCTGGGTGGTGCTCGCGCTTTATGCCAGGCGGCGGGTCCGGGGCGGCGGGGATGGGGAAGACCTTGCCGGAGAGGACGCCGAACAGCATTGACAGCGCGTTTTCTTGTGGCACTTTCGCCGCCATGGGAATGATTTTGCCCCTTGGGACGCGCCCGGCCAGCCTTGCCCGCACGGGTCTGGCTCGCACGCGACTGGCCCGCACGGATCTGGCCCGCACGGATCTGGCCCGCACGGATCTGGCTTGCGCGCTGCGCCTTATGCGCCCCTGGCCGGGGCTTGCCCGCTGACAAGGCGCGGCACGCGGCCAGGGGACAGAACATCCAGACGCCTCTCCACGTTTCACCCCTTCTCTCCAGGCCGGATCAATGACCCAAGACCAGACGGACATCCGTATCTTCGACACCACCATGCGCGACGGCGAACAGAGCCCCGGCGCGTCCATGACACTGCGCGAAAAGCTTGAACTCGCAGACCTGCTCGAGGAGATGGGCGTCGACATCATCGAGGCCGGCTTTCCTGCCGCCTCATCTGGCGATTTCGAATGTGTCAGCGAGATCGCGGCGCGTGTGAAATCAGCCGTCATCTGCGGGCTTGCCCGCTCGACGCCGACCGATATCGAGCGGGCTGGCGAAGCCGTCCGGAAAGCGGCCCGTCCGCGCATCCACACCTTCATCTCGACCAGTCCGGTGCACATGAAGCACAAGCTCAAGATGGGGCCGAACGCCGTCCTCGAGGCCGTTGGCCGTTCGGTTACCCAGGCGCGCGGCTATACCGACGATGTCGAGTGGAGCGCTGAGGATGCGACCCGCACCGAGTTCGACTTTCTCTGCCGCTGCGTCGATGCCGCCATCGCGTCGGGGGCGACGACGATCAACATTCCCGACACCGTGGGCTACTCCCACCCTGAGGAGTATGGCGCGCTGTTCCGCCGCCTCATCGAGGCGGTGCCGAACAGCGACAAGGTCATATGGTCGACCCATTGCCACAATGATCTCGGTCTTGCCGTCGCCAATTCTCTGGCCGGGGTTGCCAATGGTGCACGCCAGGTCGAGTGCGCGGTCAACGGGCTTGGCGAACGGGCGGGCAATGCGGCGCTCGAGGAAGTCGTGATGGCGCTCAAGGTGCGTGGCGACACGCTGCCCTTCTCGACCGGGATCGACACCCGCAAGCTCGCGCGCGCGAGCCAGATGGTCAGCCGCGTGACCGGCTTTCCGGTGCAGTACAACAAGGCAATCGTCGGCAAGAACGCCTTTGCCCACGAGAGCGGCATCCACCAGGACGGCATGCTGAAGAACACCCAGACCTACGAGATCATGGATCCGGAGGATGTCGGCGTCTCCAAGACGTCGCTGATCATGGGCAAGCATTCGGGCCGCCACGCCTTCCGCGACAAGCTCGAAAGCCTCGGTTACGCGCTTGATGATGCGGCCCTGCAGGACGCCTTCAAGCGCTTCAAGGCGCTGGCCGACCTGAAGAAGCACATCTTCGACGATGACATCATCGCCATTGTCGACAGCCAGTTGAGCCTCGAGGGCGAGCGGATCGTGTTCCGGCGGCTGCGCGTGGTGGCCGGCACCGATGGTCCACAGACGGCCGAGATCGACCTGGAGATCGAGGGCGAGGCGAAGTATGCGATCGCACGCGGCAATGGTCCGGTCGATGCCGTGTTCAACGCGATCAAGCAGCTCGTGCCCCATACCGGCCAGCTCGAACTCTTCCAGGTGCATGCGGTATCTGGCGGGACCGATGCCCAGGCCGAGGTCTCGGTCCGGCTCAACGGCGAGGGCATCATGGCGACCGGGCGCTCGTCCGATCCCGATACGCTGGTTGCAGCGGCGAAGGCCTATGTGCACGCGGTGAACAAGCTTGAGGCGCGGCGGAAGAAGCGCATGGCAGCGTGACGGCGGACGCCTCGTTCAGGGTTAACCGCAAATGAAGGAACGGGCCGTACGATTGCGTAGTGCGTTGTGCCGTAAAATATTTTTGTCGGACCGGAAGAGGCCGACGGGCGCCATTCCCCGGGCAGGGGAAAATCAGGTGTACGACCCGTTCCATTCTCGTGCGCCCCAATTCTTGCCTTAACGCCATTTAAAGGGCACCTGTGCGACGGTGTAGTATGAGCGTACCGGCGCGCAGGCGGCGACGGACCGGCAAGGCAAGAATATGGCGAGACAAACTATGCTTGGATCCCTGCTGGGCATGCTGTCCACGGACATGGCGATCGATCTCGGGACCGCGAATACACTGGTCTATGTCAAGGGCCAGGGCGTGCAACTCGATGAGCCGTCCGTGGTCGCCTACATGACGCAGGGCGGCCGCAAGATCGTCTATGCCGTGGGTGACCAGGCCAAGCAGATGCTTGGCAAGACGCCGGTCAACATGGAAGCCATCCGGCCGATGCGGGACGGCGTCATCGCCGATTTCGAAGTCGCCGAGGAAATGATCAAGCACTTCATCCGGAAAGTGCACAATCGCCGCGCCTTCGTCTCCCCGCTGATCATCATCTGCGTGCCAAGTTCGGCGACAAGCGTTGAACGGCGGGCGATCCATCAGTCGGCCCTCGCCGCCGGCGCCCGGGACGTGAAGCTGATCGAGGAACCCATGGCCGCCGCCATAGGCGCCGGCCTGCCGATCGAGGACCCGGCCGGGTCCATGGTGGTCGATATCGGCGGCGGGACGGCCGAGGTCGCGGTGCTGTCGCTCGGCGGGATCGTCTATTCCCGCTCGGTCCGGGTCGGTGGCGACAAGATGGACAGTGCCATCGTCAACTACCTCCGGCGCGAGAAGAAGGTGCTGATCGGCGAGATGAGCGCCGAGCGCATCAAGAAGGAAATCGGCACGGCGATGCCGCCCGAAAACGGTACCGGCATGGCGCTGACCGTGCGCGGTCGCGGGACGCTGGATGGCGTGCCGATCGAGACCGAGGTCAACGAGGCCGTCGTGGCCGAGGCGCTTAAGGAGCCGGTCAGCGAGATTGTCGATGCGGTGAAGATGGCACTCGAGGCCATGCCGCCCGAACTTGCTGCTGATATCGTCGACCGCGGCATCGTCCTGACGGGCGGCGGCGCCTTGCTGCGCAATCTCGATGTGTGTATCCGGGAGCAGGCGAAATTGCCGGTGATGCTGGCAGACGATCCCCTGCGCTGCGTGGTCAATGGGTGCGGAGTGGTGCTGGAAAACTATCCCCGGATGCAGTCTGTTCTCTGTCCCGAAGTCTGAGCGCAGACCGGTCCCTGATCCTCGCGAGCCGGTCGCGGCACGGACATTGAACGGACGGCCCGGCCGGGACACCTTGAATGCCATACTTGGCACACGACACTTGGCACGTAACGCTTGGCACGCGACACTGGGGACACCAGTATCAACCGGCGAACATGATGGCGGGGAGGCCGGCCCCGACGGAACCGAGGAGCGGCGCCAATGGCTGGTTATGGCCAAGCAGGACGACGCAAGCGACCGATGCGCCGGCTCGCTCTGGCGGTGTTCGTGGTCTTCTCGCTTGCCCTGCTCGTGGCCCAGACCGCGCCGGTGGTCACCCGCGCCCTGACGCCGGTTCGGGCGCTCGCCGGCGATGTCCAGACATTCGGCGAGCGGCGCGAGCACAGTGCCGCCAGCGAGGAGGCGCCCGGGCTCTGGGCGGTCCTGACCGGGCAGGCGGATGCCCGGCGCCGGATCAAGCAACTGGAGAATGAAGTGGCCGAGCTGACCCGCTACCGGCAGGCGGCGATTGCCATGAATGAACGGTTCTTTGCCTACCAGGCGATGCTCAACGCCGTCGACGATGCGCCGATCGACTGGGCCCGCCAGTCGAAGACCGTCCGCATCATCGCCGAGACAGATGGTCCTTTTTCCGACACGCTGCTGGCCGATGCCGGTCGCCGGTCCGGGGTCGCGGTCGACGATGTCGCGTTCAATGAGATGGGGCTGGTCGGCCGCGTTATCACGGTCGGCGAGCGCTCGTCGCGCATCCTGATGGTCACCGATTTCAACTCCCGGGTCCCGGTCATGGGCGAGCGCAGCGGGGTGCGCGCGGTGCTCTATGGCGCGCGCGACCGGATCGGGCGCCTGGCGGACCTGCCCGAAGAGGACGGCTTCATCATCGGCGAGCGGATCCTGACCAGTGGCGAGGGCGGCGTGTTTCCGCGCGGGCTCGTGGCCGGTCACGTCTATGGTGAACCCGGCGACTGGCGCGTGCGCTTCACCATGCAGGAGGGGCGCGGCGGCTTTGTCCGGCTGCTGCCGCCGCCGACCATTCCGGCGCCCGAGGCCAACGCCGATGCCGCGGCACCGGGCGAGGGCGCCGAGGCCACCGTCGAGGCCGCCATCCGCAGCGCCCCTGCCGGCGAGGTGGTCGCGGAATGAACCGGCCAGCCTACCTTCCGCAGCAGCTGACCGACGCCTGGCGCGGCACCGGCCTCAATGGCCGGTTGGGCGCCGGTGTCCTCGTGCTCGCCGTGCTGACCTTCCTTTGGGACATGGCGGCCGGCCTTGTCGACCTGCCGGTGGCCTGGCCGGTCCTGGGGTTTGTTGCGGCCGCCGGCTGGGCCCGGCTCGGCCTCTCGGTGCGGCCAATGACCGTTCTGATGCTGCTCGGCCTTGTTGCCGACAGCGTCGTGCTGGCCCCGTTCGGTGTCTTTCCGCTGGCCTATCTGACGGCCTATGCCCTGCTCGCAAGTGCCGGTCTCGTGATGGGCGGGGAGGCGGACCCGCTGACGGGCAGGCTGCTGCCGATGATCGGCATGGCCGCGGGCCTCCTCGTGATCTGGGCGTTCGCGTCGGTGCTGACATCGGGGGCGGCTGCGCGCCTGCCGCTGGTGTTCGACTGGGCGGCCTGCTGCCTGCTCTACCTCGCCTTCGAGGGTGTTTTCGATCTCGAAAGCGCCAAGACTGCCGCCAAGGGGGGCTGAGATGTCAGACCGCCGTCCGGCCGAGATCTTCGAGGCGCGACGCAACCTGCTGTTCGGCGCCGGCGGCGTCGTCTGGGCTGGACTCCTCGGCCGCCTCGCGCAGCTGCAACTGCTGGAAGGCGAGGAGCTCCGCGAGAAGGCCGCCGACAATGAGGTCCGCTTCGACCTCGACCCGCCGAGTCGTGGCCGCATCCTCGACCGGTTCGGTGTGCCCCTGGCCGATCATCGCCAGGCTGGCCGCGTCGCCATCATTCGCGAGCAGGCCGGCGACATGGAGGCAGTGCTCGCGGAAATCTCGAAAACCGTGGACCTCAGCCCCGAACGCCGCGCCCGGATTATCGAGCGGGCCGGCAACCAGGCTGCATTCCTGCAGACCGAGATTGCCCGCGAACTGACCTATGAGGAGTTTGCCCGGCTCTCGATCCATGCCGCGCAGCTTCCCGGCATCATTGTCGAGATCGGCGATACCCGGTCCTATCCGCGCGGGCGCGACTTCGCCCACGTGCTTGGCTATGTCGCCCGTGCGAGCCGGAAGGACATCAACGCGCTCACATTGCAGGCGCTCGAACTGACCGGTGCCGAACAGCGCCTGCTGGCGGCTATCGAGTATGGCGCCTGGGATCATTACTCCACCATCGTGGCCGCGATCGAGGGCGACCGGACGGACATTCGCCGCAACCAGCTTGCCAGCAAGTGGGCCGAAACCGCTGCGGAAGTGGACCGCCTCTACAAGCACCCCGACATGCGAACCGGACGGTCCGGCGTGGAGGCGACCTGCGATCGCTGGCTGACCGGAACGCGCGGGGCGCGGGCCGTGGTCACCAATGCCGCCGGTCGGATCATCGAACGGGTGCCAGACGCGGATCGCCCGCCGGTCGCCGGCCGGGACGTTGCCCTGACCATCGATGCCGAACTGCAGCGTGCCGTGCTCAACCGGTTTGGCGTCGAGACCGGCGCCTGCGTGGTGATGGACATCGAAAGTGGCGACATCCTCGCGCTGGTCTCCAATCCGGCCTTCGATCCGAATGACTTCGTCAACGGCATCAGCCAGGCCGATTATGACGTGCTGCGCAACAACACCGATGCGCCGCTCTATCACAAGGCCTTCGATGGCATCTATCCGCCGGGGTCCACCTTCAAGATGGTGGTGGCCGCGGCCGCGCTCGAGGCGGGGGTCATCTCGCCCACCGAGCGGGTCTGGTGCAACGGGCGCTACCGGCTCGGCAGCCGCACCTGGAGCTGCTGGAAGAAGGAGGGCCATGGCGCGGTCGACATGCATGAGGGCATCAAGCAGTCCTGCGATGTCTACTTCTACGAAGTGGCCCGGCGCACCGGCGTCGACAAGATTGCTGACCTTGCCCGGCGGTTCGGGTTCGGCCGCAGCTGGGATCATCTCGGCCTGACCGGTGGCGCGCGCGGCGTCGTGCCGGACCCGGCCTGGAAGGAAGCCAATCGCAATGAGCCCTGGCAGCAGGGCGAGACGCTGAATTACGGTATCGGCCAGGGCTTTCTCGGCGTCACGCCCCTGCAGCTCGCCATCATGACGGCGCAACTGGCGCGCGGTGGCCGGCCCGTGGTGCCGCAATTGCTCGGGATCGGGCCGGACTTTGCCGTCAAGCCCGGCGATGAGGGACCCGTCAGCGAGGAGATCGTCGCCCGGATGCGCGACGCCATGTATGCCGTGACCTCGGAATGGGGCGGGACGGCCCGGCTGTCGGGCGATCTCGGCCTTGGCGGGGTCCGCATGGCCGGCAAGACCGGCACGGCCCAGGTGCGCTACATCTCGCAGGCCGAGCGTCGCCGCGGCGTGATCGACAATGCAGACCTTGACCGGCGGCTGCGTGACCATGCGCTGTTTGTCGGTTTTGCTCCGCATGACGATCCGAAGCTGGCCATCTCGGTGGTCGTCGAGCATGGCGGGTCGGGCTCGCGTGCGGCGGGCCCGGTCGCGCGCGACATCATGGCCGAGGCCCTGCGTCTCGACAGCCGGCGCGAACCGGCCTGGCAGCGCCTCGCCGGCCGGCCCTCGCCGGGCGCAAGCGAAGAGGGCAGGGGATGAGCTATATCCATGATGCCGAACGCCAGGGCGGGCGGCGATATGCCAACCGCCAGGCCTCGATGTCCTTCCTCGGCAGCGCCGGGCTGGGTGGCATCTCCTGGGGGCTTGTTGCCCTCCTTGTCATGGCCGCCCTCATCGGGACGGCCATGCTCTACTCAACCGCCCAGGGCAGCAGCGGCGCCGAGGCCGACCTCTGGCAGCGGCACATCACCCGTTTCGGTTTCGGTCTCGTCCTGATGCTGGCCCTGGCCCTGGTCCCGCTCACGGTCTGGTTCCGCCTGTCCTATGTCGTCTATCTCGGCACGCTGCTGTTGCTTGTCGGGGTCGAGTTGGCCGGCTCGGTCCGCGGCGGGGCGCAGCGCTGGCTCGAGCTTGGCCCCATCGCCATCCAGCCGTCCGAGCCGATGAAGATCGCGCTGACACTGGCCCTTGCCCGCTATTACCACACCGCACTCGGCAAGGTGCCGGTCGATGCCACGCGCCACCATGTCCTCGCCGCCCTTGTCATTGCCGCGCCGGCGGCGCTGATCTTCCTGCAGCCGGATTTCGGGACCACGCTGGCGCTCATCGCCACCGGGGCGGTCATCGTCTTCCTGGCCGGGCTGCGCCGCGAGATCATCGCCGCCTTCGCCATCTTCGGTGTTGTCAGCGTGCCGCTGGTCTACAGTTTCGTCCTCGCGGATTACCAGAAGGAGCGCGTCGACACCTTCCTGGCCCAGCTGTCGGGCGGCGATGACAGCCAGTCCCTCAGCGAGGGCTACCAGATCGAGCAGGCAAAGATCGCCATCGGCTCGGGCGGGCTCACCGGCAAGGGCTACATGCAGGGCACCCAGACCAAGCTGGAATACATTCCCGAACAGCATACCGACTTCATCCTCACGGTGATTGCCGAGGAACTGGGTTTCGTCGGCGCGGCCAGCCTCCTGACCCTCTGGGCCGTGATCCTCGTGTGGTGCCTGCTGATCGCCGGACGCTGCGCCGAGCGGTTCGGCCGGTTCGCTGCGGCCGGGGTTGCTGCAACGCTCGGATTCTACATCGTCTTCAATGTCGGCATGGTGGTCGGACTGTTGCCCGTGGTCGGCGTGCCGATGCCGCTGGTGTCCTATGGTGGCACGGCGATGCTCACCATCCTGGTGGCGTTCGGCCTTGTCCTGTCCGCGGACCTGCACAGGGACTCACGCATGCCGGAGACCCCGTTCCTCTGAGGCCGGCCGGTCCGCACAGCCCGTTTCTTGCAATTCCTGAAAATCCGGTCAGGCTCCGAGCCGGTGAGAATGATGGAGGACAGGTCGAATGGTTGCAATCCGCGGTAAGTCCGAGCACTGGAGTTCGCGATTCGGCTTCCTCATGGCCGCCGTCGGCTCCTCGGTCGGGCTCGGCAATCTCTGGCGCTTTCCCTATACCGCCGGCGAGAATGGCGGCAGCGCCTTTGTCCTCATCTATCTCGCCTGCGTCATCTTCCTGGGCCTGCCTGTGCTGATGGCTGAATACGCCATCGGCCGGAAGGGCCAGCGCTCGGCCATTTCCGGGATCCGCCACATTGCCGAAACCGAAGGCAAGTCCCGCGCATGGGTCGCCATGGGCTGGATCGGCGCGCTGACCTCGCTCGGCATCTTCTCCTTCTACATCGTCGTCGCCACCTGGGTGCTCGATTATATCCCCAAGGCCTTCTCCGGCCAGTTCGAGGGGTTCGACGCGGCAACTTCCGAGGCCAACTTCGTCAAGACGATTTCCAGCAAGGGCGAGATCATCTTCTACCTCGCCCTCTTCGTGGCCCTCAACGTCTTCATCGTGGCGCGCGGGGTAAAGGGCGGGATCGAACGGGCCGCCTCGATCCTGATGCCGACCTTCTTCATCATGCTGCTCGGCATGGTCGTCTTCGCTCTCATCGAGGGTGATGCGGCCGCTGCAGCCAGCTTTCTGCTCACACCGGATTTCTCCAAGGTCGGCTTCAGCACCTTCCTCGCCGCGGCCGGGCAGGCCTTCTTCTCGATCGGTGTCGGCTCCTGCCTGATGATCACCTATGGCGCCTATCTCGAGCGGGACACCGATATCCCGCGATCGTCGGGCCTGGTCGCCGGGGCCGATACCATGGTGGCGCTGGTCGCCGGCTTTGCCATCTTCCCGATCGTCTTCGCCTTCGGCCTCGCGCCCGGCGCGGGGGGCGGGCTGTTCTTCATCACCATGCCGGTGGCCTTCGGGCAGATGGGCGCGCTCGGCGCGGTGGTCGGCGGGCTGTTCTTCACCCTCGCCCTGTTCGCCGCCTTTACCTCCTCCATCTCGCTGTTCGAGGTCGGTGTCTCCTGGCTCGAGGACCAGCCCTGGATCAGCCGCGCCCATGGCGCCATCGCGCTCGGCCTCATCCTCTTCCTGTGTGGGGTCGGCTATGTCTATGCCGGCGCCTGGATCGACCATATCGACTTCGCGACCGGCTATATCGGCCTGCCGCTCGGGGCGATCCTCGTGGCGCTGTTTGCCGGCTATGTCCTCGGTCGATCCTCGCTCGAGGCCGAGATCGGGGGTGCGGCCGGCTGGGTGCTGCCGCTCCTGCGCTACCTCGTGCCGGCCGCGCTGATCTTCCTGCTGGTCTTCGGTGTCGCCGACAAGTTGCAGGACAGCTACGGGCTGGTGCTGCCCGCAGCCCTGGAACAGCTGCTCGGTCCCAATCCGGGCTGAGGCCACGCTGCGGCGCCATGGGGCATCGCAACGGGTCGAACAGGATCAGGCGCCGAACCGGTCGGCGAAACTGTCGGCAGCGCGGACCAGCCGGTCGACAATGCCCGGTTCGAGGCTGGAATGGCCTGCATCGGGTATGATGTGGAGCTCGGCGGCCGGCCAGGCCTGTTTCAGTGCCCAGGCCGATGACAGCGGGGTCACCACGTCGTAGCGGCCATGGACGATGATGCCCGGCATGTCCGGCAGCGTCTCGCGCGCGGCCTTGAGCAGCCAGCCATCATGCTCGAAAAAGCCCTTGTTCATGAAGTAGTGGCACTCGATTCGCGCAAACGCGTCCACGAACTCGTCCTCGTCGAAGCGCGGCGGGCGGACCACCGGCCCCTTCAGCGACAGCGTCTCGCCTTCCCAGCGCGACCAGGCGCGGGCGGCAGCCAGTCGTTCATCGCGGTCCTCACCGGTCAGCCGCTTGTGGAAGGCACCCAGCAGGTTGCCGCGTTCGGCTTCCGGGATCGGCGCGACATAGCGCTCATAACTGTCGGGAAACAGCCGGCTCGCGCCCTCCTGGTAGAACCAGCGGATCTCGGCATCGGTGATCAGGAAGATCCCGCGCAGCAGCAGGCCCAGCGTGTGGGTGGGATGGGTCACCGCGTAGGACAGCGCCAGGGTCGATCCCCAGGATCCGCCGAACACCAGCCAGCGGTCGATCTTCAGCATCTTCCGGATCCGTTCGGCGTCGGCCACCAGGTCCCACGTCGTGTTCTCGCGCAGCTCCGAATGCGGCGTCGAGCGGCCGCAGCCGCGCTGGTCGAACAGCACGATCCGGTAGCGCTCGGGATCGAAGAAGCGGCGCATCTCGGGGCTCGATCCGCCGCCGGGGCCGCCATGCAGGCCGAGCACGGGCAGGCCTTCGGGATTGCCCGATTCCTCCCAGTAGATTTCGTGGAGATCGGACACGCGCAGCCTGCCGGTACGGCGGGCCTCGTGTCTGGGGTAAAGGGTCCGCCGAGACGTTGTCTTGTTCATAACTCTTTCACTTACCGGCTGTTAGTCTTTGAATAAAGGCTGGACGTGGCCTGACTCCACAGCCATTGTGGCACGGGTCGGGGTTAACAGGTGGTGAGAATGATGAGATCGGTCGTCGTGGCGACTTTCGGATTGTCCCTTGCTGGTTGCGCTACCGTCTCCGTCGTTCCGTCCGAAACCACCATTGCAACAGAAACCACGGCAGAACAATCTGCGCTCCGCTCGGCCTCCGACCTTTACTGCGAGCGCGCCGAGGCCGAGGGCTGGATCAAGCCGTCTTCCGGCATCGTCGGGCTGGCCTCCATCCTGATGCGGGGCGGTGGCGACGACAATGAGCCGGCAGGAAGTTATGCCGACCGGATTGATGCGGCCAGTGCGCTGCCGCAGGATGTGCTCCGGCGCATCGAGGCTGACGCGCTGTCGGCGCGCAAGGGCCTCATCGGGGTACGCGAGGAGGCCGATGCCCTGCTGGCCAGCCCCGAAGCGACGCCGGGCCGGCTCGACGTGACCGCCTTCGAACGGGCCCTGGTCCGCGCCCAGCTGGCCAATCGCGGGTTTGGTGAAGCGCTCGGAATCGTTGCCGGACGGAGTGTCGACCCAGGCATGGATCCGGCCGCTGCTGCCGACCCGGCCCGCGCGGCCGTGGAAGCTTTCGCGCAGGCAATCGATGCCGCCCGTCCCGTCGCCGATGCGCTGGCTGCCCGTTACGCCGACCGGCCCGTCCCGGGCACAGGTGCCGCGACGTCCTGAGGCAACGCTCCGCCCGCGCGCTCACCAGCCCGCTGGTTCAACAGTCCGACACATTACCGGCTCGCCAGCACGCCTCCGGCGACCACGCACGCCCAGCCCGCCAGCATGCCGAGCCCGCCCAGCGGCGTCACCGCCCCCAGCCAGCGCGGGCCGCCCAGCGCCATGGCATAGAGCGTCGCGGCAAACAGCGCAGCACCGGCCAGCATCGCCCATCCGCCGATCCGCAGCACCCCGCCATGCCCGCTGAGCGCCACCGCAAGCCCCGCAGCGGCATGCACCAGCACGTAAAGCGTCGCGGTCTGCCACCAGGCCTCGCCCCCGGGGCTGAGCCGCCCTTCCAGCCCATGCGCCCCGAACGCACCGAGCGCTACGCCGATAAATCCCAGCAGGCCTGCGAAGATGGTCATGTCACGTCCCCTTTTCCCTAACGGCAGCGATTGATCCTTCGCCCGGCCTGGGTCACCCTACAGTGCAAGGCGCGTCCGCCAAGAGGCGCGTTCGGACATGCCATCGGGAGGCCCAGAAATGCTCAGCGCCGGAGACGAGTATCCGATCCACCAGACACCGGAACCTGTGGCCTATGCCGGTTCGGACAGGAACTTCTACGACCGCTATTTCTTCAATGGCTACAACGCCGATGGCTCGGTCTTCTTTGCTGCGGCCATGGGCGTCTATCCGCATCTCAATATCATGGACTGCGCGGTCTCGGTACTGAAGGACGGCGTGCAGACCTCGGTCCACCTGTCCCGCCCGCTCGGGATGGAGCGGATGGACACCCGCGTCGGCGGCTTTTCCGTCGCCGTGCTCGAGCCCATGAAGCGGATTGCGCTGAAACTCGAGGAAACCGAGGGCCTTGCCGCCGATCTCACCTTCGAGGGCCGTGCCTTCCCCATCGAGGAGCCGCGCTTCACCTATCGCCAGGGCCCGCGCATGCTGATCGACTGCACGCGCATGACCCAGAATGGACGCTGGTCCGGCACCCTCCGCATCGATGGCGAGGACATCGCGGTCGATGGCCGGAGCTGGCAGGGCACCCGCGACCGCTCATGGGGCGTGCGGCCCATCGGCGCGCCCGATCCCCAGCCGCTTACCCCCGCCCGGATGCCGCAATTCTACTGGATCTGGACCCCGCTCAATTTCGAGGACCGCTCGGTCTATTTCCACGTCAATGACGATGAAACCGGCGAGAGCTGGAACACCCGCGCCAAGATCGTCCCCGATGGCGCGGCCCATGGCGAGGAAGCCGAGATGGCGGCCTGCCGCGCCGATGTCGCCTTCACCCCCGGCACAAGGCGGGCCGCTGCCGCCTCGCTCACCTTCACCGACCGGCAGGGCAGGGGGATGGGCGTCGACATCGCGCCGAAATCGACCTTCCTGATGAAGGGCATCGGCTATGGCCATCCGGTCCATCGCCATGGCGCTTATCATGGCGAACAGCTTGCCACCGCGCGCGAGGTCCTCTGGCCCGGTGAAGCCGACTGGCAGCAGCCGGACAATCTCCACATCCAGGCGATCTCCGATGTCACCCTCACCGACGAGGATGGCCGCCAGCATCGCGGGATCGGCACGTTCGAGCAGCTCTTCCTTGGCCCCCATGCCCCGAGCGGCTGGAACAGCCTGCTCGACGCCTGATCCCGTCCCTGCGGCGGGGAGACGGCGAAGGATCAGACGAGCGCGAAGGCTTCCTTGATCCCGTCGATCAGGAGCTGCACCGAAAGGGCGGCCAGGATCACACCGAGTATCCGCGTTAGCGCACCGGCGACGGCGGGACCGAGCGCCCGCACGATCGGGCCGGCGGCCAGGAAGATGACCAGCACGAGCAGGAGATTGACACCCAGCGCGCCAAGTATGACGCCCTTCTCGAGCACCGATCCGGCCTCGGCCATGTAGAACATCACGGCCGCAATCGTGCCCGGTCCGGCGATCATCGGAATGCCGATGGGGAACACGGAGATATCCTCCGGCGCGTCCCCCTCGCCATGGTGCGACATCACACCTTCGGCCCGGTTCTCGCGCCGCTCGGTCCGCTTCTCGAACACCATGTCGAGGGCGATGAGGAAGAGCAGCACGCCTCCCGCAGCCTTAAAGGCCGCGATGGAAATGTGCATGGCGCCCAGCAGCCAGGTGCCGGCAATGGCGAAGAAGCCGATGATCAGGCTTGCGACCAGTGTCGCCTTGATCGCCATCTCGCGGCGATAGGCGCCGTCGCCCTGTGCGGTGAGGGCGGCGAACACCGGCGCCACGCCGATCGCGTCGATCAGGACGAAGAAGGTGACGAAGACGGCGACAGCGTCCGAGATGAGGTCAGCTTGCATGCCGTGAGCCTTATAGCAAGTTCGGAGCAAACGGAATCGTTTGTGAACGGATACTTGCGCCGGAACAAGGATGTGAAGCGGCGGTCTGGAGTAAAACGAGAGACCGCCGCTTTAGGCCGGATTGCAGCCGGGTTGAACCACCCCCGCAAGGAATCCTGTCATCTGGCCCCTGCCATCAGGCGCGAGCAGGCGCCAGCGCGGACCAACCGCTCCGCCGCCTGCGGCGCCCCCCCGCGCCGCGCCCTGCCTTCAGCCGGCCCTGGACGCCTCGAAGATTCCGTCGATCGCTTCGGCCAGGACCGCGTTGAACGCTTCATCGCTCTGCTGTGCCGAGAGGCCTTCGGTCAGGGCCCGGGAGAAGCTCGCAATCATGCCGGTATTCTGCGCGAGCAGGGCGTTGGCCTCGTCGCGCGAATATCCCCCCGACAGCGCCACGACCCGCATAACGCGCGGATGGTCGACCAGCGGCTTGTACTGGTTGGCCTGCGTCGGCAGTGACAGTTTCAGCATCACCTGCTGATCGGCCGGCATCGCGTCGAGATGGGTCAGGATCGCGTCGCGCAGCAGGTCCTCCGCCTCGGCCTTGTCTGCGATGGTGATATTCACCTCCGGTTCGAGGATCGGCATCAGGCCATGGCCGAGGATCTGCATGCCGATCTCGAATTGCTGGGCGACAATGGCCGCGATGCCTTCGGGGTTCGCGGCATTGATGTTCGAGCGCATCTTGGTGCCGAACACGCCCTTGGCCACCGCCCGGGTGCAGAGCGCGTCGAGCTCCGGCATGGGCTTCATGAGCTGCACCCCGTCCGCCTCGTCCGCCAGCCCCTTGTCAACCTTGAGAAACGGCACGACGCCCCGCTTCTCCCAAAGGTATTGTGCGGTTGGAATGCCGTCGATCTCGCCATCCATGGTCCGTTCGAACAGGATCGCGCCCATCACCTTCTCGCCGGTGAAGGCCGGGGACTTGATGATCCGCGCCCGCATCTCGTGGATCAGGCCGAACATCTCCTCGTCATTCGCCCAGCTCCCCTCCTCGATGCCATAAAGGCGCAGGGCCTTCGGCGTGGAGCCGCCCGACTGGTCGAGCGCTGCGATGAAACCGTCCTTGTGTGCAGCCTGTTCGGCCATTTGAGCATTGGTCATGTCTGTCTTCCCCAGTGAATGAAGCCGGTTGCGCGTGTACTATGCCCTGAGTGCCTCGACGCCTGGCAGGGCCTTGCCTTCCATCCATTCAAGAAACGCACCGCCAGCGGTACTGACAAAGGTGAAATCGTCCGCCACCCCGGCATGGTTGAGCGCGGCCACCGTGTCCCCCCCGCCGGCCACCGCGACCAGCCGGCCAGCCTTCGCCCGCGTAGCTGCAGCCTGAGCCGCTGCTACGGTCGCCTTGTCGAACGGGGCAAGCTCGAAGGCGCCCAGCGGCCCGTTCCAGACAACCGTCTCCGCCGCATCCATGGCGACCGCGAGAATGCCCACGGTCTGCGGGCCGGCATCGAGGATCATCTCATTATCGGCCACCTCGCCCAGCCCGCAGATCCGGTTTGGCGCATGGGCGGCGAAATCCTTTGCCACGACAAGGTCCATGGGCAGGATGATGTCGCAGCCCGCCGCCTTCGCATTTGCCTCGATCTCCTTGGCCGTGTCGGCCAGGTCGTGCTCGCACAGCGACTTGCCGACCGGGTAGCCGCGTGCAGCCAGAAAGGTGTTGGCCATGCCGCCGCCGATCGCCAGCGCGTCCACTTTCGAGACAAGGTTCTTCAGCAGGTCGATCTTGGAGGAGACCTTCGCCCCGCCTACCACCGCCAGCACCGGCCGTTGCGGCGTCCCCAGCGCGGCGTCCAGCGCGTCCAGTTCGGCTTCCATCTGCTTGCCGGCATAGGCGGGCAGGCGCCTTGCAAGGCCCGCTGTCGAGACATGCGCGCGATGGGCGGCGGAAAAGGCGTCATTGACATAGAGGTCGCCGAGCGTCGCCATCGCATCGGCCAGAGCCGGGTCGTTCGTCTCCTCGCCGGCATGGAAGCGGGTATTCTCCAGCACGATCACCCCGGCCGGGGGCAGCTCGGCAATGGCCCGGGCGACATGATCACCCTGGCAGTCGGCAACGAAGCTCACATTCGAGCCCAGCACTTCGGCGAAAGCGAGCGCGACCGGCGTCAGGCTCAATTCCGCGACCCGCTGGCCCTTCGGCCGGCCGAAATGCGCAAGCAGGGCCACCTTCGCGCCCTGGGTGCGCAGGGTCTGCACCGTCTCGACGGCCGCCCGCAGCCGTGTGTCATCTGTCACCCGCCCGCCATCCATGGGCACGTTGAAATCGACCCGGACCAGTGCGGTCTTGCCCGAAAGATCGCCGGCATCCTCGATGCGCCTGAACCCTGTCATCCACTCTACCCCTTTTGCTTGGCTGTCCCAGGCCCCCCGGGATCAGTCCCTTTGACCTGTCTGTCCCCGGAGCATCGCCAGGGAAATTGTGATCTCCGGAAACGCTGTGGCGCTGATCCCGGTCTCGGCACCAACCGTGGTTTCCGACCGGTAGGCGCCAGCCTGCGGCTCGCGGCACACCGTGATCGTGCCTGCGTCCAGATCGATCAGCCAGAGCTCGGGCACGCCCGCCTCGGCATAAACCGGCCGCTTCAGCTCCCGGTCCCGGCGCTGGGACGACTTCATCACTTCGGCCACCAGGTAGAGATCCGAACCGGCCATTTCATTACTGCCCACACCGGCCCGGTAGATCGCCAGGTCGGGGCGCAGTTCGGTGTCCTGCGAGAGGAAGAAGCTGCCTTCGGAGTTCACGCGGTAGTCGCTGGGCCATCCCAACCGCGCACTGAACAGCATGTTCAGCGCCGTGCGCACATCCATGTGCTCGAAGCTCTCGCTCGGCATGTCGAACCATTCCCCCCGGATGAGTTCCCAGCGGTCGTCCGGATCGACCAGGCCCTGCGCCACCATCTGCGCCAGATCGGCATTGGTGAAACGGCGCCGGCCATCGGCATCGGGGCTGTAGGAGATGTGGTTTCCGTCCATGGCGCGAGCGTATCTCATTCAATGGCGGGGTTTGACCCGCCGGGCTTGCCCCGGAGCATCGCCAGGGAAATTGTGATCTCCGGAAACGCTGTGGCGCTGATCCCGGTCTCGGCACCAACCGTGGTTTCCGACCGGTAGGCGCCAGCCTGCGGCTCGCGGCACACCGTGATCGTGCCTGCGTCCAGATCGATCAGCCAGAGCTCGGGCACGCCCGCCTCGGCATAAACCGGCCGCTTCAGCTCCCGGTCCCGGCGCTGGGACGACTTCATCACTTCGGCCACCAGGTAGAGATCCGAACCGGCCATTTCATTACTGCCCACACCGGCCCGGTAGATCGCCAGGTCGGGGCGCAGTTCGGTGTCCTGCGAGAGGAAGAAGCTGCCTTCGGAGTTCACGCGGTAGTCGCTGGGCCATCCCAACCGCGCACTGAACAGCATGTTCAGCGCCGTGCGCACATCCATGTGCTCGAAGCTCTCGCTCGGCATGTCGAACCATTCCCCCCGGATGAGTTCCCAGCGGTCGTCCGGATCGACCAGGCCCTGCGCCACCATCTGCGCCAGATCGGCATTGGTGAAGTAGCGCCGGCCATCGGCATCGAGCGTGTAGGAGATGTGGTTTCCGTCCATGCCGCGAGCATACCGTATCCGCGAAGCCGTTGCGAGAGTCTGCTCTCCTGGAGCCCTTGTCATCCGAATTTGAACCGCCTGAGCGCTGGAATTTTGGGTCAGGGACAGGAGCAGACCGGACCGGCATGCGAGCATGCCGGTAGGAGTGCGACGCTGTCCAGCGCGGACGGGCCAGGCCATCAGTCGACTCAAATTCGAATGAAAGGGCTCTAGATCAGCCCGCCCATATAGACCGCCGTGTCGGACATCCGGGTCGCGAAGCCCCACTCATTGTCGTACCAGGAGAGGATGCGGACCATGGTGCCATCGACCACCTGGGTCTGGGGCAGGGCGAAGGTCGAGCTGGCCGGATTGTGGTTGAAGTCCGAGCTCACCAGCGGCGCGTCGGTATAGGCCAGCACGCCCTTCATCGGGCCGTCGGCCGCAGCGATGATCGCTGCATTGATCTCCTCGACGGTCGTTTCCTTCCCGGAATTGAACACCAGGTCGACCATCGAGACGTTCGGCGTCGGCACGCGCACGGCCGAGCCGTCCAGCTTGCCGGCAAGCTCCGGCAGGACGAGACCGACAGCCTTGGCCGCGCCGGTCGAGGTCGGGATCATCGAGGTCGCCGCGGCCCGGGCGCGGTAGAGGTCGCCATGCAGGCGGTCCAGCGTCGGCTGGTCGCCGGTATAGGCATGCACAGTGGTCATGTAGCCGCGCGTGATGCCGACCGTGTCGTTCAGCACCTTGGCCACCGGCGAGAGGCAGTTGGTGGTGCAGGATGCGTTCGAGACCACCATGTCCTCGGCGGTCAGGGTGGTGTGGTTCACGCCATAGACGATCGTCTTGTCCGCCCCCGAGGCCGGCGCCGAGACCAGCACCCGTTTCGCGCCGGCGTCGAGATGCGCCGAGGCCTTGTCCTTCGCGGTGAAGATGCCGGTGCACTCCAGCGCCACGTCGACATCCATGTCGCCATGCGGCAGCTCCTTCGGGTCGCGCACGGCGGTGCACTTGAAGCGCCGTTCGCCGACCACGATCATGTCGCCATCCACCTTCACTTCCGTCGGCAGCCGTCCGTGCACGGAATCATACTGCAGCAGGTGCGCATTGGTTTCCACCGGGCCGAGATCATTGATCGAGACGACCTCGATGTCGTGGCGGTCATGTTCGATGATGGAGCGGAGCACAAGTCGGCCGATCCGGCCAAACCCATTGATGGAAACGCGAACGGCCATGGTGTCTTCCTCTTGCAGGCGGGCAGTTTGTGTTGGTCTGCGGTGTAGCCTTGCTCCCACGCTTCGTCCAGCGTGTGAGCTGTGGCATCCACCACCGGCGCCAGTGCAAGCGCCGGGCCGTTTTCAGTGCCGGCTGCAGATGCCTGCCCGGCTCAGACCGTCAGCTGCGAGACATCCCGGTAATCGCCGATCGTGCCCTTGATGAACGCATTGAAGGCAATGGCGCAGCGCGGCTCGTCCGATCCGTTCGCCTCGATCATGTGATTGATCTCGGATGGAAACATGAGAAGCTCGTTCTGGCGCGGTTCGATGACATTGACATTGGTATTGAAGATGTTCCGCCGTCCCGCTTCGGGAAGCAGTTCGATCCGCTGGTACATCGTATTGCGGTCGAAGAAGACGCGGGAGACCGGTTCCGGCAGGGCACAATAATAGAGCGAGCCCGAGACCATGGAGTTGGAATGGGAATGCGAATGCATGCCGATCCCCGGCGGGTTCATCAGCCCCCAGGACTGGGTGACCACGAGATCCTGGGCGATGCCCATGACGTCGCGCGCATATTTCTCGAGGGCGGCTGCCACGCCCTGCGCGATGCCCTGCAGTTCCGGATGCCGGAAGATGTAGAGGTCTTCCGAGATCAGGTTGTCGCGATTGCGGACCATTTTCAGCCCCTTCACATGGGCGATCTGGTCCTCGGTGATCGCTGCCGAGAGGTCTGCCCGCACGATCGGTGTCGCGAACAGGGGCTGGATATCGAAGCTTGCTGCGGCCATCAGGGCTCCATGCGTCGGGCCGGGCAGGGGCGCAGCCGGTGTGCGCCCGCCTGGCGGATCGGAAGGGTCAGCAGCGAGTTTGCAACACCCATAATCAGATGAACAGACCCCAACGCACGCGCCTAGGCCTGGACCCGCGCGTTCACCGCGGCGACGACCGCCTCCGCCGTGATCCCGAAATGCCCATAGAGGTCCTTGTAGGGCGCGCTCGCGCCGAAGCCTGACATGCCGACAAAGCCGCCATCGGCGCCGATCCAGCGGTCCCAGCCGAAGCGCACCCCGGCCTCCACCGCCACCTTCGGCAGGTCCCCGCCCAGCACCTCGGCCCGGTAGGCCACATCCTGCGCCTCGAACAGCTCCATGCACGGCATCGACACCACGCGCACGCCGATCCCGGCCTCCGCGAGGGCCGCCTGCGCCGCCATGGCAATCCCGACCTCCGACCCCGTGGCCACCAGCACCGCCTGCTCCGCCCCCGTTGCCGGCGAGAGCACGTATCCGCCGCGGGCCGACAGCGTGTCCGCCTCCGTCTCGCGCCGCACCGACGTTACCCCCTGCCGCGTCAGCGCCAGGATCGAGGGGCCATCGGTGCGCCGCAGCGCCAGTTCCCAGCATTCGGCCGTCTCCACCCCGTCGCAGGGGCGGAACACCGCGATGTTCGGCATTGCCCGGAGGCTCGCAAGGTGTTCCACCGGCTGG
This sequence comes from uncultured Hyphomonadaceae bacterium, assembly GCA_964506685.1. Classification (GTDB taxonomy): domain Bacteria; phylum Pseudomonadota; class Alphaproteobacteria; order Caulobacterales; family Hyphomonadaceae; genus UBA5336. The sequence continues at coordinate 7,703 of CAZDMQ010000029.1, read as the reverse complement.
TGCGTCGGACCGTCCTCGCCGAGCCCGATGGAGTCGTGGGTCATGACATGGATGACCCGCAGCCCCATCAGCGCACCCAGCCGGATCGCAGCCCGGGAATAGTCGGCAAAGACGAAAAACGTGCCCGAATAGGGGATGATCCCGCCATGCAGCGCCATGCCGTTCATCGCGGCGGCCATGCCATGCTCGCGCACGCCATAATGGATATAGCGGCCGCCCCAATTGTCGGGCGTCATCGCCGGTGTGTGGCTCGTCAGCGTATTGTTCGAGCCCGTCAGGTCCGCCGAGCCGCCGACCATTTCCGGGATCGCGCCCGTCAGCCCCTCGAGCGCCGCGCCTGACCATTTGCGGGTCGCATCATCCTTGCCCGTGGCGATGACCGCCTGTTTCTGCGCGCGGGTCAGTTCGGCAAGATCGGTCGGCAAGGCGCCGGCGAGCGCAGCCGTGAAGGCAGTCCTGATCTCTTCGGGCGCCGCTGCCAGACGCGCCTGCCAGGCCGTGTGCGCGCCCGCAGATCGCTCCCCGGTCTCCCGCCAGGCCGACAGGATGTCGCCGGGCACCTCGAAGGGCGGATGCGGCCAGCCGATATTCTCCCGGATCCCGGCCACTTCCGCTGCGCCATAGGGCCCGCCATGCGCCTTGCCGGTGCCCTCGATCGTCGGCGCGCCATAGCCGATCCTTGTCTTGCAGGCGATCATCACCGGCCGGCCCTGCGTCTTCGCCCAGCCGAGCGCGGCCTCAATCTCATCGGCGTCATGGCCGTCGATCGCGCGCGTCGCCCAGCCGGCCGCCTCGAATCGCTTGCACTGGTCGGTGCTGTCCGACAGCGCCGTGCCGCCATCGATCGTCACCGCATTATCGTCGAACAGCACGATCAGCTTTGACAGCCGCATGTGCCCGGCCAGCGTGATCGCCTCCTGGCTGACCCCTTCCATCAGGCAGCCATCGCCGGCCAGCACCCAGGTATGGTGGTCGACGAGATCGTCGCCAAAGCGGGCGTTCAGGTGCCGCTCGGCGATCGCCATGCCGACGGCGGTGGCCAGCCCCTGGCCGAGGGGACCGGTCGTCGTTTCCACGCCCGCCGTCATGAAGTTCTCCGGGTGGCCCGGCGTCGGACGGCCAAGCTGGCGGAACTGCCGGATGTCCTCGAGGCCGACACTGTCATAACCGGTGAGGTGCAGCAGGCTGTAGAGCAGCATGGAGCCATGGCCGGCCGACAGCACGAACCGGTCGCGGTCGGCCCAGTCCGGTGCCTTCGGATCGTGCTTGAAGTGGCCGGAATAGAGCACCGTCGCCACGTCAGCCATGCCCAGGGGCAGGCCGACATGGCCCGATCTGGCCGCCTCCACGGCATCCATGGAAAGGGCCCGGATGGCATTCGCCATATCCTTGTGCATCACGCTCATCTTGCTGCCTTGTTAACCAGACTGCCGGCAATGGCGAGTGAATGACGGTGCGTCAAGTCGCTTGGCGCCCACAGCCGCACACTGTAGAGAGGACACATGGCAACTATTGACGAGGCCATCCGGCGATTGGACGCAGCCCTGGCCCGCCTTGATGGCGCGCTCGACGGGCTGTTCGGGCAGGCCGGCGATCCCGAACTGATGCGCCGGGAGCTGCAGGCGATGTCCGAGGACCGGGCGCGGCTGGCCGAGGATCTCGATGCCGCGCTGGCCCGCGAGGCGGAATTGCAGGCGCTGGCCGATGAGGCGTCTGCAGCACTGGGCTCGGCGATCCAGGAAGTCCGGGCCGCACTGGCCCTGCAGGAGACCGTCAATGGCAATGGCTGAGCTGAACATCCGGAACCGCACCTACACCATCGCCTGCGCGCCCGGCCGGGAGGAGCGGCTGACGCAGCTCGCCGCGCGTCTCGAACGGCGCGTGGTCGCGATTGCGCAGGCGGTCGGGGATATCGGGGAAGAACGTCTGTTCCTGATCTCTGCCCTGTCGATGCTGGAAGAGATCGACACCGCAGCATCGACCCCCCCGGCCCAGCCGGCCCCGGATCCGGTCGCGGTCGCCGAAGCCGCCGCTGCCGGTGATGCCCGTGTGGCGACGGCGCTCCTGGATGCGGCCGCCCGGATCGAGGCAATGGCCCAGCGCGCCGAGGCACTCCATCGCCCGGGCTGAGGGAAGTGGCGGCGGCGTGATACAGACCGAACCGCGAGAACAGGAGCGACACCATGCGCCGGCCCGGTGACCTGCAACCATTCCTTCTCGGCGTGCCGGGTGAGGACGGCGAACACAGGATTGTTGTCGATCCTACCTATTTTGCCGGCCTTGACGAGGTCGGCGACCTGCTGGCCGAGATCGCCAGCCTGTTTGCCCAGGGCTTTGTCCAGTCCGGCCGCGCCATCGACATGGCCGATGCCATGGAGCAGATCGAGGAAAGCCTCGTCCTCGCCCTTGATACGGTGGCCGGCGACCCGTCTTCCTGAGCGGGTCAGGCGTCGCTGGCGGGGGCGTGACCCGGTCCGGGATCGGCAGGGTCGTGGGTGCCCGGTGCTGCCGGGTTGGCCTCGGTCTCCCCGCGCCGGCGAGGCCGGGTGAAACGGGTCATGCGCTGCATCCGCTCCTCGGCCTGTCGCAAGCCCTTGTCGAGGGCGGCCATGGTGCGGGCGAAGCCCGGATCGGTCTCCCGCCGCCAGGCATCCTCCGCCCGGGCGATCACCCAGGCCAGACCGATCGCCTTCGCCGCCATCGGCACCTGGCTGGCCCCGTCAAGGCCCGCCGAGATCAGCGCCCATTCCGCCGAGCCGCGCCGTGCGGCCAGCCGCTGCACGCGCAGGAGCGGCGCCCGGTCGAGCGACCGCAGCAGCGACAACAGCCCCTCGCGATGGGGCTCCATGGCCTCGAAGCGCAGCATGATCACCTCGAACAGGCGCTCCCGTGCCGGCTCGCCCGGATCGACCGCCTCCCCGGACATGGCCCGGTCGAAATAGGTGTCGACGTGCAGCGCGAGCCGGTCCCGGTCGGCCACGCCGTGGAAATCGGTGAGCGACAGGCCCGCTTCGGACGCGATCTCCCGCAGGCCGAGGCTCGCCCACGGCCGCGTCGCAGCCAGCCGCAGCGCTGCTTCGAAGCCGTGGTCAAGGATCGTGTCGGGGTCCGGGCGCCCGGTCCGCTGCGGGCTGGCCTCTGTCAGCATCTCCTGCCTCCTCCTCGAGCGCGGCCGAGAGCGCCGCATCGCGGGCGATCGCCGCTGCCACCGCCGCCTGCATTGAAGATGGCCATTGGTCGGCGGCCATCAAGACCTCGAGTGCGGCCTGGGTGACCCCGTTCGGCGAGGTGACCGCCCGGCGCAGCGCATCCGGCGTCTCCCCGCTCGCCTCCATCAGGGCCGCTGCCCCGGTGACCGTGGCCTCGGCGATGCGCGCCGACAGTGCCGGGTCGAGCCCGGCCTTTGCCCCCGCCTCGCCGAGAATCTCGGCCAGCAGGAACAGATAGGCCGGCCCGCAGCCGGAAATCGCCGTGGCCATGGACAGGTCGGCCTCGCTCATGGGGCCCTCGACGCGCCCGAGCGGGGCAAGGCGCGCGCGGACGAGATCGAGCATCGCCGCGTCGGCGTCGGGGCCGGCTGCCAGGAGCGTCACGCCGTGACCGATCGCTCCCGGCGTGTTCGGCATCGCCCGGACCACGCGCGCGGTTCCCAGCCGGCTGGCGATCTGGCCGAGCCGGATGCCGGCCATGATCGACAACACGGTGGTGTCCGGTCCGATCCAGGCGCGGAGGGTGCCGGCCACATCCGGAAAGACCTGGGGCTTGACGCAGAGGGCGAGCAGGCCGGCGGGCTCTGGAGCCGGGTTGAGCACGATCCGGCCGTCCTCCGCGAGCGCCTGCAGGCGTTCAGCCGGGTTCGGTTCGACCACGACAAGCCGCGCAGCCGCACCGTCGGTCAGCCAGCCCTCGACCAGGGCCGATCCCATCCGTCCGGCACCGATCAGAACGAGCGGACGGTCGGTCATGCAGGCAGTCTCCCTCTCCATTTCAGGCGCACGCGGCGCCAGAGCCCGGCAGTCGAGCGCGGCGCCGGAGCCCGGACGTGGCGACCGCCCCTTGCGATCGCGTGCGGGCGCCGTTCGGGGGCGGCTGGCCCGCTAGGCCTCGCCCTTGGTTTCGAACATCGCCGCTTCGATCGCTTCCTGCGGCGACTTGCCGGCCCAGACCACGAAATTGAAGGCCGGGATGAAACGGTCGATGGCATCGACGGCGGCCGCCATGATGCAGCGGACTTCTCCGCCCGTCGGGCAGTCGCGGTCGAGCATCGGCAGGGCATGGCGGAACAGGATCGCCCCCTCGTCGGCCCAGTAATCGAAATGGCCGAGCCAGAGGCGCTCATTCATCATCATCACGAGCTCGGCGATGGCGGCCTTGCGCGCGCGCACCGGCTTGCAGTCGAGGGTCACCGAGAAATGCAGGGCAGGCGGGTCCAGGCGCAGGGCGAACAGCCCGCCCATCTCGCCCCAGCGCGACGGGACGATGCACTGGACCGCATCATCCTCTTCCCGCTCGTGCGGCCAGCTGTTGGTTTCGAGGAAGTCCTCGATCAGGCTGAGCGTATCGTCGGCTGGATCTGCAAAGTGTGTCTGGCTGAGACTCATGGTGTCGCCCTCCGGGCTCGCTGCGACCTTCCGGCCGCTCTTCGGGTATGCCCCCACTGTAGGGATTCGCCCGACCCTGACGAGGGCCGGGCCGGCAGCAGGCTGTTAAGCGCCATCGCGATCTGGGGAATTCGCCCCGACCGCGTCCAGGCGCGCCTCCAGCGCCTCGATGCGCTCCAGCGCCGACACCAGCATCCCGCGCAGGACCTCGACCTCCTCGCGACTGACGAGGTCCATGTCCGCAACCATCTCGCGGACCCGTCCCTGGGCGGCCGTGCGGACCTCCTCGCCGGCTGCGCGCGCCGCGCCCATCGCCCCGGTCATCAGGCCGGCAAGATCATCGAGCAGTGGATTTGTGTTCGCCATGACGCTACTCCTTCGCGCAGACCGGTTGCAGCCCGCTTCCGGGCGGGGAACCCATACATGGGATCGCGGGTGGAAAGGGTAAAGTGAAATGCTCAGTCAGGCAGCCGCAGTCCTCGCAGGGACGGCGCTCTCGTTCCCGGAAATCAGCCCGGACCTGTTCACCGTGGACATCGGACCGGTGCATTTCCCGATCCGCTGGTACGCGCTGGCCTACCTCGTGGGCCTGCTGCTGGCCTGGCGCTACGCGGTCATGCTGGTGCAGCGGCCAACCCTGTTCGGCGGCACGGCGCCGGCCAGCCGGGAGGATATCGACGACCTGCTGTTCTTCGCCACGCTCGGCGTCATCCTCGGCGGCCGGATCGGCTATATCCTGTTCTACCAGGTCCCATTCGAGCCGGAGCGGATCGCCAGGGACCCGATGATGCTGCTGCGGGTCTGGGAGGGCGGGATGAGCTTCCATGGCGGCCTGATCGGCGTTGCCATTGCCCTCTTCTGGGTGGCGCGCCAGCGCGGCGTGAGCCTCCTTGCGATCGGCGACATTGCCGGTGTGGTCACCCCGATCGGCCTGTTCTTCGGCCGGCTTGCCAATTTCATCAATGCCGAACTCTATGGCCGGCACACCGACAGCGCCCTCGGCATGGTGTTTCCCGAAGCGAATGTCGGCGCGGCGCCGGGCGCCTATGACTGGGCGAACAGGGCCTGGATCTATTGCCGTGACGTGCTCGAGACCTATCCGGTCGGCTCATATGGCTGTCTCGCCCCGGAAATGCCGCGCCACCCCAGCCAGCTCTACGAAGCGGTCCTTGAGGGTCTGATACCCTTTCTCGTCCTGTCGCTGCTCGTCTGGCGCGTGCGCCTGCTGCAGCGGCCCGGCCTCAGCGCCGGCCTGTTCCTGCTGCTCTATGGCGTCGGGCGCTCCATCGCCGAGACCTTCCGCGAGCCGGACGCGCATATCGGCTTCCTCGACTTCCTGCCGGGCAACATCACCATGGGCATGCTGCTGTCGCTGCCCATGTGGATCGGCGGCGCCTGGCTGGTCTGGCGCGGCTGGCGCGCCGGCCCCGGACCTGGCCCCAGCCCTGGCCCCGGTCCCGCAAACGCATGAGCCTTCCCGAGCAACGGGCCGAGCAACGGGCCGACCGACTGGCCGCGCTGATCCGGTCCGACGGCCCCCTGCCGGTGTCGGCCTACATGACGCTGTGCCTGCATGACCCCGTCTTCGGATACTATGCCTGCGGGGCAGGGCTGGGGCGGGATTTCACCACCGCGCCGGAGACCAGCCAGGCCTTCGGCGAGCTCCTCGGCCTCTGGAGCGTGCAGGAATGGCAGGCCTTGGGCCGGCCGGAGCGGCTGAACTGGGTCGAACTCGGGCCGGGCAGCGGTGCGCTCATGGCCGACGCCCTGCGAGCGAGTGCGCCGCAGCGCGATTTCCGCAAGGCCGCGGCGGTGCACCTGGTCGAGGCCAGCGAGGTGCTGCGCCGCCAGCAGGCGGGCCGGCTCGCCAGCGCCGGTGTGCCGGTCGAACATGTGCCCGGGCTTGAGGCCGTCGCAGGCGGACCGATGATCCTGCTGGCCAACGAGTTTCTCGACTGCCTGCCGGCGCGCCAGTTCGTGCGGGTCGGCGCGGCCTGGCACGAGCGCGTGGTCGGGCTCGATGACCATGGCGCGCTGGTCTTCGGACGGGCCGGCGAACCGGCACCCGACCTGGCTTCCTTATCCGCACCTGAACCGGCCCCTGCGGCGGTGCCTGCCGGCGCGCCCGGCGCAATTGTGGAGGTGCAGCCCGGCCTCGACACGCTCATCGCCGCGCTGGCCCGTCGCAAGGCGCCGTTCCGCGCCCTGTTCCTCGACTACGGCCCGGCCGATGGCCCACCGGGCGACACGCTGCGGGCCTACAGTGCGGGGCAACAAGTCGATCCGCTGGCCGAGCCGGGCCGGGCGGACCTCACCGTCGACGTCGATTTCGCCCGCCTAGGGAGACTGGCAAGGGCGGCCGGTCTCAGCGTGCACGGCCCGATCCCGCAGGGCCATTTCCTCATGGCGCTCGGCTTGCAGGCACGGCTGAACCAGCTCATGGCCGCCCATCCCGACCGGGCCGAGGCGCTGCACGCCGCCGCCAGCCGGCTCATCGACCCGGCGGAGATGGGCACCCGGTTCAAGGCGATCTGCCTCTCATCGCCGGGCCTTGCGACCAGGGGCCTCCCGCCGCCGGCCGGTTTCTGATAGGCCCCCGCCATGGCCACATCCCCATCCCCGGCCGATGCGCCGCTCCCGCGCGTCACCAGCGCCCGGCTCGACACGGCGGCGGGCGACAACATCCGGCATGGCTTCTACGGACGCCAGGGCGGGGTCTCGACCGGTCTCTACACATCGCTGAATACCGGGCCCGGCTCCGATGACCGGCCCGATCACGTCGCCGCAAACCGTGCCCGGGTCGCCGGCGATATCGGCGCGCCGGATGCCGCCCACCTTGTCTCCCTCTACCAGGTCCACAGCGCCCGCGCGGTCCGGATCGAGGCGCCAGCCGTGGTGCGACCGGAGGCAGACGCCATGGTGACGACGCGCCCCGGCCTTGCCCTCTGCATCCAGACCGCCGACTGCGCCCCCGTGCTGCTGGCCGACGCCCGGGCCGGGGTGATCGGCGCCGCCCATGCCGGCTGGAAGGGCGCGCTCGGCGGCGTGCTCGAGGCCTGCATCGCCGGGATGGAGGCGGCCGGCGCCGATGCCGGACAGATC